>JANXAL010000062.1 GCA_025062325.1 Roseiflexus sp.
AAAGTCTAGCACACATGCGCGAGACGCACCGATGGGTCCTATTGGCCGCGAAGCTTTGCGCCTTTGCGTCAATCTTTCTTTTCGAGAAATCTCGCAGAGCCGGAAGATGAGACTCTGAACCGCATGCAAGAGCATACTGACAGTCATCAGACACACTTCGCAGCGCAGCATCACCGAAGATCTCTTTTTACATCACGTCTGCATATCGATCATCTGCGAAACCTCTTTGCTCCCTTTGTCTGTATCTCGCGCTGGCGCTGGCGATGACCTGACCACTGGCGCTGTACCTGACGCGCGCTATTCCCGGTGACGCCTATGATTCCTGGATGAACGTGTGGAATCTATGGTGGTTGCGGCAGGCGCTGCTGACCGGCGCGAACCCGTACTTCACCCCAATGCTCTACCATCCGCAAGGCGCCAGTCTGCTGCTGCACACGCTCAATCCGATCAACTTCCTGCTCACCCTGCCAGTTCACCTAATAATTACGCTCCCCGTCAACTCAGTTCTAAAACTCAATATTACCTTTGCGTATAATTTGGCTATTCTACTATCGCTTACCCTGTGCGGTTTATATACTTATCTTCTAGCGCTCGATGTGACCGGCAGTCGTCCGGCAGCGCTGACAGCGGGCGCAGTGTTTGCGTGCAGTGGCTATCTCCTCGCGCAGGTGATGGGCGGTAATACCAATCTGGTCGCCGCCTGGCCGCTGCCGCTGGCGATTCTGGCGCTGCGCCGCGCGGCGCGCCAGTCGTCGCTGCGCGCCGTCCTGCTCGCCGGGCTGTCACTGTGGCTCAATATGCTGGCCGACTGGCAGCATTTCCTTTTCATCCTGATTTGGGCAGGCTGGTATGGCTGCTGGCTCATTGCCGCGCCTGCGCGCGTGGGACATACACTGGCGCCGGCGACGTGGCGTGCGCGCCTGCGTGCGGGCGTCCCGGTGCTGGGCGCGCTGGGCGTCGCGCTCGCGCTGGCGGCACCGTGGATCATTGCAACGGCGCGCGCGGCGCTCGATGTACCGACGGCAGCCACAGAAGGCGGACCGATGTTTCGCCGGGAGCATTCGGTTGACCTGGCGGACCTGCTCATTCCGAGCCAGTTGCACCCGCTGTGGGGAACCGTGGCTGAACGGGCGCAATCATATAAAGCAGGCACTCATATCCAGACGAAGACGGCGTATCTCGGCATCGTGACGCTGGCGCTGGCGACGCTGGGGCTGCGGGCGGGGCGCGAACGCGGATTCTGGGCGGCAAGCGTCGGGGTGTTCATCCTGCTGGCAATGGGACCGGAACTGCAGCTTGCTGGCTGGCGACCGGGCATTCCTTTGCCTGCGGCGCTGCTCTTCGAGCTGCCCTTTGTCAACATCTTTCGCTACCCGATGCGGTTCATTGTCGTGGCGATGATTGCGCTCGCCGTCCTGGCGGCATACGGCGTGCAGGCGCTGCTGGCAGCAGGGCGCTCGACGACTAGGGCGTCCCGGCCTTTACCAACGGGAAAGACTGTCGGTCTCAGGACACGGTTGGTCGTTGCAGGCAGCATCGCGCTGCTGATTTTCGACAACCTTACGCTCCCCTTTCCGCTGGTTGGCGTGTGGATTCCGGCCTACTACCAGGAGATCAACCGTGAGCCGGGCGCGTTCGCAGTGATGGAGGCACCACTATACTCTGCCACCAGCCCGTTCTATATGCTCTATCAGACCGTGCATCACAAGCCGCTGGTGGGCGGGCACACGGCGCGGCGTCTGCCGTATGCCATCCTGGACGAACTCCCGGTGTTGCGCGTCCTGGCATACGCCAAGCCGGCACCGGATATTATTCAGCAGGATATGGCGGCGATCGCACCAAGTGTGTTCAGTTACTTCAATGTCCGGTATCTGATGCTGCACTCAGCAGGCGGAGCGCTTCGCTATAGCAACATGACCCGCATCGCTGAGACGGCGGCAGGCGGACCGCCGCTCTATCGGGATGTCGCGTTCGTGAAAGCGTCTGACAATCGTGCTGCATCCGGCTTGCGCCGCTCCTTCTGGCTCGGCGACCAGGAAGCGTATGGCAGCGTGCTGGTCTATCGGCTGTCGCCGCCCGCAACGACGGTTCCCTTCCTCGGCATTGGCGCAGGATGGGACTCCCCCTTGTTAGCGGATGGACGCCCCGTAAATACCGTAGTAGAGATTTCGACCTGGGACAATGACCTTTCCTGGCTGGACCAGCAGCCTGTCAGTCGCTTGCTGGCGAGACCGGCGCAGCTTATGGTATACAGCTCTGAGGCGCGCCGCATCCGCCTGCACCTGCGCCTGGAGGCGGAACATGCGGGGCGTTTGCAGCTCGGCGAACTGAGCGGCGAACAGCGCGCCGAATGGACGCTTCAGCCGGGAACGCAGACGGTGCACGTGGACCTGTCCTTGCGTCCAGGCAAGACCATTCTGCACCTGACCCCGCAGGCGACCGCGCCGCTGCGCGTCTGGGGCGTCAATCTGGACGTGATCGATGCGGCGACGCCGTGAAACGATGAATCAGCAAATCCGCGGCAACTGTTCGCCAACCATCATATCGACGATGCGCGTTCCGCCAATGCCGGTGCGTGCGACTACCAGCCCTGGATGGTCGGCGGTGACGCGCCCAATGATGGCTGCCTGTCGCCCCAGTGGATGCGCGCGCATGCGCGCCAGCAGTCGTTCGGCGTCGGCAGGCGGCACGATGGCGATCAGTTTCCCCTCATTCGCCACATAAAGCGGGTCCATGCCAAGCAGTTCACACGCTGCGCGCACGGCGTCCTGCACCGGCAGGTTGCGTTCGTCGATGACCATGCCGACCTGCGAGGCGCGCGCGATTTCGTTGAGCGCCGATGCCACCCCGCCACGCGTCGGATCGCGCAGGACGTGGATATTGCGCGTTTCATCCAGCAGATCGGCGACCAGCCCGTTGAGCGGCGCCGTGTCCGACTCAATCGTCGCGCCGAACTCAAGCCCTTCGCGCACGCTGAGAATGGCAATGCCGTGGTCGCCAATCGTGCCGCTGACGATGATCACATCCCCCGGTTGCGCCCGCGTCGGTCCAATGTCGATCCCTTCCGGCACGATGCCGAAGCCGCTGGTGTTGATATAGACCCCGTCGCCGTGCCCGCGATCAACGACTTTGGTATCGCCTGCAACCAGGGTGACTCCGGCGCGGCGCGCAGCCGCGCCCATGCTGCGCGCAATGGCGGCGAGTTGATCGAGCGGCATCCCTTCTTCCAGAATGAACCCCGCGCTGAGGACGAGCGGCTGCGCGCCGCGCATGGCGATGTCGTTGATCGTGCCGTTCACTGCCAGCTCGCCAATGTTGCCGCCGGGGAAGAAGAGGGGCCGCACAACGAACGAGTCGGTCGAGAATGCCAGCCGCGCCCCGCCAATCGCTACCAGCGCCGCGTCGCCCGGATCGACTGCGCCTGCCTCGGCGAATGCGGGCAGGAACAGGTGTTCAACCAGTTCCGCTGAGAGTTTGCCGCCGCCGCCGTGCCCCATGACGATATTCGGGTGATCGCGCAACGGCAGCGGGCACGACCATCCCTCAAAGTTCAGCCCTGCGCTCATCGTGCGACTCCCACCTCTTCAGCCTTGATGAACCGTCCATACTGGTAATAAGCGGCACAGGCGCCTTCGCTCGATACCATCGTGGCGCCGAGCGGGGTGCGCGGGGTGCACTCCTTGCCGAACGCCGGGCACTGATTGGGCTTCAGCATGCCCTGGAGCACTTCGCCGCTGCGACAGATCGGCGATTCGCGCGTTTGAATGTCGCCGACTGCAAAGCGCACTTCGGCGTCGTAGGCGCGGTAGGCGTCGCGCAGGCGCCAGCCGCTCTGCGGAATGACGCCAATGCCACGCCATGCCCGGTCGGTCACCTCGAAGACTTCCGATAGCACCTGTTGCGCAGCGACGTTCCCCTCTGGACGCACGGCGCGCTCGTAGGCGTTGTCGAGTTCAGCGCGCCCCGACTCCAGTTGCAGAATGACGCGGCGAATTCCCTCCAGGATATCGAGCGGCTCAAACCCGGCGACCACGATCGGCACGCGGTAGCGTTCGACCAGCGGACGATATTGCCAGGTGCCCATCACGCTGCATACATGCCCGGCTGCCAGGAACCCCTGCACCCGGTTCGTCGGCGACTCCATGATGGCGGAGATGGCGGGCGGCACCAGGACATGCGACACCAGCATCGAAAAGTTGCGCAACCCCAGGCGATGCGCCTGCAACACTGCCATAGCATTGGCAGGCGCTGTCGTCTCGAAGCCGATGCCAAAGAAGACCACCTCGCGGTCGGGGTGCTGCTGCGCCAGGCGCACGGCGTCGAGCGGCGAATAGACCACGCGCACATCGCCCCCTTCGCTCTTGACGCGGAACAGGTCTTTCGTGCTCCCCGGCACGCGCAGCATATCGCCGAACGAACAGAAGATAACTTCCGGACGAGACGCGATTGCCAGCGCCTTATCGATGATCTCCAGCGGCGTCACACAGACCGGACAGCCGGGACCGTGAATGAGTTCGATCTCTTCTGGAAGAAGCTGGTCGATCCCGTTGCGAATGATCGAATGCGTCTGCCCGCCGCACACTTCCATGATCGCCCAGGGGCGCGTCGTAATACGACGAATCTCGGCAAACAGCCGCTGCGCCAACTCCGGGTTGCGATATTCGTCCAGGTACTTCATGTTGCTTCCTCCTCCGCCGCGTCGGTGCGCAACTCCTCATCGAGTAAACCCATGCTCTGGAAGAGCGCCAGCGTCTCCAACGCCGATTGCTCATCGAGGCGCGTGATGGCAAATCCAACATGCACAATCGTATAGTCGCCAACGGCAATGTCGGGCAGGTATGCCAGGCAGACATCCTTGACAATACCGTTGAAATCGACTTTGCCCATACGAATGCCGTTCATTTCGTAGATTTCTTTCACCTGACCAGGAATGCCGAGACACATGGCGCTGCCCTTTCACACGTTTCCGATTTCGCGGTTACGAGTCACGTGTGGTTTGTCGAGTGCGTAAGTCCAGTGGTTCCACGTGGATGCACGCCGCTCTGGCGCCTTTCTGCCGCCAGTTGGATGTTACGAATGTTTTCCGCATCCTGACGTCCTGTTTCCCCTCATCCCCCCACCCCTTCTCCCACGAGGGGAGAAGGGGGAGTTAGGGCGTCCTGCCGCCTCATACAGGCAATTCCGTACAAGGGCTCGCCGGAAAAATCTACCCTTGTGAGATCCCTCGCCCATCTCTCTCACAAGCGTAGCATTTTGGGTGCGATGGATATTTTCCGCGTCCCGACACCCTTGTTCCCCTCATCCCCCACCCCCTTCTCCCACGAGAAGGGGAGAAGGGGGCGTTGGGGCGTCCTGTTGCCTGAAACGGGCGATGCAACGGAAGGGCGTGCCGGAAAACCTCGTGAGCCGCCCCCTTCTCCCGCACGCGGAAGAAGGGGGAGTTTGGGCATCCTAATGCCCGATACGGGTGATACGACGTATGGGCCTGCCAGGAAAACACCTCCACTTGTGAGCTCCGACCCTTCTCGCTGCGCGCCTGAGTCGGAGAAGACGGCATGTCGAACCTTCGAAAGACATATCCGAAAAAAGCGACGAAGTGCATGCGGAGAAGGGCATCAGACACTAATATCCCATATGATAACACGATTATTGCCTGAGTCGGCGATTGCCAGCCGGTTGTTGCAACAGGAGATGCCATAGGGCCAGCAGAGGGTGTCACGTTCGACCGCCTGCCAGCGATTTTCGCCGTTGCCAGCAAAATCTGGCTGCCCGATGACGGCGTCGGCAGGCAGGAACGCGCCTTCACGCGGCAGTGTATGCCACACCAGCACCCGGTTGTTGGCAGTATCGGCGATGATCAGCCTGCCCGATTCGCACACGACCGCATACGGAAATCGGAGTGCAGACGGTCCCGGCGGCGTGTGCGGCATCTCCCAGGCGCTCTGGAAGTCGCGTTGCCCAAGCGCCAGGCACGCCGGTGTATCGCGCGCGGGGATCGGCGTCCAGCCGAGCACGCGGTGGTTGCCAGCATCGGCGACGTACAGGGTGGTAGTATCGCCAGCAATCGCGTGGGGCCAGCGGAAGGAACACGCTGATGGCGCCTCGCCGCGATTTTCAGCGTGGCTGTACTCGTCGTTTTGACCAAGCACCAGATCGGGCGGTTGCCGATCTTCGGGAATGCCGTTCCAGCCGAGGACGCGGCGATTGCCAGTGTCGGCGACATAGAAGCGACCAGCAACCCACCCGATGCCGTAGGGCCAGTAGAAGCCGCGTCCTGTGACGTCGCCGCCGCGGTTTGGCTCACATTCGTCCAGATCCGCCTGCCCGATGACGTCGTCCGGTGGAACGCTCGATGTTTCAGGAATGCGATCCCACACCAGAATGCGGTGGTTCCACGAGTCGGCAACGTATAACCGTCCTTCAATCACGATCACGCCGGTCGGCAGGTACATCCCGTACCGCGGACCGCGACCGGCAGCCTGCGGCCCTTCGCTGTAGAAATCGGGCTGCCCCAGCACCACGTCCGCCGGTTGCCCATCACGATCAGGAACGCTATGCCAGATGAGCACGCGATGGTTGCCGGAGTCGGCGACGATTAGCGTGCGATCATCGAGATACACTCCGCGAGGCGCATAGAGATGCGATGGCGTGGGATTGGCAGGAGGGAGCGTCAGCGCACCAGGCGCGTGCGCGCCGATCCAGACGAGCGGGCGCACCATCGGTTTCCTCCTATCCCTGCGTCGGGCGCACCCAGATGCGCCCCTGTTCGACGCGCAGCGGAAATGGCTCCAGTTGCGCCTGCGGTGCGGTCAGGCATTCGCCGCTGCCAGCGTCGTAGCAAAAGCCGTGCCACGGACACGTGAGCGTGCCGCTCGCCGGGTCGAGCAACCCGTCGTCGAGCGGCAGCCCCTGATGTGCACAGGCGTTGCGAAACGCGCTCAGCCGCCCGTCGAGGTTGATGATCAGAATGTCCGCCTGATCGGTTTTCATGCGGCGCATCGAGCCAGGAGGGACATCACTTGCCATTGGACCGGCGACCCATCCGGCGAGATGGTCGCGCACGCCGATGCTCTCAGGCATGATCAGCGCCGGGACGGCTTCGGCAGCCACGACCTGCACACCGGTAATTTCGGGGACATTGGCGCGCAGCGCGGCTTCGATTTCGTTGCGCAGCGTCACCGCCGAAAGCGAGCATCCGTTGCAACTGCCGTGTAGCCGGACGTAGGCGACGTTATCGCGCACTTCGACGAGTTCGACATCGCCGCCGTGCGAGCGGATGTAGGGACGCGCCGCGTCGAGAACGCGCGAGACGCGCATGACGATGTTCGGGCGCACGATCCCGTGGCGGGCGAAGAGCGCGTAGATCAGCGGATCGTCCACCATCTCGAAGAGCAGTTCCCTGCCGCGCGGATCGTCCTTCAGGCGGCGCACGATGCGAATGAGCGCTTCTTTGTGGAAGGCTTCGACGGCGCGTTGCAGTTCGAGTGCGCGCTCACGCGCCTGCTCGTCCAGTTTGTTCACCGCTGCTGCTGCCTGATCAATCCGCAGCGCCAGTCGCTCCAGTTCGTCGATGGCGGCATCGTGGCTGTTGTGTGTCGTTGTCATAGCAAGCTCACGTCTCAAGCGATACGTATTGTTGCGAGTTGTCTGGTCTACCTGGCGCCTGAAGTCGCGGGCTACAATTGCGAAGCCCGCCTGCGCGGGCTAGATCCGGCGATACCAGATCATCTTCTCAAGGCTCCTCCGAGGTTGCACTGGATATTTCCAGCGCTTCTGCAGCCTTCGCAGCGAGGAGATCGGCGAAGGCGCGCAGCGCCATCTGTTCCAGCATGGTTCCGATCGTGCCCGGCTGCGGTGCGGCGATCCGGCGACGTTCGAGCGCCTGGAGAATAAAGCATGCGCCTGCCGGGTTGTCGAGCAGAAAATCGCGCAGAAACGCCTGCACAAACGTGTCAAGCCAGACCCCTTCACCCTGTGGATCGGTGCGCAACCGCGCAAGCGCCGCTTCATACCCGCCACAGCGATGTGTGATCCGCTCAACGAAGCGCTCGACAGCGATGCCGAGCAGCAGATCAAACTGCAGGCGCTGATACGCTTCCACGACCGTCCTCTGCACTAATGGCAGCTTCCTGCCGCGCGATTTCTGCCAGGACCTCATCAACGCCGGTCACAGCATCGGCGTCGCTGCACGCGGCAAACAGGCGTCGCGCCTCGCTCAACTGCCGCCGCGCACGCGCAAAGTCCCCCAAATGCGCCAGCGCGTTGCCCTGGTTGGCGAGGATTCGCGCATATCCCGCCGGATCACGGCGCGGGTCGCAGGTCGCCAGCAACTCATCGTACAGCCCAACCGCTTCGATTAGATGATCGTGCAGGTTCGCCGACGGCAGGTACTGAAGCGCATTCGCCAGGTTGAGTTGCGTGCGGCGCCAGAGATCGGGATGCGTCTCGCGCGTGTAGATCGTCAGCGCCTCGCGCAACGCCTGTACTGCGATCCCTTTGCGCAACTGGTCGCTAGCTTCAGTCAACGGCATCGCCAGATAGACGAGCGCCAGATTGTTCTGCGCCAGTGCGTAGAGTTCAGGCGCTGTCTCGCGCGTATAGAAACGCAGCGCCTCCTGGTAGCACTTGCTCGCCTCAAGCAGCATGGCGCGCCGTCCTTCGGCGCATTCCTGATAGAGCATGCCCAGCCGCAACGCCAGATGCGCACGCACGTCGGGCAGGCTGTGCAATCCGATCAGCGCCAGCGCCTCGCGCAACGACCGGATCGCAGCGTCGGGATCGTTGTCAAGCGCCTGCATCTCCGCCAGATCGCCGAGCAACTGTGCGGCAAAGAGGGGCGAGATGTCGCGCACGTCGGCGACCGCCTGTTGCAGCAGCGCGCAGGCGACCTCGCGCTGGTCGATCTCCATCGCGTGCGCAGCCTGGGCAGCGCGGATGCATGCCGCCACCTCGCCATGGCAACCTTCCGCGTCCGGCGGTTGGTCGATGACGCCGGTCGTGTACGCCACGAGATCGAGCAATGCGCCGAGTTCGCCGTCGAGTTCGCTGCGCAACCGCGCATAATCTTCAGGGTTGCCGCGCAGCACGAAGCGGTTGTAGCGCGCTTCGGGAGACGGGTCGCCCTCTAGCGCCTGCCACGCCCCATCTATATCGCCACTGAGCGCCTGGACGTAAAAGCGCAGATGAGCCGGAACGCTTTCAGGAACGCGACCGGTCAGCAGCGCCGCGCACAGTTCGGCGCCGCCATCCGTCGCCGGTATGACCAGATACCCGGCGGGAAGCGGGAAAATGCCAAGCGGCTGCGGATGGAGCAGTCGATGGGTCATACTCTTATTCTTGCGCTACAATCCTTCGTCTCGAAACGGTGTATCACGCATGGCGCTACGACGGTACATATCGGCTGCGATCTCCGCCATTCGCCTGGTGCGATGGGCGCTGATCCGATGACGGCGCACGCCGTCGGGAAAGGCGACCTCCAGATACACGATCCATTGCCCACGCTCATAGCCGATGAGCGTGGCGACTCCAAGGGGCGTGTCGTGATTGGAGGCGTTTTCGGAGGTCACGATCTGGTCCCTGCGTTAACGAATGAGCGAATGGGTCAACGAATGGGTCAACGAATAAACGAATGCGTCAGCGAATAAACGAATGGGTCAACGAATAAACGAATTGCGCTCTCTGTGCGCTTTGTATCTCTGTGGTGCAACTGACGAATACAATCCTCACAATTGTTGCGCGCTCCTTTGCGTCTTGGCGCCTTTGCGTCAGCCTTTCTGACTAAACCTGGAGTGCAACCCGCAACGCGCCGTGCTCGTCGTCCCAGTGCGCCGTCCGCCAGCCGGGAGACGTGTCGGGCGGCAGCACGTCCCGGATCAGCACACTGCGATCTCCCTGCCGGTTGCGCTGCTTGAGCAACAGACCTCCCGCCGCCGGTCCGCGCGTTGGTAGCAGCCATAACTCGCCATCACGCACCATTGCAACCAGCGCATCGTTTGGAAAGTAGCGCTGCGCCAGATCGACGGGAAGGTGCAGATATCCCTTCTCGGTCAGCTCAACAGACAGCATCGGTCGTACTGAGGGTTGCGACGAGCGACTGCGCCAGTTCCTCCATCCGCGCCTGCACGGCAGGACTCAACGGCGCGCCGTAATCGAAGCATCCGCCTTCGATCAGAAACACAGTAATGTCGCGCGGATAGGCGTCCTTCAACAGCCAGCGCCCGAATGCCAGCGCATGGTCCCAGCGAAAGGCATGGAGATTGATCCCGGTTGGCGGCGGCAGGTGTTCGAGGTGTTCCCCCGGCACGCGGTAGAGCGTGCCAGGGGCAGCGCCGGTGCGGCAGGCGTCCACAATGATCACCCGATCCGCGCCGCGCATCTGAAATGCCACGTCCATTCCCGCCGTCCCGCCATCCGCCACGCGGACGCCCTCCGGCAGACCAATCTCCCATAACCGACGAATAAGGATCGGACCGACGCCGTCGTCGCCGCGCAGCAGATTGCCGCATCCAATGATCAGGGTCTGCATCTATCCTGTCTCGCCGATCCGATAGACGCCGATCTCCTTGCCGGTCTTCGAGTCGTAGGCGTGGACGGTGCAGACCAGACAGGAGTCGAAGCTGCGTGCCACATGCCCCAATTCGACCGGATCGCTAGGATCGTGGATCGTCGTCCCGATATATGCCTGTTCCATCGGTCCATCGACGTTCTGGCTGTCGCGCGGTCCGATGTTCCACGCAGTCGGCGTAATGATCTGGTAGTTGGCGATTTTGCCATTCTCCAGCACAATCCAGTCGGCAAGGGCGCCGCGCGCCGCCTCGGTGGCGCCGAAGCCTCTGCCGAATTCGTGCTCGACCGGCTTGATATAGAAGCGGTCGTGCAGATCGATCGCGCCAAGCCATTCGCGGACTTTCTTATACAGCTTGGCTTCTTCATGCAGCCGCGCCAGCACGCGCACCAGCACGCTTGGTCCCTTTTTGGCAATGATGTCGGAGAAGAGCGGATCGACGTCCTGCCAGTCTTCACCCGGCTTTCCTGCGATGACCTGGCGCGCCAGCGGACCGACTTCGAGCGGCACGTAGCCGAGACCATCAACCTCGTACCGCGGCGCCTTCGCCCAGGTGTACTTGCCCTGACGCTTGGCTTCTGCTGGATCCATCGGCTCGGTGCGTCCCTCGAAGGGGTGGAGCAGGCCGCTCCCTTGGTAGAATGAGTAGGTGTGATCCTCGCGTACCCGCGCCTGGTCGAACTCGTAGTGTTTCCCATTCACATAGACGCCGGAACGCTGGATGAGCGCCGCATTGCGTCCTTCGATTGTCGGACGGTTGTACTTCTCATGGTGCAGGTAGGTGCCCATCGCCAGGTAGTTGCCGCACCCGGCGCCGAATGTGTCCAGTCCAATCTCTAGCCCAAACCGCAGGAAGAAGCCTAGGTCGGAATTGTGCTGCGACTCATTCTCATCGACCCATGCCAGCATATCTTCCCAGGTCTTGATCTCCAGCCAGCGGTCGACGGAACATCCCAGGAAATACGGCTCGAGCCAGTTGTGGCGGAACTCTTCGAGGATGGCGATCGAGCGGGTCACGTCAGAGAGCGTTGGACCGCACATCACCCCGCCGGGGATCATGAAGCTGGAGTGGGGCCATTGCCCGCCGAAGATAGCGTAGATCTCAACCGGCTTCGCCGACATGGTCACGCCGCGCTCGTATGACTCGCCCACCAGCGGTGCGAAGCGGCGCACGGCTTCGTCGTACCCCTTTGCCTTCGCGTAGCGCCGGTTGGTTAGATCGATGGCGAACAGCGCGTAGAACCAGCGCGGCACGCTCTGCAACGTTTCGCATGCCTGCGCGATGTTACGCACCAGCAGCGCGTTCGGCGGCAGCTCAGTGCGCCAGGCGACATCCAGCGCAAAGGCGGATTTGTACAGATGGCTGCCGCCGCAGATGCCGCAGATGCGCGGCGTCACGATCAGCCCTGCCTGTGGGTCTTTCCCCTTCAAAATCATCTCGAAGCCGCGAAACATGCCGGCTTCCGTCCACGCCTTCGTCACCACGCCATCCTCGACGATGACGCGCAGATCAAGGTCGCCTTCCACGCGCCCCAGCGGACTCACGTGGAGGTCCATGCGTTTTGTGCTCACAGTCGCAGTCATTGCGCTCTCTCCTCTGGAACGTTACGGCTAGACGACGAACATATCCTCTTTCGCCCACTGAGGCGCAGCGACGCGCGCTGCGGCGGCAAGCCCCATGTAACTGATCGGGTCGAGACCGGCGGGCATATCCTTCGGGATTGTGCCACTGATCTTCTGCGTCTTGAACACCGTGCCAGGCGCCAGGTCGAAGAAGGGAAACTCCGGCTCGGTGCACCCGGTGCAGGGCATGCCGGCGCGCGTCTTGCTCGACTGGCGGTTCCAGAGGATGCGGTTGCACGGCGAGCGCGTCATCGGTCCGCGGCAACCGAACTCGTAGAACAGACACCCTTTGCGCGTCCCCTGGCCAAACTCCGTCGTCGATTGCTTGTACTCGAAGTACTGGTTGCGGGTGCAGCCGGTTTGCGTGAAACTGGTGAAGAACGTCTTCGGGCGATTGAGCTCGTCGAGGGCAATGTCGTGCGCGCGCCCGGTCGCCAGCGCCACAAGGATCTGGGTGATCCAGTCGGGATGCGCCGGGCAGCCGGGAATGTTGATCACCGGCAGCCCCAATTTCGAGCGGAAATCTTTCCCCAGAAAGCCGCCAAACTCACGCCGCAGGAATTGGAGCCCAATCGAGTCCGACGGATTTGGTGGGACTGCCGGAATGCCGCCCCAGCAGGCGCAATCGCCAATCGCGACGACAATCCCCGCTTGTGGCGCAAGCATCCGCACCCACTCCAGCATCGGGCGCTCAGCGAACATGTTGTAGCGCCCGGTGCCGTTCGGCGCGCGGATGACCGTTCCCTCGAACACGAAAATGTCCAGCGGCTTCTCGCCGCGCGCCAGCGCGTGGAACAATGCCTGCGCCTGCTCACCCAGTTCCATGCCGAGCGAGGGGTGCCAGAGAAACTCGATGCCAAAGTCGGTTAGCAGGTCGCAGACCGTCGGTTCCTCAGCGTTGAGAAACGACATGGTATTCCCGCTGCATGCGCCGCCCTGGAACCATAACAGCGTTGCCATACCGCCACGTGCTCCTTACTAGTCTTGTGCATAACCGGGAGAAGAGACTTCCGCTACCGCCGACATCGCACGTCGCCGTGCATCAAGCCAGGCGATCCAGTCGTCCAGCCCGGCGCCGGTGCGCGCCGAGGTGTACAAAATTGGTACGCCGGGATGGACCGAGGTGATGTTCGCTTCGGCAGTGCGCGTGTCGAATTCAACTGCTTCCGCCAGATCGACCTTGGTGACCACCACGCAATCCGCCGACACGAACGCGCCAGGATATTTCAACGGCTTATCCTCGCCCTCGGTCACCGACAGCAGCACCGCGCGCGCTGCCTCACCCAGGTCGTACCCTGTCGGGCAGACGAGGTTGCCGACATTTTCGATAAACAGCACATCGAAGTCGTTCAGGTTCCAACCTTCCAGATAGCGTTCGATCAGGTGCGCCTCCAGGTGGCACAGATCGCCAGTCTGAATCTGGCGCACCGGTGCGCCGCTGCGCGCCAGGCGCTGCGCATCGTTGTCGGTCGCCAGGTCGCCGACGAGCGCCGCCACCCGCAGGTTGCGCTGCCGCATGCGACGCATCGTTTCTTCGAGCAGCCGGGTTTTGCCGGCGCCAGGGCTAGAGAGCAGGTTGACGACAAAAATGCCAGCCGCAGTAAAGCGGTTGCGCAACTCAGCCGCTAGGCGGTCGTTCTTGCTCAGCACCCCCTGGCGAATCTCAAGGAGTCGTGGCGTTGCCATTGACACTTCCCTTTCCATTGCCGTTCAGCGACTTGCCGAAGCGCCGGGCGAAATCGACCACCAGCGCGGCAATCCGCTGAACATCCGGATCGTAGAGCGCGCGGACGAGACCAATCGGTCCCAGGCGCCGCTGCGCCTGACGATCCTCATTATAGGCGGCAACGAACGCATCGCCAGCGCGCCCCACCAGCGTGACGGTATCGGGATCGAAGACGCCGGAGGTCAGCAGGGTGCGGAACTCTTCGGAGGCGACGAAGGGACCGATCTGCTCCACCAGTTCAGTGAACTGCGGCACTACGGCGATCAGGCGCGGCACATAGTCGCGGTGGCGGTGGAGCATCTCGATCAGGGTCAGCAGGCTTTCGCTGGCGCCCGGCGTGCCAGCGGCAACATCGCGCAACAGGACGTTGACGTTCTCGACAATCGTATCGCTGCGGCGAATGAGTGCATCAATCGCTTCGACCAGATAGGCAAGCAATTCGGCGTGCTGCAACAGACGCCGGAGCGAGATCATAGTCGACGGGTTGCTGAGCAGGTTCAACAGCGCCTCGAACTCCGGGGTCGCTGTCAGCGCCGTGAGGCGGCTGGTCAATTCGAGCAGGCGGGGCAGGTCGCGGAGCAGGCGTGTCAGCGCCGCCGTGTCGATCTCCGGCGCCGCTGGCAGCGCCTCGCGCACCTCGGCGACTGTCGAAGTCACATTCTCGACGATCACCTCGCTCCGGCGCACCAACCCGTCGAGCGACGCTGCGGAGAATGCCAGCAACTCAGCATGATCAAGGAGGCGGTTCAGCGCCTCAAGCGTTCGCGGCTCGTTCAGACGATCAAGCAACTGCTCGACCCCGGCGCGTGGTGCGCCGTTGCGGTGATGACCATCGAGCGTGGAGGTCATGGCGCTCCCCTCTAGCAATGCACTTTATGCTAACAGGCGCTGACGCACGCCAGCGTGGAAGGGTCAATACGTCAACGCAGCAGACGACAAGCAATCGGTGCGAGGCACTGCTGCGGCAACTCCGGGTATCGCGGAGAAGGAGTGCTGGCTTCGATTATAGTGATACCGTGCACAAAATAGTAGTTAATGCCCCTTTACCTATGGTTGAAAAGCGACAACCGCGGTGAGAGGCGAGAGACAAGAGGCGAAAAGGTTGAAGGCGGGCAATGTCGCCATTGTAGGGGCGTCCCCCATTACAATCATGTTTTGGTGCAATGTGAGGTTTGCCGCGTTCTGCCGTCCGTTTTTCCCTCATCCCCCTGCCCCTTCTCCCACCAGGGGAGAAGGGGGGGCTGGAGCGTCCTGTTGCTTGAAATCAGCGATGCAACAGAAGGGCTTGCTGGAAAAAATCTACACTTGCGAGGAGGGGAGAGGGGAGTGCGCACGTCCTGATGCTCAAAATGGACGATGCACCAGAAGGACTGGCCGAAAAATCTCCACTTGTGAGCTTTCCCCTGCCCCCTTCTCCCACGAGGGGATAAGGGGGAGTTAACAGATGCTTGAAACAATCAGCACAGGGGATTGCCAGAAAAATCTACACCTGTGAGTGTCCCGGTCAGAGCGACAGCGTTGGCGCAACGCTAGGGTGCGGGCAAAGCGACGGTCACGCCCGGAGGACTCCTAACCCCCTAACCCTTAACCCCTAACCCCCGGCCCTCAATCTCAGCCAGCGCCTCGTCAAGCAGCGCCGCGGCGCCGTAGTCGCGGTTAGCGAGGAAGATTGAGCGAGCGCGGACCAGACAGTCGCGGGCGCGGGCAATGTCACCAAGGTGGAACAGCGCGTTTCCCTGATTCGCCAGTATGCGGGCGTACCAGAGCGGGTCACACTCCTGATCGCGGCTCGCCAGCGCCTCGTCGTACAACCGCACTGCTTCGAGCAGATGGTCGGCGGAGGACGAATCAGACGAAAGGCGCAGTGTGTTGGCGAGCGTGATCTGCGCATTGAGCCATTGCTCGTAGTGCGTTTCACAAGTGTAGACGCGGAGCGACTCACGCAACGACTGGATCGCCCGTTCGTGCGACGCCTGATGACCGTTTCCAGAGGGTGCGAGCGCCAGGATGGTCAACGCCAGCCGGTAATGCGCCAGCGCATAGAGGTCGGGTGAGCGCTCGATTGAGCAGCAGCGCAGCGCTTCCTGGAACCATTCGTTTGCCTCGATCAGCAAGGTGCGCTGCCCGTTAGCAAGGTCCTGGCATAACATTCCCAGCCGCAACGCCAGATACGCGCGTAGATCGACGCGCCGACTCCCGCTGGTCATTTTGACAGCGTCGCGCAGCACCTGAAGCGCGGCTGTCGACTGGCTGATAGTAGTATAGAGGGTTGCTAGACGGTCAAGAAGCTGTGCGGCAAATAACGGTGAAATATGCCGGACTTCTTCGATCGCTCGCTGGAGGGTGGCAACAGCGACATCGTACTGCTGGCGAGCCAGCGCATTCGCGGCATGCGCCGGAAGAATGCACGCCGCGATTTCGCCGCTCACTCCGTCTGCTTCAGGCGGCGAGTCTCGCAGGCCCCCCATATACGCTACGAGGTCAAGCAGGGCAGCTAGATCGCCGTGCAATTGCCGACGCAGATATGCATACGTGTCCGGGTCGCTGCGTAACACAAAGCGGTTGTAGTACGCTTCCGGCGAGGGGTCGCGCGCTAGGGCGAGCCAGGCGCCTTGGCGGTCGTCCGCTAGCGCCATAGTGTAAAAACGGAGCGCATCGGGTACACGGTCGGGAGTTTGCCCTGCAAGCAGAGCGGAGCATACCTCTTCAGCGCCGGCAACGGGCGGGATGACCAGATACCCCGTGGGTGCGGGAAAGACGCCGAGTGGTTGTGGGCGGAGCAGTACATGCGCCATAGCGCCTCCTTCGGGAAGACCCATGTCAGTCGGCTCTATCGCTACGGGCGCCATTGTCTTTCGCGATATGCCAGCGCCAGATATTCACGACGCTGTGGCTTCCGGCGCGCTCTCTTCATACTCTAGCGCCGTCAGTTCGATCTCCTGTCCTGTCACGATGCGTCCGCACGGCTCGTCGCACCGCGGGCAGCGGAACCGCTGTGGATTGGGCAATGTCACTACCGCATTGCACTGTGCGCAGTATGCCTGCAAGGGCACATCTTCAATTTCCAGGCGCGCTCCCTCCAGACGTGTACCGGCAGCGGCGACATCAAAGCCAAACAAAAGCGCGTCGCGCACTACTCCCGACAGGACCCCTAGACGAAGATGCACTGCCGTGACTCGCGTGACGCCTGCCTTTGCTGCCGCTTCTTCGGCAATTTCCACTAGACTATGAGCAATCGACAATTCATGCATACGCGGCAACAGCTGCAGGGCGCACGAACCCATGCAGACGCGCGTCCGTCAACGCTGACGTCGGCTGCTCTCGTGCTCTGGCGCGGATCGGTGCGGCAGAACTCACTGTGCAGAAGACGGAGATTTACTCGAGGCTAATTATAGTGAGCTTCCCAGGTGAGCGCCGGTTAACGAATCGCAACTAAGAGAGAGTATATGACAACCAAATGGCTGGATAGCGTTCTGCCACAGCGCGATCATCGACACAATTTGAACAAAAGGTAGACATTTCATTCAAAGAGGGCAAGTTGCTCGCCGTGCATGTCGCTCGACCAGTGGAGCGGCGCACGACGCGGCAGCGCAACCACGCTGACATACTCTACGCCCGCGAGCGCCAGCACCCCGCGCACTACCTGCTCAGCGATCTGCGGCGTATTGGCCTCCCGTGAGAGATGCGCCAGCCAGGCGCTGCGCCTGCGTCCATCGGCGCCGAGACGGGCCAGCAACTGTCCTGCAGCAATATTGTCCAGATGTCCGGTCGGACCGTAGATGCGGTGTTTGACCACCTCCACGTACGGAGCGCGCCACAACTTCTCCTGATCGTGGTTTGCTTCAATGACCACCAGATCGGCTGGCGCCAGTCCCTCTACGACCACGTCATTCCAGTGCCCCAGGTCGGTTGCAACGCCGACGCACCATTGGCCCGCCCTGATTGTGTATCCCACCGGTTCAGCGGCATCGTGCGGCACCGGAAAACTACGCACGCAGAAACTGGCAATCGTCGCAGCGGCGCCGGTCGCCAGTTCTCGGACAGGGACGCCTTCCAGGTCCTGCTCGATAGCCGCAAGTGTTGGTTGGTTGGCGACGATCGGAATACCGTAGCGCCGCGCGAGTAGACCGGCGGATAGCGCATGATCGCCGTGCTCATGGGTCAGGAGAATAGCGCTCAGCTGCGCAGGATGGATGTCAAGGCGCGCTAGCGCCGGTTCGAGCGTGCGCAACGGCAGTCCGCAATCAACCAGCAGCGCCGCATCGCCGGATCGCACGACCAGGACGTTACCGCTGCTCCCGGAAGCGAGTGAAGTAACGTAGAGCGTCATAGGCGGACGACGTCGCTATCGCGGAAACAGCACGCTGATGCTTTCGCGGTAGTGGATGCGCCGGATTGCCTCACCGAACAGCGGCGCCACCGACACCACTTCGACCTGTGGCGTCAATGTCACTGGCTGCGTCTCGACCGTGTCGGTCACAAACAACCGTCGGATCGGGCTATCCGCTAGTCGCTCCATCGCTCCCTTGGCAAAGACGCCATGGGTTACCGCAGCGTACACCTCTTTTGCGCCGCGCACTAGCAATTGCTGAGCAATCTCAACAAGCGTACCCCCTGAGATGATGAAATCATCGACAATCAATGCCGTCTTGCCCTCCACATCGCCGATGATTTCAATGATATGCGCGTGTTCATCATGCGCAACGCGCTCCTTGTCGCCGACCGCCATGGAAACGCCAAGATACCGTGCATACTTCCGCGCTTTCTTGGCAAAACCGCTGTCGGGCGCAACAACGATCAGATTGTCCAGGTTCAGTTGCTTGATGCGGTCGCAGAGCACCGGCAACGCATACAGATCGTCTACAGGAATCTTGAAAAACCCCTGGATCTGCGGCGCGTGCAGATCCATAACGACAATCCGATCAGCGCCTGCTGCCTCGATAGCATCGGCGCAGACCCGCGCGCGGATTGAGACGCGCGGTTCGTCCTTTTTGTCTCCTTTGGCGTAACTGAAAAAAGGAACCACTGCCGTCACCGATGCGGCGCTTGCACGCTTGAATGCGTCGATCCAGAAGAGCAGTTCCATGAAATTGTCATTCGCCGGAAACGCCGTTGACTGCACGATGTAGACGTTCCGCCCACGCACATTCTCGAGAATGCGTACAAACAGGTTGCCCTCGGAAAAGCGCAACACCTCGCATTGTCCCGGCGTCACGCCCAGGTAATTGCAAATGTTCTTCGTCAACTTCGGACTTCCTGAGCCGGGGAAGATCAACATCTCATCAGCGCTCATACGCCTGCCCTCCGCCGTCTCCGCTACCGTTGCCTCTGTGCCAGTCGGAATGATAATCTTGAGTATACCACGCGCCGTCCTGTAATGTATGCTCGCTGCAATGCCTTGACCGTTTCAGTGTTCAGGGGCGTCATAAGGTGCACGAGGTGCGAGGCCGGAGGCGCGAGGCACGGGGCGCGATGCGGGAGGCGCGGGGTGGAAGGCGCGAGGCGCGAGCGGCATACGCTTGTCCGCCCTCGTTTGGTCTGTTGAGGGGCGTCCTTCGTATCGATGTTAGCCCTGGTTGGAGCAAGTCGCAGATCGGAGAAGTTGCGAACGTATCGAACAAGGTTTTGGAGGCGCTGTGACTGGCTATGATGTCATCATCTGTGGCGCGGGCATTGCCGGGGTTGCCGCTGCCGATGCCCTGACAGCCTGTGGCGCATCGGTGCTGCTGGTCGATGCATGTTCGCCCCTCTCGCTCACCAGCAATGCATCGAGTGAGTGCTATCGCAACTGGTGGCCCGGTCCCGATGGCGCGATGGTCGCGCTGATGAACCGCAGCATTGATCTGCTCGAGGTGCTGGCGCGCGAAACGAATAATGCAATTGCGCTCAACCGGCGCGGCTATCTCTACGTCACGACCGATCCGGCGCGAGCGGCATTCCTGCAGCAGGCAGGCGAAGCAGCAGCAGCGCTAGGCGCGGGACCATTGCGCGTCCATGTCAGCCCTGGCACATACACACCTGCTGCCGCACACGGATTTGATGGCCAGCCCGATGGTGCGGATCTGATTCTCGATCAGGCGACGCTTCGCCAGCATTTTCCCTACCTTGCCGACACCGCCGTTGCTGCGTTGCATGCGCGACGCTGCGGGTGGTTGAGCGCGCAGCAACTTGGCATGACTCTGCTGGAACGGGCGCGCAGCCGCGGTGCACGGTTTCTGTGTGCGCGCGTCGAGGCAGTTGAGATGGCGAACGGACGGATCTCCGCCGTGCGACTCGATGGTCAACGCATCGTAACAGGCGCGTTTGTGAATGCGGCTGGACCATTTCTGCGTCAGGTGGGGCGCATGGTTGGCGTTGAGTTGCCAGTCTTCTCGGAACGCCATCTCAAAGTTGCGTTCGAGGATCACTTGGGCGTCATTCCACGCGATGCGCCGCTACTGATCTGCGCCGATCCGCAGACGCTTCCCTGGACTGATGAGGAACGCGCCGTGATCGCAGATGAGCCGGAGGCGCGGATGTTGCTCGGCGAGCTGCCGGCTGGCGCACATTGCCGTCCGGAAGGCGGCGCAGGGAGTGCATGGGTCATCGCACTATGGGCATACGACGCTGCGCCGGTCGAAGAGGTCTTCCCTCTGCCGCTAGCGCCCTACTTTTTCGAGGTTACGCTGCGTGGGTTGACGCGCATCATCCCGGGGCTCGACGCATACGTCTCCCGTCCGCCGCGCCCCTCGATTGATGGCGGCTACTACACCAAGACGCGTGAGAACCGTCCGCTCATCGGTCCTGTCGGACCGCGCGGGTCATTTGTGATGGGTGCGTTTTCCGGATACGGCATTATGGCAGCGTGCGGCGCGGCAGAGATTCTGGCGGCGTATATTAGCGACGCGGCAGCACCTGCATACGCAGCGGCGTTTCACCCGGCGCGCTACGACGACCCCGTCTACTGTGCACGCCTTGACGCCTGGACGGATACGGGGCAGTTGTGATTCATACGCACAAAACATACAGCCGTTGCAAAGCAACGGCTGTTCGCGAAATGGTGGGCCCCCAGGGACTCGAACCCTGAACCCGTTGATTAAGAGTCAACTGCTCTACCAATTGAGCTAGAGGCCCACGCACAATGATACCACAACTTAGCGTATTTCGCAAGTCAATGCGGCGTTGCGGTGCAGTTACGAGCGGAGCAGCAAACGTCGCATTCACTGTCGCCCAGGTTGTCGCCTTGATCTTGGACGTCGGAAGGGCAGGTCCGAGACCCGCCCTTCCGCTTCACTGCTTTGTCTGAGCCTGTTCGTTGGCAGCGCTCTCATGCGCTTATCACGGCAAATGGGAATGAAGTATGCTATACTTCTCCAGGGCGTCGATGAGCGGAAGAAGGAGCGACCAATGGTGGAGCGCATTTGTTTGCAATGCGGTCATGGTAATCCGCTTGATCACCACTTCTGCGGGAAATGCGGCTCAGCGCTGGAACGATTGCTCCCTGCACCATTGTCGCAGCAGCCGCTGGCGCGGCTAGGGGCATCCATTCCTGCGCGCTGGCGCGACATTGGGCGCGCGGTGGCGATCAGCGCCGTCGCCCTGGCAGCGGAAGCTGGCATCGCCTGGCTGGCGCGACGGATTGAACAGCGGAATCTGCCTGTCACTCCTCTGTCTGCACCGATGCGCACTGTGAAACCTGCGGCGCAACCGCTGGCGACGCGTACTGCAACGAATGTCGTAACGATCATCAGCGAACGGGTGATCGAGTTCATCGACGAGGGCAACGGTATGCGGCGTATGAGTGAGCGCGCGTTCTGGCGCCGCGTCGAAGAATAGGCAATCGCCTGATGTCAGCGCCTTCTGTGACAATCCATCACCTTCAGCAGCGATTGCGCCCGATGGCGCGGCGGTTGCGCCTGCGGGATACGCTCTGGTTTGCCAGCAGCACGCTCTGGATTGCTGCACTGGCGTCACTGGCTCTCCAGATTGCCGGTCGCCTGTTTCCGATTCCTGGGTTGCTTTGGATATCGCTGGCGCCGCTGGCGTTGTGGGCACTGATTGTCGCTGGCTATCTGGCAGTGCGTCCATTGCCGCCGATTCGCGTTGCACAACGGCTCGACACGTTGCTCGACGCGCGTGAACGACTGGCGACAGCGCTTGAACTCGGGCAGCGCACCGAACGGACGCCGCTGGTCGAATTGCAACAGCGCGACGCATATGCCTTCGCTACAACTCTCAGACCGCGTCTGGTGCCGCTCAAGATCAATCGGCGACCGCTGATCGTTGCACTGGCACTGGTTGCCGCCATGGTCGCACTGATCATAGCGCCTAATCCACAGGACCAGATTCTGGCAGAGCGCGCTGCCATCCGTGAGGCAACGCAGCAGGCGGCAGCACAGATTGAGCAACTGCGTCAGGAGATTGCGCAGAACCAGAGTCTCAGCCCTGAGGAACGCGCAGCGCTGGATCGCGAATTGGCAGAGGTGCAACAGCGGTTGGAGCAGAATCCGGGCAATCGTGAAGAGGCGCTCGCCGATCTCTCGACCGCCGAAGCGCGTCTGCAGCAACGTCTGACGCCCGATGCAGATGCGCAACGCGCAGCGTTGGAACAACTTGCCCGCAATTTGCAGGCGATGGAGAAACAACCGCAGAGCGGTCGCCCGACGCTCGAGCAGGCTGAGGATGCGTTGCGTCAACTGGCGCAGCAGATCGAATCCATGACCGCTGCAGAACGTAGGCAACTGGCGGAACAATTGCGCCAGGAAGCGCAGCAGTTGCAACAGAGCGCGCCGCAGACAGCGCAGGCGTTGCAGCAGGCGGCGGACGCCCTGCAGCAAAATGATGTTCAGCAGGCGCAGCAGGCGCTCGAACAGGCAGCGCAGAGCGTTCAACAGGCGCAACAACAGCAGGCGGCGCAGCAGGCGGCGCAACAGGCGATTGCCCAACTCCAGGAAGAACGCCAGTCCATCGCTCAGTCCGGGCAACACCAGCAAGGACAGCAGCAAGGAAGCCAGCAACAGCCGGGCCAGCAACTAGGACAGCAGCAACAGCAGCAAGGGCAGCAGCAACAGCAGCAAGGGCAGCAACCGGGACAGCAACAGCAAGGACAGCAGCAAGGAAGCCAGCAACAGCCGGGCCAGCAACTAGGACGGCAGCAAGGGCAACAGCAGCCAGGACAGCAGCAGCAAGGGCAGCAACTGGGCCAGCAGCAGGGGCAGGAAGGTCAAGCGGGTTCGCAGATGGAGGGGAACCAGCAAAGCCCGGCGACTGGAAACCAGGCTGGCACTGGCAGCAGCGACCTTGTCTATCAACCCTTCACGCCCGATGGGCAACCGCGCGATATTGAGCGCATTCAAGGTCAGGAGGGCGCAGGCGGGCAGACGCAGATCCAGCAGGGACAGTTGAACGCGCCGGGGAGCGTGAGCCCGCTTCAGACCCCCTATCAACAGGTGTTGCGCGAGTATCAACGTGCAGCCGGAGAAGCGCTTGATCGGAGCGCCATTCCGCCGCACCTGAAGGATTATGTGCGCGACTATTTCTCACGGCTCGAACCGTGAACGCGATGTTCCTGGCTCCGCGTTTGAGTTGGGAGGTGTCAGATTTCGTTATGATATGGCTATTTCCTGGCGTGCTTGCGTTGATTGTCGTGCTTGGCAGTGCGGCGATCATCGTCAGCGGGCGCCTGACAAGACTACCCGCGAGCGTCGTCGCCTTTGTCTTTGCCATCACCGCAGTATCGTGGGTCGTGTTGATCGTTGTGTCGATCAGCCTGATGATGCGAAGTTTCGCCACTATAAGCCTCTAGGAAAGAATGTGGTATGACAGCAGCCGAAGAGATAGTGCAGGACGTTCTCTCGCCCGAAGAGTTCCGTCAGCGCGCACTGGCGATCGAAAACGAGATTTCACAGGTGATTGTCGGTCAGCGAGAATTGATCCGGCAGACGGTGATCACGCTCCTGGCGGGAGGAAACGCACTCCTCGAAGGAGTGCCGGGATTGGCGAAAACCACGCTGGTGCGCACGCTTGCTGATGTAATCGATTGCTCCTTCAGCCGCATCCAGTTTACACCCGACCTCATGCCCGCTGACATTGTCGGTACGACTCTCATCAGCGAGGATGAGTCAGGGCGCAAGACATTCCGGTTCGAGCCGGGTCCGATTTTTGCGAACCTTATTCTGGCGGACGAGATCAACCGCGCAACACCGAAAACGCAGAGCGCCTTGCTCGAGGCGATGCAGGAACATACGGTGACCGTCGCCAAGACCATCCATCGTTTGGAAAGCCCGTTCTTCGTGCTGGCGACGCAGAACCCGCTTGAAATGGAGGGCACCTATCCGCTGCCCGAAGCGCAGCTTGATCGCTTCTTCTTCAAGATTCTTGTTCCCTTTCCAACAGTCGCCGAACTGGTGGAAATTGCCAACCGCACGACCGGCGCGCGGACGCCGCAGGTGCGCAAGGTGGCGAATGCTTCGACAATCTTGGCGATGCAGCGGCTGGCGCGGTCGGTCCCGATTGCCACTCATGTCCTTGCTTACGCAGCTCGCCTGATTACCGCCACCCATCCTGAAGATAAGGATGCGCCCCCGGTAACGAAGCAGTATGTGCGGTATGGCGCCAGTCCGCGCGGCATGCAGGCGCTTATTCTGGCAGGGAAAATCATGGCGCTCCTCGACGGGCGCTACAACGTTGCGTTCGCCGATCTGCGCCAGGCGGCGCTGCCTGCGCTTCGCCATCGGGTGATTCTGAACTTTGAAGCGCAGGCGGAAGGGATTTCCCCCGACGATATCATTAAGCAGGTGCTTGAATCGGTACGCGCGGAGTGACGGCGCTCGACGCCTGTTTGTGTCGTCCCAGGCTGCTGTGATGGCGAGAGGCGCAGGCGATGAAGCGATCTCTCCACTTGCGAGAGGATGGCTTCGCTCACAACGTCAGTCGCCCCGCCAGTTGTTCAGATGGGTTCATTCTTTCTCACAACGCCCAGAGCGAGCACTGTCAGACGTGCGGTTGGCATCGGTTGAGCCGGTTGCAGCCAGCGTTGAAAATGGACGACAGGCGGTTATGGGTCCCGTGAGCGGAATTCTGGTCCATGCACATCCGTCTTAATGCGTCTATATCATCGTAGACTGTGCTCGCAGGAGAGGGCGACGCCGGTCTATCTCCGGTTGATCCCTCGTCATCGAAAGCGAAACAATGACGACGACTTCATCACAACCGCTGTTCGACTCCGCTTTTCTGCGCAAACTTGATCGCCTGGCGCTGCTGACGCGGCGCGCGATGGTCGGCGACTTCCAGGGTGAGCGGCGCAGTCCACGGCGCGGATCTTCCGTCGAGTTCGCCGATTTTCGTCCCTATGTCCGCGGCGATGATATTCGCCAGATCGACTGGAACCTCTACGCGCGGATGGAACGCTTCTTCCTCAAACTCTTCGTGGCTGAAGAAGAGTTGACCGTCCATCTGCTCGTGGATAACAGCGCCTCTATGGATTGGGGCGATCCGCACAAACTAACCTACGCCCGACGTCTGGCGGCAGCGTTCGGGTATGTGGCGCTCTCGACGCTCGACCGGGTGACGGTGACCGCGTTTGCTGCTGGCGCGGGCGGGCAGCTCCGCGGGGTGCGCGGCAAGGCGGGCGCCCTGCCGCTCTTTGCGTTCCTCCAGCGACTCCAGCCCGGCGGCGCTGGCAACCTAGCAGATGCCTGTAAACGCTATGCGCGCACGGCGATCAATCCTGGTCCGCTCATTCTGTGTTCCGATCTGCTCGATCCACGCTGGGAAGATGCGCTTCGTGCGCTCGGATCACGTCCGTTCGAGATTACGCTGATCCACATCCTGGCGCCCCAGGAACTGCGCCCGCAGCTCGATGGCGATTTCCGCCTGCTGGACGCTGAAACCGGTGAAGCAGTCGAGATTACTGCCGATCTGGAGACGCTGCAACGCTACCAGGAACATTTGCGCGAATGGCAAGAGGCGATTGAACGCTTTTGCCACGGTCGTGGCATCACGTATGTGCAGGTCGATACGGCGCAGCCGGTCGAAGAGTTCATTCTGACGATGCTGCGCCGGCGCGGAGTGTTTCGCTGATGACAGGTGCGGTATGTCGTTGCTGACGCCGCTTGCATTGCTCAGCGCGCTGATTGTGGGGCCGCTGATCGTGGCGATGTATCTGCTGAAACTTCGCCGCGAGGAACGGCGCGTCTCCTCGACATTCCTCTGGCGGCGCATGGTGCGTGATGTGGAAGCAAATGCGCCCTGGCAGCGCCTGCGACGCAACTGGCTGCTCTTCTTACAATTGCTGCTCCTGCTGCTGCTGGCTATGGCGCTGGCGCGACCATTCTTCCTCACGACTGGCATCAGCGGGCGCAATCTGATTATCATTATCGACCGCTCGGCAAGCATGGCGGCGACTGATGTTCCTCCTTCACGACTCGAAGCGGCGCGTCGGCAGGCGCAGACGCTGGTCGACCAGTTGCCTGAAGGCGGGCGCGCGACGATTATCGCTGTTGGCGGACAGATGGAAGTGGTTGCAGCGTCAACCACTGATCGCCGCCAGATGTATGACGCCATTCGCTCGATTAGACTCAGCGTCGGCGGTCGCGGCGATCTGTCGCAGGCGCTGGCGCTCGCTACAGCCCTCGCGGCGCGCGAACCGGATAGCGAGGTTGCCATCATCTCCGATGGTAATGTCGAAATCCCGACCGATATTCGCGTTCCGGCGACTGTGCGTTATTTCCCTATCGGGCAACGCGCTGAGAACGTGGCGATCAGCGCGATGGCGCTGCAACCAGGTCCTGCCGGACAGACGCTGTTCGTACAGGCGACCAATTACGGTCCGGCATCGGTTGTGCGACGACTCGATCTTTACCTTGATGGCGCTCTCTTCAACGCATATGAACTTAATCTTGGTCCCGACGGCGCCGCAGACGCCGTTCGGACCGTGATTGTCGATGTTCCTGCCCAGGTGCGTGTAGCTGAGGCGCGTCTCAGTCCAGCGCCCGGCGTAGACTTCCTGCCCTCCGATGATCGGGCATGGGCAGTGAGTTCAGCAGACGCTGGCGTCGAGGTGCGCATTGTTGGTCCTGGCAATCGCTTCCTCGAAACGGCGCTTGCGCTGTTGCCCGGCATTACTGCCACAAAAGCGACGACCACGACTGTTTCCGGCGAGGCTGCACCGCAGATTACGATCTTTGACCGTGTGGCGCCGGAAACGCTCCCGGCTGGCAATCTAGTGTTTATCGCGCCGATGCGCTCGACCAATCTCTTTTCCGTCACCGGCGTTGTTGATTTTCCGCTCCTGCGCCCGGCGCCAATCGTTCTCGAAGGGCAGGCGCCGCCGCTGCTGCGGAATATCAGTGTGAGCGAAGTGAATG
The DNA here is from genome assembly GCA_025062325.1 of Roseiflexus sp. Lineage (GTDB taxonomy): Bacteria > Chloroflexota > Chloroflexia > Chloroflexales > Roseiflexaceae > Roseiflexus. The sequence goes on from JANXAL010000062.1 coordinate 27,260, forward strand.
TACTGCGGGCAATGCGCATCGAGGCGGGAATGTGGGCGCGCACACTGGTCGAAGGAGATGGCAGCCCGATGCTGCTGGCAGGGGAGCGCGAAGGGCGCCGGATCGTCATCCTGGCGTTTGCGCTGCAAGACTCCGACCTGCCGCTCCAGGTTGCGTTTCCGCTGCTGATCTCGAACATTATCGGGTATCTCGCGCCGGGGAGCGGTCTGGAGGCGTCGCAGATCGTTCCCGGGCAACCACTGGCTGTGGCGGTTGATCCCGCCGTAACCGCAGTGCGCGTCATTCGACCGGATGGGCGCGTCGAGGCGGCGCAGATTCAGGGCGGGCAGGCAATCTATGCCGGTACTGACGCGCTGGGACCATACCTCATTGAGCAGGCGCGTGATAACCAGGTGATCGATCAGCGTCGTTTCGCCGTCAATCTGTTCACGCCGGAAGAGTCGCGCATCGCGCCAGCAAGCGAGTTGCGCGTGCCACAGGTGAGCGGGTTGCAACAGGCAGTGACCCGCGAGCAGGTGGGTCGACAGGAGATCTGGCGCTGGCTGGCGGCTGCGGCGATCCTGGTGATCATTATCGAATGGCTGGTGTATCAGCGGAGCGGTCTAGCGTACCTATGGCAGCGCATCCGCCTCACGCTCGCAGCGCGTCGCCGTGCGGCGTAGTATGGATGTGTCGTTCGTCTATCCCGAAGCGCTCTGACGTGCTTCCATCTTGCCGCTGCTCTGGTTTCTCGCGCTGCTCTCCCCAGTGCGCATTGGCGCCTGGCGACGATGGCTCAGCCTCGTGCTCCGCACCCTTATCGCGCTGGCGCTGATCGGCGCGCTTACTGGCGTGCAATTGGTTCAGCCTCCCAATACGACCATAACGATATTTCCTGCTTGATAGATCGACTTGGTTGCGGCATCACAACGCACGCGCCGAGGCATTCATCGCCCGAGCGCTGGCGATAATCCCGCCAGACAACCAGGCGGGCATCGTTGTGTTTGGGCGCGAGGCGCTCGTTGAGCGAATGCCTTCCCTGGAACGCACCTTTGGCGCGCCTGCGGCGCGACCCATCGGCAGCGCAACTTTATTTATTGCCGACGCGCTCAACTTCAACTTGGGCTGGCAATGTTTCCTGCAGAAGGGCACTGTCGGCTGGCGTTCCTCGTGTTCCGACGAAACAACGCAACGGATGGCAACATATGTCCGCGACTTTGGCGGCAGCCTGTCGGGGTCGGCGGTCTGCAGTCGTTCGGTCTGGGAGGCTAGCGCGATGCGCCGGTCGAAGCGGCGCTGCCGGTGACGATCGATATTCCTAAGTGTTAGCGTCAGCCTCCACTCAGCGTCGCGGTAGCGATTGGCACTTCGGGAAGCAATGTCCTTTTCCTTTGAGGATGACGTATAAACTATCAAACCTCTGTGCGTGATCCTCACCCTGCACACACCCGGCAACGCCCTGCCGCTGCGACGATGCGCTGACGCCTGTTGATCGCCCGCTATTCATAAGCGACAGTCACATCCGGCGCGCCTCCCGCCTCACGCTGCACGCCTCTTGGCGCTCCCCGCGCATCTCTCGCTGCGCGCCTCTTGTTTCTTAGCTCTTCCCGTGCACCCTGCGTCTCTTGCCTGAATTAAATACAACTGGCGCCGGCGGGGGTGCCGACGCCAGTGACACGTGGCTAGGGGGGCGGCCACCGTGGGTCTGGGCTCAGTCGGGCGGCGCTTGTGCGCTATGGCAAACGCGGCTCTCCGCCAACCGCCTTTGCCCAACCCGACAGTCCTTCGACCGCTCTAAGTATACCACTGTCATGCCGCAGTGCGGCATTGCAAATTCACAACTCTAGGTTAAGCAAAAATGACGCGCTGCGTAACGGAATGTCGCAATCGGACATCTCCATCGTATAACGCACTGCGTAATGGAATGTTCACTGCTGGTTGCCAGACCGTGCCCGCACAGGAACAGCGCTGTGGTATGCTCGAAGCGAGCACAACGACGTGCAGATACAACGAGGTGCATGCCATGAGGGTCCTAATAGTCTACGCATCCTGGTTTGGGCACAACCGCGAAGTCGCCAGAGTCATCGCCGACCGACTGTCACCGTATGCTTCCCATGTTATCTGTGCACCGGTAACCTCTGTAACTGCTAGCGATACCATAGGGTGTGACCTGCTGGTGCTGGGAAGCTTCACCCACGCCCACCACGCCAGTTGGCGCATGCGGCATCTGGTAGAAACCATTCCAGAGCGTCGTTTCAAGCGCATGGCAATAGCGGTCTTCGGCACACAAACCGTCAACGAGCGACCGAGCAGCATCGATGATCTGGTTAGCCTGCTGGCTAAACGAGGCGCGCGGTTGGTCGTCCCTCCGCTTAGGGTCATCCTCTCGGCGCCGGATTTCGTACCATGGTCGAGCATCACATCTGCCGAACGCGCCAAAATCGACGCGTTCGCTCAGTCGCTCGTGCATCAATTGGAACTTGAAACAGTGAGTCGATAAGGAACATTCTGCTGGGATCGGTAGGGGAGAGGCAGCGTCGGCTCTACCGTTTGCTCGCACGAGCAATGGGCATGGAGGCAGGCAAACACACCGGATATGCCTGCATAATGCTGCTAGGGCGTTAGTCGCTCGTAGGCGTCTTCGCAGCGCGCTCCAGCGCAATGATGCGCTTCCCAGCACAACATAGAACAATGCTAAGACCAACTGACATTGCACGTGTGCTGTCCCACTACGAACTGGGACCAATCGAAGGAATCGCCGCCACGGGCCACGGGTTTGTCAATGAGACTGCCATTGTTGTCACGCGATGCGGGAAGTTTGTGGTGCGTCGCAACCACCATCGCTTCTCGCTGGCATCGGTACGCTACCGTCATCACCTGATCGAGCGCCTCTGTCAGCGGTCGTTTCCAACAGCTCGTCTCATTCCGAACAAAACTGGTTCAACGGTGACGATTATCGACGGACGGATCTACGAGGTCCAGGAGTATGTGCACGGGACCGACTTCGATCCGAGTCGTCCGGCTCAGATTATGGAAGTCGGTGCAACGCTCGCCTGGTACCATCAGGCAGTTGTTGATCTCCCGCCGCCAGGCGACGTGACGTTACCCCGGTATGCGCCAGCGCGCATTCCGTCCCTGACTGAGATCTTGTATGAACGCGACGTTATGGGAGAACTGCACGCCGATCTTGCCTGGTATGACGGGCGAGCGTCAGCGTTGCGCGCTGCCCTGCCCGATCACGCATATGACGCATTGCCGCGGGTGCTGATCCATGGCGATATGCACCCAGATAACGTGCGGTTTGTCGGTGACCGGGTCGTGGCGCTGCTTGACTTCGATCAGGTCGAGCGCGATGCGCGCATCGTCGATCTCGCGGATGCGCTGGTTGGATTTGCAACCAGAGTGATACCGTCGGAAACGACCTCTTGGGGCGTTTTCCAGGGTCCCTTGGACATTCCACAGGCGGTCAACCTGGTGTGCAGTTACGGTCGCATCGCGCCGCTGCTGCCGGGCGAGGTCGCTGCGCTGCCTGTGCTTATTGAAGTGCTCTGGCTGCGCGGTGAGCTCGGTCGGGTCATTTCGACGCCCGAGGGAGCGCCCGATTACCATGCGGCTGTGCTGGCGCAGGGCAAGCGCCTTTCGGAGTGGATGCAACAACACGCGCGGATGTTGATGGATCGCTGGAGCGAAGCAACAATTGGTCGCGTGGGCGCGCTCGCGGCATGAAGGCGAGAGGCGAGAAGGTTGAAGGCAGGAACATTGTGTGTGATGCATTGAATATGAGAAGATGGGTAGAGATGCTGTTTTCCAAAACATTCGCAAGGCAGACGAGTGATTATGGTGTATCTGGAGGGTATGAAACAATGTGAAGCAAGAGAGGGGTGCAAAAGTGAAAACTCTCGCTCTTCTCTCACCTCCCTGCCTCTGTGCTGGTTCTCGGTTCTTGGTTCATTGGATCTCTTGACCCCTAACCCATAACCCCGGCTTCGCGTTCTACCATCCGACGGAACAGATCACTCTCGGTGATCACCCCGATGACACGTCCCTCTTCAACGACCGGAACGCCGCCGATGCGGTGGCGTAGCAACAACTGAGCGACCGCGATCACTGGCTCGTCGGGGCCCACAGTAATGACATTGCGCGTCATAAAATCACGTAACGGAAGATCGGCAGCGCGCTGGTGCGGGTTGTACTGACGTGCATCATAGGCGTGTGAGTCGGCGATTCGATTGATGTCGCCCTCCGTGACGATTCCCGCGAGGCGCCCATCGCTATCAAGAACAGGCAGGCGACGAACGCGGTGTTTGTGCATCAATCGTCGCGCTTCAGAGAGGGTTGTTGTGTCAGAAACGCAGATTGGCGGCTGGCTCATCCAGTCACGTACTGTATCCATAGACTCAACGTGTCCGCCCTGGTTTGCGGTATACTTTGTTCACAGACTGACACCCGATACCGCTTGGCAGAGGTCTACCGCTGATTTTACGCGGGCCTCAGCCCTGCAAAGCGACGTTCACCGCAGGCGAACCTGCGCTCTGACAGGCTAGCCCCAATGGATACCGCTCTCAGAAGCGTTGACCAGTTTGCCGTTGCGGTCGAAGAGCAACCGTACCGAGTGCCGCACCGGACAGTCAATGATCGGGCACCGGCCATTGGCAGCGTCTTCGGGCGGCACATTGTACGGACATCCATTTGCGCGGCACTGCTCGATTGAGACAGCATATCTTGGTGAACCGGGCGGCCCATCGAGCGTGTGGATGCGCAGTGGCGCATCTTTTAGCAGCGGCTGATGTTCGCTCAGATATGCGCGTACAACTTTGATCAGCGGATGCTGGCGTTTTCTGCGTGGCATAGGTTTGCACTCACAGATGCAAAAACCATTATGGGATGGCGATAGTGTACTTTCTTTGTGGCGGTCTCCACGAGAAATCTTCTTGACCAACCGTTATCGTCTCGCAACATTCGATTTGCGAGAGATGCAAAGGTGTGATACGATTGTGTATATGACTACAATAGCGTGCGCAAATCAGGTCGATGAAACAGCGATCCGCCTCTCCGAAGCAACTCAGGCGGCCAGTCAACGGCCAGCCAGACGATAATGCTCATTTGAAGGCTGAATTGACCGCAGCGTATGCGCGTATTGCCGAACTCGAGGCGCAGATGGCTGCGTCTGTTCAGCGCATGAACCTGGCCCATGAGCGGTTGAACACTATTCTGACGATCAGCGCGGCTTTTCTCATTACTCATGAAATAGATACCATCCTGCAACTGGTCGTGCGTGAGGCTGTGCGACTGTTCCCCGGCACGAGCAGTGCATTATTGTTTCTGGCGGATCAGGCAGGGATGCGCCTGCGGTTGGCAGCAAGCAGCAGCGGGCAGACGAGCGGCCTCTCCCTGCGCGCCGGGCAGGGTCTGGCGGGGCGTGCGTTCCTTGCCCCGCGCGCAATGCTAGTTGCCGGTCCGGAACTTGAGGCGCCGCTGAGTGAATTGAGTGAAGCACAGCTTGCCCAGAAGAAGAAAGTCCTGGGATTCTGGCCCCCCAGCAGCGCTCTGCTGGCGCCGTTGCGCATCGAGGATACCCGACTCGGCGCTCTGGCGCTGTATGGCAATCAGAATCCGCATCTGATCCATCCGCGCGAAATCCCCTTCGTTCAGGCGCTGGCGGATCTGACGGCTCTTGCAATCGCAGAGCATCGCCAGCGCGCACGCGTAGCAGCATTGCAGCAGGACCTTGATCAGACACAGTCGCTGCATGCCGAGGCGCAGGCGCGGCTCAATGCAGCGCAGGCGCAACTGTTGCAGAGCGCAAAGCTGGCTGCCGTCGGTGAGTTAGCGGCATCGGTAGCGCATGAGATCAATAATCCGCTCTATGCGGCGCGCAATAGTCTCTATCTGGTGGAACAGGACATTCCGCCCGATACGCCGCAGCGTCATTTCCTGACGATTGCGCAGAACGAACTTGGGCGCATTGCCCGCATTATCACGCGCATGCGCGATTTCTATCGCCCGGCGCGCGATGAGCTGGAGCCGACAGAGATCAACGACCTGCTGGCAGAAACAATCGAATTAGTGCAGACCCATCTGCGACATGGGCAGGTGACGGTGACTGTCAACTTCTGTCCCCATCTGCCCCGTCTGATCGCGCATCCCGATCAGCTGCGTCAGGTCTTCCTCAACCTGATGCTCAACGCATGCGATGCCATGCCAAATGGCGGAGAGCTGCATATTGCGACGGAACTTTCCCGCAACGATGAGGCGGGCACGCAGTATGTCGTCATCTCGGTCCGCGACACTGGCGTAGGGATTAGCCCAGAGCACATGCCACACCTCTTCGAGCCGTTCTATACTACAAAGCCGCAGGGTACCGGGCTGGGATTGGCGATCAGCGCCCATATTGTGACGCAACACGGCGGACATATTCAAGTCGAAAGCACACCAGGCGTCGGGAGTACGTTCACCGTCTTGCTTCCTGTGGATCGCGCCGAGGAGGAGGATAGTTAAGGAAGTGAGAGCCAGGACCTGAGAACCGAGCTGCATTGCAGGGATGTCGTCACTGCGGTAAGATTCCCCTCAGACGCTTGGGACCGGGCGACGTTCGCACAGGCCTGTGGTTACGTGTATGCTGCTGCCGTTCACCTATGCACGCTTGCAGCCCGCAACCGTCCCACTCGCCCCCTTCAACCGCTAGCCCTCTCATCCTTTGCCTCTCGCCTCGATTGCCTCTTCTTAACCAAGAATGGTAAAACTGTAACTGGCGTCACAAAGAATCTCTGGTATCGTACCGTTTCGATGTTGCGTGATTACAACGCGGAGTTGTCGCCTCACTTTCCTGGACTCAGCCGCTTTTTGTTATAGTGGCAACGGAGTAGCCGACTCTGACGCGCGGATTGAGCGTTGCAGGCGGATCTCCCCTCTGACCGTCAGTCGAGATGTACCTGGAAAGATATCGTGTCGAACTTGCACCACATTCTGGTTGTCGACAACGATCCAGTCGCTGCGATGGTGACGCAGCAGGGACTGCAACGGTTGCTTGGCAAAGATGTTGAAGTCGTGCTAGCGCCATCGCCGGGGGCAGCCTGGCTGCGCTGCATGCGCGACTCCGTCGATCTGCTGATTGTTGATCCGAGTCCTCCTAGTCGTGCGGCGGCAGCGTTGATTAAGGCGCTGCACGATGAACGCCCCCATATCCCCGTCGTAGTGCTGACAGCATACGATACGCCGCGTCTCCGCGCGCAGATGAAGCGTTTGGGCGTGCGTCACTACCTCGCCAAGCCGGTAGGGTTGGCAGAGCTGAAGAACACGGTCAGCGGCGTGCTCGCGTCGCTCAATAGTTCTCAGGCGTCTTCAGCAGTGAATTGAAAGTGCGGGAAGCCGTTGCGCAGGCGGTGGGCAGAGCAAGCAAAGACGACCACATTGGAACGGCGCCTTCAGTAAATCATGCCAAAGAACATAGCATGGCGATCCGCGCTCGTTTGTCTCCTCTGCAGTTACCGTTTCAACATCAGTGATAGCTGAGCAGCAAGCTGCACGTACCGCGAGCGCCAACCGCTTGACACCACACCCACTCTCACCCGTGAAACATGGTCTTGCCGCTTCGGTCTTTCGGGTCGGGCGGCAGACCCAGATACCGCTGGCGCAGGTCGTCCCACAGCGCCAGACGCGACCAGTCAGGTTTCTTGAGGAAGCGCATATCGTCGGAAAGGAAGGGGTTCGGCAGAAAAATGTAAATCTGGTTTTCGTCTTTGCCGTTGAACATGCGGAACCCCCAGCTGCCGACTGTGCCATCAGGGTTGAGCCGACGGTAGAACTCAGCGCGCGCTGTGCGACGATGACGGGCTAACTCAGGATCGACGGGCCGGTTTTTGCTGCCCCTGTGTTCGCCGATGCAAATGTGGAAATGCCACGTGCCGAAATCGACCGTCAGGTAGCCGTCGAGCATGCTAATTTTCTTCGGCGGTTCGGTTACCCTGATCTCGAACACCGACCCCTGAATGAGCGGTCCAAAATGAATCTTGTCCCAGTGATCGCGGAAGAACTCGGTCATCAGTGCGACGAGGGTCTCTTCTTTCGGTTCGAGGGGGAAGATTTCGAGCGTGCCGTTGCCGGGTTCTTCGACGATCCGCGGTTCGAGCGTGGTAGTCATAACAAGTCCTCCTCATAAGCATAGCGTGTGATAGAACACGGATCCGCACGGATTGGAACGGATTGCGACGGATTGCGCTGTGTCCTCGGTTGCGCTGGCGGACCGCAACT
>JANXAL010000141.1 GCA_025062325.1 Roseiflexus sp.
GAAGACCTGAGCGTTAGTGGTATACTGTCCGGTCGTAAACCGAAGGAAAGTCCCGAATCGCTCAAGAAGTGGCTGGCAGCGCGGGAAGGAAAAAGGTCGCCTGCACAATCGACTGAGTGACGCTCAATATCACACCCGGCTGGCAGCGCTCATCCTGCACTCCCTCTGAAGCTCCAGCCGCTAGCCTTCAAATAGCACATCGCACAAAGGAGTGCCGACATGAACAGTAAAATGGAAGGAATCATCAGCGGTCTCGCCGCACTGCTGGTCCTCTTCACCGCTCTTCTCGACCCTTACGTCTCCATTGGACTGGCGGTCGTCGTGCTGATTGGTCTTGCTATCTACAACGTTCGCTTCAAGGCTTCGTCGTAAAGCGCGGTTCGTGCGCTTGTTCAAGGAGACTGTCTTGCAGGAGCTACGATAGAGGTATTGCCGGGACGCTGCGGGCTGAAGCCCTTGCGGAGATCATGAAAGCCCCGAACGGGCTTCCATGTCCTGAGCGAGGGCTTATTGGAGTTTGAGAAAATATTCCAGTATCGCCAGATCTAGCCTGCGCAGGCGGGCTTCGCAACAGCCTGATCAAAGATATTTTACGCTCGTACATGCTCTTGAATGGTTCAGCATCCCGCCAAGCGCACCCTGCAGGCTGGCGAATGTTTGAATGCTCCGCAGATCGATGCCCGCTTCCACCAGCGCCTGCGCGACCTCAGGGCGAATGCCGACCAGTACGGCGCGCGCGCCGAGCAGCCGCGCCGCCTGCACCACGCTGATCAACCCCTTCGCCACCTGGGTGTCAACGACCGGAACGCCAGTAATGTCAATGAGGAGCACCTGGGCATTGGACTGTTCGATAGCTTTGAGCGCCCGCTGCTGGACATCTTCCAGCCGGCGCTGATCGAGTGCGCCGACCAGCGGCATGACCAGGATTGTGTCTGTCACAGGAAGGACCGGGACGCTCAATCCCAGAATAACTTCCCGTTGCTGTTCGAGCGCCTCGCGCATCCGCGCCTGTTCGTTCGCCCGCTCTTCCAGTTCAACCAGCGCCTGCCGCAGTTCGCGCGTGCGTTCAGCGACCTGTGTTTCCAGGCTTGCCTGCAGCGTCCGCAATTCGCGGTTCGCCTGTTCGCTCTGCTGGAGCGCAGTTTTCAGGCGCGTGTTGTTTTGCCAGAAGAGTAACAAAATGATTGCGGTTGCGATGGCGACAAAGAACACGTTTAGAAGATCGAGAAACGCTCCGGTGATCGGTTCCAAAAGCTGCACGTATATGCCCAGGGCAGTGATCGTAGTCGCCAGGACGATCGTTCCCACGCTCATAATGCGGAGCATAGCCCGATCAAGGTAGGGGAGAGCCACCGCGACGATGAGCACAGGCGTCAGTACCAGCGTGGGTAATGTTTCGGGAATCACAAGCGTAATTAGAACAACGCTTGACGCAATTGTGCCGCAACTCAGGTAAACAGCAGTGGCTATCTTCGACCGGCGATTGAGCCAGATTGCCAGCAGATGCCCAAGCGATGCAATAATGACGATTACCGCCAGTATCAGAAGCCGGGTCTGCGAGAAGATCATTCCTACAAGAGCGCTGATAGTTGCCGTCGCGCAGTTTGCCGCTACCATCCACAAGAGGAGTTGGTGCAACTGTGCATCGCCGCGGGCGCCAGTATGATCGTTTTGGTTCATAGTACTTTGGGAGACTCAGAGCAACGTCATTAACGATATACTATCCAATTATAACCCGGCACGCTTACCAGAAGCGAATGCGCCGGAAGAAAGGACGGCTCATGATGCGCATTGTATCCCTTCTCCCTTCGGCAACTGAAATCGTATGCGAACTGGAGCTGGCGGATATGCTGGTCGGCGTCTCGCACGAATGCGACTACCCACCGGATGTTGTCGCTGATCTGCCGCGGGTGACCCGTTCCGCCATTCCGCACGGTCTGTCGAGCGCCGAGATCGATCAGGTTGTTAGCGCGCGTCTGGCGCGCGGCGAAAGCCTCTACCTGCTCGAAGAAACGCTCCTCGCCGAATTGCGGCCCGATTTGGTGATCACCCAGGAATTGTGTGATGTCTGCGCCGTGTCGTTCGCCGATGTCTGCACCCTGGCAGCGCGGTTGCCGGGCAATCCGCGCGTGGTGTCGCTAGCGCCGCCAAACCTTGAGAGCATCTTCGGCGATGTGCTGACGATCGCTGAAGCAGTAGGTATGCCGGAACGCGGTCGGCAGCTCACCGAACGTCTGCGCCAGCGGCTGGATCGCGTGCATCGCGCAGTCGCCGGGCAGCCGCGCCCTGGCGTTGTGGCGCTGGAGTGGCTCGATCCGCCGTTCATCGGCGGGCACTGGGTCCCGGAGATGATCCATTTGGCGGGAGGGCGCGACCTGCTCGGTCGTGCAGGGGAGCGGTCGTTCCGCGTGCGCTGGGAGGACGTCATCAATGCGCAGCCCGATGTGGTGCTGCTCATCCCCTGCGGCTATTCCGCCGAGGCTGCGCAGCGCGAATGGGACGCATTGCCGCGTCCGCCAGGTTGGTTCGACGTCCCGGCGGCGCGCACGGGCCGCGTGTATGCGCTCGACGCCAACAGCTACTGTTCGCGCCCGGCGCCGCGGGTAGTCGAAGGGGTCGAACATCTGGCGCGCCTGTTGCATCCTGAGCGTTTTCCGCAGGAAGGAGCAGAATGATGAGTGCTGCGGATCGGGTCGAAACGCGCATGGTCTTTCCGGTGTTTCCGGTGAACACCAACCACTACCGAACCCTCTTCGGCGGTACGGCGGTCGCCTGGATCGATCAGGCAGCATTCATCTGCGCGACGCGCTGGTGTCGGCGCAAGGTCGTGACCGTGCGGATCAGCGAGGTCAACTTCCATCACCCGGTACGCGAGGGATCGATTGTCGAGGTGATTGCCCGGTTGGTCGGCACAGGGCGCACGTCGATGCGCGTTGCCGTCGATGTCTGGTGGGAGCCGATGGACTACGACGAACGGGTGCTAGCGTGTCAGGCGGAGTGTGTGCTCGTCGCGCTCGATGACAACAATCGTCCGGTGGCGGTTCCGCCGCTTGTGGAGACGACGTCGTGATTGTTGCAGCAAGCTGACATATTGTCAGAACGTGCCATTTGGATAGAGCGTGATAGCACACGGATTTACGCGGATCGTGACGGATGTCCACGGATTAGTCGCCTCTTGCCCCCCATCCGTGCGAATCCGTCGCATCCGTGTGTATCCGTGTCCTATCAGCCGCGTGGCGCGTGAGCGCACACGGATCTGCACAGATCGTGACGGACGTTTACGGATTGGTCGCCTTCTGTGGCAAGCCAACCCGTGCGCATCCGTCGCATCCGTGCATATCCGTGTCCTATTAGTCGCATAGTGAGTGAAAGTACACGGATTGGTCGCCAAATGCTACAATCCGCGCACATCCGTCGCATCCGTGTGTATCCGTGTCCTATGGAAAAAGTGGTTGACGCCCTTGGGCGACATCTGGAACTGAAGAACCCGCCGCAGCGGATTGTATCGCTCGTGCCGAGCCTGACCGAATGGCTGTTTGACATCGGGCTTGGTACGCGCGTCGTGGCAGTCACCGACTATTGCATCGAACCGGCAGCGGCGCTCGCTGGCATCCCGCGCATTCGCGGCACGAAAAATCCCGACCGGGCGAAGATTCTCGCGTTGCAGCCCGACCTGGTCATCGCCGATCAGGAGGAGAACCGTGAGCGCGATGTGCTGGCGCTGACGGCGGCTGGCATTCCGGTGTATGTCACGGCGATCCGCAGCGTTGCGGATGTTCCGGCGCAGTATGAGCGGCTCGCTGCTGCGCTGGGAGCGTCCGACGCGGCGGCGCCGGGTCTGACGGCGCTGCGCGCGGCGCTCGTCGAAGCGCAGCAGCGGACGCTGCCGCGCCGCATCCCGATGCTCGCCTTCATCTGGCGCGACCCCTGGATGGCAGTGGGTGCAGAAACCTATGCAGGCGATCTGCTGGAACTGTGCGGCGCCGACAATCTCGGTCGCCGGTTGCCGGGACGCTACCCGCGCGCCCCGCTCGAGACGTTCATGCGCCTGCAACCCGAGATCATCCTGCTGCCGGATGAGCCGTATGCATTCAGCGAACGCGACCTGGAGGCGTTTGCCCCATACCGCGATGTTCCGGCGGTACGGGGTGGGCGCATCCTGCTGTGTGACGGTATGCTGCTGACCTGGCCCGGTTTGCGCGCGATCCGCGCGCTGCGGGTATTTGCGGAGATGCTCGTGGGCAGAGGGTGATATACGTGTAGCACATATGAACATCAAGAATTCAGTCTGGCGAAGCCCGAACAGGCGGGCTTCGCAACCGGAGCCTGCGACTGATCTGTACAGTGCGTTTTTCGGTGATTTACCGTTTGGGTGCGGAGAAACGTCCGCCTTGTTTTGTGACATATGACCTTTGCCACGCTCAAGATTGCAAAAAGTCAGAGAACTTCGTTTATGCTCCTCATGGAGGATGGTCCGACATTCCTGGGCGCTGCGGGCTGAAGCTCTGGCTGAGATCGCAAAAGCCCCTGCGGGACTTCTACGCCCTGAGCGAGGGCTTGAGCCCGTCGCTCGGGGCGCGTGCAGCCTGGCTGTGTTACAATCAAGGCAGTGAAACTTTCGTGCAGGCAGGAGGATAATGAGCGCCGCACTGACCGATCAGACAAATGCCGCCAGTACGACGGAAACCGGTCCGTTCTACGGATGGCGGTTCATTCGCCGTGAACTGCCGGACGGCACGGTTGAGTGGGATCAGGTTCCGTTGACCTACGAAGACGTGTTGCATCCTGAAGAGGGGGATCAGGTGACCCACAGCAGTCTGCACCAGCGGCGCTGGCACTATCTGCGCGAAGTGTTCGAGCGGCA
>JANXAL010000142.1 GCA_025062325.1 Roseiflexus sp.
CCCTCCGGTTTCAATCCCCTTCATTGCGGGGCTTTTGTTTTTTGCGCCGCCCGGGAGGAAGAAATGTTCTTCGAAATCAAAGTTTCAATCCCCTTCATTGCGGGGCTTTTGTTTTTTGCGCCGGGTGGGTGTGGGTGCTCACCCGGCGTTGAAAGTTTCAATCCCCTTCATTGCGGGGCTTTTGTTTTTTCGCCTCCGCGCGGGGCGCATGGGCGGCGCGAAAGGCGCTGTTTCAATCCCCTTCATTGCGGGGCTTTTGTTTTTTCATCTCTTTGCGCGCTGTCTCGTTTGGAGAACGTATCTCGTTTCAATCCCCTTCATTGCGGGGCTTTTGTTTTTTGAGACAAACCTCCGCGGGGACGCGGTGGGGCTTTCTGCGTTTCAATCCCCTTCATTGCGGGGCTTTTGTTTTTTCGCATCTCTTTGCGCGCTGTTTCGTTTGGAGAACGTATCTCGTTTCAATCCCCTTCATTGCGGGGCTTTTGTTTTTTCCCCTCTCACGACGCCCCTTATCGTCTGTGGCATCTGGACGCGCTCGGCGCATTGCGCCTCTGACCGGCTTGCCTGCGCCGTTTTGCGATTTTGGCGGGTGAGACGTATCATGACGCGGTATGAGCAGTATAGCAGGTCATTGCCGCCGAGGTCAAGCAGAATCGCTGCGCCGAATGCGGCTGTGACTTGGCAAGGTTGTACCCGGACTCCGCCAGGCTCCGCTGCCGGACGAGACTCTGTCTGAGTGGCAATGCCTAAGTATGTACTGGTTGGCTTCGCATCTCTGCGCCATTGCGCTGCGGCGCGCAGCGTCGGCAGGCTGCTGCATTACAAGCCGTTCGAGTGATGCTGCAGAAGCGCGGATGCCTTCACTCCCCTTCTCCAAGGATCTCAGGTTCGACGCACCGGCGCAAAGATGCAGAGTTATCGTCACGAAACGAATGAATATGTTCAACCACTTCGACATCCTGGCACCAGTGTACGAATGGGTGATCAGTCCGCCCGATCCGACGCGCCTGAAGACGTTGTTGCGACTGCCGACCGATGGATGGCTGCTTGATGCAGGCGGCGGCACCGGACGCGTTGCTGCGACGTTGCGCCCATTCGTCGGCGGGCTGGTCGTTGGCGATCAGTCGCTGCGTATGTTACGGCGCGCATACGAGAAACGGACATTGCACCCGGTGCGAGCGCAGGTGCAGCGACTGCCTTTTGTGGATGGCTTCTTCAGCCGTATTCTCGTGGTCGACGCGCTGCACCACTTCTCTGACCAGTCTGCTGCAGTGCGCGAACTGGCGCGGGTGCTTGCCCCCGGCGGCAGGCTGGTGATCGAGGAGCCAGACATTCATCGTCCTGCAGTCAAACTGGTGGCGCTGGCAGAACGTATGGCACTGATGGGGAGCACCTTCCTGGCGCCAGAGGTCGTGCGTGATATGCTGGCGGCACAGGGATTGCGCGCATGCATCGTAGAACGCGATCGCTTCTCAGCGTGGATCGTCGCTGACAAACCGTCTGGAGGAAGCCAATGAGCGGCGTTCCTGTCTTTCCCCGGCGCTATTACGCCAGTCTGCGCCAGTTTCTGGCGGATATCGCCTGGTTGCTCCAGCATCGCGCTCACCTGCGACAGACGCGCGCCGTGCTCTCGCCAGCGTTCCGCGAGTGCCTGATGCTCGCTGTTACTGCGGTCAATCGCTGCCGCTACTGTTCGTTCGCGCATACCCGGATGGCGCTGGCGGCTGGCGTGTCGAACGCTGAGATTGCACAGATTCTCGATCAGACGTTCAGCGCCTGCCCGCCCGACGAAGCGCCAGCGCTAGCCTATGCGCAGCATTGGGCAGACACCGATGCCGCGCCTGATCCCGCAGCGCGTGAGCGCCTCTTTTGTGAGTATGGCGTGCTCCGCGCCCACGCCATCGAGACAGTGCTGCGGATGATCCGGGTCGGAAACCTGCTGGGCAACACGTTCGACTACCTGCTGTTCCGTCTCTCCAGCGGACGCTTTGGATTGACCGACGCTGACCGACGCCTGGTATGAGTGCAACCGTCCTAATTATCGAAGACGAAGCCAGTATTCGTACCGTCGCACGCGCCTATCTCGAGCAGGCCGGGTTTCGCGTGCTGCTGGCGACCAGTGGACCGGAAGGCCTGGAACTGGCGCGCCGTGAGTGTCCCGATGTGGTTATTCTCGACCTGAACCTGCCGGGGATGGACGGAATGGAAGTCGCTGCGCGGCTGCGCCAGGAGTCGGATGTGTTTATCATCATGCTGACGGCGCGCAGCGAGGAGAGCGACCGGGTCGCCGGGCTGCGCATCGGCGCCGATGACTACGTCATTAAGCCATTCAGCCCGCGCGAGCTGGTAGCGCGCGTCGAGGCAATCCTGCGCCGACGCCGCTCCGTAACCCCGGCGATTGACTCCACGCTGCGTTTCGCGCATGTGCAGATCGACCCGGACCGGCGCGAAGTCACGGTTGGCGATCAGGTCATCGACCTGACGACGACCGAGTTCGATGTGCTGCTGGCGCTGGCGCGGCGTCACGGCAGGGTGTTGAGCCGCGAACAGATCCTCGACATGGTGTGGGGAAACGATTTCTACGGCACCGACCGCGTGGTGGATGTGTACGTCGGGCAGGTGCGCCGCAAACTTGAAGCAGTCGCTGGCGTGCCGCTCATCCAGACGGTGCGCGGCGTGGGGTACAAGTTCATCGACACTGCAGTGTAATCCCATGGGGCTGTGGCGACAACTTCGCTGGCGCATTATTGCAGCGCAAATGCTCGTTGTGCTGGTCGGCGTTGTAACGCTGATCGTAACGGCGGACATTCTGGCGGCGCGCACGGTCGACCCGGCATTGCTGCCCGCTTTCGAGAAGGCAGTGATTCAGGCACTGGTTGTTGCTGCGCTGGCGGCAACGTTTGTCGGTCTGGGGGCAAGCCTGCTGCTGGCGCGTGAGATTCTGCGACCGCTCCGCCAACTGGCAGTCAGCAGCCGTCGGATCGCAAACGGGCATTATGATGAACGCATACCTGTGCCTGCGAGCGACGAACTGCGCGATGTCGCGCAGAGCTTCAACCAGATGGCCGAGGCGCTGGCGCGGATTGAGCAGCAGCGCGTGACCCTGATCGGCAATGTGGCGCACGAGTTGCGCACGCCGCTCGCCGGTCTCGAAGGGTACCTCGAAGGGTTGCTCGACGGCGTACTGCCAGGTGATCCCGAAACGATCAGCGCCATGCAGCACGAAGTGCGGCGCTTGCGGCGACTGGTCGACGACCTGCAGCACCTCTCGCGAGTCGAGGCAGGTCAGGTGACGATCCAGTCTCAGGTCTTCGATGTTGTGGCGCTAGCACAGCGTATCGTCGCTCAATTACAACCGCAGATTATCGAGCGGCGCCTGGATATGGTCGTCGAAGCGCCAGACGGAGCAGTTCTGGCATACGCCGATCCGGATCGAACGGCACAGGTGCTGGTCAATCTGGTCGGCAACGCGATTCGCTACACGCCGGAGGATGGCTGCATTACCCTTCGCATATGCAGTGACACGACTCACATTCAGGTAGCGGTGGAAGATACCGGTATCGGCATTCCGGCAGAAGCGTTGCCCTACCTCTTCGAGCGTTTCTATCGCGTTGATCCGTCGCGCAGCCGGGCAAGCGGCGGCAGCGGGATCGGACTGACGATCGCGCGCCACTTGGCGCGGGCGATGGGGGGCGATATCACGGCTGCCAGCCCTGGCATTGGGAAGGGGAGCACCTTTACTCTGATCCTGCCGCGTGGCACAGACGATGAGAGAGGCGAGCGCGACGCCTCGTGATAGGAACGCGGACTCACACGGATGCTACGGACCGACACAGGTGATGAGAGCAAGCGACCGAATCAGTGTTGGTCTGTCTTGATCCGTGTGAGCTCGCCCGGCGCCTGTAGTCGCGGGCTACAGTTGCGAAGCCCGCCTGCGCGGGCTGGATGGGGCTATAGTAGATTATTTTCTCAAAGATCATAAGCCGCAGGCTATTATTGCGAAGCCTGCCTGCGTGGGCTGGATGGGGCTATAGCGAATTATTCTCTCAAAAATCATCAGTCCTCGCTCAAGACGCGGAAGCCCCGCAGGGGCTTTCACGATCTCAGCCAGGGCTTCTGCCCAGAGTGCGAATACTGTCTGTCAAATCATGTCTACACCTCTACCTCAGCTCTGATTGCAATTTGTGCTATACTTCTTCCATCCATCCTCTAAACCGAACCAGGAGGTGCAGGCTCCGGGCGGTTGAGCACCGGCATGGCATGGATGGGTCATTCTCCGCGTGACCATTTTCCTCCGCAGTCTGAAAGGCAGGGATGCTATGTTGACAACAAAGTGGTTGAAACTGTTCGGCGTCTTTTCGATCCTCGCGCTTGCGCTGGCTGCCTGCGGCGCGCCAGCGCCCTCCCAGCCGACCGCAGCTCCCGCACAACCGACGACCGCTCCGGCACAGACAGGCGGCAAGCTCGAAATTTTCAGTTGGTGGACAAATGCTGGCGAAGCCGACGGGCTGAACGCCATGTTCGAGCTCTACAAGCAGCAGAATCCCGGCGTGGAAATCATAAACGCCACCGTTGCCGGCGGCGCGGGCACGAATGCCAAGACCGTGTTGAAGACCCGTCTGCAGGGCGGTCAACCGCCGGATAGCTGGCAGGTGCACGCTGGCAAGGAATTGACATCGTATGTTGATGCCGGGCAAATGGTGCCGCTGACGCAGTTCTTCAAAGAGCAGGGCTTCGACAAGGTGATGCCGCCGAAACTGCTCGAGCAGATCACCTACAAGGGTGAAATCTGGTCGGTGCCGGTCAACATCCACCGCTCGAACGTCCTCTGGTACAACATCAAGATCTTCCAGGAGAATGGTCTGACCCCGCCCAAGACCATTGACGACTTCTTCAAGGTGGCTGAGGCGCTTAAGGCAAAGGGGATCATCCCGCTGGCGGTCGGCGGCAAGGACCGGTTCGAAACGCCGCACCTGTTCGAGAGCGTGCTGCTGGCGGTCTTTGGACCGGAGGATTATCCCAAGCTGTTCCAGCCCGGCGCCGACTGGAGCGATCCGCGCGTTCGCCAGGCTGCGGAAATCGCTAAACGGATGCTGGAGTACTCCAACAGCGACCGCTCGTCGCTGGGGTGGGCTGACGCCGCGCAACTGGTGCTCGACGGCAAAGCGGCGATGACGATTATGGGCGACTGGGCGCATGGCTACTTCATCGGCAAAGGCGCGAAGGTCGGCGTCGATTACGGCTATGCCCCCGCGCCAGGCAACGAAGGCGTCTTCATGTGGCTGTCGGACAGTTTTGGTCTGGCGAAGGGCGCACCGAACCCGGAGCAGGCGAAGGCATGGCTGGCGCTGTGCGGCTCGCGTGAAGGGCAGGACGCCTTCAACCCGAAGAAGGGGTCCATCCCGGCGCGCACTGATGCGGATGTGAGCCTGTACGACGAATACCTGCAGTACTCGATTAAAGCCTTCAGCAGCGAGAAGCTGGTTCCAAGCGTCGTCCACGGCGCCGCTGCTCCTGAAGCGTATATGACTGAGTACGGCAACGCCCTGAACGTCTTCGCCAGCGACCTCGACGTTGATGCCGTGGTTGAGGCGCTGAAGGACGCCGCGAAAGACCTGAAGTGACCTCATACGTATGCAACGGACGCGAAGAGACGTAGCGTGCTACGTCTCTTCGCGTCCATCCGCAAAGGAGCGCGCATGCAACAAGCAGAAACGCTCAGCGCACGTCCCGCCCGTCGGGTGCGCTGGATGAACCGGGATCGAGCGATTGCACTGCTGATGATCGCTCCATCGGCGCTCGCGATCGCCGTATTCGTTTATGGATTCATCGGTTGGACCGCCTACATCTCGATGACCGACTGGCGGGGACTGGCAATATCCACGTCGTTCGTCGGGTTCGACAACTATCTGACGATCTTCAGCACGGGGCGATTCCAGACGAACATCCGCAACCTGATTGTCTTTACCCTCTTCTTTCTGGCGTCGTGCCTGGTCATCGGGCTGTTGCTTGCGGTGCTCGTCGATGCACGGATCCGCTTCGAGGGGTTCTTTCGCTCGGTCTACATCTTCCCGATGGCGCTGTCGTTCATCGTGACCGGCGTGGTCTGGCAGTGGTTGTTCGCGCCGGGCAACTGGCCCAATGATCCGACCGGCATCAACCTGCTGTTCAAGCAGTCGGGCCTGGGATTCCTGCAGGCGGCATGGACGACTGATACCAACGTTGTGCCAGGATGGCGCATCGAGGGGTTACGCACCCGGATCGGCATCCCAATGGCGATGATCCCGGTCGTTGTCGCAGCGGTCTGGCAGATGTCGGGGTTCGTGATGGCGATGTATCTGGCAGGGTTGCGCGGCATTCCCGACGAGATCAAGGAAGCGGCGCGGGTCGATGGCGCAACTGAGTGGCAGGTGTTCCGCCATATCACGCTGCCGATGCTGCAGCCGATCACCCTGAGCGCGGTGATCATCCTGGGGCATATTTCATTGAAGATTTTTGACCTGATCATCACAATGACCGGCGGCGCTCCCGGCAACAACACCGAGGTGCCGGGGCTGTACATGTATGAAATCACTTTCAAAGCCAACAAATTTGCCGAAGGCGCGGCAGTGGCGATGGTCATGCTGGTGGTGGTCGCGTTGCTGGTGGTGCCGTACCTGATCTACAACCGTCGGACAGAGGTGGAACGATGAGCAGTGTTGCCATACCCGCGCCGGGGCGACGGCGCATCCGCTGGTCGCGCGTGGTCGTTTATAGCCTCATTCTCGCTTTCCTGCTCTTCTTTCTCCTGCCAGTCTATTTGCTGCTGATCACCAGTTTCAAAAGCTTCGACCAGGTAAGCCTCAGCCGGATGTGGGACCTGCCGACGAGTTTTTCGCTCGAAAGCTTCAACCGCGCATGGAACGGCGGCGAGGGCGTCATCGGGATGCGCGGCAGTTTCTGGAACAGTGTGCAGATGGTCGTTCCGGCGACGGTCATCTCGTGCATCCTGGGATCGCTCAACGGCTACGTGCTGTCGAAATGGCGCTTCCCTGGCTCAGAAACACTCTTCACCCTGATTCTCTTCGGCATGTTCATCCCCTACCAGAGCATCCTGGTGCCGCTGGTTGAAGTGCTGCGCGAAATCCGGCTCTATGCCACGATCCCCGGCCTAGTCCTGGTGCATGTAGTCTACGGCATTCCGATTACGACCCTGATTTTCCGCAACTACTATGCTACCGTGCCGAATGAACTCGTGGAAGCCGCGAAGATCGACGGCGCCGATTTCTTCGGCATCTACCGCAGCGTGATGCTGCCGCTCTCTGCGCCGGGCTTCGTAGTGGTGGCGATCTGGCAGTTCACCTCGATCTGGAATGAGTTCCTGTTCGGCCTGATCATCACCAACGACCCGCAGTTGCGCCCAGTGACCGTGGCGCTGCAGAACCTATCGGGGAGCCAGTTCACGCAGTGGAACGTGCAGATGGCCGGGGCGCTGCTAGTGGCGCTGCCGCCGCTGCTGGTCTACATTTTCCTGGGGAAATACTTCCTGCGCGGGTTGCTCGCGGGGTCGCTCAAGGGGTAGAAGTCTGTATGATATGAAGAACGCTACTGATGAAGAGCTCGGCGCATGTACACCGGCGCCTGTTCGCCCGGAATGTTTCAATCATCAGTGCAACCTCCCTTACGGCTTGACCGCAAAGCATGTGCGTCGAGCGATGGAGGATTTCATCGATTTCTTGAGTCTCATGAATTCCCAGTTTTGCACGAGGGGAATGCCTCGTCTCGAACTGCTTCTCATGCCTGCTACATTTAGCGGTATGATTGGAGAGTTCATTGCTGCCAGGATTCCAGAATACTGTACCGCCCTGGTCAAGAACCGATATCACAATGGGCATCCGGACTTGATCCCGCTCAGCAAATTCCCCGAAGGTGCAGTGCAATATGCACAAGAAGGAATTGAGGTAAAAGCGTCACGGTATACGTCTGGCTGGCAGGGACATAATCCAGAGTCTGTATGGCTTATGGTATTCTGCTTTGACAGCAACACGCCCAACGAAGGGAACAAGAAAAGTTACAAGCCTCGTCCTTTTCGTTTTACGGGCGTCTACGCCGCTAAACTTGAGAAGAGTGATTGGTCTTTCTCTGGTCGCTCGGAGTCTAGCAGGAGAACGATCACTGCCAGTGTAACGAAAAGCAGTGCAAAGAAAATGAAAAATAACTGGGTGTACAAAGACTTAGGTAAGCCTAAGAGATAACTGCGAGTCTTTCGCCCCCAAGAGCGAAAGCTTGGGAACAGCCCGTAGACTCATCACATAGTATTCTCTGTTCTTCTCAATGCCAATCGCCGAATACCCGACCGCTTCCGCTGCAGCCAGAGTGGAACCTGAACCCATGAAGGGATCCAAAACGATGCCGTCGCCAAGCGGCAGGGACGCATACACAATCTGACGCAGGAACGATTGTGGTTTCAGGCTGGGATGGTTCGCAATCGCGCGTTCCTTTTGCGGCGTGCGTTCGCTCTCAATCACGTCTTCAAACGGATTACCATCAGGTTTGCGCCGCAATCCGCCGGTCTGGAACATTCTGAGACACTCGCCGACCGTCATATCTTTTGGAACGGGCTTGCGAAAGATGCCCCATGGCTCGTAACACCCGCGCGGCATCGAGCAAACGTCAGGAAACTCTTCTTCCGCGTTCTTTGGCCGATCACCACCGCGAAGCGTTCGGACCAGACGAATAACCTGACCGCGAAACTCAAGCCCGGCGTCGATAAGGGCAGCAAAAACGATTTGTGAGAGAAACACGTTTGACGCAATAAAGACATGCGCGCCGGGGCGAAGAATCCGCAGCGTCAGACCGGCCCATTCGTAAAAGTATTCCTGGATACGCGCTCGCTCCCGGTCGTTGAGCGCCGTAAACCGTGGCAGAGGCGAACGGTTGTGGCCATCGAACGAAGGCGGGATGCGCCAGATGCCTCCGTGACCGTTCGAGCGCTTTTCCAGTTGGTCAGGATCGTATTCTTTGATCCCGTAGGGCGGATCAGTGACGATTGCATGAATGCTTTCAGCGGGCGCCCGTTGCATCCACTCGAAGCAATCGGCATAGATTGCCAGTGATCGCGTGAAAATGTGCGACTCGTAGTCGAGCGCATAGGTTTGTTTGAGGTCATCAGCGGTCATGCGATGTCACCTGGTCGTCAATCGTTTCGCCAAGTTCATACGTTGGGCTAATCTCCTTCAGCATCCGCGTTACCGTTGAGCGTTCCTCGTCGCTCGCTGCCAGTAACCGCTCAAAATCCGATAAACTGAGCAATATCGCCTGCGGCAGGCTGCGCCGCTTGATGACGTAGCGGGAGTCGTTCTGGATGACATCATCGAGCACACGCCCGAAATTGTTCTGCGCCACGGTTGAAGCGATCGTCTTCGTTGCCATCCCCCCTCCTCAATTGGCTATATTATCTTGTTTAGCCAGATTGTACAATGAAACTTGTGTGCTGTCAAGCGTCTTCGGATGAGGACGCGACTGCGTTCGGATTGAAATGATATCTCTTAAGAGACAGCCCCTTTCGCTGTTGAATACGCCCGCATAGAGGCGCAAAGGTATAGGGATGACCTATCGCATCGTTAGAGACAGCAATCGAGGGAATGAGACGTCTTTACAATGAGCAGTAGCTCGTGTACAATCTCATTAGTACCGTGTCGTTGCAAATATGCCTTCTATTCCCTCCGTTCCTGGAGTCGCTGTATTTCCATCTTATACAGGTAGAGCGGGGTCTTAGCCCATTTGTTCTAACTCGCACAGAAGGGTTTCGCTTGCCATAGTTCGCGTCTATGATGATTGAGAATTGAGTCCGGTATTCGCGCCGCGCTGTGGGCTGAAGCCCTGGCTGAGGTCACAAAAGCCCCTGCGGGGCTTCTATGTCCTGAGCGAGGGCTTACTTAATAGTCCGGCATTCCTGGAAGCTGCGGGCCGAAGCCCCTAGCTAAGAATCGTGAAAGCCCCTCCGGGGCTTCCACGCCTTGAGCGAGGGCTTTAGCCCGCAGCTCAGAGAACGCGCGATGTGATAGCGCCAGTGTACTGGATTCATTTCCTCATTAGCCCGCAGCGCAGGGGTGCTGTGCGATGAAACTAGCCACGATTGCTGTCAAGCCGCTTTAGCCCGCAGCGCAGGGGATGCTGGCATACCGGCTTTATTCATCGACTGCTATGCTCTGCAGCGACAGAGGCCGTTGTCCGGTAGGTGATGGTGTTGGCGCGGATAAGCAAACGTGAGCGAGACGGTGCGGATTCCAGGAGGTAGAATGATGAGCAGCGAAAAACTCGAAGCCTTGCTCGAACGGATCGCAGTTGCACTGGAGCGATTGGCGGATCAGTCAAACTCCCGTATTGTCGTCACTGAAGCCTCTCGCAGACGTTCTGCTGTTGAAGAGATCACTGATGACTTCAAGTCGAGCGCTAGTCCTCCGCCTTCGCCTATCCTGGAGCCTTTCCTCAACTCTCGAGGAATTCAGATCAAGTCCCGGCCCGCTGAAGACGCATCTGATCCCGTCATTGATAGCTTGTCGCTGTATCTTGGTGAGCGCTACGATGCCCTCTCCGGTCTTCTGAGCAAGATCAAGCGTGCAATGCAGACCGGAATGCCTATCACAGAAAGCCTGAAGGGGCGTTCTCAGCAAGATGTCAGCACTGTATGCCAGTTCTGCACTCGTCTTCACGAGATTGCCTTTCTCGAGCAGTATAAATACTTTCGATCGCCCACGTACCTGATTACGGCAAAGGCAACCACGCTGCCACGGGCTTAGAATTTCTTCAGCGGGCAATGGCTGGAGCGATTCATTCTCCAGAAGGTCAAAGCTGTTCGTGCTCAGGTCGCTTCAGAAGTCACTGGTAAACTGGATTTCGAGTATCTGATCAATCCCCAGATCACTCTACCCAACGGCGACGACTTCGAGCTCGATATTCTGGCTGCCATAGGTTCGTCGATCTACTGGATTGAAGCGAAGTCTGGCGACTATCAGCAGCATGTGAGCAAGTATTCCAGGTTTGCCCGCCTGATTGGACTTGACCTCGAACACTCTTTCATAGTGCTGACAGATGTGCCTGATGATCGATGCACCGCGCTTTCGTCGCTGTTCTCGATGACGGTGTGTAATCTGCGGACTTTTGAAGAGAAGCTGTTGTCAATTGTACGCAATGACACCGCCCAGCAGAGCGCTGCTGCGGGCGATCTTCCGTACACAGGCGAGTGCTAACTAACATACCAGAGGAACAGAGCAGGCTCATCGCCCGCTCCGCTGAGTCGTATGCCTCGCTGTCGCCAAAGGCATGCACATCGGACAAATGCGCCGTCAGAGCGTGACGATGAATGTTATCAAGGGCAACATCACGTTTACAGTGTTTCCAGAATATTGATCTGTGTCCGGAATCAATCTACCTGAAGATTACAGGGAAACGTCCTGAAGATCTGTTCCCCTGACTGCGCGAGTTGCTGGCGTATGCCCGAGATTAGCCGGTTCTTTGTATCGTTGTCAAGATGTCTTCGACGACCATCCGCTGCCGCATTTTCACGCGCAATATGGCGAGCACAAAGCGGTGATCGATATCCATCCGCCGGTTGTCATCGGCAGTCATCTGCCGCCGCGCGTGTCGGGACTGGTTGTTGAGTGGGCCTCGAGCCATCGTGAAGAGCTGCTCGTTCTGTGGGAGCGCGCCGCTCAACGCCAACCATTGTATCCATTGCCGCCGCTCACATAGAGAGCCGCTTGATACGCCCGCTTGCTTGAGCAGCCTGACTGTCGGAGATGTAGTTGATGCAGCACGGTGAAGTCTGGCGGGTCAATTGTGCCAGCGCTATTACGTCGCGCGTCCTCTGAGCTGCAGTCTAAAGCCCTTAGCAAGGTCTTCAGCCCGAAGCTTCCCGGCAATACCGGACTACTTTCTTTCATCAACGCCAGACGCAGAGCGAATGCCAGATTACTCTGCGAATATTCGTCAGTTGCCGGGCGCCAGGATAGACTTCGCATTCCCCATTCGCCCCATCACCATTTGATACACTGCTGCCAATGGTACGTCGCGTTCGCGCGCGATGCGGGCGCAATCTTCATACTCCGGCGCTGCGCTAATCAACTCGCCGCGCCACCATTTTCGCTTGACTCGCGCCGAACCCAGCGGCGTTGCAACTTCTATGACGTCCCGGTCACAGACATGTCGCTCGACGGTGCGCCGCCGCACCCCCAGCGTCGTTGTTTCACGCATGATCACTTCAACCGCCAGTTCTTCCAGATCGGCGGGCACGAGTGCGGCGAGCAGCATACCAGCGCGCCCCTTCTTCATCAGAATTGGCGTGCACCACACATCGAGGGCGCCAGTTGCGCGCAGCCGGTCAGCAGCATATGCGACCTGCTCCGCTGACTGGTCATCAATGTTTGTTTCCAGCAGCACCAGGCCCTGCTCCCGAACGGCGCCGCGCTCTAGCGATGCCTGATGGGTGTGCGCCTCGACCGGCAGGTTCGGCGCCTCGTCGAGATCGCCCAGCCAGACGCGCAGGGCATTCGGGCGTTCCATCTGGCGTGCGCCGAAGCCATAGCCGACTGCGCGCAGGCGCATTGGCGGACGGCGAAACGTCGCCAGCGCCGCCAGGATCGCCGCACCAGTCGGTGTCGTCAGCTCGAACGGCGTCTCATCAGGAGTGACCGGCGCGCCAGCCGACGCCAGAATTGCCAGGGTTGCGGGAGCGGGAACAGGCAAAAGACCGTGCGCAGCGCGGACCCACCCAGCGCCGAGCGGCAGCGGCGAGGCAAAGATCTGCTCGACGCCAAGCAGATCGAGACCAGCCACAACGCCAACAATATCGATGATCGCGTCGAGCGCGCCGACCTCGTGAAAATGGATCTGATCGACCGTCGTACCGTGGACCTGCGCTTCTGCCTCGGCAAGGATGGTAAAAATGCGGATACTGCGTTCGATGACCGCCGCAGGCAACGATGCTGCGCCGATGATTGCGCAGATATCCTCCAGGTTGCGGTGAACGCCGCCTTCTGGCGCAACAACGTGGGCGCGCGTGCCAGCGAGCGATCCGCGCACTTCGCGCGTGGCGCGTAGATCCCATCCATCAACGTTGAGGCGCTGCAGCGCCTCACGGAGCGCCTCAAGCGACAATCCGGCGTCCAGCAGCGCACCAAGCGCCATATCGCCGCTGATACCGGAGAAACAGTCGAAGTAAATGACCCGCGCCATGAATTACTTCCTGAACATGGTATCAGAACGACGGCGACTCGGTGCGCATCCTCAGCGCCGCGTGAGCTTCACCTGCTGCACCAGCCAGCGAGAGCGTCTCTTCCACCAAAACGCAATTGCGTCTGCGCCGTTTGCTCTGATAGAGCACATGGTCAGCGCGCTCAAACAGGCTCAGCGGTGTGTCGTCCGAACGAGCGATCACGGCGCCGAGCGAGACTGTCACACGAACAGACGCAGTATCGACAGAGAGCGCACATTGCTCAATCAGAATGCGCAGGCGCTCTGCAAGACCACGCAGCATACCGGCGCCGACGTTCTGCGCCACGATAGCGAACTCCTCGCCGCCCCACCGCCCAACGGCATCAAACGCGCGCACGTTTCGTTGAGCAACCGTTTGTAGAATGCGTTGTCCATAGTGCGCCTTAGTCACGAAGGGCGACGGCGCCTGCCCTTTGTCCGGTCAAGTATAGCATTTTTGGTACACGACTGGAATGCAACAATCGTAGCGACTCTGATACAATATGGCTAACAATTGAGCATCGAGCGCGGTGGAGCACAAGGCATGCGCATGATTCTATTGGGCGTCGGGACGGCAGTGCCGGACGTTGATCGCGACTATACGCACATGGTCTGGGAAGCGCCGGATGGTCTAGTGCTGATTGACGCAGGCGGCAGCACGTATCAACGGTTGTTGCGCGCTGGCGTCAATCCGCGCGACTTGCGAGCGATTCTTTTGACCCACTCGCACGCCGATCATTTGAATGGCCTTCCCGGATTGCTTTTTTCGCTGAAACTTGCGGGGTACAACCGTCGCCTTCCGATCTACGGCAACGCACCGACCCTGGCAGTAGCCCAACGCATTCTCGAAGCGTTCGAACTCGAGGAGCATCAACCGGTCATCGACTGGATCCCGGTCGAGGCAGGCGATGAGATCATCCTTGACGGCGCGCCATATCGCATTCATACGGCGCCAACCGTCCATTCGCGCCCATGTCTTGCATTGCGTTTTAGTAGCGAAGATGGGCGCGCGCTGGTCTACTCCGCCGACACTGAGCCATGCGATGCGATGCGCGATCTGGCGCGCGGCGCGTCGGTGCTGATCCACGAAGCCACAACGCCTGAACCGTTCCCCGGTCATACATCGCCATACCAGGCGGGCGAAGTCGCGGCAGCCGCCGGAGTTGCGCGGTTGGTCCTCGTTCACTACAGCCCGCGCTGGACGATGAGCGCCGACCGCGCTATCGCAGAAACACGTGCGGCAGGGTTTACCGGCGAAGTCGAAATTGGACGAGAGTTCGCGTCATATGCGCTGCCGCCTGTTCAGCAGAGGCCATGAATGATGGAGGCTATGCATACGATGTCATTGAAGCATGCGCTGGCGCTTGCCGCATTGATTGCCGCTCACTTGACTGAGCGCCGCCACGCCCATGACGTCTGCACGACCTTCGACTCTGCTGATCACACGTCAATTGGCGTTCTCTCGTCAGGTTCGGGATGACCCGCCACGGCATCGCTGTATATGGCTTCGAGCGCGATGTGCGTCTGCAGCGCGTCATGGATAGCAGACAATGGGGAATCGGAGGAGGGCGAAAGATGTGGGCGCCTCACAAGTGCGGGTTTTTCCGGCAGACTCCCGCGCTGTGTCGCGCGTTTTAGGCATCGAGACGCCCCGTGCTCCTTCTCCCTTTGCGGAGGAAGGGAGCACGGGGGATAGTACGCCCACAGGTGGAGATTTTTCTGGCGATCCTCTGTGCTGACTGTCTATTTCAAGCATCAGGACGCCTTAGCTCCCCCTCTCTCCCCTGGTAGGAGAGGGAGACAGGGAGGATGATCACAAGTGTAGACTTTTCTGGCAGTCTCCCCGTGCTGATTGTCTGTTTCAGGCATCAGGACGCCCTAACTCCTCTTCTCCCCCCAACCCCCCGCACGCGGTGGGCGCAAGGGGAAGTAGGAGAAGCTCACAGGTGTAGATCTTTTGGCAAGCCCTTCCGTTGCATCGCCCGTTTTGAGCGTCAGGATGTGTAAACTCCCCCTTCTCCCCTTGTGGGAGAAGGGGGTCGGGGGAATGAGGGGAAAAAGGGCGGCAGGACGCGGCAAATCCGCTTCGCACGTCAAAAGGCCTACACTAGAGAGGGGAAGGTATGGAGGTAGACTTTCCAGTACATTGCTGCGTCGGATCGTCCGTTTCAGGCATCAGGATGCCTAAATGCTTCCTTCTCCCCTCGTGGGGCAGTCTACACATGTTAGGTTTTCTGGCAAGCGCGTGTCTTGCATCGTTCGTTTTGGGCATCGGAACGCCCCAACTTCCTCACGGTTCGGGAGAAGGGGGCGGCTTACAAGTGTAGATTCTTAGTAAGAAGCTCTTACGTTGCATCGCCTGTTTCAGGTAGCAGGACGTCCCACCTTCCCCTTCTCCCCTTGTGGGAGAAGGGGGGAGAGATGAGGGACAAAAGGGCGTCAGGATGCGGCAGATCTGCCTCGCACGCCAACAAGCCCACACTAGAGAGGAAAAGGGCGGGGGATGCAGGCGAACAGGCGTAGCGATGCGGTAAACTAGCGTCGCATCCTGAATAGCCTACGCTTGAGAGCATGGGAGCGGGGAAGGGTGAAATGAGGAGGAAAAAAAGCGTCGAGACGCGGGAAAACCCGCTTCGCATCTCAAAAGCCTACGTCTGTGATATGACCATTACCGGATCGTAAGCCCTGGGTTCTATGACACCGGTTTCTTACCTGTCTTCCGACATCCTGCCTCCAGCGGTTGCAGCCGTGGCGGAATATCCGCATCTCTATCACCAGACTGCGCATGCGCTGGAGGTGCAGACGCAACGCATTATCGAACGGTGCGCATCGTTCGTCTCACGTCCCGCTGCAGTAGCACTGCTCGAACAGGCAGTGCACGATTGTGACAGGGGCATCATAGCGCTGGATTGTAACCATGGCGGCGGTGCAACGGCGTTGATCTGCTGGCTTGCCGCAACGCGCCGCTGGGCGTTCTGGCTGCCCGAAGATGATGCTGGCGGCGGTCTAGCGGCGCTCTGCGCTCAGATTCTGGCGCTCGCCAATCTGCCAATACCACTGGTTCCCCCTATCGCTTCACGCGACGCACTGACTCTCGAGCGTCTGCTCGCGGAAGCGTCAGAAGGGCGGCAGACTAGCGATCCGCTGATCATCGTCATTGGGCGCATGCCAGACGACACTGATGTGCCTGTACCGCCTCCGCTGCCGGTCAGCCTTCCTCCCAGTGCTGTGGTCATAATGCCGACGACGCCGGATATCCAACAACCGGTGATTGGCGCGCATTTTGCTGCTCGTGTGCCGCTGCGGGCAGACGAAGCCTGGCTGGCGGAGATTGCCGCTCACCTGAGCGGAAATCGTCGCTTGGCAACAATCCTGGCGTCACGCAGCCAGGGATCGCCGCTCTATCTTCGGCTGGCCATCGGGTTGCTGGCAGGTCGGATGCTCGATGCGAAACGTCTTCCCTACGGACTAACCGAGCTGCATCAGCGCTGGTGGGAGGGATTGGACGCGCAAGGGCGCGCGCTGGCATACATCCTTGCCGCTGCCCGTGAGCCATTGCCGCTACCGCTGGCAGCGGCGCTGGCGGAATGCGCCGAAGCGACAGCGACGCGCCTGGTGCAGCGCTGGGGTCCGCTCATTGAGCGCACCGATGCAGGTATTCGGTTGTACCATCGCGCCACACGCGCATTCGTCACCGCAATGTCGGACGATAACCTGGCATCCGCTCATGCACGCTTCGTCGAACTGACCCTTGCACAGTCGAACGGGACGCCAGAGCGGCCGGGCTGGCGGGACGAGATAGTGCTGAGCCGTGAATTTGCTCGCCACAGCGCCCTCGGCGGCGCCGCAACGCGCACGGCGATACACAGTATCGTCCGGCGCGCATGGGTGCGCGCGCAGGAGCGCCGTACCGGCAATCTGAGCAACGCTGCCATCGACGGGTTATGGGCGCTGCGCGCAGCAGCCGAGACCGACTCGGCGCTCGAGTTGGTGCGCGCCGCAGCCCTGACCGGCGGGCTGACCTTTCTGGCGCGCAGTCTGCCGCCCCATGCACCCGCTGAAGTGCTCGCAACCGCTGTGGACCGTGGACAACCGCGTGATGCAACGATGAAGCGCATCCGGGCAATGATCGATCAGTTGCCGGATGGGCGTGACAAGGCGCTGGCATTGCGCAACCTCGGCGAAGTCTGCTACGCGATGCGGATGCGTGCACAAGCAATGCGGATGCTCTCCGAAGCGCTCGACCTCGAAGCGCCTGGTCCTACCCGTCAGTGGCGCGACCAGCATGAAGAAACCCTCGTCGCGCTAGCGCGCGCTGCAATTGGCATTGGCGCGCCCGATACGGCGCTTGGCATCACCACACGCATTGTCCACACTGAGCGACGCGGCATGATTGAAACCGAAGTCGTGCGCTGGCTGATCGCCCATGGACGATTGAGCCGTGCTGAAGAGGTAGCATACGCTATTGCGCACCCAGGAAATCATGACTGGGCAATGGCGGAAGTAGCGATTGCGCACGCGCATGCCGGCAATTATGAGCGTGCTAGCTTCGTGCTCGACACCCTGCGTACCGCCACGGCAGTTGCTTGGGTCACCGCCGAACTGGCGTGTGACGCAGCGCGGCGCGGCAGCCCGCACGTAGCCGATCAGGTGATGCGCCTGCCAAACCCAACGCTACGCGACCGTGCGCTGGCCCAGGTGGCGCGCACGCTCATTGTGCAGGTCGCGCCGGAAACTGCGCTCGAAGTCGCGCGTATGATCGACGACCACGAAACTCGCGCCCGTTGTCTGATCGATATGGCGCTCGACCATCCGCCGGTTGCGGCGCAGGCGCTCGACGAAGCCGCAACGGCCGCTATCGCTGTCGAAGGTGAGGAACGGGCATCGGTGATCGCGGCGCTGGCGGCGGCTGAAGCCGCCAGCGGGCAACTCGAGGTTGGTATGCGCATGGCGGCGCTGCTGCCCGAAGGGGAAGAGCGCGACCGCGCTCATTCGCGCATTGCGATTGCTCTGGCGCGCCGGGGCGACTACGCGACGGCTGAGACCGTCGCGCTGACTATTGCCGATGAAGACGAACGCGGTTGGGCGCTCGACGAGCTAGCGCGCATCCTGGCATCGAACGGGCGTCACCGTGAGGCATTTGCGCTGGCGGCGCAGATTGGCGACGACGCGGCGCGGGCGCGGCTCGAAGCCGACCTAACAATCGCTTGGGCGCGGTCTGGCGCAGCAGCAGCAGCCCATGCGCGCGCCGAGCAGATCGCTGTGCCCGCCGAGCGGGCGCGTGCACAGGCAGCGATTGCCCAACCGCTGGTCGAATCCGGTGCGCGAGCGCGCGTCTTCACCAGCATCGCCGATGTGTTGCCCCCCGACATGCGTAGTCGCTACTTGCTCGCCGCCGCACAGGCGCTTGCTGGCCATGGGTTGCCCGACGATGCTGAAGATGTAGCAAGGATTATCCCGCGACCGCTGGAACGTGCACGCGCCCTCGTCGCTACGGCGCACGCCGTCGCTAAACAGCAAGCCTTCCAACGCGCGCATTGCCTTCTCAGTCAGGCATTTCTGACCATCGCCCCGCTTGGACGCACCGAGACGCTCCAATGCATCGGCTGGGCTGCCGACGCGCTGGCGCTGATCGGCGGCGCGGACCTGCTGCTGACTGCCGCTGCCGCCCTTGACGAGATCGACTCCTGGCTCGTTGAGTAGGGCGAGGCGCGAGGCGCGAGGAAGGTTGCAGGCAGGTGTTGAACGTTGCACGTTGAACGTTGCGCACAGGGCGGCGGGAGGGTTGCAGGCGCGAAGATTCCAGGCGGAAGGGTGCGGAGTTGCCGGTAGAGCCATTGCACCGCAACGGCTCGAAACCGTTTTTCAGCCACATAACGCACCGGTAGTCGCTGTCGTGTGCTGGCAGCGACGTTGCACCGCAACGTCATAGAGCATTGCCCGTTGTCTGCGGCGCCGTAGGGTGGGGGTGCGCCGCTAGCCCGCCCGCAGCGAGCGGCGGGTAGGGACGCGCTGCTAACATGCCCGCAGCGCGGCCGCGAAACCGCACTGAAGGCACATTCCCGTCTGCATCAGAAATTATGCGGCAGAAACAAAATCGTCTGCTATAGCTTCCTGTACTGCTTCTTTCTTGATAAGCATCTTTGCCTCGGCGATCAGATCGCTAAGCTGTTTGTCATCATAACTGCCATACAACAAGTTCCTTATAACCTCTGGTTCTTCCGCCATGTTGTTCTCCTGGAGAGCCGACAGCAACCTTGTCAGGAGAGCAATATCGACGTCACGCACAAAGTCCGCTTTCTCTACCGCTCTTAGCAGTTTTTCCTCCTGCGCATCTTCGGAGGTGGTGAGAATGAGGTTTGCTTTATGCAGTATGGATAATGCTTTGTTGATGTCTGTCAAGGATGCATTGGTAGTCGAGGAAAGTATATCCTTCAATTCTGTTTTTGATTTTGGACCCAAGATAAGCACTTGTTTATACACGTCCAAAAGAACATCCTTTGGAACAGTGCGCCAATTCCGCTTTCTTAGAAGTCGACGATAAAGTTCTTCTCTGGATACCGATTCCTCAATACTGCTCACTGAAACCGCCTCTGTGCCTTGTAGAGAAGAGTCAGAAGCGGGATGGGCGGTCCAAACGCACGTTTGCGGATCAAAGTGCAACTTTATAGTATCTACCTTCTTTAAGAAATCGGTAAAAGATCTGAAACCCAGCGTTTTCTCATCAAAGGAGCTATCTATGTTAATCATCGCATCCTTTATAGCGGAACAGGGAACTGGCCTTCCAAACGCTCGAAAAACTTTCTCTGCTAAATCAATAGCATCGTCAAGCGTAGATTGTTTCCTTTCTTTATCTGCGTCCGTATCGGTCTTCAGGTCGATGTATATGTATCTAGAGCAGGATGTCTTCACACATTCGCTGAGTGGAGATTTCGGTCCCACACCGACTACTTCCTTACCTATTTCTCTAAGCTTTCGAAAGAGCGGAGAAAAATCGGAGTCGCCGGTAGCGAGAACAAACCACCTTACATCCCGAAGTCTTAGAGCATGTTCCATAACATCGATGGTTAGCTGAATATCGGACGAATTTTTGCCGCTAACCGGATGATAATTATGAATCAGCTCAAATCCCTGTTGTACTAGTCCGAGCTGCAACTGCTGAAGATGGGAGTTTGACCAATTCCCATAAGCCCTTCTTACGATTGATTGTCCAATCGTGCTCATTTCCGCGACAATCTGCGCAGGTCCGTCGTTTTTCACCCAACTTGTCAGATTTTCAACATCTATAAAGATTGCAATTTTCTCCGTCACTGCCTTTTCCTCCGTCAGTTCTGATTCTAAGACTCCTCTTTCATCGCCAGAGTTCCGCCACTGGCTCTATAGGCTGGAGCAAAATGTTGTGGTAGCTGTACCCAACGTGAGCACCCGGATAGATATTGTATCTACAGAATACGCGAAGTGATGACTGGAGGCCTTTGCTGTTGAGATCATAATTCAACTAGATCTTCCTGTCAAGAAGTCTGCTCACTCTAACTGCCCTTACCAGACAAACGTTCCGCTGCGCTTTCCTGACCAGGCGCCAGGCTATTTCCCAAACGCTGAGCGAAAATGGGCGATGATGGCCCGAACTCCTGGTGGAGACCTGAGCCTGATCCATCGCTTGGCCTCCCAAATGCTGATCGAAAATGGATGATGATGGCTGCATTACGTGCGCAACCGCTTCCATATGGCCACATTAGTAAGGCTACCCAAAAGGGCTAACGCAAGCGGTCTTCGCGCCAACCCTTTCGAGGAATGCCGCAGACTCTCCGTTCTCAGTTCTTGGTTCCGGGTTCTCTCACTTCCGTCAAACGCAGCGCGAACAGTGGTATCATGGCGCGTCTGACAGCCTTTATGGTCAATC
Organism: Roseiflexus sp.; assembly: GCA_025062325.1. Classification (GTDB taxonomy): domain Bacteria; phylum Chloroflexota; class Chloroflexia; order Chloroflexales; family Roseiflexaceae; genus Roseiflexus. Next base: position 21,137 of record JANXAL010000142.1, read on the forward strand.
CTTAAGGAACAACGGAAAGGCATTCGTTCCATGTCGAAGAAAGTCCGTGTTGCAATCATTGGCGTTGGCAACTGCGCCTCATCACTGGTGCAGGGGGTCGAGTACTATCGCAACGCTAGACCCGACGAGTTCGTACCAGGTCTGATGCACGTCAACCTTGGCGGCTACCACGTTGGCGATATCGAGTTTTCAGCAGCGTTCGACATTGCCGACACGAAGGTTGGCAAAGACCTCTCGGAGGCAATCTTCGCACCGCCGAACAATACGTATCGTTTCGCCCATGTGCCGTACCTCGGCGTGCCGGTGCATCGCGGGATGACCCACGACGGTCTGGGGAAATTGTTGAGCCAGAAGGTGCGCAAGGCGCCAGGTTCGACCGATGACATTGTCGGCATTCTACGCTCTACCCGCACGGATGTTGTGGTGTCGTACCTGCCCGTCGGCAGCGAAATGGCGACCAAATGGTACGTAGAGCAGATCCTGGAAGCCGGATGCGGCTTCGTCAACTGCGTGCCGGTCTTTATCGCCAGTCAGGCGTACTGGCGAAAACGCTTCGAGGATCGCGGGTTGCCGATCATTGGCGATGACATCAAGAGTCAGCTCGGCGCAACCATCACGCATCGGGTGCTGACGGCGCTGTTCCGCGAACGCGGCGTGCGCCTCGACCGCACCTATCAGTTGAATTTTGGCGGCAACACTGATTTCTATAACATGCTTGAGCGTGAGCGCCTGGAAAGCAAGAAGATCAGCAAAACCAACGCCGTCACCAGTCAGCTCGATTACGACCTTCCCGATGATGCCGTGCACATCGGTCCGAGCGATTATATCCCCTGGCTGGAAGATCGCAAGTGGTGCTACATCCGCATGGAGGGTACTACCTTCGGGAATGTGCCGATCAATCTCGAATTGAAACTCGAAGTCTGGGACTCGCCCAATTCGGCTGGCGTCGTGATTGATGCAGTGCGCTGCATCAAACTGGCGCTTGATCGCAAGATTGCTGGCGCGCTGATCGGTCCGAGCGCTTATTTCATGAAGACGCCGCCGCAGCAAATGACTGACCATGAGGCGCGGCGGCTGACCGAGGAGTTCATCGCCGGGTAAGGTGCAAATGTACGCTTGACAATCGTTATGCGACAACGTAAGATAGGATCGCAATAGAGCGCTGGATAGCGCCATAATCCGTCAATGCAGATGTGACACGCCCCGGGTGTATCAGACTTCGCAAGGACGAAGTTTCTGACAAGCCCTCACGGTGAGTCGCCTGCGTGCGGCATATTGTTCTGGCGATCCCCCTGCTGATCGTCTGTTTCAGACATCAGGATGCCTTACCTTCCACCTTCTCCCCTGGTGGGAGAAGGTGGCAGGGGGGATCTCACATGTGTAGATTTTTTCGGCAAGGCCTTACGCTGTATCGCCCGTTGTACGCATTAGGACGCGCACACTCCCCCTTCTCCCTCCCCAACTCCCTGCATGCGGGGGCGCGGGGTCCTGACGCTGAATGGAGCGGCGTCGAATCGCCCCAACTCCCCGCATGCGGGGGCGCGGGGGTGGGAGAAGCGGGAGAGGGGGGATGAGGGGAAAACGAGCGTCGAGACGCGGAAGATACGCTGCGTATCTGAACAACTCTATCCCTGAGAGGCAGGGAACGAGGAAAAGATCGTCGGGGCGCGGCAAGAACGTTCACATCAGTTCCACTGAATGGCTGAAGGAGGCGCCGTGTTCGTGATCGTCAGGAAATGCCGGGTATTCTCCTCTCTAACGGCGCTGCTGATTATGGCGTCGATGTGGATCGGCACTCTGGCGCAACCAGTCACTGCCCAGAGCGATCTGCGCTACTTTGCGGAAACCGGGCATTATTTGCGCGGCGCCTTCCGCGCCTACTGGGAGCGCAACGGCGGCCTGGCCATCTTTGGTTTCCCGATTACCGAGGAGTACCGCCGATCCGACGGGCGGATCGTGCAGTGGTTCCAGCGCGCCCGCTTCGAACTGGCGCAGGCCAATCCGCCGGTGGTACAGCTTGGGAATCTGGGGCGCGAGTTCACTGGTGATCGCATCTTCCCACAGGCGCCACCGCAACCGAGCACCTCGCGCGTCCGCTACTTCCCCGAAACCAACCACACCCTGCGCGGCCTCTTCAAGGAAACCTGGGAGCGGCGCGGCGGTCTTGCCATTTTTGGCTACCCGATTAGCGAGGAGATCTACGAGAATATTGACGGTCAGTGGACGCTGGTGCAGTACTTCGAGCGCCACCGTTTCGAATTACGCCTGTATCCGAGCCGCGTCGAGTTCGGTCTGCTCGGCGAGGCGCTGGCGCCGCCCCAATTGCGCGCTCCCTGGCCCCCTAACATCGCGCCCGATCAACCGTTGAATGAGGACGGCACACCATTCCCGCCTCCATTCCGCCCAGGGTTATTTGCGAATGCGCGCGTTATCGCCGAGGCGGATCAAACCTTCCGCATCGAAGGGGAGGGGTATCGCCCCGGCGAGCGCGTGCGCTTCTTGCTTTCCTCGCCGGAGTGCGAGTGTCGCCCTATAACGCTCGACGCCCAACCGCTGGCTGATGTCAACGGTTCGATCTCCTATGCGCAGGTGCGCTTCAGTGCACGCGATTATCCGCAGGGACGCTGGTACCTGACGGCGCAGGGGCAGACGAGCAATCGCACCGGAATTGCGCAGTTCTTCGTTGGCGTGACCCCGCCGGTCGGGCAACCCGGCGGGGTCTTCGTCGGCACTACCCCGCAGTCGGCAACGTTCGGTCAGGCAGTGATCGTCCAGGGAAGCGGCTTCCAGCCCAATGAACCGGTTAGCCTGTGGCTCACTGCGCCGGACCAGTCGGTGCGCGGCATTCCCGAGTCGCCGACTGCCGACGGCAATGGTTCGATCAGCGGTGCAAACATCCGGATCACGATTGATAACACCTTCCGCACTGGTACATGGTTCATTACAGCCCAGGGACGCAGCAGCGGTCGTCGGGCAATCGGAACGTTCCGCGTCGATACTGGCGCTGCGCCGCCGCCCTCGCTGCCGCCTGGCGATCCGGCGCGTCTCGGCATTCTCATCCACAACGAACTGCGTGTCAGCGGCGCTGGCTCGATTACGCCGCTCGCTGCGCCGCCGGGATCGGGATTCATCTTCAACGCCAGCGGCTTCGATCCGAACGAAAAGGTCGGCGTCTGGCTGACGCGCCCGGCAGGAGCAGGTGTTGAACCAATTGATGAACGCCTGGTACAGCGTGAAGGGGGAAACGTGCGCGTCGCTTTCCGGGTGGAGCGCGATCAGCAGGGGATCTGGACGATCACCGCGCAGGGCGCCAGCACTGGGCGTGCCGTGACGGCGCCGTTCAAATTGACACGTGACTATGTCGCACCATTGGGAACGCCGCGCCCTGCCACCAGTCGCAACGCATCGGTCTCGCCTGCCGAGGGCGGGCAACGCACCACGTTCCGCCTGTCGGCGAGCGGATTCCGTGCCAATGAACTGCTAGAGTTCTGGGTGACATCGCCAGATGGTCTGTATGTGCTCAACACCCCGGTGCAGGCGGACAACCGTGGACGCATTGGCGTGTCGCCTGCGCTGGGGGTGCAACTCAGCGCACGCAATCCGACGGGAGTGTACGGGTACCACTATCGCGGTACGGTGAGCGGCGTGCGCGCTGATATCTACTTTACGTTCACGGGCGCGCCATAGCCGCCTCCCGCATGCTCAAAAGGCGGTGGAAGGCGCAAAAGCGCAAAATATTGTGGTCAAACAGCAATCTATGTGTCCTCGAGTCTTTGCACCCGACTCTGTAAATGCCTCTAGCGCGTAAACACGCGCCCTTTCCATTCGACTCCTTTGCCGCTACGAATCTGATGCAGCGCCTGCGCTGCCAGCGCAAAGTAGACCGCAGTGCCCAGCCCGTAGAGGATGCCCCAGAGGGGAGCGATGCGGAAGCGATAGTGAACGACCACTCCCCAGCAGAGTGCGCCGATGATCACCAACACGGCGCCTGCCAGCGTCAGCGCCTGCGCCAGCGCAGGATCACCGCCGAGCAGCGGCAGCGCCTGTCCAGCGATCAGCATATTCCAGGGCATTACCGCCATCAATCCCAGGCGCAGCCCCATCAATCCCGAACGAACGCCGCCGCTGCGATACCCGGCGACAGCATTCTTCTTCAAGCCCTCGATGAGCGTCTCCCAGCCATTGTACATGCGAACTTCAAGCAGGTCAGGCGCAATGGCGGCGTCAAGCATGAATCCCGACTGCTTTACAATCCGCGCTAAGTCCATATCCTCCAGCACACTCCCGCGCACTGCGCGATGTCCGTCAACGGCAGTGTAGACGTCGCGCCGCACCATGATGCACTGACCGATTGCGAATGCCAGCGGCGATGATGGGTCGTTGACCCGGTCAAATGGATAGATCGCGGATATCAATCCGATAAACGGCGGCAGCACCAGTCGTTCCGCGAATGAGGTCAAATGAATATGCGGCACCAGCGTGATCATGTCGCGCCCGGCGGTTGCACGTTCAACGAGCGCTGCCAGCAGCTCTGACTGCGGCTCGACATCAGCGTCGAGGAAGAGGAGCCACTCGCCGCGCGCCCGATTCGCGCCTTGCCAGCATGCCCAGCACTTGCCTGCCCAATCATGCGGCAACCCCTTCGAGGAAAGAATCGTAAGCGCTGGCAGACGTGTTGCAAACCTACGCACAACATCAACCGTCTCATCGGCGGAGTCGTCATCCACTACGATCACCTCAAAGGTCCGATACGATTGCCGTGCCAGTCCTTCGAGACAAGCGCCGATGCGGGCTGCTTCATTCCGTGCTGGAATAATAACTGTCACCAGAGGACCAGTATCGGGAAGATCGGGGTGTGGGTCGAGACGCGGCATGCGAACGGCGGCGATAACATCCTGAACATACCAGAGCGCCAGCAGTGCGCTGAAGAGCGCCAGTGGCAGCCAGGGCCAAACGTCGAGCTGGCGAATATCAAACACTGGCGCCACCCTTTCCAGGTATGCCGCAAGGAACGACCAGCGACGCCTTGCCTAGCATACGATATCGTGTGCTTCGCGGTTCTATCTGCATTATACTACTGGAGAGCGCCACGGGATGGATGGGGAGCAGAGGACAAGAACCGAGAACTGAGGTTAGGGATCCTCACAAGGGTAGATTTTCGGCAAGCCCTTCCATCGCATCGTCCGGTTTGAGCATTAGAACGCCCCAACTCCCCCTTCTCCCTCCAACCCCCCGCATGAGGGGGCGCAGGGGGGGTGGGAGAAAGAGGTCGGGGGGATAAGGGGAAAAAGGGCGTTAGGACGCGACAAATCCGCTTCGCACGCCAAAAAGCCTACACTTGAGAGTAGGGGAAGGAGGAGTAAAAAGAGCGTCAAGATGCGGCAAACCCGCTGCGCACACTAAAAACCTACATTTGAGAAGATTAGGGATCGGGGATGAGCGCGTGCAACGTGTAACGTTACAATCGCCACCTTCAACTTTCCTGCCCTCCACCTGTCATAACTCGCGCCTCTCGTCTTGCACCCCCCGCTCCGCACCTCTCGCTCCTTGCCTGAAACACACACAGCGGCCATACACCAGACAACCGGCGCATGACCGCTGTTGCTTCCATTGGCACACTAGACTGCAATACGTGCAGCGACTTCGGCGAGACGGGCTGCATACCCCATCTCATTATCGTACCACGCAGCGACCGACAGGAAGGTATCACCCATCACCTGAGTCAGCGGCAGATCGACGATTGACGAATGCAGATCACCGACGATGCGCGACGATGCCCACTCGTCCTCGAGCACATCCATAATCCCCTTGAGCGGCGGCTCGGAGGCGGCTTTGCGGAATGCATCATTCACAGCCTGCACAGTGACCGGTTTCTCGGTCACCAGGTTCAATTCAGCGATGCTACCGGTGCGCACCGGAACGCGATACGCCTTGCCGGTGATCTTCAGGTCCTTCCAGATGAACTGCAGCGCGCGCGCTGCACCCGATGACGAGGGAATGATGTTCTCCGCCGCAGCCCACGAGTCACGGCGGTCCTTCATTGGTTGGTCGGTGAGCGATTGGGAGTTGGTGTAAGCGTGGACTGTCGAGAACAGACCGTGGCGAATGCCGAAGTTCTCCAGCACCACCTTAACGACCGGCGCCAGCGCATTGGTTGTGCAGCTTGCCATGCTGACGATCTTATGCCTTTCCGGGTCGAAGGTGTCGAGATTGATGCCCGCCAGCAGCACGGCATCGCAGTCCTGCAAGGTCTTGCTTGGCGCGCTGATGAGCACACGCTTCGCACCACGATCGAGGTGCTGCTGTGCTATATTGCGCACTGTCGCGCGACCGGTGCAGTCGACGACCAGATCGACCCCCAGCGCTGCCCAGTCAGGCAGTTCGTTCAGCGAGTTAAAGTACGGAATCTCGCGCCCGCCGATGATGAACTTGTTGTCGCCAGCGACAACTTCCTCGTGCCAGCGACCGTAGTTGGAGTCCACTTCAAACAGGGCAGCGAATGTCGGGACGTCGCGGATGTCAGAGATGGAGACAGGAGTCCAGAGATTCTCTTTGAGAGCGACCCTCAACAGTGAGCGACCGATGCGACCGAATCCATGGATTGCGATTCGAGCCATACTACTCCCCTTTCTGTCTCTCATTCGTGGATCTGCAGTCGTGCCTGGCGAACGTTCATCCAATAGTATACATCATGTTTACGCAAGTGATTGTGAGTGAATATGGACATAGGCGAGATGACTGCCCCCGCGCGCATGCATCGCGGGCGGGAATGCGCGTGTGATAGAGAATGAATGCGGCAAAACGGGGCATCGCCATTATCGCAACCGAATTCCTTCTGAAGCACGAATATCGCACACCACTTCCTCTAGCGCCAACTACGTGCGCGCTCGCAGAAGCGCATCTGCGTCCCGACGAACAAAGCTCGCGTTCTCGCTGCGCCTCCTCCGCAGGACTCACCGGTGATAAGCACAGCCTGGTTGCGCATATCGCACATTGTTTCTTGTTTTCCCACGCCGCTGTCGATACAGTATAATGTGACAGTTGCGCTTAGCAGACGTTGCGTTCATCACATTATATGACCGCATGCACGTACCCTGGAAGGAGATCAATCCATGTCTACGCTTCAGACCCTCTGGCGCACCGATCCCGCCGTTGCACGCATTATTGACGGCGAGATGCGCCGTCAGCGCGACGGACTGGAACTGATTGCCAGCGAGAATTACGCTAGTCGCGCCGTAATGGAAGCGCAGGGATCGGCGCTGACAAACAAATATGCCGAAGGATATCCGGGCGCGCGCTACTACGGCGGTTGCGAATGGGTCGATCAGGTGGAAGAGTTGGCGCGGGCGCGGGTTAAGGAGTTGTTTGGCGCAGAGTACGCCAATGTCCAACCGCACTCCGGATCGCAGGCAAATATGGCTGTGTATTTTACCTTCCTGCGCCCCGGCGACAAAGTGCTCGGCATGCACCTGGCGCACGGCGGGCATTTGACCCACGGCGCCGCCGTCAACTTTTCGGGCCAACTGTACAACTTCGTAGCCTACGGCATCGACCCGAAAACCGAGCGTATTAACTATGATCAGGTCGCCGATATTGCGCGCCGCGAGCGCCCCAAGATGATCACAGTCGGCGCCAGCGCCTATTCGCGCGCCATCGATTATGCGATCTTCCGCCAAATTGCCGACGAGGTCGGCGCGTTTTTGTTTGCCGACATAGCCCATCCCGCCGGGTTGATCGCCAAAGGATTGTTGCCTAGCCCCATCCCCTACGCCCACGTCGTCACCTCAACCACCCATAAAACGCTGCGCGGACCACGCGGCGGCATTATCCTGATGGGTAAGGACTTTGAAAATCCGTTTGGGCTGAAAGCGGCGAAGAGCGGTCGCACCCTGATGATGTCGGAACTGCTCGACAAGATGGTGATTCCCGGCGTGCAGGGCGGCCCGCTGATGCACGTTATCGCCGCAAAAGCGGTCGGGTTCGGTGAGAATCTGCAACCGGAGTTTGAAACCTACGCCCGCCAGGTCATTCGCAACGCGCAGACGCTGGCAAACGCCTTGATAGCGCGCGGCTACCACGTTCTTTCCGGCGGCACCGACAACCATCTAATGCTGATTGACCTGCGCAACAAGGGGGTCAGCGGCAAGGCAGCGCAGGAGGCGCTCGACCGTGCGGCTATCACGACTAATAGAAATGCCGTTCCCAACGATGACAAACCGCCGTCGATCACTAGCGGCATTCGGTTGGGAACGCCAGCGCTAACAACGCGCGGTATGAAGGAACCGGAGATGGAACAGATTGCTGCGCTGATTGATGAGGTCATTACGCACATTAATGATGATCACGTCATCAATCGCGTGCGTGAAGAAGTATTTGCACTCTGCGCGCGCTTTCCTGTACCCGGTCTCGAACCCTCTGCATGAAGCGCTGCGGTATTCTCCGCGGGTTGGGGCAGAGATGCAGAGACACAAAACGTCAGTTAGTTCATTTTTGTGCACTAATAATGCACCTGGACGCGAAATGCTCTGAAACAGACAGACGATATCTGGAACCAACGGGAGCACCTATGCTGCAAGACATACGGATTGCAATTATCGGCGCCGGGACCATGGGCGAAGCCATGATCAGCGGATTACTTAGGCAGAAACTCATTCCTGCCGATCAGATCGTCGCCACTGAACCGCGCGCCGAACGACGCGAGGAGATCGAACGGCGCTATGGTGTGCGCGTCACCAACGATAATGTGGAAGCGGTGCGTTGGGCGCAGGTGGCAATCTTTGCCGTCAAGCCGCAGACGGTGCCAAAACTGATGCCTGAACTGCGGGGTGCGGTGCATGACGGCGAGCTGATTATTTCCATCGCTGCTGGCGTTCCAATTCGCACGTATGTGCAGGGACTGTCGCATAGCGCAGTAGTGCGCGCAATGCCCAACACCCCAGCGCAGATCGGCGAAGGCATGACCGTCTGGACAGCGTCGGCATCCGTCAATGAGCAACAGCGCGGCTGGACGCGCGCGATCCTCGGATCGTTTGGGCGCCAGATGTTCGTTGACGACGAGTCGTATCTTGATATGGCGACAGCGATCAACGGCACCGGTCCAGCATATGTGTTTATGGTGCTCGAAGCTATGATTGATGCAGGCGTCCATCTCGGATTGCCGCGCTACATGGCGGAAGAACTCGTGCTGCAAACCATGCTCGGCTCGGTGCACTACGCCATGCAGAGCCGCAAGCATCCCGCCGAACTGCGGAATGGCGTCACCTCGCCAGGCGGCACAACTGCCGCTGCGCTCTACGAACTCGAGCGTGGCGGCTTGCGCACCGTCCTTTCCGATGCCATCTGGGCGGCGTACCGGCGTTCCGCTGAACTTGGCAAAACCATGTAAGCGCAAACGGTCACTGACCTACCGGCACGCGGCGCGCCACATCGGGATCGACGGTCAGCAGCGTGCGGTTGACCCAGCCGGTCACGCCACGGATATTGGTGATGCGGTACCAGTTGCCGTCGGGCGTCTTCGACAGCAACTGCACGGTTTCGCGCGCATTGACCTGGTCGAGCACCTGCGCCCGAAGGTTGGGCGCTGCGCGCACGTTTCCGCCATTGAACACAATGGCGGTCAAACCAGTCACCGGCGGCGCTGTTGCTCTCGGTGTCGGCGGGGGCGGCAGCGCCGCCACAGTTGCTGGCAATGGCGTCGGCACGGTCTCGCTCGAGACTGGCAGCTTACGCAGGTCGTTGGGTGCGATGGTCAGCAGGGTGCGACTGACCCACCCGGTGATCTGACGCTCGTTGATGATCTTGAGCCATGTGCTGTCGGCGTTGCGCGCCAGCAGGATCACGCTTTCACCTGCATTGATCTGATCAATGACCAAGCCGCGCAGGCTCGGACTGGTGCGTACATTCCCGCCGTTGAACACTGTGGCCTGCGGCAGATTGTCAGGCATGGCGACCGGCAATTGCGCTGCCTGCTCTTGATCGACGATTAGCAGCGTGCGGCTGACCCAACCGTCAAGTCCTGCCGACGTGGAGATGCGGTACCATTCACCATCGATGCTGCGTTCAAAGAGCGTGACAACCTCGCCGGGCGTCAGGCGTCCTACCACTTCTGCATCACGATTGGGCGCCCGCCGGATATTGCCTACAATGGTCGCTGTACCGGTCAATTCCTGTGTCGCCACAAGTGTGGGGGACGGTGCTGGCGTTGCAGGCGCAGGAGTTGCGGTGGGCGCCATTGCAGGCGCAGGAGTCGGTTCGACAGCCACAGCATAGAAATCGTTGAAAAACGGCTGCAGCACGTCGAGCGGCGCCGGATCGGATCGTGCAATCTCGCTGCTCGCTTCGCGCGCAATCGCAATCACCGTGTACGTTTCGCTCTGACGCGGCGTTGGTGCACCGGAACGGCGGTCAAGCACTACCTGCGCTTCTCCGCTTAGCGGGTCCGGTTGCGCAATTGCTGTGTTCGGGTCAAACCAGGGAAACTCCTGATCGCCTTCGCGTATAAGCGCTGTTACCGTGGCGCCCGGCGGCAGGTTCTCGGTTTTGACAACCACCACAATTTTTCCTTTGCCAACAACCTCGGCACGTTCGATAGCAAGGCGCGGCGGTGGAGGCAGCGGCGTTGGCGTTGCGCCAGAGCCGCCAAATGGCGCGAACGTTAACGTCAGGACGGCAATCACGCCAATCAGAACAATCGGCGCAAGAATGACCAGCGCCTTGACCGCTGGCGGCGCAGCGCGGAATCGCTCTCCCGGGGTGCGCGGTTCGTCCTCTGGGAGCGATGTGTAATCGATCGTTGCGCCAATCCCGCCAATGTCAGGCAACGGCAGTTCATCCTGCTGGGCGGCGCGCCGCCGCCGAATGACAATGAATGCTATGGCGGCGATCAGAAACGCTCCAACCACCAGTGCAATGATGATCTCCTGCGACATCGAACGGTCCGGTCCTTTCGATACTTAATAAGCAGCGAAAGACACGCTCCTGGTACTGTGGGTATCATATGACAATCGTGCACAAGATGCAAGCGATGCATGTGATGCCGATGTTGAGAAACTGATCTATCTGTCTACGAAGGTGTAAAATGGAGCAGGTGTTTTGTCTTTGCGGGACAACGGGCTGCTAGCGCGGTGTCTGCGCCATCCCTATATCACGCAGTTTCAGGAGCATGAACTGCCAGTGGCAGCGCGAGGTTTTCCACTACTGCCACTCAGGGGATTGTAATCCTCGTCAACAACAGGGCATGATCGCCAGCATCCTCTGCGCGTTCGCCATCGGTGCGCAGTGGGAGCCTGACAAAGGTGTGCGGGTCATATATGCCCATCGCCAGGCGATATGTTCCCGCCGGAAGATCGGGCGGGAGCGGAACGCGGTGCAGGGTCGAAAAGAATCGTCCTGGACGCCACATCCGTGAGGGCCAGCGACCTGTATCGAGCGGCACGTCAATCTGCGCCACCCGCTCAGCCCTCTCATTCAACACGTGAATAAAGAGAAAATAGTCAGCGCCGACCGGCGCATGCGCATGCCATTCCAAAGTGATGGTCAGCGCGTTGCTGGATCGGACTGCGGATGCATCCAGGTCGTAGCCGAGCAGGTGGATAGCGTCGCCGAAATCGGCGCTCAGTGGGTACGCAACAGGCGGCGGGACGTGATAGACATACGCATAGTTGATGCCGTGAATACGCACGACATGCAGCGGCGTCAGACGGTGGAATGGCTGGTGAAGTTCAGGACGTGTGTTGCGCTGCAACTGATCAATATAGGTGACCGCATAATCAACCCGGCGCGGGTCTCGAATTGCCTGAAGCGGCGCGACTCCAGCCGGTGCAAATGGGCGTAAGACCGACTGATAGAACACTGCTATCGGACGATCCCTGCCGTCGGGCTGCGACGCGATGAACGCCGCCGCAAGCTCGAGACCTTCGCCCCAACCAATAGGCAGGATCTGTTCTGCCATCGGTCCCCCGCCAAACAGGGGACTGTAGTACGCCAGATAGTACGGGTAATACCCGTACAGGTTGGCGGCCAGCCCAGCGACGATAAGCGCATAGCCTGCGACGACGAGCCGCTGGGTTGGAACAACGACACCACGCCTGAGCCTGCGCCAGAGGAAATCGGCAGTGCGACATATCCCGGCTGCTGCCAGGATCGTCAACGCGGGAAAAACCGGCAGCGCATAGCGGTCGAACTTCTTTGCCATCACCGTGATCGCTGCGACAAAGAGAACAATAAAGACTGCCAGCAGCAGCAACCAGCGATTTGATCCGCTCCAGGCGCGTCTGCCGTCCGCTGCGGTAAAGCCGATCCAGAGCAGAACGCCGATCAGGGTCCAGGGCGCCAGGCGAAAAGCGATGACCACCAGATAGAAGAGCGGTCCCGGATCATCAACGGCGCGTCCCAGAAAAAAATTGCCCCAGGGGTGCGGCGCGCCGCCGTCGAGGAAGATCTCCTCCAATACCCGTTGTATCGTGTCCACCGGTCTGACCCACATTGCCGGCCAGAGCGCAACCCACATGACTGCTGCAACCCCGCCCCAGACAAACAACGGCAGGACGCAACGGAGCAGCGCATTCACGAACGAGCGGATGTCACGTATCGTGTCCCGCTGTCGAATCAGCGCAATCAGCCCTGCCATTGGCGCAAGCAGAAGTGCAGGCGACTTTGTGAGCAGTCCCAGCCCAAACGCCGCGCCGCTGCCAATCCACCACGGCGAAGCGCTCAGGCTGCCTCCGGCATGCTTGAGTGCGATCAACATGAGCAACAGGCTCACGGTCATCAGTGAGGTAAGCGTTGCGTCCATGTGAAACAATTGTGAATGCGCCACGAGAAATGGCTCACCTATCCAGAGAAGTGCAGCAATCAGAGCGATATGGACGCCAAACAGCCGCTTAAGGAGCGGGTATGAGATCGCAACAGCAAGCGCTGTCAGCACTGCTGCTGGAAGACGCATGAGGGTATAGAAGATGTCCCAGCCCTCATTGATGACTTCAGCCGCGCTCAGGGTTTCGTACATCCAGTGCCCTGCAATGCCGAGCCAGAGGGTTGTGATAGCCGGATGCCCGAAGTAGAAGGTATCGGCAAAATTGCCGGTAGAAAGAGCGGTGGCGAACCGTTTTGAAAGCGCAATCCAGTGGTATGCCTCATCAACGGTCAGAAAGGCGCCATTGGGCCAGCGTGCGATCATTGCTAGCAGAAAGATGACCATCGGCGCGACCGGCGCTGCATGGCGACTCAGAACGTGCTTGAAAGCTGCCACATTGCTCCTTTCACGACCGGCTTTGCTGGCTGCAGCGCTTAGAAGGCGTCTCAAAAAGACGGACGCAAAGGCGCAAAGAGACCAAAGCGCGTCCCGTTGGTCACGAGACGTTGCGCCTCGCGTCTTCGCGTCCGTCTCTTTGAGCAATGCGGGAGATCAGGTCCGCAAACACTCGAAGGCATTCACACTTCGATAGCGTCACTACAGACCAGCGCACCCAACTTCCGTTCACGGCGGATGTGCTGATGTGTGATGAGGATAGTGGATAACGGCTACCGATGCGTCTCGACCGATGAGTGCGCCTGCGCCGACTCCACTTCGACGTCCTGCGAGTCGCCTGGCGACTCTGGTTTCACCCGCATGCCAAGGACGAATGTGCCTACGAGGAGCGCGCCCATCAATGCGAACACGGCAATGGTGAGCGGCGACTCGCGTTTCATAAGTTCGTACCCTACTGCCACAAACGGCAGGATCATCAGCACGATGGCGAGTGCTGTCCACAGACGATCAAAGGTGTTCATCGGTGATGCCTCAGATCTTTCCAGGATCGTTCCAAGCTATATGGTACCACACGCTGATCCCATCCGAATAACAGAGGGCGGGTGTTGTCATGAGGCAAAGCGATGCAATTCATCACGTCTTCTGGCCAATGCGGGCATGCTCGCGGACGCGCCTCGCTGCGACCAGAGGCGCGCTGCGATCTAGGATAGGCTTGTTCTCATTGCTGTTGCCCTAAGCCGCGTCACCTGCGTGGTAGATGTCTGGTGACAACATTAGAAGGTGCAGGACCCGCTTCTGAAGCAGCGACAGCGGCGTGGCGGAGCGGGGGAGGCGATGCGCTCCGGGAATGAGCATAATATCACGGAAGGCTTCAAGTAACCGCTCGCTGGTTGTCCGTGATAACGCCCGTTCATCGTCTATGGCGGACAGTAGCCCTTCCCTGATCAACTGGAGACGTGCAATGGTTTCCAGCAGTGCAAGGGTTCGCAGTCCCAGCGCGAGCAAGCGTATCAACCCGATCTCTAATTCCGGGGTATGCACCTCGTGCGGTGTCAGCGACAGCGGTCGACCATGCAGGCGCTCGAACCCCGGGACCGGCGAGGCGGCGAGGGAGAGGGACCGATCCGCAGAAAGCTCTTGTTGAGGAATGTTGGAACCAAATATCTGCCATCCCAGGCGCTGGGTCGCCCGAGTGAGCGCATCGGTATCGGTTGAAACGGTCAACCGCACGTTGCGCTCAACGCGCACACCTGTCGGACGCCCGCGGTACCGGCGCACAAGCCGCTCCTCAATCTGCTCGGCGAAATTCAGGCGCAGAAGGCCACGCACCTGATAGCTGTCGAGGATAGCATTGGCAGCTTCCTGTACGGCATCCAGCGAGCGAAGGCGGCGCTTCCCACGCTTACGTTCGCACAGGGCCAGCAGCGCCTCCTCTGCGCGCTTTAGTCGTGTGCGAAGCGACTCTTCCAGCAGATGCGCCTGAACCGGTGCACGCATGGCAATTCGTCGCTCGTGCCATGAAACTGTTGTACCATCAATTTCAGCGCTTGCTGGCACATACCACTCGATGCCACGCACAGCCGACAGGTTAGCGTGATCGCTGTTACTCGCTGAAAAGAGCGCCGAGACATCCGGCAAGGAGCGATCGGTGAAAGAATGAGCGGGATCAACCAGCGCATCAGGAAGCAGGAAGAGATACTTGCCATTGCGCATATGGATGGCGCCCCGAAGTTCAATAGCTGTCAGCGCATCCCCGACAAATCGATACGGCTGTCGCGGCAGGATGCGGGATATCTGTTCCAACATCTCAGTGAATGATACGGCTGGAACGCGATCACCCGGGAAAGACCACGTCACGAGTGGCATGTTCGATGGATTGAGCGTTGCCAGCATGATCGAGGGGCGCAGAGTTCTGGCGCGCCGGTGATGCGTCTTGGCGATCTGAAGCGATCCGCGCGGTGAGATATGCCACGAGCGTCCTTCGTACAGACGCAGGTGCACCTGTTCAGCAGACAGCGTCCAGGTGCGCAGCGCATGCTGGTTCAGATCAGTCTCAATCGCCTGCCACCGCGCATTATGGCTCAGTCCGATCAGAACATCATGGAGTCGGTCAATGCCAACATCGGCAGATGTGACTGGGCTGCCAGTACACCAGCGTAGCGTCTCCGGATGAGCCGAGACCCACTGTTGAACAGTGCTGGCTTTGTGATCGCTGCACGAAAGCAGATGCGCTAGCCAGACGACCGCGGTCCAACCGACGCTGAGGTTGCCCCAGTAAGCGCGCGTGGGGACGTGACGATCCAGTATCTGAGGAATCCCCATTCGTCGCATATGCGCAATAAGCGTGGGGATGTCCTCACTGCGCTCAGTGGCAACGTGGTGAGTTTCCGGCCGTTCGTGGATGGAAAGCATGGCGTTCAACTTGTCCCTCTGCGGCTTCAGAACGCTGCACGGCAGCTCCGATAGTAGCAATAGGAAATGAGCGCTCCCTTTTCGGTTTGCAGCTTCAAGATGAATGTTTGTTAAGATATAGTTGCAGAGTATAATGATGGTATGAGCACGTATCCATCACCTCCAGAATGCCATGTCTTGCCAGGCGGATTGCGGGTCTTGATCGAACCGGTGCCGCACGCACGTTCGGTCTCGGTCGGCTGTTTCGTCGGAGTCGGCGCCGGTCACGAGGAGCGGGACGAGAGCGGGATTGCACATTTTGTTGAACACATGCTGTTCAAAGGCTCCCAACGCCGCCCATCGCCGAAGTTGATCGCCGACGCCATTGAAGGAGTCGGCGGGATCCTAGACGCCTATACTAGTTTTGAGTCGACGGTCTACTACGCTAAGGTTGCCGATATCTACTTCGACCGGGCGATCGACGTGCTTTCCGATATGCTGATTGCGCCGCGCTTTGATCCGATCGACATTGAAAAAGAGCGTCGCGTTATTGCCGAGGAGTTGCATCAGACCGAGGATACGCCGTCGGAACTGGTGCATCTCTTGCTCGATGCGGCTATGTGGGGCGACCAGCCGCTGGGGCGGGACATTGCTGGCAGCGAAGAGACGATTGCGGCATTCACTGCCGAACAAATTGTGGCATTCTGGCGCACCCACTACACGAAGCGGAACATGGTTATTTCGATCGCGGGCCACGTTGAGGCGCCCCGCGCGCTCGAGGCAGTCGCTACCGCTTTTGCTGCGCTTCCCGAAGGAGCGCCGAGCGCCTGCCTGCCTAGTAAGCCGCCGCTGCCAGGTCCTGCACTAACGCTACGCCGCGACGACAACGAACAGGGGAATTTCTGCATTGGCTTTCGCGGCGTCGCGTATAACGACCCAGATCGCCGCGCGTTGCTGGTGCTGGACACGGTTGTTGGCAACGGTCCGTCGTCGCGCCTCTTCCAGGAAATTCGGGAAGAACGCGGGCTGGCGTACCACATTGGCAGTTACAGCCGTGAACATCACGACACTGGGAAGTGGGTCATCTTTGGCAGCGTCGATCCGCCGAACCTGGAAGAGTGCCTGGCAACCGTCATGGCCGAATTGCGGCACGTGCGCGACGAGGGGATCACTGCCGACGAACTTGCGCAGGTCAAGGAACAAGTCAAGGGTGGCATCCTCCTTTCACTGGAGGACACCTGGGCCATCGCATCACGCAACGGCTCCCACCAGCTGCGCTATGGGTGCGTCATTCCCATCGAGCAGGTGGTCGCCGAAGTCGAAACTGTGTCGCGCGAGGATGTGCTCCGGGTTGCACAGCGGGTGCTACGCAATGAGCACCTGCATGTGGCGGTTATCGGCCCACACGAGGATGCGGCTGGCCTTGAAAAACTGTTGACGGTCGAGTAACATGCATAGGCAGCGCGAGGGCTGGCTTAATCAACGCAAAGTAGCGGAGCGTCAGGGCGGGTCTCAGATCCGCCCTGACGGTGTCACAGCCAAGGATGATAGGTCAGATGAGCGGCGAAAGGCAGCGCGTGCTGCCGACCCTGACCGCGCCTTCTGACGCTCATTTGTTTGCATCCGCTCGCGAGACGTGTTACAATAGACGAGGATCATACGTCGGCAACGTGCCGCCGCTGGAGCGACCCTTCAGAGGAACTTCCCGACTCCCCGCCCGCCGTAAGGCGGAACGTCGCCCCGCGAAACAACAAGCGGGGGCGCGTGGGTGGTAACGCTCACGTGACGCAAGACGGCAACAGAGAGCAGACCCGCCGATGGCCTCATTGGGGCTCAGGTGAGGGGTGAAAGGGTGCGGTAAGAGCGCACCGGCGTCGGCAGCAATGTCGGCGGCCAGGCGACTGCGCCGACGATGGGGAGCAAGGTGTGTGGGGCGGGCTCATCGAGTGGGAGCGGCATATGCCGCGTTCGCACCACCGCGTTCGCTCACACCGCAGCCGCGACGGTGAGGGCGGGTAACACCCGCCAGGCTAGGAGCGGCCCGCGCTGGGCGCGGAGAGAGATGGCGGCAAACAACAGAATCGGGGGTATAGTTGCCGACGCACACGGGCGGAAGCAGCGCTTCTGCCCATTTCTTTTTGCGCTTCTTCCAGGCCTGACGAGAGATGCTAGTCGCGCTACAATAGCGCTTTCGTCTGAAACCCGTCGGAGTCGTCGTGCAACCCTTCCCGGTCCTCATCCCGCGGTGCATCGAACGTTTGTTATTGGTTCGTACCCGGAGCCTGTCCGCACTACTGTTCGCATGGAATTATTCGCCTCCTTCCGGTATGGGCTCTTCTTTGCCGCCAGCCCGACGTTTTTCCCGATCATTCTGCGGCGCCTGTGGGGGCGACATCCTTCGAGCTTGCGCTGTACGTCATCTCCAGGTACATCGGTCAAACGCTCTCACCTTTGAGCCTGACGCTCCTCCGCCGCACATCGCCGTTACGCTTTTCAGTCGTTGCCTGATCATGCGGACGCGGTTTGCTCCTGTGCGGCGCGCTGCTCACCGGAGCGCCCTGGCTTCTGGCGCTCGCTGCCCTGTTCTGGATCGCCGAGGCGCTGCCATCTCCAGCATATGCGCACATCATGCAGCAGATCTACCCGCCGCGCTATCTGGGGCGGGCGATGTCAGCCGTGCGGATCGAGGTCGCTGCCGTAGTGCTGGTCGCAACACCGATTACAGGGTGGGCGCTTGACCAGGTTAGGCGACAGCTCCTCTTCGCGCTGGCAGCGATCTTTGGCATAGCATTGAGCCTGGTCTTCTCGCGTGTTCGTCCGGTGGACGGCGTAGCCGGGGCAACGAGCCAACCGGCGCTTCGGACGCTGTTCCCGATTGTGCGCCATGATCGACGATTTGCGCTGTATCTGCTGGTTCTGACGGTCTACGGGTTCGGCGCTGTTATGGCGCTGCCGCTCTACCCAATCGTGCAAGTGAGTCGGCTGCAACTTTCGTACACGACAATCGGCTACTTGAATCTGGTGCAATCAATCTTCTGGCCCGCGGGTTTCTTTGTTTGGGGACGACTGCTTGATTGCTACGGACCATTGTGGGTGCTGCGACTCAGCATTTTGCTGGCAGTCTTTGTGCCGCTAGCATATGTCTGGGCTGGCGACGCCTGGACGCTTCTGCCCGCCTTTATCTGTCAGGGATTGATGCAGGGCGGCTTTGAATTGGGAATTACAACCGGTGTCATCGATCTTGCCGGGCGCGGGCGCGTGATGGAGTACACGGCGCTTCAGGCGGCGACGATCGGTGTGCGCGGCGTGCTGGCGCCGCTGCTTGGCGCGCTGCTCCTCGGTGCAGGTGTGTCCGAAACGTTGGTGCTCGGAATTGCCGTCGGGCTGGTCGTCATTTCGTGGATGCCGCTTGGCGCGATACGATCGCCGTAGCCCGGTTGAATCCTACAACTCCAGCCGAATATAGATCGGCGCATCGCTGACATCGAAACGAATCAGTCCGTCCCCCTCCCTATCCGAACAGTCAGTGGCGAGCGGAGTCGGGCGTTCGAGTCGGGAAATGCAGGTTGCCCGCTGTCCAGGGGAGACGACCAGCCCCCATCCTGCTTCGTCCTGGGCAGTGGGACGCCAGAAGACGTAGAGCGGCGCGCCGTCTCGGGCAATGAAGTGAAGCATATGCGGTACGCCTTCCCGATCAAAGGGTGTATCGATCAGCGGCGGACCGGCATACGACGCGCCCTGAAGGAGCAGCGCTGCATTGCGGTAGGCGTAGAACGCCGGTCGCGGCGTCACGCCGTTGCTGGTGACATCTGCCAGATGGCTGTGCTGAAATCCCGCCCCCTGCTCCAGCAGGGTGTACCAGAGGATGCCGCGCAGATTTAATGCAATTGCCAGAGCATAAATTCGAGCGGCATAGTTTGCCTGCATCTGATAGTAATTGGGCGGGCAGGGCTGCCCTTCGGGACACACTTCAGCAACTTCCACGGCGGCGAGCGGCATCCATCCGAGACCGTATGCCGCCAGCATCCGACGCAGACTCTGCGCTTTCAACGTCATACGCTCGGCGCTGCCCCAGCGCGTGTAACCGGAGAACCCAATGATATCGCACGTCAGCCCTCCTGTTTCGATCATACCGCGCAGAAAACCGAGCGTCTGTCGGTCGTCGGGCCAGAAATGCGCAAAATTGCCGCCAATGATCTGCGCTCCGGGATTGACCGAGCGGACAGCATTTGCGAACACGCGCAGCGCCGCGCCATACGCATCGCCGCCGTACCATGGCGCAACGCCGGTGTTCCAACACCCGATGCCTTTCCCGTCGGCGACGGCAGGGGTAAAGTCGGGTTCATTCCAGAATTGCCAGTAGCGTACCGCACGATCGCCGCTGTGGTAGCGCGCCGCTGCAGCGGCTGCAAAACGCGCCAGGTCCGGGTAGGCTTCGGGCGCTACCGGGCTGCACGTGCGCCCTGGAAAGCGACGCGCCCACTCAGGCGCGATCTGCACCAGCACGACCGGCTCAACGCCAACCGCACGCAGGCGGCGAATATTCTCCTCCAGCGCTGCTGCCGCTTCCCACGCATAAACGCCGCGCTGCGGTTCGATCGCGTCCCACACCAGATCACCAGCGCGCGCCCAGGTCGCAGGGATCGCTGGCAAGAGCGACTCGGCGCGCCTCCCCTGATGCACCCGCAGATCATACCCCAGCAACACGCGCGTGTCCGGCGCGCCGACCAGTGGCAAGTATGTGATAAACGTCGTTTCCTCCGAGTCAACTGCAGGTGATGATAGCGAGAGGAACATTAGAACGATAAAGATGAGGACAATCAGTCGCATACGAACCTGTTGCCAGCGTATCCCTGCGTGGCGTTCATCCGGCGCCGCAACCCACGGATAAGACATCTGCACCGCCCGGCGATCCGGCGCGTGACTATCATACCGCATTCGACAGAAAGAAAACCAGGTTCAGTGTTACACATTCGTGACGACTGAAGTACGACCGACCATTGTGATATAATCGCTTCGCCCGTGCAAAGTAAGGAGGAGCCGACAGTGTCAGCAACGCGTGCACGTCAGCAGATCGAGCGGACGCACCACGACCGTGTCGCCTCACACGAGCGGCATGATTTTTATACGTGGGGAGCGCTCGCCGCCGCCGATGCACATGCGTACTCGCTGATCGGCCAACCGGTTGGCAGGCTGATGCTCGACCTGGGATGCGGCAGAGGCGATCACGCTGTGTGCTTTGCGCAGTCGGGCGCATATGTTGTCGCTGTGGACCTGTCGGGCGGCATGGTTGCCGTGACGCAACGGCGTGCGATCGAGGCGGGAGTTAGCGACCGTGTCGCAGTTCAGCAGATGAGCGCCGAGTCGCTGGGATTCGCCGACGCCACGTTCGATTATGTCTTTGGGCATTCTGTTCTACACCATACTGACCTGGCAGCGACCCGGCGAGAAGTGTATCGTGTGCTCAAGCCTGGTGGTCGCGCCGTGTTCCTTGAGCCGCTTGACCACAATCCGTTGCTCAATCTGTTTCGACGCCTGACCCCATGGCGTCGCACGCCGACCGAGAAACCATTAAGCATGGCGGACCTGCACTTTTTTGCGGAACTGTTTGCGTATAGTTCACATCGCGAATTCTATCTGCTGGCGCTGGGGGCGTTTTTGTTCGTCCCGCTGAACAACCGCGCGCTTTTTCAGCGTACGCTGCACCTGCTCAACGCTGTCGATCAGCGGATGTTTCGCCTGGTTCCCGGGCTGCGTCGTTATGCGTGGGTGACGGTGTTGGAGTTGAGGCGGTGAAGATTCTATTTGTCGCGCCACGATTTCCCGACCCGCCAATCCAGGGCGATCGGTTGCGCGCGCGTCAGTTCTTGCGCGTGCTTCGTCGCTGGCACGCGATCACCCTCGTCACGCCCGCGACACCGGAACCGCCAGACCCCGCCACTATCGCCGAGGTGTGTGACCAGTGGGTTCCGGCGCCTGAGTCGCGCTGGCGGGCATTGTTGCGTGTCGTGCCGCACATCGCTGGAACCCTGCCATTACAGACGGCGCTGTTCAGTTCTCCAGCGCTGATCCGCACCGTACACAACCTGGCGCGTTACCACTCATTCGATTTGCTCTACCTGCACACGACACGCGTGGCGCCTGTGATTGATGCTGCGCCATTCCTGCCAAGGGCGATTGATTTCATTGACGCGCTGTCGCTTAACATGTATCGCCGCGCCCGGCTTCAGCGCA
>JANXAL010000014.1 GCA_025062325.1 Roseiflexus sp.
CGCCTGCGTGAGCTGGCGCCGCACCTCGACTGGACGCCGAATATCTGGATGGGGGTTAGCGTCGAGAACCAGCGCGCGCTTCACCGAATTCACGATCTCCGAACCGTCCCGGCGCACGTGCGCTTCCTGTCGTGCGAACCGTTGCTGGGACCGCTCGACGACCTGCCGCTCGACGGCGTGCACTGGGTGATCGTCGGCGGCGAGTCGGGTCCCGGCGCGCGCCCGATGAAGAAGGAATGGGTCCTGTCCATCCTAGAGCAGTGCCGTCGCGCAAACGTGCCCTTCTTTTTCAAGCAGTGGGGCGGCGTGCGCAAAGACCTGACCGGGCGCGAACTAGAGGGGCGCACCTACGACGAGATGCCGTTGAATGGCAGGCAGCGATAGGTGGCACTCCTTCAACGCCGCTCACTCGTACCAGATCCCAGCTATGTTATAATCGCCAGACGCAATGAAGACGTACTCTGTTGCGTATGGTGGTATGGCGCAGGCATCTCTCGCGCGTGAAGCCCCCCCGCAGGCGCGCCCGTTCATCAAGTGGGCCGGCGGCAAAGGGCAACTGATCCCGGAACTGGCGCGTCGCCTTCCGCCACGTTTTCGGCGCTACCACGAGCCGTTCGTCGGCGGCGGCGCGTTTTTCTTCTACCTCTCCAATAGCGGCATGCTGCGCGAGGGCGCAGTGCTCAGCGACTACAACCCTGAGTTGATGGTCTGCTACGAAGTCATCCGCGATGATGTCGAGTCGCTGATCACGGCGCTGCGCTGGCACCAGCGCCATCGCCTCGACCCGCAGTATTTCCTTGAGGTGCGCAACTGGGATCGCCAGCCGGACTTTGCGCAGCGCAGCAAGATCGAGCGCGCCGCACGCACGATTTTCCTCAACCGCACCTGCTACAACGGGCTGTATCGCCTCAATCGCAAAGGGCAGTTCAATGCGCCGTTCGGCTACTACAAGAACCCTATGATCTGCGACCCCGAAAACCTGCGCCTGGTCAGCGCCGCGCTGCGCAACGTCGAATTGCGCGTCGGCGACTTCAGCGAGGTGCTGCACTACGCCGAGCCGGGAGACTTCGTCTATTTCGATCCGCCCTACGTGCCAACCAGCGCAACCGCGTCATTCACCCATTACACTGGGCAAACCTTCGGTCCCGACGATCAACGCCGCCTGGCAGAGGTCTTCGTCGAACTCAGCGAGCGCGGCGTCTACGTGATGCTCAGCAACTCATCAACGCCGCTGACCCGCGAGTTGTATGCCGCACGCGCGGTCAGTTCGTCTGTCGTGTATGCCAGCCGCAAGATCAATTGCGACGGCAGCAAGCGCGGGTATGTGGAGGAGTTGATTGTCTGCTCCTACCCGACGGCTGGATAAGACCCGCGGCGAGGGTTGCATCAATGAAGATGGACCGGGATTATGAGCCGTGCAGATACTGTCGCACAACATCAGCGAAGGCATCGAAATCGGACAGGCGCTGCTGGAGGATGGCATAGACCTGAGCATCGTTGATGCGTGCGTACTCGTGGATGATGAGGTTGCGAAACCGATGCGGCATCTCCCGCCTCACTTCGCAAATATGCAATTTCATTCCTCAATGCGATTAATCGCTCCAGAACGATGTCGTCTGTGACCGAACCTTCCATCACGAATCTCCTGGAATAGCGCCTGAGCAAAGAAGGCGCGCATGGGCGCAAGGTCGGCGTCCAGTTTTCCGGTGCGCACCTCGAATTCGACGCGCACTGCGCGATCGCGTTCGTAGAGCAGCCGTCCGTGGCGCAGGACTTCGCGCCGCACGAGCAACGGCGCATCGTTGAGCGTCACCACATCAACGCGCCGCTCTGCACAACGCTCAACCCCCTCGATCAACTGCAATCGGCGTTCGAGCGAAACGGTTGCATCCAGCGGACGCAGCAGAACGGCAAGGTCGATGTCTGAGCCGGGTGCGGCGCGTCCCTGTGCCAGTGAGCCGAACAGATACGCTGCCGCAACATCCGATTGCGTCTCTAAGAATGCAATCAGTGCAGCGTAATCCAGTCCGGGCACAGTAGTCAGCAATTCTCGACGCGGTGCGTGCATAGTTCGTGATGAGTGACAGGTGACGAGTGACGAGGAGCGCCATTGGCGTCGGTATCAGTGATGAGTGACGAGTTGCGCCGTCTGCCTCGATGTTAGTGATAAGTGACAAGTGACAAGCCATGTTATTGGCGACTTGCATTGAAACGCGGTCGCACCTGCTCATCACTTATCACTCATCACTCGTCACTGGCATCACACTGCAGCCGGTTCTTCCTGCTCTATCAACTGGCGCAGCACGTAGTGCAGAATGCCGCCGTGCCGGTAGTACGCGAGTTCCCCTTCCGAGTTAATCCGCGCTTTGACCATAAACGTGAACTCTGAGCCGTCGGGTCGTTGTGCGCGCACGGTCAGTTCCTGTCCGGGACGCAGCGTTTCAATGCCCTCGATCGTGAAGATTTCATGCCCGGTGATGCCGAGCGACTGCCAGCTTTCGCCCGGCATAAACGTCAGCGGCAGCACCCCCATGCCCACCAGGTTCGAGCGGTGGATACGCTCAAAACTCTCGGCGATCACTGCGCGCACGCCGAGCAGGAACGTCCCTTTTGCCGCCCAGTCGCGCGAGGAGCCGGTGCCGTACTCCTTGCCCGCCAGCACTAGCAGCGGCGTGCCATCCGCCTGGTAGCGCATCGCTGCGTCGTAGATGCTCATCTGCTCGCCAGTCGGCAGGTAGATAGTGTAGCCGCCCTCCACGCCGGGAACCATGGCGTTGCGCAACCGAATGTTGGCGAACGTGCCGCGCATCATTACCTCATGGTTGCCGCGCCGCGCGCCGTAGGAGTTGAAATCCGCCGGTTGCACGCCGCGCGCGATCAGGTACTGACCAGCCGGGCTGTCTTTGGCGATGCTCCCCGCTGGCGAAATGTGGTCGGTCGTGACGCTATCCCCCAGCAACGCCAGCACGCGCGCCCCCCGGATCGACGACAACGGCGGAACCTCGCGCGTCATGGTGCGGAAGTACGGCGGATTCTGGATGTACGTCGAGTCGGGATTCCAGGCATACAGGTCGCCGCCGCTCACCGGAATGGCGTTCCAGGTCTCGTTGCCGGTGAAGACATTCGCATACTGCTGGCGGAACAGGTCGGCGTTGAGCGACGCTGCCATCACCTCGGCAATCTCCTCCGCAGAGGGC
The DNA here is from genome assembly GCA_025062325.1 of Roseiflexus sp. Taxonomy (GTDB): domain Bacteria; phylum Chloroflexota; class Chloroflexia; order Chloroflexales; family Roseiflexaceae; genus Roseiflexus. The sequence goes on from JANXAL010000014.1 coordinate 3,198, forward strand.
CAGATGTCCGCCAGGTAGACCGGTTCGCCATCAGCGCCGACGCCGAGCGGCTCGCGGTTCATGTCGATGTCTACCGTTCCGGCAATCGCAAAGGCGACGACCAGCGGTGGCGACGCCAGGTAGTTGGCGCGCACCACCGGGTTGATGCGCCCCTCGAAGTTGCGGTTGCCGCTCAACACGGCGCTGACCACCAGGTTGCCCGCTTTGACCGCCTGCGCGATCTCGTCGGCGACCGGACCGCTGTTGCCGATGCAGGTGGTGCAACCGTACCCGACGACGTTGAACCCCAACTGATCGAGGTACGCCTGCAAGCCGGACTGCGCCAGATACTCGCTGACCACCCGCGACCCCGGCGCCAGGCTGGTCTTCACGTAGGGCGGCACGCTCAACCCTTTCTCGACCGCCTTCTTCGCCAGCAGCCCGGCGGCGATCATGACCGACGGGTTCGAGGTGTTGGTGCAGGACGTGATCGCAGCAATAATCGTCGAGCCGTGGGTCAGCGAAGTTTCACGCCCGTTCAGCGTCACCGGCACGCGCGATGCCGCGTACACATCGCGACGTTCGCGCTGGCGTTCGCCATTCCCCTCGTACTCCGGCACATCGCGCCCGAACACCTTCCGCATCGCCTGATTGAACGACTCCTTGAGGTTTGTCAACGGCACGCGGTCCTGTGGACGACGCGGACCGGCGACACTCGGTTCGACGGTGCTTAGATCGAGTTCGAGCAGCGTATTGAACTCCGGGATCGGCGAGTCATCGGTGCGGAACAGTCCCTGCTCGCGGCAGTACGCCTCGACTAGCGCCACCAGATCGTTGGAGCGACCGGTGCCGCGCAGGTAGGCAAGGGTCTCGGCGTCAACCGGGAAGAAGCCGCAAGTGGCGCCATACTCCGGCCCCATATTCGCAATTGTCGCGCGATCCGCCAGGCTGAGCGAATTCAAACCGGGACCGCAAAACTCAACGAACTTGTCCACCACGCCGTGCTTGCGCAGCATCTCGGTCACGTGCAGCACCAGGTCAGTCGCAGTTGCGCCAGGGCGCAGCGCGCCGGTCAGTTTCACTCCGACGACCTCTGGCGTCAGCATCATCAGCGGTTGCCCCAGAAGCACAGCTTCAGCTTCAATGCCGCCAACGCCCCAACCCAGCACCCCCAGACCATTGATCATCGTGGTATGACTGTCGGTGCCGACCAGCGTATCCGGCATGGCGACCAGTTCCCCATCAATCTCGCGCGTCATCACCACGGTTGCCAGATATTCAAGGTTCACCTGATGGCAGATGCCGGTGGCTGGCGGCACAACGCGGAAATTTGCAAACGCCTGCTGCCCCCAGCGCAGGAACTCGTAGCGTTCGCGGTTGCGCTCAAACTCAAGTTGCGCATTCAACGCCAGCGCCATCCCGTGACCATAGGCATCGACCTGCACTGAATGATCGATCACCAGGTCCGCCGGGACGAGCGGATTGATCTTTGCCGGGTCGCCTCCCAGGTGCGCCATTGCATCGCGCATCGCCGCAAGATCGACCACTGCCGGAAC
>JANXAL010000019.1 GCA_025062325.1 Roseiflexus sp.
CGATCAGGGAGTAGACGCCCGGATAGAGATTGTCGAAGCGGTAGAAGCCGGTGATCGTCGTGGTCGTTGTCAGGAACACCGGGTTGCCCAGGTGGTCGGTCCCTGACAGTGTGATGGTCACGCCGCCGATGCCGCTTTCGCTCCCTTCGAAGATGCCATTGTTGTTGGCATCGACGTAGACGAAGCCGCTCAGGCTGTTGCTGCGGATGGTGAGCGTGTCGGACGACTCGACCGGCGTTTGCACCCGTTCGGTCGGATCATCGCCCGGCAGGGTGGTTGACTCCGACACACGCGCGGTGTTGGTGATGGTCGTCCCCGCCGTCACCGTGCCGGTCAGGTTGACGCGGAAGGTAAAGGTCACTGTGGCGCCGACCGGGATCGGTCCGCCCTCGTAGCGCACGTCGCTGCCGGTGCGCGATGGAGTGAACGTTGCCGGGTAGTCGCTCCCCGCCGCGCCGAAGGTCGTGGTGGCAGCGTCGAACTCCGGCGGCAGCGTGTCGGTGATGATCACGTCGAAGGCGTCGGCTGTGCCGGTATTCGTCACCGTCAGCGTGATTGTGATCGGATCGCCGGCATTCGCCAACGTCTGCACGATATTCTTGTTGATCGTCAACCGCGGCTCGACGACGCGCACCGTCTCGGTATCGGTAAATGTGCGTGTGACGTTCGAGCCGTCGGTGTAGCGCATGGTCGCGGTATTCGTCAGAACGGTCTGTCCCGGCGGGATCAGTCCGATCATCCCCGGCTCATCGAGCGCCCGCACCCGCGCCACAACCAGGAAGCGATTGTTTGCCGCGTTGTTGTCGCCCGTCACCACAACGTCGCCGGTGAACGTAAAGGTGACGTCATCGCCGCTGCCCGCGCCGCCGGTGACGGTGATCGACGGCACAGTTCCGGCGAAGTTCTGCGCCAGCAGCCCGCCGCTCTGCGCCGCGTCGGTGATGACGGTGAACCCTTCATAGTCGAGTCCCGCAGGCAGGTCATCGGTCAACACCAGGTTGCGGGTCGTGCCTTCCGGCAGATCGACGATCAGGGTGTAACTGATGACCTCGCCGATCGTGACGTCCGTGCCGCTCGTGTGCGCCGCGCTGGTGCTCAGGATCGCTTTGCTGAACGCGCCCTGCCCGGTGGAGTGCGTGGCGCTGCTGCTGGCGTTGCGGCTGCGCTCGCGGTCGGTTCCGTCGCTGACGCCGGTCGCGTCCGGGCTGAGGTTCTGGTTCGGACCGGGCAGGCTGGTGGAGGTCAACACGGCAGTGTTCGTGATCACCTCGCCGGGCTGGACGCTCTGCCGCAGCACTCCGGTGATCGTCAGGGTGACGGTTGCGCCGCGTGTGAGCGTGAACGGTGTGGTGGTCGTGAGCGTGTTGCCCGCCACGCCGAAGTTGCCGGTGATGTCGCCGTCAACCGAATGCGTGGCGCTCACATTTGCGATGGTAACTGGCGCACTGAGCGATGAACCAATCGTCGCCGGCAGCGCATCGGTGATCGCCACGTCGAAGGCGTCCGCCAGGCTGCGCGCCGTATGGCTCAGGGTAATCGTGTAGGTCACCGGGTCGCCAGCATCGCCGGTCAACGGCGCCACCGATTTGTTAATCGCCAGTTCTGGCTCGACGACCGTGACAGTCGCGCCGTTCGGGTCGATCAGCAGGCTGACCGGCGGCAACGGCGTGGCGGGAATGTCGAACTGCCCGCTGTTGGTCAGCGTCGTCTGGCTGCCGCTGAAACCGGTGTTGCCCGCCACATCGAGCACGACGACCTGGTAGCGGATGAAGAATGTGTTGTTGCGCAGGTCGTTGTCGCCTGGCAGCGTGATCTGGTCGAACGCGAAACGGATGTCCGTTCCGTTCAGGAAACGCGCATCAACGATTGGCGTCACCGACGGATCGGTGGTGTCGCTGAAGACCCCGTTGAACGCCAGGTTGCCTGCGCCAGCCGGGTGCCCGCTGTTGAGCGGCGGGTCGCCAGCGGCGAGCGCGCCAGTGATGAGCGTCGCGCTGCCCGGCAAATACGCCATGCCAGCCGGCACGGTGTCGGTGATCACCAGCCCGCTCGTCACACCTTCCGGCAGACTGACCGCCAGACGGTAGGTGACGATCTCGCCGATGGTCACGTCTGTGCCAGGCGTCGAAGGCGCTACCCCTTCGACTACCGACTTCGATGCTGTGACCGGCGCAATGGCGGTGGTCGTCACCGACGAAATGAGACCATAGTTGTTGAGTTGCGCATTGTCCAGGTTGCAGTCGCCGGGCAAACCGCTACACTCCGGCGGGTTGGGCACATCGGCGCCGGTGCGCTCATCCGGGTTGGTTCCGGGTGTGCTGCTCCAGAACATCGCCGCGCGGTTAGTGATGATCTGGTCGGTTGTCACCGTGCTCGCCAGGTCGCCGGTGAAGGTAATGATCACCGTGGCGCCGAGCGGCAGGTCGATAGGCGCAACCGTGCGCAGGATGCGATTCGATCCGACGGTTGCCACCTCGAAGTCGGCAGCGTCCACGCCGGGTGCGCCGGTAACGCTGACCGCGACGATCGTCGGGTTGATCAGTTCAGGCGCAATCGTGTCGCTGATCACCACGTCGTAGGCGGTCATCTCGCTGCGCGGCGCGGTATTCTCGATGCGCAGCGTATAGGTGATCGGGTCGCCAGCATCGGCTGCCGCGCCGCTGACCGACTTCAGGATCGATGGCGTCGGCTCAACGACCGTCACGCGCGGCTCGGTCGGATCGCGCAGTTCGCGGTCGCTGCCGCTGTAGCCGTTCGTGTAGCGCAGCGCGCCGCCATTGTCGCGGGTGGCGCCGCTCTGGTTCGCCGCCGTGTTGGTGACGATCAGGCGGACGCGGATGATGAAGGCGTTGTTGTTCGGGTTGTTATCGGCGTCGACAGTGACGTTGCCAAAGGAGAAGAGCGCGTCCACGCCGTCCTGACCAAGCGTCCCCGTGCCGGAGACCGTCAGGGTCGGCACTGCGACCGCCGCCGGATTGCTGAAGGGTTGGGTGAGCAACCCGCCCGCCGTCGTCACGATCTGGTAGCCAAGACCGCCGTTGAACGCGGTATCGAAGCGCATCCCGGCGGGCACGGCATCGACGACGCGCAGGTTGTTCGTCGTCCCTTCGGGCAGGGTCACGAGCAGGTCGTAGAGCACCGCCTCGCCGACGGCGACGCTGGCGCCGGAGGTTCCCGGCACGCTGCTGTCGTCGTCAGAAATGCTGCCGCCCTGGAACTGCTTGTCGAACGCTGGCGCTGCCAGGTGGTTCAGCGCAATTGCGCCAACGCTGTAATTGTTGAGAGGAGCATTGTTCGACGGCGGAGTGTTGTTGGTCGGGTTGGGCACATCCTGCCCGGTGCGTTCGCCGTTCTGCGTTCCCGCCGTGCCTGCGCTGACATCCGAGCCAGTCGGGTTGCCGAGGGTGCCGCGTGCTCCCGGCAGGCTGGTGTACTGCACCCGCGCCGTGTTCGTGATCTGCGCGCTGGCAGGCGTTCCCGGAACCACGCGCACCGTCGCGGTGATGACGACATCGTTCCTGCCGGAGGTAATGTCCTGCACCGAGTCGAGGCGATCCAGCGTGTAACTGATCACGCCGCCGACGCCAAGGGTCGAGCCGTTGGTCGCGGTTGTTCCGGCAGGCGTCTCGATCTGCACGCTGAGGAGTTCGAGCGACGGCGGGAGCTGGTCGAAGACCGTCACATCAAAGGCGGCGACCTGATCGACTATCTCGAAGCTGGTTGTCGAATTGATCGGCGTACTGGTCGGCGCCGTCCGCACCGCGAACGTGCGTCCGGCATTGATCGTGCCGCCGGTGACATAGACCAGCGTGCCGGTCACCACTTCCTGATGCGAGTCGAACTCCGGCACGCGCTCGATGGTCAGGGTCGTGCCGCTCAGATTGGTGACGCGATAGACGCCATTCTGGCTGGCAGTACTCTGGTTCTTCACCAGAATGCGCGTGCCAGCGGGGAAGTTGGTGGCGTTTACAGCGATTCCGTCGATGGACGTCGCTGTTGTGGTCAGCGTTCCGCGTCCAAATGTTCCGCCGCCAGGGGTGAATGTTCCACCTCCCAGATTTCCAGTCGTCGCCACGGCCACGGTCATTGCCGGCGCCACCTCGCGCCAGTTGAGCGCGCCTACGTTGAGCGCCGTCGGAACCGGCTCATCCAGGTAGTAGGTTCTGCCTGCCAGGGTGGCGCCTTCCTGGACGACCACGCGGTAGCCGAGCGCCAGTTCCGCCGTGCTGTCGAGGTCGGTCGCGCGGTCCCAGACGCGCGCGCCGGTGAACGGATCGATGAAGACCAGCGTGTAGACGCCGTTCTCCGCTGCGTTTGTCTGGCTGCGCACCAGGATGCGGTCGCCAACGTTCAGCGTCACGCCATCGACGGTGGCTGGCGCATTGGCGAACTGCCCGGTTCCGCCGAAACCGCCGGTGGCGTTGAAGCCAGTAATGTTCCCCGTGGTGGCGACGCGTACCGGAACCGCCGGGCTGGTGGGCCAGGCGACGCCATTGGCGAAGCGCAGCGTGTAGGTGAAGACATCCCCGGCATCGACCGGCGGCGCGCTGGCGATCGTCTTGCTCAGGTTGTTGATCTGCGGCTCGACGACAGTAACGCTGCTAATCGCGTTCTGTGCAGTAGAAGTCGAGCCTAACAGCGTGTTGCTTGTGTTGCCGTTGATCCGGTATTCAAAGGAATTGTTCCGCACAACGCCGCTCTGATTGCCAGGGTTGGATGTATTCAGCACTTGAGCGTTGAATTCAATGATGACGAACTCTAAATCGGGGTCGTTGTCGTTGTTAACGACGTTTCCCAGTTTGAAAAAGACATTATCGCCGTCACCGTATGAGTCATTGTTGCTGGTTTGATATCTGGACACATTGGCGTCGCCGGGAACAATGCCATTGCCACTCGACGGCAGCAGGCTGAACGAGGTCACATGATCCTCATTGCCCGCCAGGTTCAGCCCTGCGCCGCTCAATGCTGGAACGAGCGTGGAAGCGCCGCTGACGACGGCTGTGGATGTGATGCCGTTGGTCGAGACGAACGCGATGCGCGTTGTACCATCATTGAGGAAACGCAACCCGTTCGGGATGTCGTCGAGCAGGTGCATGTCCGGCGATGTTCCTTCAGGGATCGTCGTCACCAACCGGTAGCGCACGATCTCGCCCGGCGCCGCGATGTTGCCGAAGGCGATCACCGAGTCGATGTCGATGTCGAACTGTGATGTGCCGTTGTCGCCGCGGATTTCGAGCCGTGTGATGGTGCGCAGGTCAAGACCTGGCACTGTACCTGGGGCAAAGGGTGGGCTGCTCGGACCGAGCAGGCTTAGCGGCACAAACGTGAAGGTCGAGTAGTTAAGGCTGACTGTGCTAAATCGCCAGCGCCAGTTGGTGCCGTCGGCGTCTTGCAGGTGAACGTCGATGTTATCCGCGCCATTCCCGGCGACCAGGCGCGCAGAGAGCGCCAGCGCGGTGTGGTTCGACAGATCGACCGGCGTGGCGAAGGTGATGTATCCGCCGCCCTGCTCGGTTGCGCTTCCCGAAACGCGGATGAAGCTGGGATTGAGCGTCGTAGTGCCTGCATTCCAGGTTCCAGTCAGGAAGCCGGTGAACCCTGTCCCGCTGAAATCCGCCAGCACCAGCGGATCGGCGGTGTGCGCCTCGGATGTGGCGACGATCCGCTTTGCCATGGCTGGCAAAGTGATCGAGACGGTTGCGAAGTCGCTGCCAGCATAGTCATTGATGCCGCCGGAGCCGTTGCGCTCGCCGGTGGCGCTGCCGCTTGCTCCCGCGGTCGAGCCGAAGAACCCGCCGGTTCCAGCGCTCCCCGGCAGGCTGGTGTAAGTCAGGTTCGCAGTGTTGGTGATGACCTGCCCTGGAAAAACAGAGACATTCAGGGTCGCCTGGTAGGCGATGTTGACAATGCACCCTGGCGGCACCTGTCCGATCGTTACGTCCACCGTATTTCCGGCGCTATTGTTGATGACGCCGGTAGCGCAGCCGCCTGCAGATACCACAGACACACTCGTTGTGATGAGAGTTGTGTCGGACGGCAGCGTATCGAGGACGCGCACATCGAAGGCATCGCTTACCGTCGCGCCAGTCGCGTTCACGAAGATAACCGCGTAGGTGATCGTGTCAAACGCATCGCCGCTTGCCGGGCCAGCATTCTTGTTGTTGGTCGCAGTACTGAATGGAATGTTCGGCTCGACGACCGTGACGTTCACCGGTGTTGAGGGAGCGGTCTCGAACGCGCCGAAGCCGGGCGGGCTCATGCGCGCAACCACCGTGTTGCTGCGGACGTCGCCAGCGTCGTTCGGGTCGACCGTGTTGTTATCGACGATCGCGTTGAACTCAACGACGATGAACTCGTCGCCCGTGTCGTTGTCGTTGTTCGTCAGGTTGCCGAAGCGGAAGAAGACGTCCGTGCCGCTGCCATAGACATCCTGGTTTGTTGTTTCGTCGCTAGAGATGTTGCTGTCCCCGAAGGTGCAGGAAATGCTCGACGAGGGCAGAGTAGCCGGGTTCAGCACGTCCGCCAGCGTCGTCACGCCGGGCGGATTGATCGCCGCGCAGGAGACCGGCGCGACGTCGTAAGCGCCTGCTGTCGTGATGTTGTTGTTGGCAATGAATGCGAAGCGCGCCGACCCGTCGTTGAGGAAGGTCAAGCCGGGCGGCAGTCGATCCACCAGTGAGAAGGCGTAGACCGAGGCTTCCGGTCCGCTAATCGCAATCCGGAACCGCACAATTTCGCCGATAGTGACATTGCTGCCGGACGTGTGCGCTTCGGAGGTGGCGACCAGCGCCTTGCCCGGCGTCACGACCGGGATGGTGAATGTGGCGGAACCGGTGGCGGCGTAGTCATTCAGCGCGCCGCCGGGTCCGTCGGCGCCGGTGCGCTCGGTCGAGGCGGCGGTGTATGTCGAGCGCTGCCCTGGATTGCCGTCGAGCGACGTCCAGCGCAGGAAGGCGGTATTGGTGATTGCGGCGCCCGGCGCCACGGCGCTGGAGAGCGTGCCGCGCACGACAATGCTGATGGTGCGCCCCGGCGCGATGTCGATCGGCGTCGGGTTGCTGAGAGTCCAGGAGGTTGCATTGCTGCCGGTCAGCGTGAAATCGGCAGTCGTCAGCACACCGGCGCTGTCGGTGACGCTCAGCACCGTCGGCGCGAGAATGAGCGAACCGCTGCCGAACGGATCGATTGGCAGGGTATCGGTGATCACCGCATCATAGGCGTCAGTCTGGCTGCCCGTCGTGTGGCTGATGGTGATGGTGTAGTCGATGGTGTCGCCGGCATCGTACACACCAGGCGGCAGGGTCTTGGCCACCGCGAGGGTCGGCTCAATGATCGTGACGTTCCCGGCTTCGACCGGCGACAACGTGTATGAACTCTGCGCGGGAACGTTCCACGAGAAGACGGCGCGGTTGTTGCGCTGCGCGCCGCTCTGGTTGGCGACGGTGTTCAGCGCCACGGCGCGGTAGGTGATGACAATCGTTTCGTCAACGGCATTGTTGCGGTCGCTGTTGGTGATCGCGCCGAAATTGAACACAATCGTCTGCCCGCCTGCGCCAATCGTCGTGTTGGCAGGCGTCGCGCCGATGGTCGGCAACCCGCCGCTGGCAAAACTGAGCGCCGGAGATGCCGTAACACCCGTCACATCAACGAACGCCAGCCCGGCGTCGAGGGTGTCGGTCAGGATCGCATTGGTGGTCACGCCCTCGGGAACAGTCAGAGTCAGCGTGTAGGTGACCAGTTCGCCGATCACGACCTGCTGGCGCGTATTTGTGGCATTCTCGATTTCCGTAGCGGTCAGGACCTTAGCGATCGCCGGACGGCGAATGGTGACCTGCGCCGTGTCCGACGGATCGAGCAGATCATCAATGCCGCCGTCGGTCGTGGCGACGTTCGTCAGTGTGGCAGTGTTGATGATCTCCTGGTTCGGTGCGACGTTGTCGCCAAGCGTCACATCGTAGGTGATGATGACCGTATTTGAGCCATTCGTTACTTCAACAATGTTGCTGCGCGGACCGGACGCGCCGCGGCTGAGACCGCCGGGCCGGTCGTCGCGGGTCGGCGCGGTGGTGTTGCCTGCCGTGTAGTTATCCGCCAGCACAACGCTGAATTCACCGGTCGATGGGTTATAGGTCGCATAGTAGTCGCTGACGCCAGCATTCGTCCAGGTGACCGGCGTCGTGTTGAGGGTGATCGGACCGGTCACGCTGAAGGCGCGGTTAGCGTTGCTGCTCAACCCGCCAAGCACTGCGACGCGGTAGCCGCCGGTCAGTTCGGCGTCGTCGTCAAAATCGCTGGCGCGGGTCAGGGTCGCCTGGTTGATGCCGGGGAAAACGGCAGTGACGACGTAGATGCCGTTCTGCGTCGGGCTGGTCTGATCCTTCACCAGCACCCGATCTCCCACATTCAGCGTCACGCCGTCGATATTGCGTGGCGCATTCGTGAACTGACCATTATTCGGCGTCGGAGCAAACGTCGCGCCGGTCAGCGGTCCAGTAGTGGCAACCCGCACCGTGCCGCTGACGACATCACCGGTGAGCAGCGTGCCATCGCCGCGGCGGACGGCGAAGTTGGCGGCTGCCAGCGTCGCCGGGCGCACATAGGCGGCGGGGATGGAGTCGGTCACCGTCACGTCGTAGGCGTCGCCGCGCGCTTCGTTCTGGAGCACGATTGCGTAACGCACCCGGTCGCCGGCGTCGGAGAGGAGCAGCGAATCGGACGCGCCAATCGCCAGCGCCTGGGTGCGGGTGTAGACCGGCGTGCCGCCGAAGGATGTCGGACCGTCGGGCGGGTTAAACATCACGCCGCCAAGGGTCAGACCAGTGTTGTTATAGCCGACGATACCCTTATTGATCGTCACATTCGGGCGAATGACCTCGAACATGACGATTTCATCGAAGTACTGCGACCCGGCGTTGGTGGAGAACTCATTCACCCGCAGTTGATTGGTCAGGAACAGGTCCTCGGTGAACGCCGCATCAGCGACGCGCAGAGTCACCAGAATATCGATGAGCGACGAGCGTCGTCCGCCCTCCACATCGTCATACCAGCCGAAGTTGAGGGTGAAACTGTTGCCAGCCGCATCGGTGGTGATGAACGGCGCCCAGGTGATGGCGTCAGTGTTGAAGGTGTTGAAATTCTGATTCGTCTGGCGGAAGTGCTGATTGGCGTTGGTAGCGCCTGCGGTCACACCGACGAGCGGTCCATTCGTCAGTTCGCGCGCGGTGTCGAAATCGGCGGCGCGACTCCAGACGCCGGTGGCGGCATTCACAACCACATAAACGCCATTCTGCCGCGCGTCGGTCTGATCCTTCACCAGCACGCGGTCGCCGTTCGCCAGCGCGACGCCGTCAATGGTCGTCGGTGCGCCGCTGAACGAGCCGATGCCAGCGGGATTGTAGCCGGAAATGTTCGCAGTCGTCGCCACGCGCACCGTCGTCGGCGGGTTGATCGTCGTCAGGTAGGTGTCGGACGGTCCGCGCGTGACCGTGTTGGCGCCGGGGATCGTGCCAGGCGCGGCAGCCGCATCGAAGAACAGGCGCTCCGGCACGGGAAAGACCGGCAGCGGCGGGAAGTCGATGAACTGCACGTTCTCAAAACTGCTGATTGGCAGACGGTAGGTCAATCGATAGGTCACTAGATCGCCCGGTTGGACCGTTACCGGATCGCCAAGGTTGGTCGTCTGCCCATTGAGTGCATAAATGGTCTTGCTGCGCTCACCGATTGGCAGTTCGACGCTGGCGGCGGTATCGTCGGTTGCCTGCCCGATGACCGTTGGGGTCGTGCTATTGATCGTGGTGGTGTTGATCTGCTCACCACGGATCAACGGCACGCGGTTGCGCAGAATGTCGAGCTGGTCGACTGATCGGTCGCCGGATGGAAAATCATCGCTGAACTCGTCTTTGACCTCGGTGTAGAACGTGATGCGCCCCCGCGTCGGACCGAAGAGGGGCGGGTTGTTGTTCTGCGGCGTGCCGCCAGCATTAGGAATATCGCCGCCAACGAGCCGCCCGCTGACGCCGCGCGCGATCAGTTCCTGCGAGATGTTGAAACGAATATAGGTCGTGCCACTGATCGACGGCGCCGACGGGTTGATGACGAACACTGGACCGGACGGCGGGCTGGTCGGGTCGGAGAGCGGCGTGCCGCGGGTGGTGAAGCGCTCCTCATACACAATCGTTCCGGCGCCACTGAACGGTGCAGCCGCGATATTCACGCGGGTCGGCGAAGCGCCGGTAACATACGCATTCTCAACCTGAAGGGTTGGAACGGTCGAACTGCCGGTAGTGCGCACGAAGAGACGCTGCCCGTCAGAAATGATGTCTTCGAGATAGACGTTCTGAACCGCAAAATAGTCGGAGACCTGGAAATCGATATCGTAGCGCAGCAGCGTCTGACCGGGGATGATTGCCCCGCCGGTTGGCGCAAGGGTGGTGCGATCAACAGGTGTCACTGATTTCTGGGTCGCCAGCGAGTGCTGCTGGAGGGTATGCGCATTCGGCGGCAGCGTGATGTTAACCAGCGTTGGCGCGTCCCGTGTGTCAATTGGCGTCCACGCCGCTGTCGAGCTGCCGGTATTGTTGGCGACGGTCGAGTCGGTTCCCTGCGGCACAGTTGGCGTGGCGGCGCTAGTGTCGCGCGGGATGTAGAACTCGAACTCGAACGACGCATCGACGCCGCGCACGCCGGTCTTGTCGCCAAACGTATAGATCAGCGTCCCGCCAGGCGCTGCGGGCGTGGCAGTGCCGGAAAGGTTCGCCGGGGTGAAGACCTCGGTTGGGACGCCGGGCGAATTATAGAGACGCGCACTCATCTGCGCGGCGGTGTTGCCGGTGATGCGCATGCTATTCGCCAGGATGTCGGTGATCTGCAAACCGGTAACCGGCTGGCCTTCAGCAATATCGACATCCAGGCGGTAGCGGCGCGGATAGTTGCGCCCGGTCGCGGTTTCGTCCTCCGGTCCCAGGTAGGTCTTGGTCAACCGCCACAGAATCGGCGTAACGTCGGCATCCGAAGGAGTCGTCTGGCGGATCGGCGGGTCGACGCCGGGGTTGTCGAGCGGGTCATTGCCGTAGCGGAACCCGGCGATCGCGGTGACCGGCAGCGGCGCGCCGAGGTCTGCCAGGTTGCTGATGCGCAGCGTCACACTGATCGGCGCTGGCGGCTGGGTGTTGGTAAAACTGCCGAACGGCAGCGTCAGAACCGCAATCGTGTCGCCGTTCTGAAAGCGTGCGCCATAGCCAGGCACGCTGAGCGTCTGCCCGGTCAATGGATGGACATAGGTTGGTCCGCTAATGGTGATCAGATTCAGACCCGGCAGCGGCTGCCCCAGGTAGGTCGCACGCATGCCGGTCGTGATCAATCCATCGAACGACGGTGCGCCATCGGGACCGGTGGTATCCAGAAAGAGGTCGATATACGGACCATAGCCGGTCTGATCGCCTGTCCCGGTGCTGGCATTGTCGAAGGTGACCGTCAGGGTCACCGGTTCGCCCAGCAGACCGCTTGTGCTATTCACAGTCGCAACCGGCAACGGGTTGCCAGCGGCGAAGGCAATCGTTCCAAGCAGAAAACTACCGATGGTAAGAGCGACCACGAGCAGGGTGAGAAGCGGCGCGAGCCGCAGGGTTGGACGACGGCGCATGGTCCTTACTATCCCTTTCCTGGTCATGTGACTGTGACTTGTGCAGGAGGTAACAGCTTGTTACCCGATAGTGTGTTACTTTCAACCGAAAGAAAGTATAGGTATCGGGCATAACCAGAGTGTAACGAAATGGAGTCGGGATAGTAGCAGAATAGCTAATGGGTGGGCGCCTCTCATCCCCCCGCCCTCTTCTCTCACCAGGGGAGAAGGAGGCAGGGAGCGCGTCCCTTATGCCCTTTTGCCCCCTCATCCCCCCGGCTCCCTTCTCCCGCCCTCTCAAGTGTAGGCTTTTTGGCGTGCGAAGCGGATTTGCCGCATCCTGACGCCCTTTTCTCCCCTCATCCCCCCACCCCCTTCTCCCACAAGGGGAGAAGGGGGTGGTAGGGCGGCCTATTGCCTGAAACGAGCGATGTAACCTGAGGACTTGCCAAAAAATCTACCCTCATGAGCCCTACCCCCTTCTCCCACCCTCCTTAAGCTCCCGCATGCGGGGGTTTGGGGGGAAAAGGGGGAGGTGGCGCGTCCTGACGCCCTTTTCTCCCCTCATCCCCCCGACCCCCTTCTCCCACAAGGGGAGAAGGGACGCATCCTAACGCTCAAAACGGGCGATGTAACCTGAGGGCTTGCCGAAAAAATCTACACGTGTGAGATCCCCCTGCCCCCTTCTCCCGCGTGCGGGAGAAGAGGAGTGGGCGTCCTGATGCCTCAAACAGGCGACTCACTTGAGCGCCTGTGAGCACACGGATTTACACGGACTAAGACGAATGGACACGGATCGGTTGCCTTCCATCATCGGAGATGCCGATTGAAGAAGGCGATGATCCGCTGTCGTGCGTCGCGCGCCGAGGGTTCGTGATATCCCATCCGGGTCACGCGCCATGCCACGCGCAGCAGTGCAGGAACCTCACGCGGGTCGTGGTCGTTGAGGAAGGCGTGTCCGGCGTCGGGGTATTCTTTCACATCATGGTCCACGCCGAGCGCGGTCAATGCGCGTTCGAGGCGTCCAGCCGCGCCGCGCAGCGTCACGTCCTTCGCGCCATAGCTGGCGACGATCGGGCAGGCGCCAGCTACGGCGCGCTCGAAGTCGTCCGGCAGCACGCCGTAGTTGACGCTTGATGCTGCAAACCCGTGTCCCGGCGCCAGCAGCAGCGCAAACCCGCCACCCATGCAGAAGCCAATCACCCCAATTTTGCCGGTGCAATCGCTGCGTTGCGCCAGCCAGTCGCGGGTTGCTGCAATATGGCGAAACATCATCCCCTGCCACGTCTGATAGTCGCGGATGATCGAGCGCAGGCAGGTGATCACCGTGCCGCCGTCGAAGAGATCGGGGGCTGCCGCCAGGAACCCCTCGCTCGCCAGCCACTCCGACTGGCGGCGCGTGTCGCTGCGCATGCCGAGCGCATCATGAATAACGACGACGCCGGGCCAGGGACCCGCGCCGTCCGGCGTGGCGAGATAGGCGTTCAGTGCGCCGTCAGGTGCAGGAATGACGACATCTGCCATTGGTGTGTCCTTCTGATAGAGAGGAAACGATTCCAATGGTATCATAGGTTTCGTTCAGGTGCGAGAGAGGCGAGAGGCAGGAGGCGAGAGGTGAGAGGGTGTGAAGGTTGCAGGTTGAAAGTGGAAGGTTTCGCATTGGACGTTGCACAGTAGAGACGTTGCACCGCAACGTCTCCACCGGTTGCGCCGCAACGTCTCCGCCGGTTACGCCGCAACGTCTCCGCCGGTTGCAGGCGGGGATGTGGCCGTTGAACGTTGAACGCGGAAAATGTAGGGGCGCGCCACCGGCGCGCCCGTGCACACGGTGGCGCGCCCGTGCGCACGGTGGTGCGCCCATGTGGGAGGCGCCGGTGGCCCGTAGGCAGGTGGTCGGGGCGCGCCGCGGGCGCGCCCGCGCGCACGGCGAGCGCACTCGCACGGCGGCGCCCGTGGTTCGCGGGCACGTGGCAGGGTCCTGATGGGAAGGTTGTATGTGACAGGCGGGATTCTCTGTGTCCTCTGCGTCTCTGTGGTGAATCCACAGGTGTGAAGGGCTGAAGGGTTGAGAGCGTGAAACTGCCCCAACTTCGCACACTGGCATACGCGCTCCTGGCGCTGGCGGCGCTGGTGATGCTGGCAGGTCTGGCGACAGGCAACCGCGGCGATACGCGGAATCGCATTCCGCTGCCGCTACGGATGCTTTCATCGTTGCTGGTATGGTCCGCCGCGCTGCTGCTCTGGCGCGGCGCTGATCCTGGCGTGCGGCGACAGGCAGGACTGGCAGCAGCGGGGATGGGGTGCGGGTTCCTGGGCGATCTGATCATGGCGTGGGTCATTCCGCTGCCAGAGCGCGTGATGTTCGGCATGCTCGCGTTTGGCGTCGGGCATGGATGCTACATTGGCGCAACTGCGAGCAATCTGGCGCAGCGGGGTGCGCTGAGATCGGCGGCTGCGCCATTGCTGGCAAGCTGGCTCATCGGGATGATTGGCTGGTACGCTGTGGCGCGCAATCCAGCGAAACTGGGCGCGCTGAACTATGCAGCGCTGGCGTATGCACTGCTTCTTGCCTCGATGAGCGGTATGGGCGCGGCGCTGGCAATGCGCGATTCACGGTATCTCTCGCTTGCGCTTGGCGGTGCGCTCTTCTTCATCTCCGATCTCATTCTGGCGGGTGAACTCTTCCGCGCCCTCTTCTTCCCGCATATCGGCGACGCCATCTGGCTGACCTATCTCACGGGGCAGGGGTTGATCGTTGAAGCGCTTGCGGGGAGTAGAGAACGGGGAGTAGGGAATGGGGAGTAGGGAGACGACGACGTCTTTAGCGCTTGCTCTCTCGGTGAGCGCTGGCTGAGACTGTCGAAGCCAACGCTCACCGCTGAGCAGTTTGCGGTTCAAGCAGTATGAGGGTTGCTGGAGACACGTTCCGGCACATTCCGGCGCAACTCTTCGATCCACACGTCCGCCTCGGCATCGCTTGGCGCGCGCCAGTCGCCGCGCGGCGAGAGCGAGCCGCCAGAGCCGACTTTGGGACCGTTCGGCAGCGCCGAACGTTTGAACTGGCTGAGTTTGAAGAAGCGCCATAGAAACACCTCGAGCCAGCGCCGGATGGTCGCCAGATCGTACTGGCGGCGCTCGTCGCCGGGCAGCCCGGCGGGCCACTCGCCGCGGGTGGCATCGCTCCAGGCGTTCCAGGCGAGAAATGCGACTTTGCTGGGGCGAAAACCGTAGCGCGTAATGTAAAAGAGGTTGAAGTCTTGCAACTCATAAGGACCGATGATCGCCTGCGTGCTCTGTGCGGGGCGCGAACGATCAGCGCTGTCGTGCGGCACCAGTTCGGGTGAAATCTCGGTGCTCAGGATGGAACGCAGGATAGCGCTCGTTGCGTCATCGAACTGGCCCGAGTCGGCGACCCAGCGGATAAGATGCTGAATGAGGGTTTTCGGCACGGAAGCGTTGACGTTGTAGTGCGACATGTGATCGCCGACGCCGTAGGTCGCCCAGCCGAGCGCCAATTCGCTCAGGTCGCCGGTGCCGACGACGAGCGCATTGTGCATGTTTGCCAGGCGGAAGAGGTGCGACGCGCGGTCGCCTGCCTGAACATTCTCGAATGTGACGTCGTATACTGGCTCGCCGCGCGCAAATGGATGCCCGATGTCGCGCAGCATCTGCATGCACGACGGTCGAATATCGATTTCGCCCGCGCTGACGCCAAGCGCGCGCATTAGATTGCGCGCGTTCGTTAGGGTGACCTCGCTAGTGGCGAATCCCGGCATGGTATAGGCGAGAATATTCGTGCGCGGCAGGTCGAGCCGGTCCATCGTGCGCGCTGCGACGATCAACGCCTGGGTTGAGTCCAGCCCGCCGGAAACGCCGATTACGACTTTTTCGATGCCGGTGCTGACCAGTCGCTTCATCAGTCCGTGAACCTGGATGTTGTATGCCTCGTAGCAGCGTTCGTCACGGCGAACAGGATCGCCGGGAACGTAGGGGAAGCGGGCAATCGCGCGTTGCAGCGGCACTTCGCCAGAGGGGACCTCAAACGTGAATGGGATGTGCCGCATAGCGCGCAGGCGCTCGTGGTGATCGCGAGCACAGTCGGCGAAACTCGTGGTGCGCATCCGTTCCTGCACGATCCGCTCAATATCAATATCGGCAGTGATCATCTGCTCATCGCGCGCAAAGCGCTCACTCTCCGCCAGCCGTTCGCCGAGTTCGTAGATCAGCGCATGCCCATCCCATGCCAAGTCAGTGGTTGACTCGCCGGGACCGGCGGCGGAGTAGAGGTAGGCAGCCAGGCAGACGCCGGATTGAGCGGCGCACAGCATGCGCCGGTAATCCGCCTTGCCGATGGTGATGTTGCTGGCAGAGAGGTTGGCAAGGATCGTCGCGCCTGCCAGTGCTGCAAACGTGCTCGGCGGCGCGGGAACCCACACGTCCTCGCAGATCTCGACATGCAGGGCAAAGCCAGGAACGTTCTCCGCTGTAAAGATCAGATCGTTGCCGAACGGCACGGTATCGCCTGCCAGCGAGACCGTCTGCCGAATAGCGTCGCGTGCGGCGCTGAACTGTCGTTTCTCGTAGAATTCACGGTAGTTCGGGATGTAACTCTTCGGCGTCACTCCCAGCACGCGCCCGCGGTAGATGACGACTGCGCAGTTGTATAACCTCCCGTCGATGCGTAATGGCGCACCGACCAGTAGCACTGGCGTCAGGGTGCGGCTGGCCTCGACGAGGCGCGCCAGTGCGTGCAATACGCCTTCGAGCAGCGCGTCCTGCTGAAACAGGTCATCGCAGGTATACGCCGAAAGACCAAGTTCGGGGAAGAGCGCAACAGCGGCATTGGCGGCGCTGGCGCGTTCAGCGAGCGCGATGGTGCGCGCAACATTATAGTTCGGTTCGGCGACGCGCAGCGACGGGACGCAGACCGCAACGCGGATGAAGCCGTGGGTGTAGATTGAGTTAAAGGGTCGCATAGGTGTTCCCTTTTGCTACCAGCTCAGGGTCAACGAGTTGGTGTCAGTATAACACTTTCTTGACAATTACGGAAGAAGTTGCGTCCTTACGTCTTGAAACGGTCAATGAACAGGGAAGCGAATAAACGAATGGGGTCGCCGAATGAAGGCGTATGTCCTGCCGCTTGCCCCCCACCTCACGCCTCGCTCCTCTCGTCTTCTGCCTTTTGCCTCGCGCCTCTCCGGTATAATACCTGCGCAGCCATGCGAATGGAGAGGAGGAACTATGCGCATTGCTATCGTCTCGGACATTCACGACCACATTTCGCGCCTGGCGACGGCGCTGGAGCGCGTGCGCGGCGCAGACGCGCTGATCTGCTGCGGCGATCTCTGTTCGCCGTTCATTATGCGGCAGTTAGGCGAGGGGTTTTCTGGCCCAATCCACATTGTGTTCGGCAACAACGACGGCGATCTGTTCCGATTGACGACGACCGCAGCGCGGTTTCCGGCAATCACGCTCCACGGCGCGTTCGCCGATCTCGATCTGAACGGGTTGCGCGTAGCAGTGACGCATTACCCGGAGATCGCCATGCCATTGCTCGAGAGCGGGCGCTACGGTCTGATCTGCTGCGGGCACAACCATCAATACACTGTGGTGCAACGCGGCGCTGTGACGCTCGTGAATCCCGGCGAGGTGATGGGCGAACTGTACGGCGCCGCCACCTGCGCAGTGTACGACAGCGAAACCGGCGAGGTGACGCGGCACGATCTGTAGCGGTTTCCTGTCGTAGGACACGGATATGCACGGATCAAGACGAATTCTTACGGGTAATGTCTCAGGCAAGAGCCAGCGGAGAGCGCCGATGTCACGCGCTGTGCGCTCTGCGAGCCTTGGCTTCGGCAACCGCTCGCTCGACCAGGTCCAGAAAGTCATCGTCGTAGCGTTGCCGGGTGAACGACAGGGCGCGCGCAACGCCGCGCTGCGCCAGGCGCGCATACAGCGGACGGGGACGGCTGAAACGGGCGATGCTCTCCTCGATGCGCGGCAGCAACCGGCTCCAGGCATAGCGTTCGAGCACGTAGGCTTTTCCTCGTTCGCCGAGCGCCACACTCGCTGCCTTGTCCGCCAGCAGCGCATCCACTGCTGCGCGAAACTCCTCGTAGGATCCGATGGCATATCCTCCGCCGCTCCGTTCAACGTGCCCGCGGGTCACAGCGCAATCCGAATGGACAATGACCGGGCGACCCTGAAGCCACGACTCCATCAGGACTAGCGAAAAGCTCTCATTCAGCGAAAGCTGACAGAGCGCCAATGCGCTGGCGTAAGCGTCGGTAAGGTCTTCGCGTGAGAGCATCCCTAGTCCGACAATGTCACTGCGTACCGGCAGGGGAACGTTGCCGGTTCCGCTCAGCGCCAGCGTCAATGGGCCGGGACGTTCCGCCTTGTAGCGCACAAAATAATCGATCAGGAGCGGCACGTTCTTCCCCAGTTCCAGGCGCCCGGCGTAGAGCAACATTGGACCTGTGATCCCGGTTCGCTGGCGGAAGCGCAGCGGATCGCCCTGCTCAGGATGGTCGGGAAAGCCAAAGCCGAGGCATGCGCGGTACGGGTTGATCACGCCGAGCGTGCGGGTGGCGAAATCACTCTCTTCCTCTGAGTTGAAAAAGAGCGCGGATGCTTTTTCAAGCATCATGCGCACAATGCTGAGTCGCGCCATTGGTTCATCGTGCAAACAGGGTATGAGGATCGAGCGATCTGGCGCCTTCTGAATCGTCCAGTAACTGGTTCCGTACAGATACGGCGTCACGAGCAGACAGGCATATTCTCCAGCGTGTTCAGCGATGAAGCGTTCGAGATCGAAACTTCGCAGATTGCCCTCCATGAAGCGTTCTTCTTCGCCGAAGCGCGGACGCTCGCCACAATCAACCTTCAGTCGCAGCGCGTGGAACGGTCGATCATCCACGCTGGACGTACTAAACCGACGAACAGTGACGCCATTGAGATATTCTACGCCAGGAGGGGTATGGTCTCCCCAGGCGGCCATATCGAGCGTTGTCGTGGTCAATGCCTCGACGGTGTAGCCACGAGCCGCCAGTTGTTCCGCCCATCCACGGATGCCGCTCTCGGCGCCTCCCACTATCTCAACACCGTAGCGCGGCGTTACAATGCCGATTTTGCTGCGACGCAGCCTGGCGAAATCGTCTTCAGCGGCAGGTGCGAGACGCATAACTGCCAGCGGGTCGCGATGGTCGCCAGGCGGCGGCAGTTCATCGAGCAACCGACATATCTGATCAGCTAGACCTGCCGTATCGTCGGGATCGAACAGTAGTCCAGCATCGCCAACGATTTCGGGCAGCGCCGTCACACGAGCGGCAACAACAGGACGACCGCGTGCCATTGCTTCGGCGACTGGCATGCAGAAACCTTCGTGGATGCTGGCAGTGACAAAGAGCGCGCAGGCGCGGTACAACTGGTCGAGCGTCTCATCATCGACCTGACCGGTAAACCGCACATGCGCCGCAACGCCCAACTCGCGCGCGCGCGCTTCCGCCTCGCGGACATACTGCTGGTAGACGGGAGGGCGATAGTCGCCAACCAGCATCAGGAGCGTTTCTGGATAGCGTGCGATGATGGCAGGCAGCGCCTCAATCAGCATATGGACGCGCTTGTTGCGCGCTATGCGTCCGACATAGAGAAGAACGTGTTTATTGTGTAGATCGAACCGTCTGACGATCTGTGGATCAGGAGCGCCAGCGAGTGCTGGAAGAGCAGCAATCGGGCAAGGAATCTGCACCACCCGTTCGGGGTCGATCAGGCTGGTGGCAATCAACTCAGCGCAGGTAAAGCGGCTGTGTCCCAGCGCATAATCTGCATATTGCACCAGCGAGAGCATTGCGATGCCGCGAACGAGGCAGTTGTAGTAGTCGAATGACTCAACGCCCCAGGCTTCGGGGGGGGTGATGCCGTGGTAATCGAAAATAATCGCAGCGTGACTAACATCGCGGATCAATTCAACCAAAGCATAGTAAACGGGGTAATGAACAATCGCCAGCACAGAGCGCCGTACATGCTCAAACACGGCGGGATACTCATGCAACCTCTCACGACTGGTCGTTACCACCGAGAGCAGCACATCTGCTGGCAATCGCTCATCGATGTGTTCAGCCAGGATAAGGACGCGATAGCCCACTGCGCGAAGAGTCTGAAGCTGGGCAAGGATATTGCTGCCAAGCGCATCATGAGCTGCGACGCTGCCGCTTAGAATGATGGCGCGCGGTGTCGGGTCGATAACATAGTCAATGTCCAGGTCCAGCGGTTGAACTCCATACGTGCTGAAACTGTCAATGTATTCTTCAACCAATCCGATCTGCAGGCGCCATCTGCCCGGTGCAGGCGGCGGCTCGATGCGCAACGTGCAACAATCGCTATCGCCAGGGTGAACTGACCGGGAAAGAGCAGCCCGTTGACGGCCTGCCAGGGTCGCGCCAGACTGGTCAATCCACCAATAGCCCAGTCGAACAGGATGCGCTCCAGTGGCATGCCAGGAAACGCTCCCGATGTTCTGCACTTCGACTGCAATCTCCCAGAACTGGCTCCAATCCAGGCGCGTTGGCGGTTGACCAATCACTGTGTACCGCGCAGCAAACCCCTCTACAGGGTCGTCTTTCAGATGGTCAATGTCTTCCGCCTGCACGACAAGGCGCCGGTGCACGCACTGATTCACCGTGTGCAGGAACGCGAAGATCAGCGTCCGTAACCTGATCAGCGCATCAGAAGGCGGATCTGGATCAATTTCGCGTCGAGTGCGCAGAATGTCTGACAACGTTGTAAGCGCTCTGTCGTATGCCCAACGCAGTGCGCGTTCTTCGGAGAAGCGAACCAGTCGTTCGATCAAGATGCGTTCCGCCTCTGCGAAAGGTCCGGTAATCTCATCAAAGGGATATGTTTTGCATACAAAGCGGAGGCGTCCGTAATGAAACAGCGCGCTGTGCGCCAGGCGATCCCGTTGCGATGTCGCTTCTCGATGGATCAGAGTCGCTCGCGGCTCGTAGCGAATGCGATAGCCAGCCCGTCGCAGACGCACACAGAGATCGGCATCCTCGAAATAGGCGGGATGGTACCCCTCATCGAACAGTCCGACACGTTCCAGCGCCTGGCGTCGCAGTGCAACAGCAGCGAAGGTGATGAACTTGACGTCGCGCGGCGCGTCATACTGCCCGCGATCCGGTTCATATCTCCCGATATGGCGCGAAAGCGCCAGGGGCCAGTCGAGGGTGAGACCGGCGTGCTGAATCGTTCCGTCAGGGTAGCGGATTTTGCATCCCACTGCACCAACACCAGGATCGGCGAATGGGACGGTTATCGCGCCAAGCCATTCCCGATCAACCAGCGTATCCTGATTGAGCAGCACAATGATGTCCGGCGGCGGATCGTGCGCCAGCAATGCGCGGATTCCAACGTTCATACCGCCAGCGAATCCCAGGTTGCGTGAATTTCTGATGAGGGTGAAAGCGGGAAACAGGGCAGCGATCTGATCCGGCGTCCCGTCATGGGAGTCATTGTCCACCACCAGAACAACGTCCGGCGCCGGATCGAGCTGGCGCACCCGTTGCAGACAGGCAATCGCTTCGGCGCCACCGTTCCAGGTAAGCACGAGCACTGCGCTTCTCATTGGGCTGCTCCGTCGCTGTCGAGGCCGTCGATGACCGCCGTTGGCGGAATGGTGCGCGGCGGCGGCGGCGAGTCGCCGTGGAGTGCAGCGCGCAGGTGCTGATCTGCCTCGTGAAGTGCAGCAATCTGTTCTGCAATGTCGCGCGTCTGGCGGGAGAGCAGGCGGACGGCGGCGATGATGCGGGTGAGATCGTTCGAGAGGTGGTCCTGATACTCGGCGGCGGCATAGGCAGCGCGGATCACGGCGGCGTTGTGATCGCGCTGGCGGGCGATCAGAGGCGCGAGCAGGGGCCAGACGATGCGATCCAGGACGAAATTGCGCGCTTTGCCAGGCAACTCCTGCGCCGGGGGGGTCAACTGGTCGAGACGCCAGGTTGCCTCGAGCGCCTGCAATGCGCTGTTGCGCTGCGCCTGCAGCGCCTGGCGTCGATCAGGCTGTGGCGTTTCCACCAGTTGCGCTGCATCGGTCTTCTCACGCCGGATGGCGGAACGCAGCTTCGTTGTTGGCGCAGCAGCGAGAAAGGCAACAAGTGGCTGCGCCACAGCGGACCACGTGTAGCGGGGCGCCAGCGCGCGCGCCCTGGCGGCAAGCTCGTGACGCTTCGCCTCATCAGTCAGCAGGGTGATGATTGCATGAGCAACCACGTCCACATCTTCCGGGGGAGTCACGAGCGCAAACCCGTGTTCGCGCGCCAGCGCAGCCGCCGGATCGCCATCGCTGAGGACGGTTGGCAGACCAGCCCACAGGTAATCGAGCACCCGCGAGCGGATGGCGGCATACGCCATTTCGAGGTGCTGACGGTGGAGCGAGACGGCGATGGTCGCGTC
Source organism: Roseiflexus sp. (assembly GCA_025062325.1). Classification (GTDB taxonomy): domain Bacteria; phylum Chloroflexota; class Chloroflexia; order Chloroflexales; family Roseiflexaceae; genus Roseiflexus. The sequence goes on from JANXAL010000019.1 coordinate 22,076, forward strand.
GAGGAGCGGATTGGCACGATCAGCATACGGAACCCATGTCTCATAAAAGAAGACATGACGGTTGAGCAGGTGCAGATCGGACGCCAGGGCGCGCGCCGCATCGGGCATGTGCATTGGCGTCGCGCCGCCGGGATGTTTGCCAGCCATAAAGACTAGCCGTGCATGGGGAACGCGGGCAACGACCTGCGGCATCGCCCGAATGAGCGTCAGCGGGTCCAGCCAGTCCCACAGGCCGCTGTTCCAGAGAATGATGGGATCGGTATCGCCGATGCCGGGGATGACGCCCCGGATGCCGGGACCGGTGCGCATAGGCGGCGAGGCGGGCAATCCGAATGGGACGACAGCGACCAGGTTGCGCAGCAGCGGATCGGCATCAACACGCTCAGGAGTAATGCGTCCGGCAGCCATCAGCGCGCCGAGGTAGAGATCGCGTTGGCGCTCGGTGGCGCAGAGGAACAGATCACCAGCCGCGAGTTGCCGGTTGAGCAGTGCAATGTCGCGTCGGGTGCGATCCTGGCGTTCGGGAAGCGAGGCGTGGCGGAACCGTTCGATGTTCTCCAACAACGTCGGGTCGTAGAGATCCAGAATCAACGGTTGTCGCACGTCTGCCAGTTCCGGGTGCGGCTCGAGCAGAAATCCGTTTGCCAGAATAACATCAGCCTGGCGTATGAACTCTGCCAGCGAGGCGCTATCGCCCATAGCGACGTGACCGGTGCGTATCCCAGGCGCAGCCAGATCGATGGGTTGCGGCGCCAGTAGAGTCACCTCGGCATGGATCGACAACACCCGCGCCAGTTCCCAGGCGCGGATGCCCGGACCTGCCATCCGCTGACCTACCACATCATGGCTGATAACCAACAGGCGCATAAGCCGTCCAAACCCTTCAGTTTCGGCGTCTGCCCGTTAGCAGACGCAGGAGGCGCATCACATGGCCGTGTTCAAGACGGTGAATGAGTCGTTCGAGCGACAGGATATGCTCGTTCTTTCTGGCAATCTCAGCTTCGAGGCGTAGAGCGTAGGCGCGACGTTCTTCGGCGAGATGTTCGGCGTTCTCGCGCGCAGCGGCTGCCTGCGCCAGATGAGTGCGCTGATCGATTGCCAGTTCTCGAAGTTGCACGTTTGCGTTCCACAGCTCCCAGAAGCGACGCTCATAATCACGCACGATCCGGTGAAACGGCTCGTTGCGACGCCGGAAGCGCACTGCCCAGGGTGTGATAAACGATGCATCGAAATCGACGTCGCGGAAGAAACCGTGACGTGCGAATCGTTCCGCCCAGTATTCTGGCGGATGGACGTTGAGATGGGTCGCTTCCCTATGGTCATACGGCGATGAAGAAAAGAGAATATCATCGCTCCAGGCGCACATGTTGGCAATCGCCGCCTCTGCATCAGCGCGCGGCATATGTTCCAGCACTTCGATGCACACAATCAGATCGTAGCGGCGATTGAATGGTTCCGTGATCGAACCGACTCGCACATAGGGGCGCACAGACTCGTCGGCCTGGGCAATGGCGTATTCGGAAATGTCGACTCCTTCCGCATCGACGCCTCTGGCGCGCAATTGCTCGACGAGCATGCCCAGCGCGCAACCTGCATCCATCACCGAGCGCGGCGCGATCTCAGCAATAATGCGATCAGCGAGCTTGCCGAAGATGCCGAGCCAGTGGTCGTTGCGCTGATACGGCGAACCGCATCCGGTCTGATAGTACCAGGCATCGAATAATCCGCCGGAACTCATCACGTGTGCGTTATCCATACTCTGGCGCGACGGATCGCTCATTGCGGGGCGCGACGCGCAGCGCCTGGTATTGTACCAAAAGTTGCGGGGCGCGCTGCTGTGGGCTTGCTGCGTTCTCTTTTCGGTTTCTGGTTCTCTGTTCTCATTTCTGCTCTCTCCTGTGAGCACAGCCTGTGATGGAACACGGATGCGCACGGATTGAGACGGATGTGTACGGATTGGTTTACGCTCCGCCATCCTCTCGGTTCTCAGCTCCCGGTTCTCGGTTCTCACTGGTTAGAAATCGGTTACAGGCGGCGTGTATACTTCAGAGTGTTGTTGCGCAGGTCGTTGCGCCTGAAGCGGGACGATGTCCAGACGAGCGGTATTGTAGTGTGAGGGCAAATCATGCGCTATCTTCTCGACCAGCGTTCCTATGACGAAATGCTGAAGCAGCCATACCATCCGCGTGACTGTTATGTGCGGGGCAATGAGTACTGCCATCATCTATACATCGATGGCGTCAAGTACACGGTAGCGCGCGCCGTCTACGCCTGTATGAAAGAAGCGCAGGCAAAGAACGACGTCGACGCCATGCTTCATCTTCAGATGCATATCTCGGACCTGGAACGACTGATCAGCGCGGCGCGGGCGCGCGGCGAGAATGTTCAGGCGCTGCGGTTGCTCGGCGATCCGCCGCCGAGCGATGAGGAGGCGCGACCACAACTCGACAATTCGTTCGTGCCGAAGGCGCCGCAAACGATTGAGGAAACCGGTCTCAATCGCACGTTCCTGACGGAACACTTTCTGCGCATTCTCTACAACAAAGGACGTGCCACCGGGCGCGAAATTGCGGCGACCATGGGGGTCGTATACCAGATCATCGAGCCCATCATCACCGACCTGCGCAACGTCGAGCAGATTGACATCATTGGTCAGCGCGGGTACGGCGACATCAACTACGAATATGTGCTAACAATCCGCGGGCACGAAGCAGCGCGGGCAGCGATGGACAAGACGCAGTACGTCGGACCGTGCCCCGTCATCCTGGACGACTGGATCGCGTCGGTCAAAGCGCAGACGGTGCGCAACGTGAAGGTGACCCGGCGCAATATCCGCGACGCTTTTGAGGGGCTGGTTATTGACGAGTCCATCCTCAACATGGTCGGTCCGGCCGTCAACTCCGGTTCATCGGTCATGCTCTTCGGCTACCCCGGCAATGGCAAGACAACCATCGCCGAACGTATCACGCACTTGATGGGCGACGACATCTTCATCCCTTACACGGTGTATGCGGATGGCGCGATTATCAAGTTTTACGACGCTGTCATTCACGAACCGCCGCGTCGTCCCTGGAACGAGGAGATCGAGTACGACCGACGTTGGGTGCGCATCAGCCGTCCGGTGGTGATTGTTGGCGGCGAGCTGACCCTCGAGCAGTTGAACCTGATCTACAACGAGACGTCGAAAATCTATGAAGCGCCATTCCAGATGAAGGCGAACTGCGGCGTTTTCCTCATCGACGACTTCGGGCGACAGCAAGTGCGCGTGTTCGATCTGCTCAATCGCTGGATTGTGCCGCTCGAAAAGCGCTACGACTACCTGAACACGGTTACGGGGCAGAAGATTCAGATTCCCTTTGATCAACTGATCATGTTCAGCACGAACCTCGACCCTAAGGACCTTGGCGACGAGGCCTTACTGCGACGCATCAAGTTTAAGATTGAAATCATTGACCCGACCGAAGAGCAGTGGCGTGAAATCTGGAAGATTATGTGCAAGGCGCGCAAAATTCCCTATGATGATCGCAGCATCGATTACCTGGTCGCCAAATGGTTCCGCGCCGAGGGGCGTCCGTTCCGCATGTGCCAGCCGCGCGACATCCTCGACCAGCTCATCTCGATTGCGCGCTACAATATGGAAACGCCGCTGCTGACGGCGGATCTGCTGGATGCGGCGTGTCTGTCGTATTTCCCCAGCAAAGAAAAGAAGAACTTTGGCGCAAAAGTGCGGCTTGATCTCTAGGGCGTTGCACACTGGCGCAAGGGCGCAAAGACGCAAAGGTATCGCGGATCGGATGCTTTCAGGAGTTGATAGCGAGTGGTCGCATTTGCTGCCGCTCGGCTCGTCACTCTAGTCACGGACACCGAAAGGGCGGGTCTCAGACTCGCCCTTTCGCGCGATGACCTCGTGGATGATTAGATGAATAGGCACGGCATATGCATAGCACGCGCGCGTCTCAGATCCACCCTTCTCGCAAGTGTAGAGTTTTTGGGGTGCGATGGATGTTTTCCGCATCCTGACGCCCTTTGTCCCCTCATCCCCCCTACCCCCCTTCTCCCACAAGGGGAGGAGGGGGAGTTGAGGCGTCGCATCGCTCAAAACGGTCAACGCAGCGTAAGGGCTTGCTGGAAAAAATCTACACCTCTGAAGACCCGCCCTTGCGCGCGATGACCTCGTGAGTGCGCCCGGCATGAAAGGCATCCTCAGTCACGCACGCTAGGTCGCTCTGTGGCATCGCGTGGCGACGACCTAGCACGGGATGCGCTGCAATGATTGTTATTGTGATGGGCGAACCGGAGCCGCGATTGCAACGTAATGTTCATAGGAGCGGCAGACGATGCTATTGAGAGGAGCACAGGCAATGACGACCACCCCGTTCGCCCCGCTTACCGGTCATCAGTATATGAATCTGACGACATTCCGCAAAAATGGACAACCAGTGCCGACGCCGGTCTGGTTTGCACAGGAAGGAGACCGGATCTATGTGGTAACGCTTGCCACATCGGGCAAAGCAAAGCGCATTCGCGCCAATCCGCGGGTGCAACTGACGCCAAGCGACGCTCGTGGGAAACCGCTCGGCGAAACGATCGAAGCGCGTGCGCGGATCCTTGATCCATCCGAGCAGGACGTTGGACACCGAGCGCTGGCAAAGAAGTACGGCGTCATGTACTGGATGTTTGCCAGCTTCTGGAAACTCCGGCGCCTGAAACCGGTCTTTCTCGAAATCACGCCAGCAATGCCGGGCATTGAAGCATCGGTGTCGTAAGCAGACGCTTTTTCGCCAGAATCGATGCGCCAATGGCGCGGTGAGGCTGCGCTATCGGTGCATACTATGGTATAATGCGCGCCCGATGCATACGAAGAAGCGAGATCTGGCGTGTCATACTCTCTGGCATTGGGACCCTTTCACCCCGCGTGGCTCGGTCCGCAGCGCTTCATCCTGCGAGTTGCTGGCGATCGTGTGATCGATGTCGAATATCAGAGCGGGTTCAATGAGCGTGGTTGCGCTGAGCGTCTCCTGCGACTGCCTCTTCCTGATGCGCTGCATCTAGTTGCCCGGATCTGCGGTGAATGCTCCTTCGCCCACTCACTGGCATTTTGCCAAGCGCTGGAGCGTTTGTGCAATCGCACCGTCGGCGCACGCGCCGCACTGATCCGGACCGCGGCGGCGGAACTGGAGCGGGCCTCCGCACACCTGCGCGCTGCTGGCGCTGTGTTGTATGCCATCGGAATGGATCGGCATGGTGCGCGCCTCGAAACTCTCTCCTGCCAATTCCGCGATATGCTGGCGCAGGTGACGGGCGGGCGCATTCCGCCGCCAGTCTGTGTGCCGGGTGGATTGCTACGTGATCTATCGTCGAGCGACCGAAACGATCTGCTGGCGCTGCTGCCGGGAATATGCGCCGATCTCTACCGCTTCATTGATCGCCTGATCGATCAGCGTCTCTTGATGGCGCGCACATGTGAGGTGGGTGTTCTGCCGCGCATAGCGGCAGAGCAATATGGTGTGCGCGGACCGATGGCGCGTGCATCCGGCATTCATTGTGATGTCCGCGCCGATCAGCCGTATGCGGCATACCCGATGCTCGCCTTCCAGCCAATCGTCCAGGAAGGCGGCGATGTACACGCCCGCCTGCTGATGCTCCTGCTGGAAGCATACGAAAGCGTCAAACTTGTTGAAGCTGCGCTTCAGCGTCTCCCGGATGAAGATCCGGTGGCGGGATTACCGGAGGATCTGCCGCACGGTCAGGCATCTGGGATGGTCGAAGGACCCAGAGGGGCGATTCGCTACACGATCGAGAGTGATGGGCTGCGTCTGACCCGCATTGAGATCGACACGCCGCGTCAGTGTGATCGGTTGCTGGCGCGCACCCTGCTCAGCCGAGCGCAACTGGACGATGTGATGGCAATTATAGCGTCGATTGCTGTCTGCGTCGCCTGTGCCGAACAGTAGCATATGATCTTTCTGGCTTTCATGTTGCCACTGGCAAGCGTTGTTGTCTGTCTAGCGCTGGATCGTTTTGCCGCATCGCGCCTGATCGGTTTGGGCGCCGCGGTCACACTTCTCCTTAGCGCAATCCTGCTAATAGTCGGACGTCTGACCCAGGCATTGCCACTGATCGTTGTCGAAAGCGTCTGGTTAGAGTGGCGCATCATATCGTGGCATGTGACATTGATGATCGATCCGCTGGGATGGTCAATGGCACTAATTGCATATGGCGGCGGCGCTCTTGGTTTACTGGGCTTGGCGCTGGCGCTCCCTTCCAATCTGCGCGGTTTCAGCGGATTGTTTGCGGCATTGCTGCTCGCGCTCTTCGGAGCGGCAGTTGGCGCGTGCAGCCCGACGCTGCCAGCACTGGCGCTCACGCCCGTGATCATAGGCGTTGCGTGGTTCGCTGCGCTCCGCATGAGTGGTGCGCTACCGGGATCGGACGCGCCGCTTGTGCTGATGGTCACCAGTGGCGTTGCGGCGCTGACACTGCTAGCAGTGCTCCTGATCCCACGCGCTGACTCGCCGGGAGCGTCACCGATCCTGATTGTGGCAGGGGTGCTGGCATCCGCCTGGATGTTATGCGGTCTTCCTCCGCTGCACGCATCGCTTGCGGCAGCGCATCTGGCGCCTGCCGCTCTGAGCGCCGTAGCGCCCCTCGGTCTGCCGCTCATCGGAGTTGTCGCGTTGCTGCGACTGTTGCCGGATTATCTGACGTTGCCAGAGCAGACAGGTTTTGCTGTCCTAACGGTTACAGGCGTACTGGCATTCGTTATCGCGGCAGCGCGCGCGGTATGGTCGAATTCGCTGCGGCAGATTGTAGCAGCGCAGTTGAGCGCCCAGGTTGCGCTCATTATTGTTTGCGCCGGATGTGGTGGCAAGGATATGGAAGCAATCGCCCCCCCGCTGGCAGTGAATGCACTGATCTCAACGCTGTCGCTGGCGTTAGGAGTCGCAGCGCTTGAGCGACGGAGCGGCAGCGATGATGTGACCGCACCGACCCATCACCCCGAGAGTGCGCTGCACGTAACAACCTTTGGGATGATTCTGGCAGCGTCATCTGCTGTCGGTATTCCCGGAACTTGGGGATTCTGGCCGCGACTCTGGTTGTTCGATGCGGTGCAGCGATCAGCGCCCTGGGCGATAGCGCCGTTGCTGGCGGGCAGCAGTCTGCTGGCGCTAGCGATGGTTGCGCCGCTGGTGCGTTTCTGGCGTGCGTCTGCGCCCGCACCTTCTTCGCCGCAAAGGATGCATCCGGGAGAACTCTTGCCGTTTGGCGTTGCTCTGCTGCTGGTCGTGATGGGCGTCGTTCCAGAGGCTGTATGGCGCCTTGTGCATGTCGCCTCGTCAGACAGTGCGCTGCGCTTTCCAGACCTCGCAGGAACCATCGTGTCTGTTATTGCAGCGTTGCTGGTGATCGCGGCGCCGGTCGCCCTGCGCCATGCCCGCGAACGCCGTGCGCTACCGCCGGACGAACGCCTTGCATCCGTCCTGACTCCTGATACAATCGGCGCGTCATTGTACGGCCTCGTGTGGCTGGCGGCGCCTGCGCTTTCAGAAGCGCTTCATTCCGGTCTTGCGCAGATCGCGCTGCGGATCAGGCAAGGGCTGGCAGTGCTCGGACGCCGCTACTATCTGGCTGCGGTCCTCTTTGCGTTGATTGTGGTGATCCTCGTGTTTGCAGCAGTGTAGCTAATGTTGGATATGCACCTCAACTGGACCATCGTCAGCTTGACCGTCTCTAGCGGAGTCGTGCTTCTGCTGCGTGACTGGCGGTTGACCGTGCCGGCATTGTCCATCAACTACCTGAGTGTCGCGTGGTTCCTGGCACAGCAACAGTTTATCGAACCCGATTTGGCGATTGGCAATCTCGCGCTCAGTACAACCATTGTGGTCAAGGTGATCACTGGTTTGGCTGCCAGTGCCATCCTGGGGATTACCGCAATCACGTTTTCACGCGAGTACAATCTGGAAGATCTCGATGAATTTTCGCTGGCGGAACTGCGCCGGGCCGCACGGCGCGCCCAACGGCAGCGCGCCAGTGAACCGTTCCGCTTTTCAGACTATGTGGTTCCGTTCTGGGCGCTGGTGCTAGCGGCGCTTGCGAGCCTCACGTTACCGCGCCTCTACCCTATTGGCGGTCAGACGGTCGATTTCGCCTGGTACTGGTTGGGGCTGACTGGTCTCTTCACGGTTGTTATCGCTGGTGATACGCTGAAGATTGGGCTAGGGCTGCTCCTGGTCGTCAGCAGCATCGATCTGGTCTATACGGCGATTGCCAGCACTGTCCAGGTGTTTCCCCTGGCCTTGTTGAGCCTAACGACTATCGTGCTGTCACTGTCGATTGCCTATCTGAGCGGCTTGATGTACGGTCGACTCAAAACGCTCGATCTTGGCGCTCTGTACAAACGCTAAGACGGTTTCACGTCTGCGCTGCCTCCGGCAGTGGCGCATTTTGGCAAGATCATGGCCTACGTGCTTCTCACGGCCTTTCCTGTTGTCCTCGGCGCGAGTTGTTTTCTGCTCCGAAAGGAGACGCACCTGGTCGTTGGGTTGTCGGTTGCGGCGCTGATGGTCCAGCTTGCCCTGGTGCTGTTCATGCCGGTTGATCGACCAGTGCGGTTGCTGGGTCTCACTCTTAATCTCGATCCGCTCGGACGACTGTTCCTGGCCGGCTTCCCAGCGGTGACAGCATTGATGGTTCTGACAACGCAACGCTTGCCGCATGGTGAACATTTCGTCTCAATTGCGCTTGTCATCATCGGTGTTGCCTCAGCGATTGTCCTGCTCCTGCAGGAACCCTTCGTCGTTGCGTTGCTGCTGGTCAGTGCCGGATTGCTTTCCATTCTCGCAATTGTCGATCTTCCGACTGGTGCGCCAACCCTGATCGCACCCAGGCTCATTGCTTCGGCGCTCAAGTATCTGGTGCTGATGGCATTCGCCGGAGCGCTGGCATATATGGGATTTGTCCTTATCAATGTTTACCGCCCCGGCGTTTTCCTGGATCAAATCGCGCCGCGGATTGTGCTGGCGCTAATGGTCGTGGCATTCGGCGTCCGCATCGGGCTTGTGCCGTTTCATTCCTGGTTGCCCGATCTCGTGGAAGACGCCTCGCCGCTGGCGTCGGCGCTGATTATCGTGGTATTGAACACAACAGGACTGCTATTTCTGATCAGCGTGTTCCAGTTTTTTCCAGCGTTAGTGTCGGAAAATGAACGCGGCCTGCAGTTGCTGACGTGGCTGGGAGCGCTGGCGGCGCTAGCCGGTTCCTGTCTGGCGCTGGTGCAGGATTGCCCGCGGCGAATCATCGGGTATCTGGTCGTTTATAATGCCGGTATGATCCTGTTTGGATTGGCGACGACCACATCTATCGGCCTGGCAGGCGCTGTGTTTGAGGCACTTAATCAAATGCTAGCAGTCCCGCTGCTGATGGTCTCACTAGCGTTCCTGGAACAACCGAATGGACATTCGTTGAAGACAGAGCGACGCGATGTGCTCTGGCGATGGCCTCTTGCGGGAAGTGGCCTGTTGGGGAGCGGCGCGGCGCTGGTTGGATTGCCGCCATCGAGCGGATTTGCGAGCAAGATGCTTTTGTATGAAGTTGCAGCGCGCCGTGGAGCCTTCTTGCTGATCCTGCTCATAAGCTCATCGGTGCTGGCGATGCTAGCGCTTGCCCGCATTGCCCGCGACTGGCTGATTAGCGCACCGGGGGATCAACCTGGTTCTGCAACGCCGTTGCTGCTCGGAGCGACCGAACTCGATCTGCCGTCACGGCGTTCTCTGACGCCTGAACCATTGATCGCTGCATTCGTGGTGCTGACCTTCCTGGGAGGGATCCTGGCAATCGGACTGTATCCGCAACCGCTGCTCGCAACGATTGCTGATGTCATTCGCGGGTTGACGTTTGTCAGGGGGGAGGGTTGAAGGGGGAAGGTTGAAGGCGTCGGGGAAGGCGTTGAACGTTGAACGTTGAGTGTCTGTCACGTCGTTCTCGGTTCGCAGTTCTTTGCTCTTGGCTCTCGCATGAAGCGTAGTATCCAAGTCTATCGGTTCAACACCGGCTCGTGCGGCGGTTGCGATCTCGAAATTGGTGCGGCGATCAGCGCCGTTACTGATATTGGCTGGGCGGCAACGCCACAGGAGGCGAACGTATTGTTGATCACCGGTCCGCTGACACCCGGCGCGAAAGCAGCACTGGTGGCGCTGATGCGCGACTCCGGCAATCATGCACCGATCCTAGCTGTTGGACGGTGCGCTATCGATGGACGTCCGTTTGGTCGAGGAGGAGTCACCGGCACTTCCGAGCTGATAGTTCACTCCTCGCTCGATGGCTGCCCGCCAACGCCATCCCAAATCATTGAAGCCATCCGTCGTGTCGCCGCGGGTGACTGAGGAGCGATGCAGCGCGGGGATGAAACCAGGATATGATAGATGTCTTTGTGGCAGTGGCGCTGGCAGCGGCGCTGGCATCCGGTCTAGGCATACTCGTCGCGCAGACGATGACCGAGGTTGGCATCTGGACGTTACCATCGGCGCGTCGCCTGCCGCAGAGTATCGATGGATGGGCAGCGGTAGCGTGTATTGTGTTGGTGATCCTGGCATTTGCTGCGCTGCCCTGGCCTCTGCATCCGGCAAGCGATCATGGCTGGGTGGGAAATCCGGCGCTGTTATGGGCGCTCATCGAAGGCGCATTTCTAGCGCCGGTTTTTACCGGTCTCCTGGCGCCTTCACCGCTGGCGGCGCGCGCCGCAATGCGCGAAGCGCAGGTGAATGCAGCGGGACGACTGGCGCTCTGGGTGGCGGCAGGGAGTTCGCTATGGGGCAGCGCAGGATGGACCGGGCTTGAAGTGCTGGGGCGAATCGTTCTGTTTGTTGTGGGTGGAGCAACAGTTGTTGCTGCCGCTGGTCTGGGACCGTTCGCACCGGATACCAGCCTCTCCCCGTCTGGCGCCGAGGAAGGTCTCGATGCAGATGAACGCTGGCTGGCGCATGTGGCGCGTCATATGCGAGCCGGACTGATGCTGGCGTTCTTTGTGGTCAGCGTCGTACCTGGACAGGAAGTGGTTCAGCCGGGCATCGCCTCGATGATCGCAATTGCACTCCTTGCTATACTTATTACCGGGTTGCGTTGGGTCCAGCGAACGTTGCCGCGTCTAACTCTGCACGCAACTGTGCAGTGGTGTCTCCGGCGTATGCTGCCAGTCGCGCTGGTTGCAAGCGTGTATCTGGAGTTGGTGGCGAGGAGTTAGGAGTTTGGGGTGAGGGGTTAGAGCAATGAGATCAAATATTGAACATAACCCTTAACGCCTAACCACTGACTCTTCCGGTTCTCCTATGGATGTCATCGAACTCGACGAAGTGCACAAATCCTATGACGGCATTCCTGTGTTACGCGGGGTGTCGCTGCGCGTGCCTCAAGGCATCGTGTACGGCATGCTCGGCCCGCACGGCGCGGGCAAAACGACGCTGATCCATCTTCTGCTCGGCTTTCTACGACCAGACCGCGGCGTTATTCGCATGTTCGGGAGCAACAACCTGCACCAGGTTGATGGGCGTGTCGGCTACGTGCCGGAGCGGTTACGCTATCACAACCGCTACACGGTGCGTGAGTATTTGTGGTATCTAGGACGGTTCAGCGGTCTTTCCGGCGCAACGCTGCGTCGGCGAGTCGATGCTGAGATCAGCGCGTGTGGTTTGACCAGCGTTGCTAATCGACCGATGAGCGCACTCTCCCGCGGAATGGTGCAACGCGTCGGGATCGCACAGGCGCTGCTGAGCGAGCCGGATCTCTTGCTGATCGACGAACCGACGGCCAGCCTCGATCCAGAGGGACAGCAAGATGTTATTGAACTACTTGCTGCTGTGCGTCGACGGGGATGCACTATCTTGATGGCAACGCACTTTCTTGATGAAGCGGATCTCCTGTGCGATCGCATCGGCATCCTGCACGGCGGGCGCATCATTGCAGAGGCGGACACCTGCACTCTCCAGCGACCGGCTGGCAGTGTTGTTATCACTGTGGCAGACATGCCAGCAGCAGCAAAGTCTGCTCTGACCGCGCTTTCGCCTGCTGTGCAGTGTAATCGACACGAGATCACGCTAACCCCAAACACGCCGGAATTGCAGGCGCAGGTCGTGCGTCTGCTCCTCGATCATGGCGTCACAATCATGACCCTTGCGCCCCAACGCCATCCGATAGAGGAATTCTACCTCGCGGCGGTGAGTGGTCATGCGAAGCGTGACAGGTCATCTGAGGCGCCAACCTCTCGTTTGCAGGGTTCAGAAGATGTGTTGCTCCACGAACTGCTGCGCCAGGAGGAACAGCAGACGTCCGAGGATCAACGGTCTAAACACCTATGAACGCTCTTGTCCGAACATTCTGGTTTGCTGTCTTCACACTGGATGAGTATCTGCGTTCTGGGCGGATCATGGTTGAGCTGGCGGCCACGGCGGTGGCGTATTATCTCTTCTTTCGCCGCTGGACGACGCCAATGACGCCGGACTATTTTTTCTCAACGGCTGGCCTGTTCATGCTGGGGTTGACAGTGTATACCGGCTCGTCCATCCTTGCGCTTGGCGATCGGCCAGCGGGGTATGTGGCGCTGGCGCGGCGTTTAGGTCGCGGTCCGTACTTGATGGGCCTGTATCTTGCGGTGCTGGCAGTGTCGTGGGGAATGTACGGCGCCGTCTGTCTGCTGGTCGCGTTTACGAACCCGCTGAGAAGCCTTGACTTCATTGGTTGGGTGCTGGGCACGATCCCGCTGCTGCTGAACCTGGCGCTGCTGGCGGCGTTTTTGGCGCTGCTTACGCCTATGGTGCTGCCCGCGCCGTGGCGTCTCGCGGTACTGGCGCTGGTAGCATTGGCTTTCTCCGGGAGTCTGATTGGCGGCGCTACTATGTCATCACTGCCAGAGTCGGTTGCTATCGCGCTGGACGTGATGCGCACCATCCTGAGCGCGCCATTGCTGCCGGCTTTCACTGGTTTTGCGATCTCGGTCAGTCGAGATTACAGCGGCGCATCGGCAGTTGTTCCTGTGGCGCAGTTGTTTCTGGTGATCGGGCTTCTGGCGTTTGCTGTATATTCATTCGCAAAGCGCGAAATCGTCTTTTCTGGCTAGTCATCGGTGTGCCAGTGCGGTATAATGGTCGATAATGGAATGGCTCAGTGAAGACCACGCAATACTTTGCCAACAGCGTTCTATCTCGGCGTCCCTATCTCAAACAGGAATGGATTGAGCACGTGTTGCGTAATCCCATACGCACGGAAACGCAAGAAAATGGGCGTGTCCGTCATTGGGCGTTCATTGCAGAGGCGGGTAAATATTTGCGGGTTGTGATCGAACCAGACGGCGAAACGGTGCATAATGCATTTTTCGACCGACGGTTCAAGCCATGAGACATAGGGCATAGGAGGACAAAAACAATGGTGTTTCAGTACTACCCGGATACAGATATGCTGTACATCAAGCTGGTGGACGGAGTGAGTACGGATTCGGAAGAAGTGGCTCCTGGCGTTGTGCTGGACTTCGATGAAAAGAATCGGGTCATCGGTATTGAGATAGAAGATGCGAGCACGTTTGTTGATCTGTCGCGCCTGGAAGTGCTGGCGTTACCTGTTGTGAATCTGATTGTGAGTGAACGAGAGCCGGTAAGAGCATAGCCTTGCGTATGTGCGGATGTACAGTGTGGCAGAGAGGTCTGCCATGGCCTCAGAGTCGCTGTCAGATGATGACCGGTTGATCTCAGTATGCCGGGCGCTGGCGCATCCGGTTCGCCTGGCAATTGTGCGCTATGTGCAGCGTCATCCGCGCTGCATCGGCAACCAGATACAGTTGCATCTGCCAGCGCCGCTGGCACGCGCTCAGTCAACGCTTTCACAACATTTGAAGATTCTGTGCGCCTCTGGCGTGCTCCGCGCTGAGTCCGAAGGACCGGCGACCTGCTATGTAATCAATCAGGCGCAACTGGACTGGCTCTGTCAGCAGATCGGGGGGTTGCGCGACTGAACAACGGCTGTTAGCGCCAATCCGCTACTCGCCGCTATGTCCCATGCCCGATGCTACGCGTTTCTGACAATTGCCACGGCAATCATCGCCCTCGTGACAGTCACGGTCGCTTACCAGGCGCTGCCTGGTCGCGCCTTTGCTGCCGATGATTTTCAGTGGCTGCTAAATGTGCAGGATCGACCATTGTCAGCAGTTGCGGTGCGTGCATTCGACGTGCGCGCCGAGTCGCACTTTTTTCGCCCTCTCGTCTGGCTGCTGTTGTGGAGTGAGTGGCGACTGTTTGGTTTCGACGCCAGCGCCTTTCACTCTGTATCGCTGGCGCTTCACGTGCTTAACACCGCGCTCATTGGCTGGTTGACCTCCCGCACGATCTGGACGCAATCATTTCTGGCGCCGATCATTGGGGGTACCGTAGCGGCGCTGGTTGCGGCGCTGCATCCAGCGCCGTTCGAGGCAGTGGTGTGGGTATCGGCGCAGAGTGAACTGCTGGCCGCCCTCTTTCTCTTGCTGACGCTGCACTTCTGGTGGAGCGCCTGCTTTTCTCGTGGACTGTGGCGCCCGATCTGGCATGTTGCCGCCGCCGCAACGCTGGCGCTCGCACTGCTAACTAAAGAGAGCGCCGTTGTCGGGTTGCCGCTGATCATGCTGATTGAATGGGAAGCGTCCCGCGTGGCGCAACGACGCATCGCGCTCATGCCCCTCGTTCTGCCAGTTCTGGTCACGGCGGCGTATCTCGCTTTTGCGCTCGATGTTGCGTCGCGCAATACCCTGGTGCGCGAGAGCGGCTACGGTTTTGGCGCGCAGGTCGCGCTCAACCCGCTGCGGAGCCTGGGATTGATTGCGGCGCCGCTGCCGGGCGTGGAGTATGGCAGAGAGGCATGGTTGCCGCTGGTAGGCGCAGGAGTGGCGCTGGCGGGCAAAATCGCCCTGGTTATCGTGTGGCGATACGGGAAGGGCGCTGCGTCGCTCCTGACTGGCATGCTGGCGCTGATCGTCACCCTTGCGCCAACCGCACCCTTCGACTCAGCGCCAGACTCACGGTATCTCTATCTGCCGGTGATGGTGATTGCCCTGATGGCTGGCAGGTGGTCGTCCATTTTTACCGATTGGGTCATGTCGGTAGAATCGCATAGCCATAGGAGACTCGCCACAGTGGTAGGGGGCGATAACGAGAGGTCAGAACCCGGCACACGCGCCTGCCTTCGTGTCAGGCGCCTAATGGTTGGCGTTTGTGCACTATCGGTCGCTCTGGTGCTCGGCGTTTTGGCGGTGAACGAAGTCCGTGGGCGGGAAGCTCGGTTTGCGGCTGGCGCGCGCCCTGGCGAGGAGTTGCGCTTGTTCGCAGCGGCAGAGTGTGCAACCGGGCGCCTGGATCGAATACTCGTCGTGGAACCGCCGATCGCAGCGCCGCATGTTGAGGCGATTATCCGTTTGAGTTGCAGTTCCAACCCGCAGACGCTGGTCATTGGTTCAGGCGACATCGAGCGCGAACTGCGCCCCCATACGCTGGTTGTTGTCTTCAAGGGCGGCTTTCCGCATGCTCTCATACGTACTTCATTGTGATGCGGGTCAAGCAGTTCATGCCATCGATAAGGTATAATGCGTGATGTAATTTGGTCCTCATCGCTTTCTTACCAGAGTGTATGGTGCTGCATCAAAAGGCGGATAATATGTCCGACCCGGCGGATATTAGCAGAGTGGCGCCCGACCGACTGGCGCGCTATCTGCCGGTCGATATGTCTAATCGTCTGCGTCACGCCTCCGAGATTGCCGACATCTCTGCGATCCAGCGTCATCTTGCGGCAGTGCGTGCTACCATCGCAACCTACCTGCCGCGTCGGGTCGTCCAGTGGGCGCTGCATCGACGTTGCGTGCCTCCCTGGCTGGAGTGGGTGGAGGGATCACTCCTTTTTGCCGACCTTTCTGGCTCAACAGCGCTGGCAGAACGACTCAGCGCGCTGGGTCGAGAGGGAACGGAACTCGTCACCGACTTCCTCAACGGCATCTTCGCCCGCATGATCGATATTGTTCATGCGTATGGCGGCGACCTGATTTCGTTTGGCGGCGATGCGCTCCTGGTCTTGTTCGATGATGTCGACCATCCTCGAACTGCTGCATGTGCAGCGCTTGAATTGCAGCACGCGCTGAACGGTTATGTCTGCCGCGTCGCTGGGGTGGGCGATTTTCCGATGCATCTCCACGTTGGCGTCGAGAGCGGTCAGGTAGCGCTGATCAGCGCAGGTCACGCCGACATCTGGCACTATGCGGCGCTTGGCGCCGTGGTCAACGGCGTCGCGCGCGCTGAGGCGCTCGCCGGACCAGGCGAGATCGTGCTTGGACGCCGCACCTGTGAGATGCTTCCTGACGTAGCTGGGGAGCCTCTCCATGGCGGCTTCTTTCGCCTTCACGCTCTTGCTTACACCATTATGCCGTCGGGTCTCAGGCAGAGCTGGCTGGAAGGCGCTGCCGCTGTCGAGACGCTGGCTAATCTTCTCGATGATCTGGACCGCATTAGTCCCTACATCCCTCCAGCGCTGCTGAGTCGCATCATTGCCATACCCGATAAACCGCAGATCGAAGCTGACCTGCGACCAGTCACCGCGTTATTTGCTCAAGTCATCGGTCTTGAGGCGCTGGCCGAAGTGCTGCCATCGGCGCAGTCGGCGCGCATCTTTGAACAATACATGATCGCCATGCAATCCGCCATTGCGCGCTATGGCGGGGTGATTAATAAGCTCGATGTCGCGGAAGAGGGAGTCAAGCTGCTGGCAATCTTCGGCGCACCGACGGCGTATGAGGATCATCCCGAGCGAGGCGCGCGCGCTGCGCTGGCGATGCAATCGGCGCTGAGTCGCGTGAATGCGGAGATCGAGGTGCAACTGTACAGCGCCGACGACTCCAACGCTCAATCGGTGACGCCTTCAGTATCGCTTCTGCGCCAGCGAATCGGGCTGAACCCTGGCGTCGTTTTTGCTGGAAATGTTGGCGGCGCCACTCGCAAAGAGTACACCGTGATGGGCGATGCGGTCAACATCGCCGCACGTGTGATGAGTGCAGCGCCCTGGGGCGATATCTGGTGCAGTCGGGCGCTGGCTGAGACGACGGCCCGTATAGTGTGCGAGCCGCAGGGCATCATACCACTCAAGGGAAAATCAGAACCGCTCGAAATTTGTCGGATTGCTGGCGAACGCGAGAGCAGCGAAGTGATGCTGTTGTTTCAAGGCGTTCTGACGCCTCTCGTTGATCGGGAATATGAAATGGCGTGGCTAAGAGACAACCTTGAAGCCGCGCTCGCTGGCTCGGGTCGGGCGGTACGGTTGGTTGGCGAGGCAGGCGTCGGGAAAAGCCGACTGCTCGCTGCGCTGATTGAGATGGCGCGTGAACGCGGGATGCGCGTCGTGTCGGCGGTATGTCTATCCTACACTGCGAGCATTCCGTACGCTGCCTGGGGTGAGCTGCTGAAATCGCTCTGCGGCATGGTCGCGGGCGAGAGCGATGAGGTGCGTGCAGGGAAAATCGCTGCCCATCTGTCGGCGCTCGGTCCTGGCATGGACGAGTGGCTCCCGCTGCTTGGCGATCTGGTGCGGCTTGATATTCCCGATAATCGACTGACGCGAGGTCTTGATCCGCAGTTGCGGCAGGAACGCCGGTTCGACCTGCTCGAGCGCTTGTTGCTGCATGCTGCCGCGCAGGGATCGGTATTGGTCGTCTTCGAGGACCTGCATTGGGCAGACCCGGTATCACTCGAACTCTGGCGTCGCGTTGTACAGACGATCCGCGAGCACCCGATTCTGCTGGTAGGGGCGCACCGACCGACTGATGCCCTGTCAGACAATGATCATGCTGCAGTGCTCGAAGTGCGGGAACTTCCAGCAGACGATAGTGACCGCCTGGTGACCATTCTGGCAGGAGATGTGGAGTTGCCCGAGACGTTGCGTCGTCAAATTGCAGCGCGAGCGGCAGGCAACCCGCTCTTTCTGGCGGAACTGCTGCGAGCAGTTTTGGCTCAATCCAACCAGACGCTCCTGAACAGCATCGATAATCTTCCCGATAGCTTGAACGGCCTGCTCCTGGCGCGCATCGATCGCCTCGACGAACAGGCGCGGAATGTGTTGCGCGTGGCGTCGGTCATTGGGCAGCGCATTCCGTTTGGCGTCCTACAGGCGATTCAGAGTATTGATCGTATCGCGCTGCTGCGCCAGTTGACCCACCTGGACGAGCAGGAAATCACGATGCTCGAACGGCTCGAGCCGGAACGGGTGCACATGTTCCGCCATGCACTGTTGCAGGAAGTGGCGTATCAGAGCATGCTGTATGCCCGGCGACGCGAATTGCACGGTCGGATCGGCGAGTACCTGGAACAGCGCTATGCCGATGATCTGGACGACTACTACGGCTTGCTGGCGCATCATTACCGTCTCAGCAACCGGCGCGACAAAGCGATTCACTATTTGCTGAAAGCCGGTCATGCAGCGCGTGCCGTCTTTGCTAATGAAGAGGCGCTGCAATACTACTCCTGGGCGCTCGAAGCGCTGGCGGGTGATGAGCATGATCCCCGCGGTTGGGAAACGCACCTGGCCATCGCTGACGTTGAAGCGACACTTGGTCGCTACGACCGGGCGCTGGATCATATTGCGCGCGTGCTTGGATCGCCTGGCATTTCGCCCGATGTGGCGCAGCAGGCGTACCATCGGCGCGGCGCCGTGCTTGAAAAGCAGGGGATGTACGCTGCGGCGCTCGAAGCGCTCGAGCAGGCAATGGGGGTTGTGCGTGCGCATCCGGCGGAGGTTTCGCCACTGGCGGCGGCGCGCATCTGCGCAGACATCGCGCTCGTGCGACGGCGGCGCGGCGAGTACGATCTGGCGCTGGCAGCCTGCGAAGAAGGGCTGGCGATGCTGCGCCGCGATCATCGTAGCCCTGAGGACGAGCAGATCGAAGCGCGCCTGCACGCCGAGAGCGGTTCGGTGTTGACCCTGCGCGGCGAATATGCCCGCGCTCGCGAATTTTTCGAGCGCAGCCTGCAGGCGCGAGAGGCGATTGATGACCTGCCGGGCATGATTGCATCGCATAACAACATCGGCTACCTCTGGCAATTGCAGAATAATCACCAGCGCGCCCTCGAACACTATCGCCTGGCTGAGACGCTGGCGCGTAAGATCGGTTTGCGGTACGCCATCACCTATGCCCTGGGGAATATCGCCTACTCACTGACGGTGCTTGGTCAGTACGCCGAAGCCGAAGCGCATTGCCGGGAGGCGCTGGAATTGTCGCGCCAGCTGCGTGCGCAACTGGAAACCGCGCAATTGCTCAATACCCTCGGCATCATCTACTATCGTCGCGGCGATTACGCACAGGCGCATCAGGCGTATGAGGAGGCGTTGAACCTGCACCGCACCCTGGGCAGCACCGATCAGGAAGCGAACGCCCTCGTTCATCTTGCGCAAACCTACAGCGCGCAGGGCGACCATGCACGGGCGGCGGAACTTGCTCGTCAGGCGCTGGCGACGGCTGAGACGCTTCAGGCGCCGTCCCTCCAGACTGAGGCGCTCAATGCGCTGGTTGAGGCGCTGATTGAACTGGGTAACCTGGAAGACGCAGCCGCGTATGCGGAGCAGGCGGTCGAATTGAGCCGTGCTCTGGGCGCCGACGATCTGATGGCGATTGCGCTGCGGTTGCGCGGCGCAGCGACCGTAGCGCAAGGGCGATCCTGGCAGGAAGACTTGGTGGCCAGCGCGGCGCTGTGCGAAGCAGTGCAGGATCGCTTCGAACTGGCGCGCACCTGGTGCGCTTATGGCGCGTCGTTGCTGAAAACCGGAAACCTGAACGAAGGAACTGCGTATCTAAAACGAGCATACGATACGTTCATTGTATTGAGCGCCAGCGGAGAAGCATCCCGCATACGCGTTGCGTATCAGGATTTGCTCGCAGTGTAGTGCGTCAGTCCTTCAGAAAGGAGCGATGCCATGTCTCAGTCGGAGGTCGAGCGGGTGATTGGGCGCGCAGTAACCGATCCAGAGTTCCGCCAGGCGTTGATCAACAATGCGCGCGAGGCATGCAAGGAGTACGACTTGACCGAAGACGAACTCGACGCCCTCGAAAAACTCGATAGCGCCAGCCTCCAGGCGTTTGCGATGACCCTCGATCAGCGGTTGTCGAAGCGCGGCGGCACAGGGTTGATGTGAGACGCGGCGCGAGACGCTAGGCGCGAGGTGCGCGGGGTTGAAGTCAGGAATGCGTGCGGCGTCGGGCAGAGATGTTGGAATGTAACGTCTCGCCAGCGGTCGTTGTTACGTTGAGGCGATGCACAGCATCGCCTCTATATAACACCAAATTCAGAACTGTGTAGTTGCAGTTGAAGGCGGGGTATTTATGAAGGATTGCCCTGCTGTTTCTTTTGCTATTTCCGTTCCTCAACAATTGAGTCCAGAATGCTGAACGGCTCGTCAGAGAACGGAGGTTGTAGAGGCCAGGTTATGCGAATCAACGTGGCGAGGAGATACTGTCGTTGATCCGGTTTATACTTGCGCGATCTGGTTCTTGGCAGATCAGCATTCTTCGCAAACGCAAATTTCCATTTCTTTTCAAACTGGAAGATGTTGACTGCCAGCAGGTCAAATCCTCCAACAACCAGACAGGTGGTCTCTATCTCCTGACCATCCGGTAATGTGACGCGACGTTTATCACTTGCGTCGCATTGAAACACGCCTTCGAGTCCTGAGGCCGTTTGACGTATGGAATTCGTCTGAAGCGATTTGACCTGAACGCTTATTGTCTCTTGTTTGTATATGAAACCGAAGTCTCCCAAACTTGTACGATCATGGTTGTCATATCTAATCAGATCGGAGATTCGCTCATCCTTGAACCAAAATTGAGAAAGTTTATACTCAGCTATAAAACCCATGAGAATGCCCCTGAGACTAGGGCGAGTCGCAAGGATTTCATCGAGTTCTTCTAGAGTAATATCCCAATTCTTAAGAATTCCCACTCGAAGCTCCTTTTCTTCGCGGATTTCTCCCATCCGTCTTTATGAATACCAAAAAGTAGGAGTGGTTTTTTCTGGCGTGTTCTTGCCTCTTGATACGGCTCACTGCTGGCTTGTTGGGTCGGACGAGAACAAAAAGGTCCTTCGCATAGAATCCAAGAGACTGATAGTGAACGATAATTTCGACATGCGTCAGGTGTTGGATATTCGCACTGACTTCATCCTGACACTTGACAATCAGTATTCCGTATGGGCGCAATACACGGTGAGCCTCTCTACCCGCCTTGAAGTAGAGATCGAGAACTGCTTCGTGATATTTCGGTCCCTCAGTCGTCGGTTCTCCGTTTGAATACGTCGCACGAAAAGCGACATACGTTCCAGCGCCCGCCAGATGGCTCTCTGATCGGCGAAAGAGACCTTCCATGTAAGGCGGATCGAGGACGACGCAGTCAATAGAACCCGTATCGTACGGCAGACTGCGACAATCAACGCCATTCTCTATATCCGTAGCCAGAACCCTGTATTTATCTTTCGGAACGTTTTTCCAGAAAATACCCTTGCCATACGTAACGTCTGCCACTAATGAGCCTGGCGGAACGTGAAGATCCAGGATTTGTGGGAACAGCTCCTCATTCGTACCGACATGAGCGGTACAGATCAAGTTACTCGTCGTAATTCCATCGGGAGATTTACGTTTGCGTTCGTCATCGGGCTTCGGAAACAACATCAGTTGCTCTTCACGATTGCTCATTGCAGATCCTTTACCACTCGGACTGACGCCCTTGCTCAGTGCAGCGCATATTATACAGAACTGCCGTTCTGCTGTAAAGCAGCCGATACACACGCGGCTCGATGTCTTCTCGTACATGACTACAATCTTTTTCCTTCGGCAACCGGCGTCACCGCCGCCCAATCGATGATCACGCCTAACCGCCGTCCATCAGCGGCTGTGAATGTTGGGCTGCGCACTTCGACGAGCATGGGTACGCTGCGCGGCTCGACCACCAGGGTGTAGGTGCGCCACCCGGCATTCGCTTCGACCTGTCGGCATGTTCTTTCGACACAAATATGCACTGGGATGGCTGAGCGATCCGGGTGGGGCGCTGCCAGCCGGAGTGTTAGCAGAGTCGGAGTACCTGCTTCAACACCCCCCAGTCGCAGCAATGCGCGCCCTGCGCTCCAGCGCGCCCGTCTGCCCAGCAGTTCCTCGGCAGGGTAGACCCCGCCAGCATACCCGAAATCAAGACCATCACCAATGTCCAGCGACAACGGCGGATTCTGTCCAAGCATCCGCCACGACCAGTCCAGCACCCGCTGTTCGTCGGCATACGCTCCGGCGAACGCGCGTCGCGCCTCGTCCAGGTTGCCGAGCGCCCGCTCAAGATCACCGAGGTGCGCACTGGCGATGTAGTAGAGGCGGCTCGCGTCCCATGCCGCACGGTAGGCGACCCGCGCCCGCTCGATGTCGCCGCGTGCCAGGTGCGCCGCTCCCAGTCGCAACCATCCATCCGGGGTGGCTTTTGCTTCAAGCGCGCTGAGGTAAGCGTGCGCCGCCCGATCCGACGCACCGAGCGCCATCCAGACATCCCCCGCCAGCGCACGACTGCCGCGCGCCAGGTTTTCGCCCGCCCAACCCCACGGGTATGCAGTCAGCACTGTCCAGAGGAAGACCCCGATCAGCGGCGCGATCCCGATCATTCGCCGACGATCGAAGCAGGCAGCGCGTTGCATCAGCACAGTGAATGTCCACGCTGCGTATGGGATAAGCACTGGAAACACAAAGTGTCGGTAGCGCGCTTCGCCGTGCGTCAGCAGCATGGTCGCAATCGCATAGCCGACCCAGATCAAACAGAGTACGGCGGGAACAACCGGCAGATGACAGACTGGATGGGATCGGAGTGTGTTCTGATTCCGCAGGCGCACTGCATGCGCCAGACCGACAATCGCCCCAAGAGCGATCAGGACGTAGAGCAGGTCATCGAAGATCAACGCCGCAACGAAGAGCGGGAGATCGACGTCGGCGTAGTAACTTTCCATCAGAAATCGATCCTGGATCGGCTTGATGCGCACTAGGAAAACCCAGTTGGGCCAAAGTTTGCGCGCGATAATCAGCGGGTCTTCACGCAGACGCTCCAGCCCACGTTCGGCGGCGTAGTTCGCCCGCTCGACCGGGTTACTGATAGTTTCAAGGACCCGATGAATGGTTTCACGGTCTTCGCGCGGTTCGTTAAACACCCACAGGTTGTACGAGAGTCCGGTTTCGATCAGAATGAAGCCGCCATACGCCTGGTAGTTGCGGATCGTCCAGGGTGCAATGACCG
Source organism: Roseiflexus sp. (assembly GCA_025062325.1). GTDB lineage: Bacteria > Chloroflexota > Chloroflexia > Chloroflexales > Roseiflexaceae > Roseiflexus. The sequence goes on from JANXAL010000019.1 coordinate 45,375, forward strand.
CTCCGGCACTCGCCAGGCAGACGACTGCCGCCATGATCGGCGTCGCCAGGCGGGAGCGAAGAGCGCTGCCGTTCAGTTGCCGGTCCAGGTGAAATGCCAGCCAGCCCGCAGCCACTGGTATGAACAGGAGCGCCAGTGATCGGGTGAGCGCCGCCAAACCCAGCGCTGCACCTGCTGCGACAATTAGCAGCCAGCGTTTCGCCGTTGATCGTTGCCTATTGACCTGAACCAGCGCGAGCAGACCTGCTTGGAACAGCACAGTGAAGAGCGTCTCTGCCATGTACAGGCTGGCAAAGGTGGCGTGCGTCCAGAGCACAGCGGTCATCAGCGCTGCCAGTAGCGCCGCCTGTCGATTCACCAGCCGGATTGTGAGCGCATACGTCAGGTAGACGCTGAGAACGCTCAATGCAATGTTTGGCAGCGCAGCCAGGTGGAGCGCGCGCGTGGCGCGGGGCCAGCCGTCGTCGCCTGCCAGCCCCCACGAGGCTGCCAGAAAGAGCGGATAGAGCGGCGCGCGCAGCCAGTGATACCGGTCGTAGAACGACCAGCCGCGCCCTTCGAGCAGGTCGCGTGCAACGGTGATATACTCAACCTCATCATTGGCAGGCTCGTGGAGCGGTTGGCTCCAGAGCAGAAGACGAAGACCAAGCGCCAGCGCAAGGATCAGGAAGAGAAGAAGTCGTTCCCTCGTCACACTGTTCATCGAACCGGGAACCCCAATTTAGGGCGCGTCTACGACCCGCGCCTCGTCGATAGCGACTCCGAGCGGGCGATTGTCGGGACTCGTCCGGTCGAGGCTGCGCGGACGGTAGGTTGTGCTCTGGATGCTCACCAGAATCTGGCCATCGTCGGCAGCGCCAGGCGGCAGCGGCAGCCGCACCGTGTGCCAGCTCTGCGGCACGATGATCCGACCGACTTCAATGCCATCGATGTGGACAGTGACCTCTGGAGGCGGCGCCCCCGGCAATCGGTCGCCGTTGAGCCGCAGTTCGAGCATGCTGCCAGACTGCGCCGCCAGCAGAATCTCGGCATGATCGGTCGTCCAGCGGAAGCCGTTCTCTGCAAAATGAAACCCACGCACATATCCGAGATCGAGACGACCGATATCCAGAGACTCCTGCGGCGGCGCAATCGGGCGGAACACGTCCCACGCCCAGCGTTGCAGATCCTCGAGCGACGCCGTTTCGTACTTCAGGTCTCTGAGCGCGGCTCGATCATTCCCCCGCAGGCGATAGATAGCGCCGCGGAGCAGGTGCGCATAGGGGTGATTAGGGATGGCAGTCAGGGCTTGATTGAGATAGTCGAGCGCTGCGTCGGCATCGCCGTGCATCAGGGCGACGCGCGCCAGAACGACGCGCGCGAGCGCCGAGCGTTCATCCAGGCGAAGCGCCGCCTCGGCTGCGGTGCGTGCAGCGTTGCTATCACCTCGAGCGAGTGCGCGTTCCGCCTGCCAGAGCCGGGCGTGTTTCTGGGCCAGCATCAATGTTTCCGACAGATAGGGGCGATGTCCGAGTGTAACGGCGATAAGCGCGACGCATGTCAGCACGGCAGCCACGACTGCCAGCATACGGCGCTTCGCTGGCGTCCGCCACGCGCTCAAGCGCATCAATACCCATGCAGCGTATGGGACGAGCGCTGGATAGATTGGGAGTCGGTAGCGCGGTTCAACATGGAAGATCAGCATCGTTAACACGATGTAGATCGTCCAGGGCGCGGCGATCACGAGCGTCCAGCGACGCGCCGGCGCCAGCCAGAGTCCCGCCGCACCGCCAATCAGGATGGTCAGCCAGAGACCATCGCCAAGGATCAGGCGCAGCCAGACCTGCAACGGCGGGACCCAGATTGCCGGACGGTTGCGCATATCGTCGAAGAACTGGAGCGCAGCGAAAAGGCGCGCTTCACGCCAGACCTTGGCGGCGACGTGATCGGGGTTGGCGAGCATGACAGCGATCCCGCGTTCGATTGCCAGACGCTGTCGCGCTGCCATGTCGTCGCCAAGCGCGTACAACTGGCGCTTGACCGCTTCGCGACCGGCGGGATCGTTGTCGAGCCACAGGTTTTCCGCGCCGGTCGTGTCGATGATAATGAGTGCATGGTAGGTCAGGTAGTTGCGCAGCGTCCATGGTGCAATAACCAGGATGGCGGCAAGCGCGAAGGTTGCTGCGGCGCGCTTGCCTGCGTTCATCATCAGCCAGAGCGCTCCCAGCGCTAGCAGCGGCAGCGCAACAGAACGCAAAAGCGCCAGCATTCCCAGAGAGATCCCGGCGAGAAGCGGTGACCATCGAGAGATGGACGTGCTGTGCGACAGCAGCGCAAAAATGACAGCCAGCCCGAAGAGGAAGAGGGTTTCGGTCAGCAGTTCGGTTGCAGTAAACGCCAGCGTATAGTTCAACGCTGTCAGCAGCCCGGCGACGATAGCAATGCGCCGGTCGCCGAACAGGCGCAGCGCCAGGACGTAGAGCAGCGCCACGGTCAACGCACTGATGAGTGCCTGCACTAGGCGCAGGTTCTGGATCAGCAGATCGAATGCGACGATGCACGCTGCCAGAAATACGGCATAGAGCGGCGGGCGCATCAGGCGCAGCTCGACATACTGCCGCGTACGCAATAGCGTCAGCGCCTGATTCAGGTATTCCTGTTCGTCGCCGCCCAGCGGGTACAGCTCGTGCCAGCGCCACACCAGCAGCCGCAATACCAGCGCAAGCGCGATCAACCCGATGATTGCCGGGACATGTGCGATGCATGAACGATCTCGTTGTATAAGGCGTCTTATCGGTGCCATCGTATCGATTAGGGGTAGGAGTCAGGGATTTAAGGGTTGGGGGTTAGGAGTTAGGGGTTAGAAGCAATGCCATTGAAGAATCCCCTGAGTCTAACCCTTACCCTCGATGCCTCCCACTCCCTACTCCCTGCCTTTCACGTGTAGAGCTTTTCAGACACCAAGGATGTTTTCCACGTTCCGACGCCTGTTTTCCCCTCATCCCCCTGCCCTGTTCTCCCACCCCCTGCATCCCCTCTCAAGGGTAGGCTTTTTGGCGTGCGAAGCGGATTTGCCGCATCCCGACGCCCTTTGTCCCCTCATCCCCCTACCCCTGCATGCGGGGAGTTGGGGGGGAGAAGGGGGAGTTAGGGCGGCCTGTTGCCTGAAACAGGCGATACGACGGAAGGGCTTGCCGGAAAAAATCTACCCTTGTGAGCCGCTCCCTGCTCCCTATTTTCCGATCTCAACCCGATCCAACCGCACCATCAACCGATGCACCTGACCAACCGCCTCTGCACCCTGCTGGCTCAGGTAGCGCGCTGCGTCGGGAACGAATGTAGGACCGCGCAGTTCAATGACAACATCGGCGCTCTCTGGCAACGGCGGCAGGGTGACCTCAAAGGTGCGCACGCCATTGGGATTGGCGGGAAATGCGCCAATCTCATTCCCCGCAAGCAATACCCGCACTGGCGATGCCGGACGCAGATCGACCGGCCATCCGCGTCCATCGACCGTAAACACCAAGCGTTGCGGATATGCGCGTCCAGCGCCAGGGAAGCGCAGAAGTGCGCCATCGGTGCACCAGCGATAGGTCCTCCGTTCGGCAGCGTCGCCTTCGCCCAGATAGCAACCGCGAATGTATCCCAGGTCGAGATTCCCGCCTAAATCGATGATGCGGGTTGGCGCAGGACGCAGCCAGTCCCATGCCCAGACGATCGGGTTGGCCGCATCGACATACTGTGGCGTAAATGCCGCGCGTGCGCCTGCCTCGTCGCCGATGCTGCGCAACAGATCGCCGCGCAGTACACTGCCCGGCACATCCCCCATGGCGACGAGCGTATCGGACGGCGGCAGCAGCGCCAACGCCTCGCGGTACCGACCCTGATGTGCGGCGATCAGCGCAGCGCCCAATCGCGCTGTATCGCGGCCCGGCGTCCCATGACGCAGAATGGACTCAGCAGCGGCAAAATCGCCGGCACGCAATGCCGCCAGAAAACGTGCATCGTCCTGTGCGAACGGGCGTGCTGCGATGGCCATGCCGGTGATCGCCAGACTCGATGGGTACGGTCCTAGGTACGACGCCCACTGCGAGTCGCTGCCCGGCGGGCGCGGCTCCAGATAGGCATAAGGAGAGGCGGCAATCAGGGTCAGCGCTCCGGCGAGCACGCCGCAGGCAAGGCCGTAGCCCGTGCGTAAGGTGTCAACGAGGAGATCACGGCGACGAAAGAGCGCGTTGATTGCTGCCGCTGCCAGAATAAAGAGAAATGGCAAGAGTGGTATGCGAAACCGGTTGATAGCGAACAACAGCGGCGCCAGCAGGATATTAAAGACCAGCCAAATCCCGACGAGCACTGCCGACATCCCAGAGCCAGGCGGGAAACGACGAATGACTGCCCATCCGAGGACTGCTAGCGGCAGGGTAAGGACATACAGCGTATCGTCGAGCAGAAACGTCATCAGAAGGTACCAGACCGGCAGGCGGCCCGTCGAGAATCCGTCGGTCAGGCGTTCAGCGCCCGTATAGTTGATGCGGAACAGGTCCACGAGTTCGATCAGCGACTTTCGGATAAATGCCAGCGGACGATCCGCAATCAGACAGAGACCTTCGCGGATCATAGCCATCTGGCGCGCTGCCTGATGTGGTTGAGGTCCGGGGTGAGGCAGGCAGGTATCGGCAGGCGGCGCTACACGCTGATCGGGAAACAGCGCCAGGACAAAATCGCGTATCGGCGCATCGCGTCGCTCGCCGTTGTGCGCTGACCACGCGCCGATGAGCAGATTGAACGCACCGCTGGTATCCACTGGAATCAGTCCGCCATAGATCCGCGAGTTGTATACTGTCCATGGCGTCACGACGAGCGCCGCAACCGCCAGGAATACCAGCGCACGCCACAGGCTGCGCCGCCCGGCAAACGCCGCCCATCCAGCGATCACCGGCAGCGCCAGGAGCGTCTGGCTGCGGGTAAGCGTCGCCAGCCCAAACAATACACCGGCAACGATGATCCCAACAAGCGACTGGCGGATGTGCCAGCGGTACGCGTTGTCCGCGCGTCGTGACTCGTTAGGAGGCGTATGCTCCGCTAATCTCGCGCTATGAGCAAGCGCCAGCACGCCGCCCAGCACAAGACAGATATACAGCGTCTCAGAGAGGATCAGTTGCGGGTAAATGACGAAAGGAAAGTAGATGCCAGCGAGCGCAGTCGCAATCAAAGGCGTCGCTTGCAGAGCGGGCGGCGCGATCTGTCGGGCAAGCGCGTAGATCAGGGCGAGGTTGATCAGACTCAGCAGGGTTTGTGTTGCGACGAGAGCAGCGGGATGATCGCCGAAAACGTACACATGCGCCGCCAGGAACAGCGGATAGAGCGGTGCGCGCGTCCACAGATATCCCTGGTGCCAGTCGAAACCGCGTCCATATGCCAGCCACCAGGCGGCCGAAAGATATTCGCCTTCGTCAGATATCAGCCCCTGTCGGGGGAGCGATCCCCAAAGTGCGACACGGAAAATCGCCGCTGCCGTCAGGAGCGTCAGAAAGGGCAGGTGCACTGCGCGGCAATGTCGGGACGACCGTTTCATAGATGTCGGGATTATACCCGACAGAGACGTGTCTGCTGCAAATCTTCTTCGGTGAGTTGCGCTCAGATTGCCGCCAGCGCGTAATCGACGGCATCGCGCAATTCTTGCGAGGTGAATGGCTTTTGCAGAAAACCGTTCAGACCCAGCGCAGAGAAGCGTCGAACAGCAATATCCTCAGTATAGCCGCTCATCAGAACGATTGGAATATCGGGACATATCTGACGGAAATCCCTGACAGTCCGATGGAGATCGCGGTCGGGGATTGTTGCGTCGAGCAGGATGCATGCCAGATGTTGCCGGTGTTGTCGAGCGAGGATGACAGCCGTTTCAGCGTTGCCGGTTGTGAGCACAGGATGCCCCATCCACTCCAGCATCCGCGCTGCAACGGCGCGCACGCTCTCTTCATCATCAACGACCAGAAAGATTTTTTGATAATCCGGGTATGCTGCCACGTGCGTTTGAGAAGGCGAGCCGGTGCGTACGAGCCGTTGGTGCACCAGCGGAAGAAAGACGGTGATAGTCGTTCCTTCGCCCGGCGCACTGGCGACATGAATAGCGCCGCCATGTCCGCGCACGATGCCCAGCGTCGCCGGCAGCCCCAGACCGCGCCCGATGAATTTGGTGCTGAAGAAGGGGTCGAAGATCCGTTCGAGCGTCGCGGCATCCATGCCACATCCATTATCGCTCACAGAGAGCGCTGCATATGTTCCGTCAGGCAGATCGGGTGTGCCGACCGTCATCGCCAGGAACGCACGATCAACGAAGCGCACATCGGTCGAGACTACAACTTCACCAGGTTGATCACCAATCGCCTCTGCGGCATTGATCGTCAGGTTGAGGAGCACCTGTCGCAACTGCGCCGCATCGCCTTCAACCAGAGGATTGTGGTCGCTCAGGCGATAGACCAGCGAGACGTTCTTCGTGATCGACGCCTGGAGCAGTTCCGCCATTTCTCTAATCAACTCGTTGAGGCTCAGGAGTGAGGTCTGCAGCGGACTATGCCCCACATACGTCAACATCTGACGTGTGATTGCTGCTGCGCGCCGACCGGCGCAGGTAATGGCTTCGATCGACAGACGTTCCGGCGACTGCGGAGGAAGCGCGGTTAGAGCGAGTTCGGCGTTGCTCAATATAATGCCGAGCAGATTATTGAACTCGTGAGCAATGCCCTGCGCCATAACCCCCATGCTTTCGAGTTTCTGACGGTGCTGCAGGACAAGTTCGTGTTTCCGGCGTTCGGTCACATCCCGAGAAATGGCCAGTAAAGACTCAACGTTGCCGTCGGGGCCAAGTTCGGGCACGATGCGCGACTCGTAGAAGCGGTATCCCGACGGCATCAGCATCTCAAATTCCGCTGTTTGAACTGATCGGGTCTCAATAGCAGCCTGGAAACAGGAATCCCACAATTGAGCGATGTGTTCAGGCACGCCGCGTTCACGCTGCGTTTTTCCAATGACGTCCGCACTGGTCAGCCCGGTTGCCCGTTCGAATGCCGGATTGACATACAGGTAGCGACCCTGAAGGTCGTACCGCGAAATGATATCGGGCGCGTTTTCGGCGATGGCTTTAAACTGGCGCTCGCTGCGGAACAGTTGTTCTTCGACACGCTTGCGTTCGGTAATGTCGCGCCCGACCAACTGATACCCGACCAGGCGACTGCCGTCATAGAGAGCACGGTTGGTCCATCGTTGCCAGCGCACCTCCCCATTTGGAAGAATAGCTCGACATTCTATCGTTCCTACTGGCGATTCAGGGGTGAGCGACTCTAGATGACGATTAAGATGCGGAATATCATCGGGATGGATGAACCGTCGCAGATCACTGCCGATAAGCTCATCGCGTTTCAATCCCCAGTAGCGGCAACCGGCTTCATTGACCAGTGTTACGATGCCATCGGGTCGCGCGCGGCAGATTATGTCGGTCTGTTCCTCGACGACAGAGCGGTACCGCGCTTCACTATCATGCAGTGCGGCATTAGCAGCTTCGAGGCGCGCCAGCGTAGCGTGGAGACGGGCGCCGAAGCGCCAGAGCAGCGCCGCCAGTAACAGAACAGCCCCAACCAGCGCTGTAATGCGAAGCGCAGGCGCGAGCGGCTCCCGCGAGGTGAACCACGGTCGCGCCACTTCGCTGCCGATGGCAAGGACGACTGCAACAAGACTGGTGAAGAAGATCAGCGGTCCAACCTCGTGGCTATGGAGGTGCTGAAGCGTACTGATCAGGATCAGCGGCGGAATCAGTACGGCCACCGGTACGCTGGCCGGTTCGATCCACACCACGGCAATTGCGCCAAGCGAGAGTGTTATGGCGAAAAGCATCACTGCCGTGTGGCGGCGCCGTTGCAGCGCCAGGCGTCGCGCTAGCGCGAGCAGCAGTCCGGCAGTGGCAGCAATGACGGCGATCGCGGCGCCTGTCAGATCGTTGCTTGCAAGAAAGAGACCAATGTTGACGATGGCTAGGGTCAGGGCAAACCCCAGCATGAGCATGATCAGCGAAGCAAGAGTTGAGGGATCATACGACCGGTCTTTCGCCCATTCTGGCTCGCTCATAGTTCTCACTTTCGTGGTGAGGAGTTCACCATGCCTGACCCGCGTCGTTGCGGCGCGATGGCGCCTCATCTATCAGCATGCATCTTTGGATGCCGATTATTCTCATAGCACAACCACTTCCTCCTCGACCAGCTCCGGTCGAGCGGCGTGTCCTCGCGTTTCAGCGGTTCGTTGCTGAAAGGTTTTCCTAAACGGGGATGGCAGCAGCTACGGTATGCGGTTATTTGTTGATGACAGAAGATCACTCTCTATTCTAGCACGTCTGCCCGGTGGTGCAACAGGATCAGGGAACTGAATCGTTCCAGAAAAGGTGTGACTCCAGTGTTGGATACGATGGGGGTGTCGCTTCAACGCTGTCCAGCGCCTTTTCCATCACCACGCTAGGCCACGAGAGCATGGCGCGCCAGCCGGACGACCGCCAGATTTCCACGTATCCTCGGCGAGCATAGAAACGCTGTGCCGCCGTATTCCACGCCAGCACTTGCAAACGAGCGCGAGCATGCCGATGTGAGCGAATTGTGTGCTCCAGGTGATCCATCAGCACGGCGCCCGCACCCCTGCCGCGCTCGCGCGCTGTGACGACCACGCTGTGAATCAAGGCGCTCTGCGGGTCGCTGTGGCGGTAGACGCCGAATAGGGCGCGTACCGCAGCGCCGAGCAATCGCGTAGCGCGCAGCGCTCCCAACGTGCGAACTGCCGCTGCAACGGTTCCGTCCGGGGCGCGATCAAAGCGTTCGTCACCAGGAAATTCAATCATGCCCGTGCCAATAATTGCACCATAATCGTCGCATAGCACATACCGATGGTACAACGCTTTATCGCCGTTGGCCTCCAGCGTGAAGCGCAATAGTTCAGCCTGTTTCTCGACAGGACCGGTCAGGACGCCGGGCAGTTCCGATTGATAGAGCTCGACGATCAAATGCGCCAGAGCGGGGAGGTCGGCTCGTGTCGCAGGACGCACAGTGAGCGCCATGGTCAGATCTCCTGTGACGGAACGGCGTTTCGTTTTCATGATGCCACGATTTACCGACGACCGCCTCCGTTGGGATGGCCTTCTATCACGTGCGTTCGTGTATCAGTAGCAATGCCCTGCGTCTAGTGGCGTAGATGCACTTCCGTTCACCAGAACTCACACGACGCTCTGCCGCGTGCCTCTCGCCTTGCACTTTGATTCAGTTGACGCTTCCCCACGATCCCGCTATACTCCCTGCCGGTTGGCGAGGAAAGTGCATGGTTCGATTGGTTGCGTATGCAGCAGTCGTGGGACTGTTGGCCGCCGCACTTGCTGCGTTTACGTGGTTCGACAATGAGATCAACCGCGGCGTCACCTATTCGCCGCCCGATACGCCGATCCCATGGGCTGAGGTTCCACAGATTGGCGTGAATGCGTACAATCTGCAGTTTGAACCCGACGCCGCCCATGTCACCCGCACCCTCGAACTGGCGCGCGCGATGGGCGCGCATTTTGTGCGCATCCAGATGCCCTGGGACGACGTCGAGATCCACGGCAAAGGCGATTTTGTTGATCGCCGTAATCCCGAGCAGGTGCGCAGCGCGTGGGAGAAGTACGATTTCATTGTGGCCGAAGCGCAACGCCTGGGGCTGGAGCTGATCGTGCGCATCGACCGGGCGCCGCAGTGGGCGCGCCCAAATGACGACGCCGACCCGCGTTTTCGAGCCGGGTTGCTCGAAAATGCCAATTCGACCGGACCGCCGGAGAACTATGCCGACTATGCCGACTTTGTGGCGACGGTCGCAACTCGCTATCGCGGGAAGGTGCGGTTCATTCAGATCTGGAACGAGCCGAACCTGGCGTATGAGTGGAGTTGGCGATCACCAGAGCCTGAACGCTTCGTCGAGTTGCTGCGCGCCGCTGCAACCGCTGCACGCGCCGCCAATCCCAATGCGGTCATCCTGTTCCCCAGTCTGGCGCCGACCGATGGCAAAGAGCCGCGCATTGCGCCGATGAGCGAACTGGACTACCTTGATCGAGTGTACCGCGCCGGAGGTGCGCCGTACTTCGATATTATGTCGGCGCAAGCGTATGGGTTGGGGCAACCGCCCAACGAGAACCGCTATATCCGATTACGCTGGCGACCAGACGCGCCTTTCCGCGATCTTGATCGCCCGATCGACGCTCGCATTGACGTGTCGCGCATCGTGCTGCTGCGCGAAGTGATGGAACGGCACGGCGACAGTGGCAAGGCGGTGTGGATCAGCGAGTTCGGCTATAATAGCGCCCCCGACTCTATCCCCGAGCCAGCGCGCAGCACCTGGGGACCGCCGGTTTCTGAAGAAATGAAGGGCGCGTATCTGGTCGGTCAGTTAGAGCGCGCCCGTCGCGAGTGGCCCTGGGTGGGGGTCATGAACATCTGGTTTCTGCGCTGGGGCGGTTACCGTGAGCCAGACCCCGCCGACCCGACACCGTATTTCGCATTGGTTGATCGCAATTTTCAGCCGCTGCCCGCCTACGAAGCAGTACGCGCCTATGCTGCGGATGGCATGATTGCCGGGGCAGGCGCGCATTCCTGGCGTCATCCGGCTGTCAAAACGATCGAAGAGGGAAGGTGGCGCGTGCGCTTCACGGGTCAATCTATCGCTCTTCGCCTCCATGCGCCTGCGGAAGTCAGCATTGATGGCGGTGCGATGCGACAGATCGCTCCGTCAGGCGGCAATAGGCCGGTCCGTATTGCTTCGGGATTGTCCGATACCGTGCATACATTGGAGATCCGGAGCGCCATAGCGCCCGAGCACTTCATGGTGGAGCGTGAACAACCGCTGCCATGGGTATGGACGCTAACGCCAGCGCTGATCACGCTGGCGCTGGCATATGTTGGGGTGCGCACCATGGTGGAGATCGGGCGATGGGTCTCGCGAAGGTGACGGCCGGACGAGATTCATGTGACGGCGTCCGCCGTAGGCTAGCGCGGGGACCTGACCATTCCGGGTGTGGGCAGGCATGGGGGCCTGCCCCGACATCAGCGGCGTTCGTGGGAGGGGTGCTCTAGTGAATAGGCACGAAAGACAGCCTCTTCGCCTTTGCGCGTTTGTGCGAGATTTACTCAGGAGCAGCGAGCGTTGAAAGCGTTCCGTTCATGTCGGTTGTGAACCTTCCCCAACGCCTAACGCACCTGGCGCCCGTGTCAGTTGCTGCGATAATGGCGCTGAGCCTGGCATGCGTCTATGCCAGTGCGTTGCCGCTCCCACTTCGCCTGGCAGGTCTGGCGCTCTTCGCCCTGCTGACGCTCATCCAGCCGGTTGGCGGTCTGGTCTGCACAGCGCTTGCAGCGCCGCTCTATTTGATGCCGACGTCGATTGATGCTGCCGGGCGCAGATGGCTCTTTCCGCTGCACGAAATCGCATTGCTGGTCACGACTGCCGTCATGGCGGGGCAATGGGCGATTCAACGGATACAGCGCCGGAGTTTGCCTGATCCGCAGGCATTGGCGCCACACATACGCCTGGCAGGCGTCACGTATGCGCCACACGCGCTGCTAGTGCTGGCAGGCGTTATCGGTGTAGCGCTGGCGGTTCCCGAAGGGCGCAGTGCAGCGCTGCGCGAATTTCGCTGGCTGATCGTCGAACCATTGCTGTTCTATGGGCTTGTCCATGCCACCAGAATGCCGCGTATGCTTCTGGCTGGCGCGCTGGCATTGAGTGGCGCGTGGGCGGCAACTATTGGAGTGCTACAGTTTGTCGGACTGGACCTGGCGCCATTGATTGGCGAGAAACGCGCGTTCAGTGAGAATATTATCGTCGTGGACGGCGTGCGGCGGGTGACATCGGTCTATGGCCATCCCAACAACCTGGGTCTCTTTCTCGAACGGGTCTGGCCTCTGGCTGCGGCGCTCGCACTCGGCTTGTGGGGAGAGAAGCGCTCCACGCCAATGACTGACTCGCAAGGCGTCGCATATGCGAAAGTATGTCTCGAAAAGATTGAGGCGAAGGCACAGGGGCGCACAGTTGCGCAATCACTGCCATCTGCCTTGACGCCTTCGCACCCTTGTGTCAGCCTTTCTAAGGAATCCTCCAGAGCGGCGCCGCTTTTCTTCGCTACCTGCGCATGCCTTGCTCTGGCAGGAGTAGCGGTGTCCTTTTCGCGTGGCGCGTGGCTGGCGAGCGTCGTCGCGGCAACTATAATCGGCGCCAGTTGGCGCCTCTTGCGGACGCAGGAGCGGCGCGCGCTGCGCTGGTTGGCGCTGGCGCTCGCTGGCGTGATGATTGCAGCGGTTGCCAGTCTGGCGTTGACGCTGCGCGGCGGCCCTGGCGGAGGGAGCGTCGATGCGCGTTTGCTCCTCTGGCGCGAGTCGCTCTCCTATCTCCAGGATCACCCGCTTGGATTGGGACTCGACCAGTTCTACTACTACCACAACCCGGCATTCGGGCGCAGCCGGATCGATCCATCGCTGCTCGGTACGAGCGAGGAATATGCCGCTCATCCGCATAACCTGCTGCTTGATGCCTGGATCAACGTCGGCCCAATCGGCGCGCTGGCGTTCGGTTGGCTGTTGCTGCGTTTCTATTGGAACGCCTTCAGCAGCATCCGTGAGCGTCGCGATCTGCTGGCATGGGGCGCGCTGGCGGCAATGACCGCCGCGCTTGTCCATGGACTGGCGGATCGCTTCTATTTTGTGCCGGACCTGGCGATCGCATTTTGGGCGCTGATAGCGATTGTAGAGCGCGAGCGCTGACATCCTGAAGCGTTTTGACAGACTCGTGATGATCTAGATACAATAGCTCAACTCGTGCAGAGGTCATAAGAACCGGGTAGGCAGGCCGGTGGTTGATGTCCCTTCATCACGGTGCGGCTCCGCCCGACTCGAACCCGCTGGCAACCTGCATAGTTCTTCAAGGAGAACATCAATGCGACTGAGTGCGCGCAATCAGTTGGCTGGCACCATTCAGAGCATCAAGGAAGGCGCCGTTCTTGCCGAGGTTGTCGTCAGACTAGCTGGAGGTGATGAAATCGTCTCGGTGATCACGGTTGAGTCTGTCAGAAGTCTGGATCTCAAAGTGGGAGACCAAGTTAAGGCGATTATTAAGTCGACCGATGTTATGATCGGTCTTGACACCGACCAATAAACGGCATCGGAGAGGAGAGCCGAATACATTATGGTACGGCTGCTGCCAGATGATAGCAATCCGCACCAGGCATGCGGATGGACTCCACGTGGCGACCTCTGGTCACATCTCACATAGACTGCGAGAAAACACGAAGATGCCCGATGTGGAAGAAGGTACCGGCGCCCCCATCAGGGTGCGCACCCAAGGTCGTCCCTGGTATGCCTTCGGAGTTGCAATTCCCATCGGAACGTTAGGCGGGCTAATCGGGCTAGGCGGAGCCGAGTTTCGTCTGCCGGTTCTGGCGGGACCGCTTGGCTACCCAGCGCGGCGGGCAGTAGCGCTGAACGTCGCTATCAGCCTGATTACCGTCCTCGCCTCGCTCGCCATTCGGAGCGGAACGCTCACCCTGGCGCCGATCATGTCCTTGCTGCTCCCAATAGCGGCAATGATCGCCGGAGCGATGATCACGGCATTCGTAGGCACAGCGTTAGTGGGTCGTCTCTCGAATGAACGGCTGGAACGGGTGATTCTGGTCTTTCTGACCCTGATTGGCAGCCTGTTAATCATCGAAGGATTTCTCCCGACGCAATTCCCGGCATTGATCCCTGACGATCCGTTCTGGCAGGTTGTATCGGGCAGTCTCTTCGGATTGGTGATCGGTCTGGTTAGCAGTATGCTTGGCGTTGCGGGGGGTGAGCTTATCATTCCGACCCTGATCTTCGCCTATGGCGCTGAGATCAAGGCTGCTGGCTCTGCAAGCCTGTTGATCAGCCTGCCTACCGTGCTGATCGGGGTTGTTCGTTACCTGGGTCAGGGCGCGTATCAGGGGCAGCGCGATCTGAACGAGACCATTGCACCGATGGGGATCGGCTCGGTTATCGGCGCGGTCATTGGCGGTCTGCTGGTCGGCATTGTTCCATCAGCAGTCCTGAAAGTCGGGTTAGGGATCATCCTGATCTGGTCGGCAAGCCGCATTTTTTACCACCGTCGGGATCATCCGCCTGTCCCGCTGTAATAAGCCGCTTATACGACATTAGCGTTCATCAGCGCGTCCATCAAACGAGAAACCAACGATCAGGCAAGCACCCGAAGAAGGGACAAGCGACCATCGACGGATCACATTCACGGAAATGCGGTCATGATTATTTTTCAGGAACTGCCGTCACACTGCACTGAAGCTCTCGCTGAAGACGTTGGCAGCCCCGCCGGCGCTTGACTGACCTGAGCCAGGGCTTATGAAGATAATAAATCCGGGTAGACTCGCGCTGCCAGGTCATGCGTTCTCTAAGCTGCGGGTTCAAGCCCTTGCTCAGGACGTGAAAGCCCCAAAGGGGCTTTCGCGACCTCAGCTAGGGCTTCAGCTTTCCAGCGCCCAGGAAGACCAAACTCATTTTCTTCATCCGCAGCAGCCTGCTGTGTCGGCGCGCCGCCCGACAATTCATGCCCAGACCAGATGCTGGGAGTCTTTGTGCGCCCTCAGTGTCGCCCCTCGCCCTTCTCCCCTTGGCTCTCGTCCAGGTTGCTATCATTGTGCGTTAGTACTACAATACGAGCGCTAGAGTCTGGCAATTGCCGGATCGTATGAGGAGCGCCTTGATGACGAACGTTCATCCTTCCATCTTTCGCGCATACGATATTCGCGGCGTTGTTGATCGCGATCTCTCTGAAGAGGTGTATCGAACGCTAGGACGCGCCAGCGGCACGTTTTTCCGTCGGCACGAGCGGCGCCGGATCGTGGTGGCGCGGGACGCACGCCTGACTTCGCCAGCGTATGCGGCAGCATTGATCGATGGTCTGCGCCGCAGCGGATGCGACGTCATCGATATTGGGATGGCGCCAACGCCATTGATGTATTTTGCCGTGTCCTTCCTGCACGCCGATGGCGGCGCCGTTGTCACGGCAAGCCACAATCCGCCGCATTTCAACGGCTTGAAATTGCGTCTTTCCGATCCGGTCTACGGCGGCACGCCGCTCAGCAGCGATCAGATTCAGGAGGTAGGGCAAATTGCAATCAGCGGTGCGTTTGTCGCCGGTGATGGCGCCTATGAGAAGTATGACGCCGCAGAAGACTATGTGCACGACGTAACCCGCCATATTTCGCTCAAACGCAAGCCAAAGGTCGTGCTCGACGGCGGGAACGGGGTTGCCGGTCCGCTTGGCGTGCGCACTCTAGAGGCGATTGGGTGCGAGGTCGTTCCATTGTTCATCGAACCTGATGGCACGTTTCCTAACCATCATCCTGATCCGCTCAAAGAGGAGAACGTGCAGGACCTCATTCGCGTCGTGCGTGAAACTGGCGCTGACATGGGAATCGGACTCGACGGCGATGGCGACCGGCTGGGCGTTGTTGACGGGAATGGCGAGATCGTCCTTGCTGACCGTTATCTGATTGTGCTGGCGCGGCAGGCGCTGGCGCGCGGACCGGCGCCGATCGTGTTTGATGTGAAATGCAGCGTGGCGTTGATCGATGCCATCCGTGCCTTCGGCGGCACGCCGGTGATGTGGAAGACCGGTTACTCGAATCTCTCGGCGAAGATGCGTGAAGTGAACGCACCACTGGCAGGTGAGTTGAGCGGTCATGTGTTTGGCGCTGTCGAGCACCATTGTCACGATGATGGCATCTTTGCCGGTTGCATGCTGCTCGATGCGCTAGAGAAGAGCGGGCAGACTCTTGCTGAGGCGCTGGCGCCGTTTCCGCCGCTGCCGTCGCTCCCAGAAGGTCGCCTGCCGTTTGATGACGAGATGAAGTTTAGAGCGATTGAATTCGTGCGCGACTACTTTGCTGCACGATACCCGGTGATCGACGTTGATGGCGTGCGCGTCGACTTTGGCGATGGGTGGGGCATTTTGCGCGCATCGAACACCGAACCGGCGATCACCACCCGATTCGAGGCGCGCACGCCAGAGCGCTTGTACGAAATCCGCGACCTTATGATTGGCAAGTTGCACGAGTTCGCACCAGCCAAGGCATGGCAGTAAGGCTGCGCGGTGAGTGGGGACGAAACAACGCATGTGACCTGTCTGTTTCCGCATATGCAAACCGTGCGATACACCTACTGTTGGGAAGGCACTATTGCTGCAGATTTTACGCTCGACGCAGTGCGTCGCCGATATGTGACGCTTGCCGATCTGCTCCATGCGCGCGGCTGGAGTTGCCTGGTTGCGTATGATACTCGCTTTCTTTCAGCGCCCATTGCTGCCGATTGCTACCAGGGGTTACGTGCGCTTGGCGCGCGCGTCATGCTCAGTTCTACGCCGCTGCCGCGTCCAGCCATCGATGTTGCGCTCGATCACGGCGTCGCCGATTGTGCGGTGATGGTGTCCGCCAGTAATCGGGATTATTGGCTCAATGGGTTGATCGTCATCGCTCCGGCGCCGGGTTTGAGCCCGTTCATCGACGGTCATCCGCCGCGCGAATGTTTCCCATTTCCCGCGGAAACGTCCAACGCCAGCACCATCGACGTGCGTCGGGCGTACATCGAGAGTCTGCGTCGGGAGATAGACGTCGATCTGGCGCGTCAGACGTCGTTGACCATTTTTGTGGATGTAATGAATGGCACAACGGGCGGCATTATCCCAGCAGTGTTGGGTGATGGCGCACAAACGAAAACGATCGAGATCAACCGTGAGCCAGACGCCTGGTTTGGCCGTCAGGCGCCACACCCGCATACCGCACCGCTTCTGCGTCTACGTAAACTTGTGCGCGAAAGCGACTCGCACCTGGGGGTCGCGCTGTCGGCCGACGGTCGCGCACTGGGGGTAGTGGACAACGACGGCGAACTAGCGCCACATCTCGATATCGCTCTGCTCCTGGCGCAGTATCTCAATCGTCAGTATCGTCAACGTGGGCTGGTAATCGCTCCTGCTTCAGCGGCGTCGGCAACGTGGGTGCGCGCCTGGGAAGCGCAAACCGGGTTAAGTGTTGAGTTTGCAGCACAGCCAGCAGCGCGCATCGTTGAAGCGCGCGCGGCGAATCAGTTGCTGGTCGGTGTCACAGAAGACGGGCAACCAACTATCGGGCGTAGCGGCGGGATTGGCGATGCCCCGCTAGCAGCGCTCCTGCTCGTCGAACTAGTGGCGCGTCGTAACGTCAAGCTGCGCGTGCTACGCGACAAGCTGCGTCAATCACAGGGGGCGTGATTCGCCATTCAAGAGCGCAAAATCGATATGCAACGCGTTGTGCAACGCCTGAGTTCGCTTCGGCGCCTGATCCGTCCGCTGGCGCTAACGTTTCTCGGCATCGTCTTCCTTTCGCTTGGTGTTGCGTACTTCTTCATCTTCCTCTACCGCACGGCGACGCTGCCGCCGATCTTTTCGTTCATCACGCTCCAGTTCATGCCGCTATGGGCGCGCGGATTAGTATTCGCCGCCCTGGGATTGATGACGCTCGCTGTTGGCATCTGGCAGCTCAGCGGCGTGGCGGTCATCCCGCTCAACACTCAGGTCGATACCAGCGGCGAGCTGGTGCTTGCCTACCAGCGCGACCAGACGCCTCCCCGGATGACCGTGATTTCGGGAGGCGCCGGTCTGCTGATCACCGCCAGCCTCGGTCGCTCGGTGCAACGGTTGACCTGTATCACTCCAGTGCAGGATCCGGTCGAGTACTACTATCGAGCGTCGAGCCTGTTCAACTTCGAGAATGTCGTCTTCGTTGTACCGACCCCTGAACCATACGAAGTCTTCGTTGAACTCGACGACGGGCAGCGTTTCAATGTCAAACACAATATCGCCCATGATGAACGTTTGGCGGAGCGACATGTCGTCAACATCTACATCGGCGATGAGCGGGGACCAATTACCGCACCATTGCCGGTGACTCAGGTGGCGCTTGACGCCATTGCATCCGCCGATGTGATTGTGTTTGGTCCCGGCAGCCTCTACGAAAGCATTTTGCCGAACCTGCTCATTCCCGACTTGCGTGATGCCATTCGCCGCAGTAAAGCGTGCAAAATCTACATTTGCAGTCTGATGACGGAGCCTGGCATGACGACCGGCTACAGTGTTGGGGATCATGTCCGTCAGATTGTGCGCTTTGGCGGATTTACCCCTGATTATGTGCTGGTGAATACGCCGCGTATCGATGCAGAGGTGCGCCGAATCTATGCAGCAGCCCGGCAGGCGCCGGTCGTTCTCTCTCCCGAAGAGTACGAAGAAACCGCCGTCAGCGCGACTGATCGAATTACCACGCGCGACATTCTGATTGAGGGCGCCAAAGTTATCGAGGCGGATCTAGCGACCGCAGTGGTGCAGTTGACGGCGTCGCTCGACCATCCCGGCGAAGGGCGCACGGTGCGTGTGTTGCGACACGACCCCGAAAAACTGGCGACCGCGATCCTGGAGGTCTGGAAACGCAGGTAAATCTGCTGTCTATCCGCATACCCCGAGCTGCCTCGTTGTGAGGAGCGCCAGCGATGATGCAAGCGACCGTTCCTCTCGGTTATTTATTCAAGCTATGACAAGGGGCGGATTCTGTATGGAGAATGAGACGATCATACTCTTTGAAGACGAGGGGTGCCGCACCTTTCTGCCGCTGACACATACACGACCGATGTGTGATCTGCGCTGCGGCATCTTCACGTTGCGTGAACGAGTGCAGGCCCTGACCGGCAAACCGCCAGCGGTCATCTGTCGTCCCCACCTGGCGCGCGCCTATGGTGTCGGGCGCTGGCCCCTGGCGCTGCTTAGCCGAAGCGTTCCGCTCACATTTGTAAATGCACGCGCCCTTGATATCTGCTGGCTGCCCGACCTGTGCGACGAACCGCCAGGAACGGTCTATATCACTGATGCTGGTCATGCGCTGCTTGGCGGCCCTGTGCTGCTTGGAGCGCGTTTGACGCCCTGGCTGGCGAGCGCGGTGCTGCCCTATCTGCTGGATCAACGCGCCGAAGCAGCGTTGGCTGAACTGCGGCGTTTCGGGCGCCTCGTCGAAGTCGATACGCGTTTGCTGACCTTTCCCTGGGACTTGATTGTATTGAATGGCGAGCAGATTGTGCGCGACGTTCCGCTGCTTGTCGAGCAGGACGGATGGTTCAGCGTTGCAGATCGCCCGCTGGATCATCCCTCGATTGTCGTCAGCAACCCGCAGCACGTGTTCATTCATCGTGATGCGCGCCTCGAACCGCCGCTCGCGCTCGATGCGCGCGATGGTCCAGTTGTGATCGACGCAGCGCGGATCGAACCGTTTTCGTTCATTCAAGGTCCTTCCTATATCGGTCCCGGCTCACTGATTGCCAGCGCGCGCATACGCGGCGAAACGAGCATCGGTCCGGTCTGTCGCATTGGCGGCGAAGTTGAGGCGAGCATCGTTCAGGGGTACAGCAACAAGCACCACGACGGCTTCCTCGGACATTCGTACCTTGGCGAGTGGGTCAATATCGGCGCAATGACGACCAACAGCGATTTGAAGAACACCTACGGAACGATTCGCATGGTCATCGAGGGATTTGGTCAGCTCGACAGCGGCATTCTCAAGCTAGGGTGCTTCCTCGCCGATCACGTTAAGCTGGGGATCGGCGTGCATCTGAACGGCGGGGCTGTCGTCGGCACCGGATCGAACATTTTCGGTGTGCATTTCGCGCCCAAGACCATCCCGCCATTCACGTGGGGAGGCGAAGTCTTCCGCGAGTACCGCATTCAGTCGATGATCGAGGTTGCGCGCAAAGTCATGGCGCGGCGCAAGGTGAGTCTGAGCGCCGAGCAGGAAGAGGTGCTGCGCGCCGTGTTCGCGATGACGCGCGGCGATCGCATCGGGCTCGACAATGGCAGCGGGCGCGACGAAGCGGCGCTGCGTCGGGCGGAAGCGGACGCTGTGCGCGCGTTTGATCTGGTGGAGGCGTCGGGGGGATGAGAACCGAGAACTGATAGTCGAGGACCGGGAACCAAAAACCGGGCAGAGCGCAGAAGCAGGTTGTGCGCCTGTCCAGTTCAGGGTGATGGGAAATCGGGAGTCGGGGATGCGATAACCGATGTTAGGCAGAGAAGGTCCTGACTATCTGCGGTCTATACCGATCAGTGCGGCGTGACCAGTCCTGCGTTGCGCGCAGCCAACCCTCGATACTCTCCACAAAACGCAACACGGTGTAATCATTGTCGTCGAGATAGCGCGCCTGCGTTTTGAGATGGAGAAACCGCTGCACCGCCTGGTCGTGTTGGGCGATTGCCAGAGACAGCGCCTCAGGCAGGGATAGTCGATGTTCACTTACAAGAATGTGCACAATGTTGTGTGGCGCTTTGTGCGCCTGGATCTCTTTGGGATACGACCAGAGATCGTTGTACCACAACACTGCCTGAGTTGCGGTGTGAATCAATTCCTGAACGATTGCGTGATCGAAGATATGAGATGGCAACACAAAACCACGCGCCATATCTGCCAGTGCGATCATTGGGAGAAAGGCGCCGGACCAGATGCGCATATTTGTGTACGTGGCGCTATCTGGTTGAATATCAGCAATACGGGTAGAGACCTCCCAAAGATGCGCCTCCAGAGTTTGCGCAAGCGCACGCTGGAAACGAACGAGCGTGACTTTTCCGGCGTACTGTCGTAGCAACGCGCTGAGATCCGCTGCCGCGCGGGTTAGGGGATGATCGCAATCGCACGCTTTGCCTCCGGTGACAACGGTAAGTATACGTACATGTAAACCTGCCAGCGCCTCGACTGAAGACGCAGTGTCTGTCAGATCGTCGAGCAGGAAAAACCAGACCGTCCACAAGCCTATCAGGCGCAACATCGAGCGTGGCGCTTCCGCGTTGGCCCGCGCCACGAATTCTGCCAGGAGCGCCGAACGCAGGCGTTGTTCCTGCAGGTGATCCTGAATGAGGTGATACGTGCGGCACCAGCCTATGATCTCAGATTCCAGCCAGGATACATCCCGGTGTAGACGCTGAGGAAAGGGGTAATTGATGGCTTCAACCGCCTGCCAGTACCAGAGCTCGTTCACCATGGCCCGATGTCTCCTTCATCCAAGGTGCAGCTGTCGTGAGATACGGCTCTGGCCACCGTGCTCACATCGTAATCAAATCTGGCCAGTTACATCATTGCGAAACCGTCGCTATTCTGAGTCATTGATGCAATCATCCTAGTTGCCGGGTAAAACTATACTGGGCCTGTGTCCTGCGTGTGTCCGTCGGACTGGAAGGAAAGAAAGCATGGCTACCGGTTCAGGATTCGTCATCAACGCACGTCGGCAATTGATCCGGTCGATTGCCATCACGCTTGCGGTGAGCGGGTGCTCTTCGTTGCTCCTCGTCGTCATTCTGATGATTGCGACGCAGGATATTGCGGGTTTTGCGCCATACCTCGGCATTATCGCTTTGGGACTTGGGGGGAGTCTGGCAACCCTAGCGCTGCTGAGCCGGGTCGTGTTATGGAAGTCGGTTATTCCGCTTGCAGTCGGCATTGATGGCGCTGTCATTGCGAGTGTGTTTTTTTTGCCGGAGCAAACACTCGTTGCCTTACCATTCTTGCTAGTTCCACTTATGTTGATCTGTCTGGGACGACACCGTCCGTCCACATTGGCGATCGTAGGAGGAAGCATCATCACTGGTGCATTTCTTGCCAGTTTCGTACCGTCATCTCGGGTTGATCGCGTCGTGATTGGCGATGCGTTGCCGCTCATTAGCGGGATAGGAATTGTGACGCTCCTGATTGTTATCTGGCTCCTGAGCGACCGGTTGCTCGCCATTTCCGATCAGGCCGTCGCGCTGGCGGACAACCGCGCTGCTGAAGCCGAAGCAGCGCGGCGGCAGGCGGAGGAGGCGCAGCGTACTATCGAGCGGCAGTATGCCGAGCAAAAACAATTGCTTGATCTGGTCAGCTTGCTCGAAACGCCAGTTATCACAATTGGCGAGGGGGTGCTGCTGGCGCCAATTGTCGGTCGCCTGGATAGCCGACGCGCAGAGCAACTCACGCAACGTCTGCTCCGTGCAGTGCACGAACAGCGCGCGAATGCAGTGATTATCGACATCGCCGGGGTCCCGATGGTCGATACCATAGTGGCGCAGTTGCTGATCCGCACTGCGCAGTCTATCCGGTTGCTCGGCAGTCAGGTCACGCTGACCGGTATTACTGCGGAAACCGCTATGACTTTGAGCCATCTAGGTGTGAGCCTAGACGAGCTACAAACCGTGCGCGACCCGCAGGAGGCGCTGCGGGTCGTGGGGACACATCCAGCGCATGGAAAGAGATGATGATCGTAGCCTGGGACGCTAGCGTGCGTAGATGTTCTCTTCTGTACTATCTGCGTGTGTCTTCCTTAGTAGGGCAGGTCTCAGACCTGCCCGTACTGTTGGATGAGATGAGGGGGTTGACGATGAGTCTTCCTGTTCCGGCTGTGTCATCTTCTACTGATGCGGCACGACTGCTCGACCATTGGCGCCTTCGCCTTCTCAATGGCCTGCTGAGGGTTCTAGCAGTTGTTGGGTTCGTGACGCTGATTGGCGCCGGTTGGTCAGACTACAACGCACTAGGGGCGAATGCGATACCATACCTGGTAGCGTACACAGCGGCGTATCTTGTGGTCCCGGTGATCGCAATTGTCCAGCGCATCGGCTTTATGGCGCGAGCATTGACGTTGTTAATCGTCCTAATCGCGCTTAGTACACTGGTCCTTGCGACTGATGGTTTGCTGGGCAGCGGACGTGTTTTCTGGATGGGAACGGTCGTGCTGGCGTTCGCTCTATTTGGTGTGCGCGGCGGCATTGTGATGCTGATCGTGTCGCTGCTGGCGTTGAGCATCATTGGATGGCTGCATGTCAGGGGCATTCTGTCCGTTCCACCTCAGCAGCTTGAAACTCTGAACACTGCACCGGACTGGATCGGGGCTGGCGTGGTCTATCTATGCACGGTCAGCCTTGCGGCGGTGCCCTTCATGTACCTGTTGCAGCGGCTCGGCGCACTGGCGCAGCGCGCCACTCGAGACGCCGCGCTTGCTCGAGAGAATGCTCGCCTTGCCGAAGAACGCGCTGCCGAACTAGAGCGCCAGACGGCGCGGCTGCAGGAGACGGAGCGAATGCTGCGCGATCTGGTCGCTACTCTGGAAACGCCAGCGGTTGAGATTGCCGACGGCGTGATGCTAGCGCCGCTTGTTGGTCAGATTGATAGCCAGCGCGCTGATGCGCTGCTGCGTCGCCTGCTCACAGTTGCCAGTGCACGGCGCGTTCGCCTAATGATCATTGACGTAGCTGGCGTTCCAGCGTTCGATACCCTGGTGGCGCAAAGCCTGATCCAGACGGCGCGGGCGCTCGAGTTGATCGGGTGTCAGGCGGCGATCACTGGCATCTCTCCAGCCGTCGCACAAACAATCACGTCCCTCGGTGTGCAGATGGACCCGATCACGATTGCGCGTTCGCCGCAGGATGTGTTGCGGCGGTAGAGACAACTATGCTTCCGGCAGCTTAGCGAATGCGGTCAGCGAATCGGGAAGCGAATAAACGAATGCCTGTCTATCAGCAAGCGCTTGCTATCGGCTGCCTGCCGCGCGCGGCGTGCGGGCATCGTCTAGAGAAGCGAATGAACGAACGCGGGCGCCGAACCAGGCGTTTGCCTGTGTCCCCTGCCGTGCCCTCTTAGCCTTGTGACCCGCGCCTTGTGCTGCGTGCGGGCAGCGAATAATCGGAAGCGTTGCGATGCAATGCGAGACGTTGCATCGCAACGTTTTTGTCTGAACCTATAACCTTGCTACTGTACACCTTTCATATTCTTGCGCTAGTGCAGAGCAACGGCTCCACCCGCACGCCTCTGGCCTCTTGCCTCTCGCCTCCTGCCTCGACTATTTCGCGAAACTGGTATAATACCTGACGCACCTCGTTTCCGCGTGATATTCGCGCAGTTGAACCGGGATGAGGGCCAGTCTCAGCGATGGATCGCCAACCGCACGACCAGCATATCCACGTGGTCGCCATCGGCGGCGGCGGCGGAGCGACCCATGTGTTGCATGCCGTTGCGCCATTTGCTGCATCGCGCACAGCGGTAATTGCAGTGACTGATACCGGTCGCTCGACCGGACTGGCGCGGCAGATTGGCAACATGCCCGCTCCCGGCGATCTGCGCGCAACCATCGCGGCATTCGCCAGCGACCAGTTGATGGCGGAGGCGTTGAACCATCGCTTTGATGGCGCCGGGATTCCTGCGCTGGAAGGCATGGCGTTCGGCAATCTGCTGATCGCAGCGCTGACCCGCGTCACCGGCGATTTTGCGGCGGCTGTCGATTACACAGCGCGCCTCGCTGCTACGACGGTGCGGGTGCTGCCGGTGAGCGTTGCTAACGCAACCTTGTGCGCTGAACTCGCCGATGGTACGAAAGTCGAGGGCGAGCTCAAGGTGCGCGCTCCTGGCAAGCCTCCGATCGCGCGTCTCTTCCTGCGCGAACCGGCGGCTGCCTATCCTCCGGCGCTCGATGCCATTCGCAATGCCGATCTAGTGACGCTCGGGCCGGGGAGTCTCTGGACATCGGTGCTTGCCTGCATGCAATTTGCTGGCGTGGCGGAGGCGCTCGCCGATTGCCGCGGAACGGTGGCGTATATCTGCAATTCAACAACGCAACCGGGGCAGACAGACGGCTATCGCTGCATTGATCATGTCCAGCAAGTGGTCGCGGCGTTGGGTCCGGGTGTGCTTGATGTAGCGCTGATCAATGTCAGCGATCCCGATCCGGCGGCGCTCCGTTCATATGCGGAAGAAGGGTTGCACCTCTTGCGCCCTGACGATACCGAGATTGCCGCTGTCCGCGCGCTCGGCGTGACGCCGCTGGTGCGTGAATTGACCAGAGAGGTGGAACCGCGACGCGCATTGTGGAACAAGCAGGATACGATCCGGTACGATATTGAAGCGCTGCGCACAGCGCTCCTTGAGATTGTGACAATGAAAGGCGACTGCCATGGCCGATCCGCGAGTCGAGAAAATGGCGCAGGTGCTGGTGCGCTACTCGCTGGCGCTTAAGCCGGGAGATCTGTTTCGCATCCTGGCGCCGCCAGCCGCCGCTCCGCTGGTATGCGCGTTATACAAAGAAGCGTTGCTGGCAGGTGCAAACCCGTATGTGGCAATGACCCTTGAAGAAACGGACGAACTGCTCCTGCGCTACGGTTCCGACGCGCAGATCGGGTATGTCTCGCCAATGATGCGTCAGGAAATCGAAGAGATCAACGCTACTATTCGCATTATGGCGAGCGAGAATACCCGCGCCCTCTCAGGAATTGACCCGCACAAGATTGCGCTGCGTCGCCAGGCGGTGGGCGACCTTCAGAAGCGCCTGATGCAACGCTCCGCCGAAGGGACGCTCAGGTGGTGCGTGACGCTGTTCCCAACCAATGCAGCCGCACAGGACGCCGATATGTCGTTGAGTGACTTCGAGGATTTTGTCTACCGCGCCTGCAAACTGCACTATGACGATCCGGTTGCGGAATGGCGCAAGACGCTTCAGGAGCAACAGCGGATTGCCGACTTCCTAAACACATGCAGCGTCATTCGCCTGGTGGCGCCGGATACCGACCTCACCTACCGCGTTGCCGGGCGCACCTGGATCAACTGCGCAGGTGATCGGAACTTTCCCGATGGCGAGGTCTTCTCCAGTTGCGATGAAACTGCGACCCAGGGGTACATTCGCTATACCTTCCCGGCGATCTATGCCGGACGTGAGGTCGAAGACATCCGTTTGTGGTTCGAGGACGGTAAGGTGGTGAAAGCGACGGCGGCGAAGGGCGAAGACCTGCTCCACTCGCTGCTCGATATGGACGAAGGGGCGCGGCGGTTGGGCGAGGTCGCCTTCGGAACGAATTATGACATTACGCGCTTCAGTCGCAATATTCTGTTTGATGAGAAGATTGGCGGTACGGTTCACCTGGCGCTCGGCGCGGGCTACCCGGAGACTGGATCGCAAAATACGTCGGCGCTCCACTGGGATATGATCTGCGATATGCGTCATGGCGAGGCATATGCCGATGGACGACTGATCTACAAAGAGGGAAAGTTCCTGATTTGAACGTGGACGACGTGTTGGTTGTGGGAGCCGGTCCAACCGGGCTGGCGATTGCAGCGGCGCTAAGCGAAACTGGTCTGCGCGTTGCGGGGCTGTCGGCCACAGCGCCGACAAAGCTCTGGCAGAACACGTATGGCGTGTGGCTTGATGAACTGCCGACGTCGGAATTGCGCGCCACGCTAGGCTATCGCTGGTCGGATGTCGTGGTGCACGCCGGGCGCCGGACAATTCCGCTCCACCGCGAATACGGGCTGTTCGACAACCAGCGGTTGCAGCAGTATCTTCTCGAGCGCGGTGAGCGCCACGGGGTCGTTTGGCATACGGGCGTTGCCGCTGCTGTCGAGCATCGGGCGACGCACTCGCTGGTGACGACGCGCGACGGGCGCGCGTTTGCGGCGCGATTGGTTGTGGACGCCAGCGGGCATTCGCCAGCGCTGCTTCGCCGTCCCGCCGCGCTGTCTGTGGCGCGCCAGGCGGCATATGGCATTGTCGGCGAGTTTTCTGCTCCGCCGGTGCAAGCCGGTCAGATGGTGCTGATGGATTACCGCGCCGACCACTTGACGCCGGAAGAACAGCGCGAGCCGCCGACGTTTCTGTACGCAATGGACCTAGGCGGCGGTCAGTTTTTTGTAGAAGAAACATCACTGGCGCACGTTCCTGGTGTGCCGCTCTCGATCCTCGAACGGCGGTTGCGTTGCCGGCTGGATGCCAGCGGCGTGGCAGTGCGGCGGATAGTGCATATCGAGCGCTGCCTCTTCCCGATGAACAATCCCTTGCCGTACCTCGACCAACCAATGATGGGGTTTGGCGGCGCGGCGAGCATGGTGCATCCGCCATCGGGCTATATGGTCGGCAAGGCACTGCGCCGCGCTCCTGAAGTGGCACGGGCAATTGCGCAAGCGCTCGGCGCCTCTGGCGCGACTCCGCTCAGCGCGGCGCGCGCCGGATGGCAGGCGCTCTGGTCCCCGGCGCGGCTCAGGCGGCGGCAGTTGTACCTCTTCGGACTGGCAAGCCTGATGCGGTGCGACAGCGCCACGATCCAGGAGTTCTTCGAGGCGTTCTTCAGCCTGCCGCGCCGCGAGTGGACGGGGTATCTATCGGACACGCTGAGCACGGCGGAGCTGGCGCGCGCCATGCTGCGTCTGTTTGTGCGCGTGCCGTGGCGGGTGCGGCGCACCCTGATCGCAGCGGCTGGCGCAGAACATGCTCTGCTGCGCCGCGCAGCGCTGGGACGGGCAGCATGAGGCAACGGGCGTCAACAAATAAGCGAACAAGCCGACGGAGGTCATTATGAGACTGTCACCTGCCAAAATCGAACAGTTGTCGGCAGCGCTTGTCGATTACCTGGCAGAAGTAGACGGCGTCATGTTTCGTGGCGACGACAGCCAGTTGCGTCTGGCAGTCCAGCAGATCATCACCGACGAGCTGATGGTTGAAGATCGCCTTGATGCCGAAATTCATCAGATGCTGCAAAAGTACAAGTACGAAATAACGGTCGGACGCCTGAACTACGACGAGCTGTTCAAGAAAACCAAGCAGCGCCTAGTACGTGAGCGTAAATTAGTGCTCTAGTCATTCCCCGTCCCAGCGGTAGAGCCGCCGGTACACGTCGTACTGGGCGATGACCGATTTGACATAATTCCTAGTCTCTGAGAAGTCAATCCGCTCGGTAAACAGGTCTGGGTCAGTAATCGGCGCACCCCTCGACCAGCGCCGCGCGTTACCAGGTCCGCCGTTGTACGCCGCGAGCGCTCCTTCCAGGCTGCTATTCATCGCCGCGAGCTGGCGGCTGAGATAGAACGCTCCGAATCGCACGCTCAGATCAGGTCGGTAGAGATCAGTTTCGTGGAAGCCGGTCACCCCCAGCGCCCGCGCGATCCCCTGACCAGTGGCAGGCATTACCTGCGCTAGTCCGCGCGCCCCGGCCCACGAGGTCGCTGCCGGGTCGAAGGCGCTCTCCTGGCGTAACAGTGCAAACATGAGCGCAGGATCGACGCCGAACTCACGTGCGCGCGTCAGTACGACCGACGTGAAGGGCACAGGGTAGAGGAGACGGCGCAGCGCCAGGGGCACGCCTGCCGAGTCGCTGCCAGGCGCTAGGCGCACCAAGCGGTTGGCTGCGCGCAGCGCCACGTGGGCAGCGCCGCGGTCATGGGCATACCTTCCGAGAAGATAGAGCGCATATGGGTTCTCATTGCGCGCTGCGAGCGCCGCTGACCATTCCGCCATTGCTTCAACTCGCAGATTGAGCGCATCGAGTTCAAGCGCGCGCTGCACCGCCGGATCGCCCGCCGGGTCTAGCAGGTCCTGCGGCGGCGCGCCAGCCCACGAAGCAAGCCATTCCTCGACGGCACGCCAATCGTCGGCGCTGATCGGCGCATCAAGCGGCAGCGCGCCAGTCTCCTGGCGGTTAAGGATGGCGCGGGCGCGGGCAGCGGGATAGGAGTCTGGCGCAGCAGCGATGATCTGTTCCAGCGCGGCGCGTCCGGCATCGGCGTCGCCAGCCGCCAATGCTGCGCGCGCAGCCCAGTAGCGCGCACGCAGCGCCGCACTCCCGGACGTAGCGGCTGCCAATTCTTCCCACACCTGGCGCGCCTGCGCCGCCTGCCCCGACGCGAACAGGTGCAACCCGCCAGCGAACCAAGCGTCCTGCGCCAGCGGCAGCGCCGGATAGCGCCGCCCCAGGTCAATTCGCTGCTGCGCTGCTGCATCAGCGTTGCCAAGCCGGTCGAGCAGCACTGCCGCGCGGCGCAATGCCTCCGGCGCGCGCGGATCATTCGGCAGCGCCGCCGCAAAATCGCGGTACCCCTGAATAGCGGCTTCAGTTGCGCCGCTCTGCCCGATGGTCTGAATCCGGTCGAGACGCGCCTGGATGCCAGCATCACTCTCGCCAGCCGCAGCAATTGCAGCGTCGAACCCTTCCAGCGCGGCTGCGAAATTCCCCAGTTCCCGCAGCGCCAGCGCCCGCCGCCGCAGCAGATCGGCGCGCTGTGGCGCGTCGGCGGCGGCGAGTGCAGCATCGAGTGCGGCGAGCGCATCAGACCAGCGACCGTGCGCTTCATAGACGCGCGCGATCAGTTCGGGCGGAAGGGCGACCTCGGGATCGGTGCGCAACCGATCCACTGCTGCCAGCGCTGCTGGCAACCCCGGTGCGCGCTCAAGACCCTCGACCAGCCAGGCGCGCGCGGCCGCCGGATCGCCCTGGACGCGGGGCAGATCGGCAAGTTCAATCAGCAGGCGGGCGCGATACTCCGGTTGCTGTGCGAGCGCCAGCAGTTCGACGGCAAGTTGCAGCGCCGCATCGTTCTGTCCCAAGGCGCGGCGCGTGCGGATTGCTGCCTCATATGCCGCAGCGCGCTGCCCGCGCGCAATCTCGCTCCGCGCAACCGCCTCGTATCCCGCTGCCGCATCCGCGAGGCGACCAAGCGCCCCTTCCTGCGCTGCCTGGCGCATACGCGCATATGGCGCCACAGGCGTGCCGAAGGCGCGGTATTGCTCATACGCTGCGACCGCTGCTGCGTGCGACCCGGCCTCCTCGTGACAGCGGGCGATCCAGAACCACGCGCGTGCAGTCAGTTCGTCTTGCGCACCATCAGCGATAAAAGTGTTGAACGCCTCGAACGCCGACGTCCAGCGTAAGCGCAGGGCGAAGCTTTCCGCCAGGTAAAAGCGCGCCGCCCGCCCTACCGGTGTTCCCGGTGCAGCGTTCATCGCAGCGAAGAATGCCTCGGCGGCCGCGTCGTAATCCCCGGCAGCGCGCCATTCTAGCCCGCGCGCGAGCAATTCATCGGGAGACGCGGCAGGGGTTGGGGTGACATTAGGCGCGGACGATGCAGTGATAGGTGTGGCATCAGGCGCTGACGGTGCGGGGAACGGAGTGGAGTCGGACGCAGGCTGCGTCGTATCAGGCTGCGCCATACCCGGCGCAAGCGGCGCAGGGATCGACGTTTCCAACGCCGGTATTGGAGCTTCCAGCGCACAGGCGACTAGCGACGCTGCTAGCGCCAGCGCGCACCATAGGCGATGCATAGCTATATTGTACCACACCGCCAGTGACGAGTGATGAGTGACGAGTGATGAGTGACGAGTGACATGTGGGGAGTAGTGAGTGAGGAGCGAGGAGTCGCCAGTCCCTCTTCTGGTGCCTGTCACCTGGACCACGATCTAGCGAGCGCCGCTCACTAGCGCGATCTGCCTTCAACGCTATCGCCCTCCTGCGTCGTGTGGGTGACGGTCACCACTGCCAGCGCCCCTGCCTCCGTTTGTGACCGTCACCTGCACCCTCTCTCACAGGTGTAGATTTCTCTGGCTAGCCCTTCCATTGCATTGCCCGTTTTAGGCAACAGGACACCCCAACTCCCCCTTCTCCCCTTGTGGGAGAAGGGGGTAGGGGGGATGAGGGGGAAAAGGGCGTCAGGACGCGGAGAACATCCGTCGCACCCCAAAAACTCTACGCCTGTGAGTGCACCCTCTGCCCGCCAAGCGCTGCTCACTGGCGCGATCCGCCTTCAACGCTATTGCTCTCCTGCGCCGTATGGGCGACGGTCACCACTGCCAGCGCCCTGTCGTTTGCCCCTTGCGCTCCACCGAGGCATTGGCGACGGTCGCCTCCGCCAGTGGCAAGCGCAACACTGTGTGCAGGGCGGGGGTACACGGATATGCACGGATCGAGACGGATTCATACGGATTGGTAGCATCCCATGACATACCGATCCGTGCAAATCCGCCGCAGCCGCGTCAATCCGTGCGCCCTTCATACCAGACCTAGGCGCTCACCCCTGATCACCCCGCAACCGTCGCAGTTCGGCTTCGAGCGCCGCGATGCGCTGCTCGGCAGCGATGCGCGCCGCCATTTCAGCATTGAGCGCTGCCTGGAGGTCAGGGTAGTCGCCGATGGGGTTGCCCGCCGCGTCGTAGCACACCACCTGCTGATCCTGCACCCCCAGCCAGATGCGCAGCGGCTCGATCCACAACCGCCCCTGCTCATCCGGCGGCAGCACCGCATAGACCGTCGGCGTCCGCCGGTAGCCGAGCAGCCGCAGCGTCTCCTGCCCGCGCCGCTGCGCCACGTCCACGATGATGTAGAACTCCACGCCCGCCAGGTCGTACTCATCGAGTTTGACCGTCAGGTCGATCCCGCGCGTTTCGGGCGACGTGACCTCGATGATCACCGTCGGGCGCACCCCTTCGGC
>JANXAL010000021.1 GCA_025062325.1 Roseiflexus sp.
TGCCTGAAGCAAGCGATGCCGGGTAAGGGCTTGTCGAAAACGCTCCACTTGTGAGAGCGGGGGTTGGGGGGAAGAGGGAGGAGTTTGCGCATCCTGACGCTCAAAATAGGCAATGCACCGTAAGGGCTTGCCGAAAAATCTACATTTGTGAGTGATCCCCTTCTTCCACCAGCTTCCACCAGGGGAGAAGGGGGAGGTGAGGCACGCCGATGCTTGGATCAGCGATGCAACCAAAAGGCTTGCGAAAAAAAGCGGATGTCCCACCCTCACAGGTGTAGAGTTTGTTGTGTGATGGATGTCTTCCACGTCCTGACGCCTTTTTGACCTCATCCCTGCCCTTCTCCCCGAACCCCTAACCCCGCATGCGAGGGGTTGGGGCGCCCAACGCCGTGCCGCTCACGAGTCACCGTTCCTAACCCCCGCGTGCGAGGGGTTGGGGGAGTGCATCACCCGATTTGTGCGAGTCCGTCCTCCTAACCCCCGCGTGCGAGGAGTTGGGGGAGAGGGGAGTGTGTTGGCGTCCTGATGCCTCACGCAGGCAGTTCAACACGAAGGCTGGTCAGAGACAATCTCCCCTTGTGAGCGCCCCACCGGGGCATCCCAACGCCTGGATGCTGAAAGTTCCAATGGACGAACCGCGCGGCGACGCAGCACCCACCCGATCAGCAGCGCCCCTAAGCCAGCCGCGAGCAGTGCCAGCCAGGGCGCTTCCTCGCCGGACGTGGCAGGCAGCGGTGCAGCCGCCTGGGTTGCGCCAGTGCTGATGGTAAACCGGAAGCGCCCCGTCTCGCTGTGCCCGTCAATGCTGGCGTTCTTCCAGTTCACTGTGTAGACGCCATCGCTCAGACCGGGGTTCAGCGAGACGACCAGCGTCTTGCGGTTGGGATCATTGCGATCCAGCGTTGTATCGCCGCGATCAACCTGATTGCCGCGTGCGTCGGTCACGCGAATAATGTTGCCTTCTGGTTTCAATTCCTGCGAAAAGACGATGACCACCCGCTCCGGCGCTTTCGTGACCGTTCCATTGGCAGGCGGTTCGGAGGAGACATAATCGGCATGCGCTAGCGTGCGACTCGTACTGATGAACATCAGCGTCAGCAGAGTCAGCATGGCGACGATACGTTTGACGCAGAGAAACGACAGCATGTCATGACTCCTTTGAGCGTTTCAAAGTGATTTTGATGAGCCGACTTATTTCTTCGAGCGTACCGGTGAAATGCACCCTGAGCCTGTCGAAGGGCGCATTTCGCCGCCTGCTCTTGGGCCCTTCGACAAGCTCGGGGCTTAGGGCGCGGGCGGCTGCATATGCCGGATTTCTAGCCGTCGGACAACAAAAACAGCGGAGTATTTATTCAACCTTCAGGCGTCAGGGAGTCCTGGGAGGCGGCGGCGGCGGGGGCTGTGCGAAGAAACTGTAGCGCGCCGTTGGATCGGGCTTTGGGGATTGCATCAACACAAGGCAAATGATGAGGAGCATCGGCGCCGCTACACATTCATACACCGCGCGGAGCGTCGGTGCAATTGAGGAAGAGACCTCGATCGCATCCTGCGCTGACAATTCTCCGGCGCCCGGTATCAGGTGGCAGAGAAATTGCACAGGGTGCAGCGCCGTTCGATCCTGGGCGGCCAGCATGTGGCAGTGCGTGATGCAGAGCAGCGGCAACGCGACGATGACGATGACGGAACCAAGAGCAGGCAGCGCCTGAGCGTGTGCGGCAGATGCGCTGCAGTGACAATAGCGCGCGGGTTGTAAGGCTTGTATCACAAACACGCTTGCCTCATGCAGGCGCCTAGTCAGAGTCGGTCAGAAGCGAACTATTGCAGAGTCAGCGCGCCGTGCCAACGCTGACAATCGCGGTCTCAGTTGCTATGCAGAACGTGCAACGACCCGTCTCTGGCGTTCCGAATATCTGTAGTGTAGTATAACATAAACGATAGTCGCTCTCGGATGCTTTCTGTGTGAACCCGTCTCAATCCGTGCGGATCCGTGTTCTATCACAGTGTGATCCCCGCCTCCAGAAGAGACTGGTGTGGTTGGACCGTCACCATCCCGGCGCGAGCCGCCCACGCAGCAACGTCCTGCCGCTGGATCGCTGCTGCCATCAGGTCGGCGAAGCGGTCGGGCGTGCAGGCGAAACATGGTGCGCCGAGTGCGGCAATATGGGCAGCCGCCGTGTGGCTGTACGTCGGATGCCCCTCGTCGCTCAGGGCTAGCAGCACGATGACCTGCACGCCGCTGGCGATCAGGTCTGCAATGCGACGAATCATCCGTTCCTGCGGACCTCCCTCAAACAGATCGCTAATCAACACCAGCACAGTCTGCTCGGGCACGCGCACCAGCGACTGGACATACGCCAGCGCCTGTGCGACGTCGGTGCCGCCGCCAAGCTGCACGCCAAACAGCACATCGACCGGATCGCTCAGGTGTTCAGTCAGATCAACGACTGACGTGTCGAACAGCACCAGCGAGGTGCGTAATGACCGGATCGACGCCATCACGGCGGCAAAAATCGATGCGTAGATCACCGAGGTTGCCATCGAACCGCTCTGATCGACGCACAGAATAACTTCGCGCAGAAGACCGCGACGTTGCCGGCGCCCGAATCCAATGCGCGTCTCGGGGATGATCGTCCGCAACGATGGCTGGTAGTGCTTGAGATTGGCGCGGATGGTGCGCTGCCAGTCTATCTCACTCAGGCGTGGACGGCGATTGCGTGCAGCGCGGTCAAGGCTGCCGTTCAGCGTCTGACGCGCCGGTTCCGCCAGTTTGCGCTCCAGTTCCTCCACCACGCGACGCACAATGGCGCGTGCGGTCGCTCTGGTCTTGTCGGGAATGACATCCTTGAGCGCCAGGATCGTGGCCACAAGATGCACATCAGGCTCAATGCTCTGCAACAGTTCCGGTTCGAGCAGCAACTGGCGCAGATTGAGGCGTTCGATGGCGTCGCGCTGCATCATCTGCACAACCGATGATGGAAAGTATTGGCGAATGTCATCGAGCCAGCGCGTGACATGGGGCGCTGATCGGCCAAGCCCGCCTTTGCGGTTATCGCCTGCCGCCTCGCTGTACAGCGCCCGCAGGACCCGGTCCATCTCGCGATCATGCCGGTCGCGGAGATCGAAGCCCGTGCCGTCCGGCTCGCCTAACACCAACCGCCAGCGTCGCAGCCTGCTAGCATGCGCGTTGGAAGTCTCATCGACCACCAGATGCCTCCTCCGCCTGTTCAATCAACCGGAGCAGCGCAAGTGCGCGTTTGGCGCGCGCGTTGTCTATCTGCATTGGCGCCTCTCGCATGCTGATAATTGGACCATTGCGCGCCAGTTCGCCGAGTTGCCGCCGCGCTGCTGGCTCGAAACGCTGAAATGCGCGGCGCAGGATCGGCAACTGCGCCACGAACGCCGGTTCAGGAAGGCTGATCAGCCAGTCGTCGAGAATGCGCCAGAGGTTCGGGTTGTGAATCAGCGCCAGCGCATCGCCGGAGAGAAACCCTTCAAGCCACACGGCTGCCGTCGCTGGCGCCACAGCTGGCGAGAGCGCCCGGTTCATCCGAATCGCTGTCCCGCTTCCTTCGCCCTCATCGTGCAGCAGGCGCGTCGCCAGCCCCTGGATCAAGCCGTGCGCTGGCATGTCCGCCAGACGGGTAAGGGTGGCGCGCCACGTCTGGGTTTGCGCCTGGTCTTCCAGGAGCGGTATGTGCCGATGAACGGCGACCAGGCGCTCGAACAATTCCTTCGCCGCCTCGTCGCTCAATGCCATGCATGCCAGGGGCAGACCGACGCAGACGCGCGTCAGTATCTCTACCGCCAGGGTGCGCACGATAGTGACATCACTCTTGCGCACGTTGCTGTAGCGCGCGGTCTGAATAAGACCCGGGAGCGCCTGCATCAACTGTGCGATGTCGCCAGTCGTTGAAGCGAGCGCCTCGACCCGCGCCAGGACATCGTTCAGCGCATCCGGCAGATCCGCCAGCAACGTCACCCCCAGGATTTCAATCACATCCGGCAGGCGCCCGGCGCGCAGCGCCTGCTCACGTGCGCTGGCGGCAGCGGCGGCTTCGACCGTATTCCCCAGGCGGCTTGCTTCGATGATGCGCACAACAAACTCCGGCGCCCAGTCGGTCAATCGCCAGATTTCGCGGAACGTACCTTGCGCTCCGGGCGGCGTAAACGCCTCGCCCCAGGCGATGCCGAGCAACGCAAGGCGATGAAGAAAACGACTGCGCTCCAGACCGGATGGTTTGCGCAGATCGATTTCCAGCACCGCTGGCTCGTTCAGATAGGGCGTCAGGCGCAGGCGTTTGAGGGTGGCCTCAATGTCGCGCTGCAACGGCGGCGCTGGCGCATCAGGCGGTACGCTGCCGATCTTCTGTCCGATGATCAGTCGGTTGCGGATCAGACGAAGAGGCGCATCGTTACCGCCGCAGAAGACTGCCTGGATCGCCTCTTCAATTTCCCCGAGGTCGGGCAGTGACCGTCCGCGCAGCGCAGCCAGCGCCTCACTCAGTCGGGTCGCCTCGATCACGTGCGCTGGCGAGAGGTTCAACCCTTCGGCGCGCAGCACATGCGCTGTGCGAGTCATCCAGTGCGCCACAATGTCGTGTTCAACGTTCCAGAGATGTTCATACCAGCCAGGTGAGTCGATGCCCGCGCCATACCCCGAATGGCGGGCAAGGCGATCATAGGTCCACGGAATCCAGGCGGCGCGCACATCTGAGACAGGTCTGGCGCGATGGGACAGTTCTAGGAGCAGGCGCTCGTCCGCCTGAGCGTTGTCCAGATCGAGCAGGGCGGGCGCGTGCCAGGCGCCGCAGACCACGGCGATGTTGGTGAAGCCCTCACGTTGCGCCCGACGCAACGCAGTGCGCATCGCCGCTTCGCGAGCGCGAGTGAGCGCATCCGGCGGCGCGTGTGCGTCGGCTTCCGCTCGCAACGCGACCATCAACTCCAGGATCGCCAGGAAGAGGTCGCGCACATCGCGGCGCTGCTCGACGACGTGATCCCACCAGCGTTCGGGGTCGTCATAGCCAGCGGCGGCAGCAATCTGAGCGAAAGGGTCCGCGGATGACGGCGTTTCGTCTGTCGTGGGCAGTGCAAACCACTGACGCAACGGCAGATCGACAAAATGCACCGGAATGCCAGCGTCTCTTGCATAGCGCAGCGCCTGCCACTCCGGCGAAAATTCGGCGAAGGGATAGAAAACCGCCTGCGTCGGCTGCGTCTCGCGATAGATCAGCAGGGCAACCGGCGGCGTCATCGCCGGATCGGCTATGAACGAAATAAGAGGGTCGGCTTCAGGCGGACCTTCCACCAGCAGGCAGTCGGGCTGCGTCAGGTGCAGTGCGTGCCGCACGCTGCGCGCTGAACCAGGTCCGTGGTGGCGAATGCCGAGCAGGGTGATCATACGCGATCAGTCGGTCAGTTCACGGCAGGCGCGATACAGATCGCTCCAGCCATCACGCGCCTTCACCACAATCTCGAGGTACTCCTTCCAGGCGACCGTATCGTGCACCGGGTCTTTGACGACTGCGCCGATGAGTCCAGCGGCGACATCTTCGGCGCTCAACCGTCCGTTGCCGAAATGCGCAGCAAGCGCCTGCCCATTGGTAATCACCGAAATCGCCTCGGCGGCCGAAAGCGTTGCGCCCGGCGCCTTCAACCGCGTTTTTCCGTCAATCGTCTGCCCGCTGCGCAACTCGCGAAAAATGGTGACGATGCGACGGATCTCGTCGAGCGGCGGCGGCTCGGCGGGCAACTCCAGCGCCCGTCCCAGCGCTTCCACCCGCTGGCGGACGATAGCGACTTCATCCTCCAGCGTGGCGGGCAGCGGCAGTACGACTGTGTTGAAACGCCGCCGCAGCGCTGCCGACATTTCGTTGACGCCCTTGTCGCGATCATTGGCGGTGGCAATAATGTTGAAGCCTTTGATCGCCTGAACCTCTCGGCCAAGCTCCGGGATAGCGAGCGACTTTTCGGAGAGGATGGAGATCAGGGTATCCTGCACATCAGCCGGGATGCGGGTCAACTCCTCGATGCGCGCCAGCCTGCCGGTCTGCATCGCGATCATGACCGGGCTGGGAACCAGCGCCTGCTCGCTCGGTCCTTCGGCAATCAGACGCGCATAGTTCCAGCCATATCGCAGGCTTTCTTCGCTCATGCCAGCCGTGCCCTGGACGAGCAGGGTCGAGTCGCCGGAGATCGCGGCGGCCAGATGTTCGGACACCCAACTCTTCGCCGTGCCGGGAACCCCCAGCAGCAGCAGCGCCCGGTCGGTCGCCAGCGTGGCCACGGCGACTTCGATGAGGCGGCGATTGCCGATGTATTTCGGCGTGATCTCGAAGCCATTGTTGAGCCGCCCTCCCATAATGTAGGTCACGACGGCTTCCGGCGATAGTTTCCAGTTCGGCGGACGCGGGCGCGAGTCGACAGCGGCGAGTTCAGCCAGTTCATGGGCAAACGCCTGTTCGGCATGTTCACGCAGCAGATTGGTCACGGTCGTGCTCCAGCAAAGCGATATCACGGCGCAGCGTCAGGAGTTCGACGACGTTCGTCATAGCGTCGCCCCAGATCGCTGTGCCATCGGATACGACAGCGGCAAGCGCCTTCTCGATTATCTCAGGAGGAATCTTCAGCGCCAGCAGGAGAAGATGCGTCGTGAACCAGTGGGTTGTCACCCACCCCCGATCAACGTTGGAGAGCGCAGTTCGATACATCTCAAAGGCCGCCTGCGCCAGGGCGGGCGTCCAGCGCGCATTGCTTTGCAGCGCCAGATAGAAGAGCAGTCTGACCTGATGAGAACTCCGGAAGCGCTCGATCTGCGGCAGCAGGAGATCGGCGAGCATTTCCGGCGGCAGAAGATCGATCAGCTCCATACACGCCTGATCGTCGAGGAGCGGCGTCTTGCTCTCCTGCCAGAAGTTCAACAACGCCAGCGCCCAGTCGGCATCGCGCGCACGCAGCGTGGCAGCGGTCCAGCCCTTGATCAACATCTCGTTGAACGCGCTCTCTCCAGCGAGCACGAGCAATTGATCCGGCGCGAGATGCCACGCGCGCACCCAGAACGATGGCGGCACACGGCTCACGACAGCAGCCGCGAGAACGCCCGGCTCTATCGCCTGCGGCGCCTCGCCAGGCGTTGCAGGGACGAGCCCGTCGCGCACGGCGTCGGCGTCGAGGCTGTTGGGGGTCTCCACCGAAAGGCGCAGCGGCGCCTGATGCAGGTGCAGCATCTGCTGCGCGCGTCGCCACATGCGCTGCACAAAGGCGGACTGCGGCAACCGCACCAGCAGGTCGCGGGCAGCGTCGCGCACCTCGCTGCGCGCATCGGTCAGGCAGGCTTCCAGCAACGGTTCATCGTCATCGCTCAGCCCAACGGCGAGCGTCTGAACGAACGCTACGCGCGCTCTGGCAGAGTCTTTGGACCATGTGCTGAGCAGCAACTGCCGCGCCAGCGCCGGATCGGTGCGACGCAGCGTCTGCAACAGATGCACCCGTTGCTCAATCCTGCCGGTCGTCCACTGATCCGGCGAAAGCGGGACGACACTATCAGTCCACTCAGGATTGATCCGCCCCAGCCAGTCTCCGCGCGCGCCAACCACGCGCCTGACCAGATCGCGCACACGCGCGTCCTGGCGGGCATATTCAAGCAACACAGGCGCCAGGTGCGGCGGAGCGCGGATGTTGCGATCGGCGAGAGTCGTCAACGCCTCGTCCAGCAAGGGGTGCTGCGGCGTTCCAAGGATCGTCTCAAATGTTCGCCACACTTTGTACGGCGGATCGGGGCGCGGTTCGGTTGGCGTCGGCGGAAAGGCAGGACGCATCTCAGGCAGGAGCGCGCCGCCAAAATCGCGCAGGCCCGCCTCGGCGCTCTGACGCAGATACGATCCGGGATCGGCGACAGCGTGCCACCCCTGATGGGCAAGACGCAAAAGATCAGGCGGCTGGAGCGGGGATGTTGGAAGAGGGATGCGCGCACTGGCGGTCAGCGTGATCATCCGCTGGCTGGTGTCCCAGGCGGTCAGTGGCGCAAACGCAAACCCATCCCACAAGCCAAACGTCGTGACGGGCTCGCCGCCGCTGAACGACAGCAGCTTCCACGCGGCCATCGGTTCGATCGCCAGCGGTAACGCCCGATTGGTGGCATCGATCAACCACCAGTGATGTGCATCGCCGCTCACAGTGACCTGCCGGATCACTGTCGGAAACGCCTCCAGCCATGGCGCCCGTCCCAGAGCATCGGCGTATGCTTCCAGCATCGCGGCGCCGTCTGGCATGCCGTTCTGTGCAAAAACAGCGTCTGCATTGGCGGACGTACGTTGCAGGATCAACGCGCGCAGCGGGAATGCCGCCGGGAAGTATGCCAGTTCCCCGTAAAAGCGCATGCCAGGGGTGAGATCACTGCCAAACGGTTGCGAGCGTGGCGCGAAGTACAGCACCAGGGCGATTCTTCCCGCGCTGCTCAAGAGCCAGTTGCGCTGCGTCCGCAGCCCGGTCCGCTCGTCAGTTTCGAGCGTCTGCGCAACAACGAGCCAGGCGTCTGCCCACGTCTCGCCGTGACGGTGCACCTCCTCCTGCTTCATCGTCCAGCCGAGCGCGGTGCGCACCTCGGATTGCGCGCCAGCCGGCAGCGCGTTCAGGTGCCGAAACGCGCGAATGAGCAGATGAATACGGGCAAGCTGCCACACAAGACGCTCAGCCCACAGATCGCCGCTAAAGCAGGATTGTGCGGCTGTGCGAATCATGCGTGCAACGCCGGGCAGTTGAGCGTCGATCAGCCGACGTGCGCAATCCTCCCATTCGGAGGATGGCATCTGCCGAAGCGCCAGTAAGCCGCGCGAGAGGACATCTTCCAGCCAGCGCTCCAGGGTGCCGAGACCATCCGCTGCGCGCTGCTCACGTTGAGCGGTGCGTTGCGTCGCAGCCGTTGATGAGCCTGATGATGACGATCGAGACTTTTCAGATGCGTTGGATTGCGTTGTTCGTCGTGCGAGCCGATCCTGCACCCAGGCTGGCGGCGCTGCCGCGGACACAACGGTCGGGTGCTGAACCGCGAGCAGCACCAGCCCCACCGCGTGTTTGCACGGCGTCTTGCGACTTGGACAGGAGCAGGCGGCAGTCAGATCATCGAGCGCCACGAACACGCGATAAGGGATGGCGCCGCTGCCTCGATACTCACCCCATAATGCCGCTTCGTGCTGACCAGGGTTGATCCAGCGGTCGGGTCGGGCGACGCTCTGTCCGTTGCGAAATGCAGCTTCATCGCCTGCAAATGCTCGTATGCGGTTAATGTCAGGCAAATCGAGCATGAAGCATACCTTGCCGCCAATTGCAGGCTGACGGCGTTCCGGTAGCAGTATTGCACATCCGTTCGCTTTTGTCAATGGTCTGAGGTTCCGTGCACATCCGCGTCCCGGTCATCGAGGATGTCCTCACCTGCTCCGGGGCGTGCCGCGAGCAGGGGTGCGCTCGCTGCCGTCGGCAGCAGAGGCGCTGCCGGATGTACGCCGCCATGCCTCGATCCGGCGGCGTATCGCTGGCAGCCGCAGGATCAGCAGCAGCGCCACCAGCGCGCCAAGAAACAGCGGCTGTCGAATATCGCTCTTCTGCGCCCAGGCATAGTGGACCAGCGCCAGCGGCACTGCCAGGTACACCAGGCGATGCAGGAGCTTCCAGGATCGTCCCAACCGCCGCTGCCATCCCTTCGTCGAGGTCAGCGCCAGCGGCGTGAGGAGCAGGAGCGCCGTCGTTCCGACGAGGATATACCGCTTCTCGGCGACTTCCTGCACAATCAGGGGAATGTTGAGGCCAAAATCGAGCGCCGTGAAGATCAGCATGTGCAGCACAGCGTAGAGGAAGCCGTACAGTCCGAGCGGACGACGCAGGACAAGGACGCGCTTCCAGCCGCTCACGACGCTTAGCGGCGTGCAGACGAGCGATGCAATCAGCAGCATAATCGCTGCATAGCCAGTTCGTTGCGTCAGGTATTGGATAGGATTGACCGTCAGGTTTCCGGCGAACGCATCCCACGCCAGCAGCGCCAGCGGCGCCAGTCCAGCCAAGTGGACAGCATGTGTCCAATACTGTTTCACGTTGGGGCGGGTCTGAGACCCGCCTGTATCCTCCGGGTAGGGATGAGATCTAATCACACGCACCTGTTGTTTCGCGTCTGTCAGCGAATAGGGAAGCGAATAAACGAAAAAAGAAGAACGAATGCGCACTGCTCGTCGCACGTTTCCGGTCTCTCCCCGCGCGCCTCTTACCCTTTGCCTCTCGCCTCGCACCTCTTGCCGCTCTGCGGTCAGCGAATCGAGAAGCGAAGAAACGAGTGGAAGCGCAGAGCGAATGCGCCGAGCCTCATGCCTCTTGCCCCTCGCCTCTCGCCTCGCGCCTCTCTGCGGTCAGCAAATCAGGAAGCGAAGAAATGAACAAAATGAGGAACAAATGCGAACTGCTCGTTGCGCGTCTCTGGTCTTTCCCCGCGCGCCTCTGGACTCGTGCCTCTCGCCTCGCCTGCGGGATGATCCACGACGGACACGAAGCGACACGAAGGACCTTTTCTTGCCACGGTCACCCTTCGCCTGTTTGCTTTTCCTGCTACGCGCCTCTCTTGCCTCTTGCCGCGCGCCTTATCCCCTCTTGCCCCTCGCCTCTTGCCTCACGTCTCTTCTGCCGCGC
The DNA here is from genome assembly GCA_025062325.1 of Roseiflexus sp. Classification (GTDB taxonomy): domain Bacteria; phylum Chloroflexota; class Chloroflexia; order Chloroflexales; family Roseiflexaceae; genus Roseiflexus. The sequence goes on from JANXAL010000021.1 coordinate 10,672, forward strand.
GCCTCTTGCCTTTCGCCTCAATAATTTACCCGCAGATCCATCCCCGCATAGAGATGCGCCACCTGGTCGGCGTAGCCGTTGAACATGAGGGTTGGACGGCGCTCGAATTCGCCGATGCGCCGTTCGGTCGCCTGTGACCAGCGCGGGTGCGGCACGTTGGGGTTGACATTGGCGTAGAACCCGTACTCGTGCGGGGCGGCAGCCATCCAGAACGATCTCGGTTGTTCGGCGACCAGGTCAATCTTGACGATTGACTTGATGCTCTTGAAGCCATACTTCCACGGCACAACGAGCCGCAGCGGCGCGCCATTCTGCGGCAGGAGCAGGTTGCCATACAGTCCTGTGCTCAGGATGGTCAGGTCGTGCATCGCTTCATCGAGCCGCAACCCTTCGACATAGGGCCAGTTGTACCAGCGGTCGCGCTGCCCCGGCATCTGTTCCGGGTCGTAGAGCGTCTCGAAACGCACGTAGCGCGCGTTTGACATTGGCTCGACGTCCGCCAGCAATTTGCGCAACGGGAAGCCAAGCCAGGGAATGACCATCGACCATCCCTCGACGCAGCGCAGGCGGTAGACACGCTCCTCTGACGGGTAACGCTTCAGGATATCTTCGATAGCAATAGTCTGCGGCTTGTGCACCAACCCGCCGATGCTGACCGTCCACGGCGAGGTGCGGAAATTGCGCGCCACCTGCGCGACGTATTCTTTGTACGTCGTGAATTCGTAAAAATTATTGTAGGTTGTGATCTGCTCGTAGGTATTGAGCGGATCGCCAAACTCATCGGTCTGCCGGGAGACCGGTCCCGGCGTTGGCGCAGGCGATGAGTTCGCCGTGGTGCCGCAGGCTGCGACGCCTAACCCAGCGAGCGCTAGAACGCCGATTCCGCGCAGGAAGCGACGCCGTGAGCGGTAGATGTGCTCAGGCGTGATTTCAGAAGAAGGAATCCTATGCATTCTAAACCTCGCTGTGTCGCACACTGTCGCGTCATTTCAATGACTGACCAAACGACTCTACGCACCGAAGCCAGAAACGGTTGTGTCAGCCAGCGTTTACACATCGTCGCCGTACAGCGGCGTGCTCAGGTAGCGCTCGCCGTTCGAGGCGGAGATGAAGACGATCAGCTTGCCCGCGTTTTCAGGGCGACGGGCAACCTCCAGCGCCGCATACGCCGCTGCGCCGGAACTGATGCCGACCATCAGCCCCTCTTCGCGCGCCAGGCGACGCGCCATCTCGAAGGCTTGCTCGTTCGAGACGCGGAAGACCTCGTCATAGGCCTTGGTATTGAGCACCTCGGGGATGAACCCTGCGCCAATTCCCTGGATCTTATGGGGACCGGGCTTGCCCCCCGACAGCACCGGCGACGCCTCGGGTTCCACAGCAACAACATAGAACGACGGCTTACGCGACTTGATCACTTCCGAGACGCCAGTAAGCGTTCCACCGGTGCCGACGCCAGCCACCAGAATATCGATCTGTCCATCAGTGTCGCGCCACAGTTCCTCGGCAGTCGTGCGGCGATGAATTTCAGGGTTGGCAGGATTCTTGAACTGCTGCGGAATCCAGGCGTTCGGCAGTTCAGCGGCGATAGCTTCCGCCTGCGCAATCGCCCCGCGCATGCCCTCGGCGCCCGGAGTCAGCACCAACTCGGCGCCGAAGCCGCGCAGAAGTTTGCGCCGCTCGATGCTCATCGTTTCGGGCATGGTCAGAATGACTTTATATCCTTTTGCCGCCGCCACGAACGCTAGCCCGATGCCGGTGTTGCCGCTCGTCGGCTCGACAATCACCGTCTCGCCAGGGCGAATGATGCCCTCGCGCTCGGCAGCTTCGATCATCGCCAACCCAATGCGGTCCTTGACACTGCCAGCGGGATTGAACCATTCGAGTTTGGCAACCACCGTGGCATGCGTGGTATTCACACGGTTCAGGCGCACAAGTGGCGTGTTGCCTACTAGTTCGGTAATGCTGCCATAGATGCGCATGCGTTCCTCTTTCGTTTGTTATTTTTGTTACGTAACATTGTAAGTATACGTCCCATAATCGCGCCCGTCAAGCGTTGCAGAGGCAGGATCGCTGAGGCGCAATCCATGCTATAATACGGATGGCTGGTTATTTGTCGCGCCGGTGCGTCCGGCGCGCACGTTTCTGAAAGGGCTTCGCGTGACCACTGGTCCCTCATCACAGACGATTCAACTGGCCTGTCCGTCCTGTCGTGCACCGTTACGCGCGTCGGTTGTGACGATCATCGATGCAGCGCAGCACCCCGAATTGAAGGCGCGCCTGATCGCCGGGCAGTTGAACATGGCGATGTGTCCGAGCTGTGGTATGGCGATTATGATCAGCGCGCCGCTGTTCTACCACGATGCTGCCAAACAACTGGCATTTGTGCACTTTCCGCAACAACTCAACGCCCGTCAGGATGAGCAGGAGCGATTCATCGGCGATGCGACAGCGCTCATCATGCGCGCGCTGCCGCCCAATGCGCCGCGCGGCTATCTGCTCGCGCCCCGTCGCTTTCTAACGCTTAACTCCTTGATTGATGCCGTGCTCGAGGCAGATGGCGTGTCGCGCGAGAAGATTGAAGCGCATCGTCAGCGCGTCGATCTAATCGGACGGTTAGCGGAAGCTGCCGAACGCGGCGATGAGGCGCTTGCCGCACTTGTCGATCAGCACCGCGATGCGATCAACGATGAGTTCTTCGCCGCGATCGACGCTTTCATCGCTGCCAGTCGCCAGGTTGGGCGCGATGACTCGGCGCAACTGTTGCTGGCGCTGCGTCGACGCCTGGCGGCGATGGTCGGCTTTACCGGCGCAGGCGACGCGGGCGATATGCCCGAAATGGCGACATCTGAAGCGGTCGAGCGTCTGATCGCTGCGAGCGACGATGAACTGGAAGGGCTAATCGCCGAACTCCGTCCTGCCATCGATTACAGCTTCTTCGAGGCATGGACAGCGCGCATCGATCAGGCGGAACAGGCTGGCGACCGTGCGACGGCGGAGCGTCTGACCGCCCGGCGGAGCGTCATTCTCGAAACCGTTGAGCGAATGGACCGCGAGGCGCAGGCGGTGTTCGAGGCTGCGGCGAGCCTGTTGCGCGAGGCGCTCGATGCGCCCGATCCCGAGCGTGTGCTGCGCGAACGCAGCAATCAGATTAACGAGGCGTTCATGCTGGTGGTGCAGTCGAACCTGGCAGCCGCTGAACGCAGTGGCCAGACTCAGTTGGTAGAGCGCCTGCGCACGATCGAACGCCTGGCGACGCAGATCGTCGAAGAATCGCTCTCGCCAGAAGACCGGTTCATCAACCAGTTGCTCCAGGCGGAGACGCCCCAGAGTGCCACAAAGCTTCTGCGCCAGAACTTGGCGATGATTACGCCAGCATTCGTCAAGCGTCTAAACGAGCTGGCGGATCAGATGGACAAAAATGGACGTAAGCCTGCCGGAGAACGTCTGCGCCAGTTGGCGCGCGAAGCAAGCGTGATGCTATTTTGATTTCGGAGCGGGCGCGCCAGTTTCGATCTGCTGGCGCGCCTGGCGCATCAACTGCTCGAGTCGGGCGTTGATGATCTCCTGCCACTCGGCTGCTTCATGATCCTCGAGCGCCCCGCCGCCGTACTTCAGCTCCATCGCCATATCCCACCCTTTGCGCTGCGCAAAGCGCTCCAGTTGTTCGCGCCGCTCTCGTGGCCAGCGTTCAATATAGCGCTGAAATGCGCGCACCAATTTGCCGGACCCATCGGGGTTGAGCGCAGGGAGAGCGAAGGTGTCGTGCCCCTCATGGGTCGTGTCAGGCTTCTTTGCGGAAGTGAAGTAGATCGCCATGCATGTGCGGCAGCAACGATACTCGCCAGCCCCGTTGAAGTCAGCAGGGTTGCTCGCAATTGCGCCAATGAGCATACGATCGGTGATGGTCATGGCATTATTCCCAAACGTAGCAGTGTTGTACGATACCTTTATGTAGCATAGCATAAGAGAGGAATGTTGTACATACTCTGCGACTGCGGCGCTTCTGCCATGCTATACTGTAGCGGCTCAGGGCATGGGCGCTTCAACCGTAAGGAACGAATGATGCGTGATTGCAAGCGCTTGCCTGTAGCTCATCGCGCGATTTCTGGAAGCGCGAGCGTCGCCTCGCCTATGCATTGCAGGAGTATCGTATCGCTCTAGCCCGGCGCCATTAACCTGGCGCCACACGAAGGAGGACCGTCTTGAAAATCCTCGTCACCGGCGGCGCTGGCTATATTGGTAGCATCTGCGCCGCAGAACTCCTTGCCGCAGGTCACGATGTCGTTGTATTCGACAATCTCTATCAGGGTCATCGTGAAGCCGTCCCTGCTGACGCCGCCTTCGTTGAGGGCGATCTGCGCGATCCCGATGCAGTTGCGCGTCTGTTTCAGCACCACCGCGGTTTCGATGGGATCATGCACTTTGCGTCGTTTACCCTGGTCGGCGAGAGTATGCAGCAGCCGATCAAGTATCTGCGCGATAATCTGGTGGCAGCGGCGAATCTGCTGGAACAGGCCGTTGCACACGATATCGGGCGCTTCATTCTTTCGTCAACCGCCAATCTGTTCGATGACCCGGAAAAAATCCCAATCGACGCCGACGAGCGGATTGTGCCCGGTTCGCCGTACGGTGAATCGAAATACTTCATCGAACGGATGCTCTACTGGTTCGAGCGGATCTACGGCCTGAAATACGCCTGCCTGCGCTACTTCAATGCGGCTGGCGGCACTCCCGACCGTGGCGAGCACCACGAACCAGAGCTGCATCTGATTCCGATTGTGCTGCAGGTGGCGCTTGGTCAGCGCGAGAAAGTGGTGATCTTCGGCAACGATTATCCGACGAAAGATGGCACCTGCGTGCGCGATTACATCCACGTGCTCGATCTGGCGCAGGCGCACATTCTCGCGCTCGAAGCGCTCGACCGGCTTGGCAGCCGCAAGTACAACCTGGGCAACGGCAACGGGTTCACCAACCTGGAAGTCGTGGAGACGGCGCGGAAAGTGACTGGTCGGCCCATCCCCTATGAGTTCGGTCCCCGTCGACCCGGTGACCCGGCGATACTGATTGCGTCGTCTGAGGCGATCCGCCGCGAACTCGGCTGGACCCCACGGTTTCCAGAGCTGGAGCAGATCATCGGCAGCGCCTGGGAGTGGCATCGCCGCCATCCGTATGGGTATCGCAGTTAGGGGTTAGAGGGTAGAGGTTGGGGGTTAGAGGCGAGAGGCAGCCGTCGAGCGTGTGAAAGGAGCCGTTGCACGTTGCTGTTGTTATTTATAATGGTGCCTGCCCGGTGAGCCGCGCAACGAAAGCGGCGTGGTCGGCGGTTGCCAGCCCTTGCTGGACCACCGCCAGCATCCGCGCCAAGTCATTCGCCCAGAATGCCTCGACTGCCAGCCACAGGCCGGGGAAGACCTCGCTGCGCAAAATGCCGTCGGTCACCGGCAACGCCACATACCCTGCGTCGCGCAACACAAACCAGTCGATCCGCCGCTCGTACATCTGCACGACCAAGTACTCACGCACACCATTGCGCATATAGGCGCGTTTCTTGTCGTGCAGGTCGTAGGCTGCGCTGCTGGCCGCAATTTCGACCACCAGTTCCGGCGCGCCTTCGAGGTAATCGTCCTCTCCAACGCGCGACTTGCCGCCTTCCAGTCGCAGCAGTGCGTCGGGCTGCACCTCGTTCTCCAGGTCGAGCCGCACGGTGGCGCTGTCGGCGAGTTCGACCCCCGGCGTTGCAGCCGCGTATGCGCCCAACCAGGCGATGATCATCGCGTGCGGGTGACCGTGCTGACGGTAGCGGATGGGGGATGTCACGTAGACCACTCCTTCGACCAGTTCAGCGCGCAGCGTGTCGGGCGCGGCGTGGTAGCGCCGCTCGAACTCCGCACGCGAGAGCCGATCGCCCGACATCAGCGGCGGAACCGAGTGGGTCGCTTCGGTTGGCGTTCTGACCGTGGATGATGTTGTCATAGGTCTGCCCGCACTATGGTTCGCCATAATTGTAGCATATAGTTTCAATTGTCGATCAAAAAACTCAACCCGTATCTTGTCGGCCCGAAGCGCAAGCTGCGCCTAACGTCCCGGAAAGAATGGGAAGAGGCGATGCAGATTCTCCGGCGTGAGGCGCGCGCCGTACTCGCACTCCTCGAATGCCTCGGCGTAAACGATGCTGCGCCCGCGTTCAGCGCCGTACAGTTTGATGAGCACATCACGGAACCGATCAGCATCCCGCCGCATCCGTCCATCGAGGCGGCGTCGCAGCCAGGCGAGGCGTTCGGCATCCTCTGTCGGAACCTCGTGCAGGACGCCCTGATTATACGGCAGCCATTCATACATTTGCGATGTATGGGCGTGCAGCATCGCAAATTTCAGGTCGATCACTTCGTCGATAGCGACGACCACATCGGCGGTGAACGGGTAAGGTTTTTGGAACGTATCGCTGACGTACACAATCACCGGCATCATATCAAGGTGCGGCGTATCGGCGCATACATTTGGAACGGTCACCATATATGAGGCATCCTGGATCAACTGCGCGGTGGAACGATGATCAGGATGATAGTCATAAGGACGGGGCGACATAATCAGATCGGGCTTGAACTGCCGGATAAGGCGAATAATCTGACGACGATTCTCTAGTGTGGGCATCAGTTCGCCATCGTGGTTATCGAGCGTGATATATCGCGCGCCGATGACCCGTCCCGCTGCCTCTGCCTCGGCGCGGCGGCGGCGCGCCAGGTAGGCGCCAGCTTCAGTCTGATGCCCGGCATCGCCATTCGTTACCGAGACACAGAGCACCTCGTGGCCCTGGCGTGCATAGAGGGCTGCTGTTCCTCCGGCAGTGAAATCGACGTCATCGGGATGAGCGCCAAACATGAGCACGCGCAATCGCCCGTCGGTCATGGGCAGGCTCCTCATGGTTGGTGTAGATCGATACGGTACAATGCCGGTTCTGTTGTGAAATGGGTGGCGCCGCTGACCAGCAGAATGGCGCGTTGTCCTGCGGCTAGGCGCATGCTGGCGCGTCCCTGAGGGTCAATCTCCGGCGCAATGATCCGCGTCTTGTTGCTCTCGAACAGCAACACTCGCAGGATCCAGCGTTGCGGAAGAATGCCAGACGTGCGCACGAACCCTGCCGCTTCCCATTCCCCTGTGTCGGTTTCAGCGCCGTCGGCGACACTGATCTCCGCAATTCGAATATCGTCAATCAACAGGCCAGGACCATTAATTGCGGCATCGGAAATGACCCAGAAGCGCAGCAGAACCTCCCGACCAGCAAACGGCGTCAGGTCGATGCGTTCGTCAACCCAGCGTCCGCGCGCATTGCCGAGCGCAGCATCCGGCGCTCCGCTAATGCCGGTGAGTCCGTGCCCCAGATTATGCCCCTGTGGATCGTCGGTGCGCGTGGTGATGCCGGGGAGCGTCCGCCAGCTTCTGCCGCCGTCGGTGGAGACGGTCACGAATGCGTAATCGTAGTCGCGTTCCAGCTCATGCCAGAGGCGGAATGTCAACGTTGCGCGCCTCACGTTGCGTAGGTCAAGGCGCCGCGTCAGCGTTGAGACGCTTTCATCGCCGCGATTGCTCCACCAGGCGAAGCGTCCTTCAATCGGCAGCGTCCCAACCAGTTGCACAGTATCCGCGCCGTCGAAATCGATAGTCAACGGACCCTCGAGCGGACCCAGGTAGTCCACGCCGAACTGACGCACAGCGCCAGAGGTTGTTCCTGGATCGAGCTGCGCTGTCGCAGCGCGTGCTGGAAGACCGCGATACGCATAGCGTCCATCGCCTATGGTTGGATCATTCAGAGCATTTGCTACCGCCCAATCTGCGAACAGATCCTCGAAACGGACGACATCTGCGCGACGGCGAGCGGCGAGATCCGCTAGAACCTGCAGATTATTGCCTGCATCGGCGTCGATCCAGTCGGCAGGACGGCTCTCACCGGCGTACTGCTCGTACAGATAGCGCATGAAGAGTTGCGCTGCGCCGTAGTGGCGCGTCACGCCGTTTCCCGGCGACCATGTTGTCAGTTGTGTGTCGGGATTGCGCAGGTACGCCAGCGCTGCGCCATTGTCTCCCAATCCATTCAGGTCTTCGGCAAGCGTCGCAAGACCTTCGTTGAACCACGTCGGACTGCGCGGCTGGCGGTGCCAGTGGATCATATGCTGGAACTCATGCGCTAGCGTCGCATTGTAGGCATCGCTGCCAGGAGGGAAGTCGACCGCATCGATGACAAACATCTCACGTTCGTTGCTAAAGCGATTGACCGCCCGCGTCACACCGTCGGCGGAGGAAAAATACCCGCCAGCTCCGCGAATGCGGGTATTGAGAATCGTCAAACGCACATCGCCATCGACGCCGGGGATGCGCTCCTCACCGAACAGGAAGCGGTTGCGCGGATAGATCCGCTCCTCGAAAACCTTTGCTGACCGCTCAATTAGGGGTTGTGGAATATCGAGAGATGTATCGACGTACATCAGCGCCACCGGACCAGCGTAGCGCAGGTGCGCCGTCACTGTGTAATTCAGGTGGTTTGAAACATCAGCTACCCAGAAGGTTTCGATTTCACCAGGCTGAACCTCAAGCGGCGTCGTTCGTGCAACGTCGGGGATGTCGCCACCGCTGAACGCTGCGCTGATTGCGCGTTGGTCACGAGGTGCAGGGACGGCAGCAGCAATTGTCGCCAACTCGTCGGCAGGCGCAGCGGCTGGCGCTGTCGGATGGACAGGAGCGATAGGCGCAGGCGACGGGGTGATGGATGGCGCAGCGGTTGGCAGTGTGATCAGTGGAGTTGGGGAGGAGGTCGATAGTGGCGCCACAGTCGTGCATGTGGACGGAAACGCGACAGCGAGCAGTACAAGAGCGCTATACAAACATGGCAACGGTCGAATACGAAAGGGGGTCATCGCACAGCCTCTTGCAACAGGCCACCATCGCTTCCCGGACATTATACCGTCTCTGTCGGGCGCATAAAGCGGCAACGTCTGTGAGATGTCCGAAAACCGCCCGCTGCCGTCATTGACATAGCGCGCCAGCGCCGAAGATACAGTACTGCTCCTTGTATCGCTCGTTGTGGACATCGGGACGCCCACACTCTGCGGGGGCAGGTTTTCCGGTGCGCTTCTGCGCTGTATCATCCCTATTGGGCATCGGGACGCCTTAACTCCCCCTTCTCCCCTCAACCCCCCGTGTGCGAGGGGCGAGGGATCAATCAAATGAGAGGGGGAGGAGAACAATACTCAACCCCCCGTGTGCGGGGGCGAGGGGGCTCGCAAGTGTAGATTTTTTTGGCAAGCCCTTATGCTGCATCGCCTGTTTTGGGCATTAGGATGCGCACACTCCCCCTTCTCCCCTCGTGGGAGAAGGGGGCTGCTCCCAAGTGGAGATTTTTTCGCAAGCCTCCTGGTTGCATTGCTGATTTCGGGCATCGGAATGCCTCAACTCCCCCTTCTCCCCTTGTGGGAGAAGGGGGCAAGGGGGGATGAGGGGAAAAAGGGCGTCTGGACGCAGCAAACATCTATCGCGCTCCAAAAACTCTACACTTGTGAGGAAGGGGGCTGGAGGATGAGGGGAAGACAGGCGTCGGGACGCCGAGAACGCCCCTCGCACCTGAACAACGTTACCCGTGAGAACAGGGGCGCCCTTACCACCAACGTCCCCCAGACGTAGGGACAGGCCCCTGTGCCTGTCCCCTCACAAGCGGAGATTTTTCGGCAAGCCCTTACTTCGCATCGCCCGTTTCAGGCAGCAGGACGCCCTAACTCCCCCTGCTCCTCGCGTGGGAGAAAGGAGCGGGGGGATGAAGGGAACAAAGGCGTCAAGATATGGCAAACCCGCTTCGCACTCTAAAAAACCTATCCTTGAGAGGTAGGGGACGAGAGGGAAACGGGAGTTGGGACGCGGAAAACAAGCTTCGCATCTCAAAACTCTCCTTTTGAGGATGGGGCGGGGGTGAGGGCGAAACGGGCGTCAGGACGCAGGAAATTACTTTGCACCCCGAAAACTCTCCACTCGCAAGGAAGTGGACTGGGGGATGAAAGCAAAAAGGCGTGGGAACATTCCAAAACTCTCACGCGCCCCACCAACTCGACACTTGTGAGGTAGGGCGGCGGGGATGAGGGGAGAGAGGGGTTGAAAGCAGAACATACACTTCGCGCCTGAAAACGCTACACGGCTAAGAGTAAGGAGAATAGGTAGGGCGTGGCGCACCGCACATAGCGTATTGCGCCATTGCAACACGCCTATGCAACGAGTGCGCCACGCTTCTGCTTATCACCCGTGTGCAAAGACGCGGGTCGAGATGCGGTCTGACGCCAGTGATAAGGTTATCGGTTAGACCAGCAATCCAAGCGCGAGCAGAAAGAGCATTACGGTAATCTGCGTGCAGCGCAACCCATCAACTTGAACAGCGCGCCAGAACTCTTCACGTCCCAGCCACCACCAGACGCGCGACAAACTCTGGCGCAACTTGCGCCCGCGGAGCGATACTGGAGCTTCAATACGCGCAAGACGCAGCAGGCGGCGCGTGTGAATGGCAATCATTGCACCCCAGAGACACACAACGACGATCTGAACAATCAGCTCCACCATGATGTTCCTCCGGATGTATAGTTACGCTGCTGACTGAAATGGATCTCCTGCGTTGTTCAATGTGGCGATGCCTGCACGTGCAGCCAGTTACTCACAGGCGCGAGGTGCGAGGTGGCGTCTATCTCGGTGGCATGGCTGATACAACCCCGAACACTGCAGATTCTTTGTGAAGCCAGGGGCGCCTGCGCTGCTGCAGTGTGTATTATACCGACTCGTTCGCTTCATGTGAAGACCTTTTGTCGATGTTCTTTGCACCAAATGTAGAGCAGCGTTCCTTTCTTCTGCGAGACGTCGCAACTCGCCATCATTCCCAAGTATACCAGCCGCCGCTCGCCAGCATGATTTCGGTTTTGTGACGGAATATGTACAATTTCGTCGCGTCGCCAGGTCATCGCGCATCTGTTCCGCTGACGGCGCGCATTAGCCTTTCTGCACCATGCTATAATCCAGTGCATACCATTGGCGAATGGTCCGCTGCTGATGAGGATGCTATGCCCGAAGAATCTCCGATCCTCTTCGATTTCCCGATGAATCCAGAGTCCGCACTCATCGATGGTCAGGGACAGGAGCGTATATTGCCCGTTGTGCCCTTGATCAACACCGTACTATTTCCGCATATGCTAACGCCGCTCTTTGTCGGGCGCGAGCGTTCGGTAGCGGCCATTGAAGAAGCAATGAGCGGTGATCGTACGATTCTGGCGGTGGCGCAGCGTGAACCAGACGTTGAGGACGTTGGTCCCGCCGATCTGTACACTATTGGCGTCGAGGCGGTGATCCAGCGCATCCTCAAGATGCCCGACGGTTCAATCTCGATCGTGGTCCAGGGGCAGCGGCGGATGCGTGTTGTCGCATACGTGGAGGGTCGTCAGGCGCTGCATGCCCATAGCGTCGCCATTTACGAAAACGTCGAAAAGACGATCGCGGTCGAAGCCATGATGCGCGCAGTGCTCTCATTGTTCGAGAAGGTCGTCAAACTGTCGCGCACGCTGCCCGACGACGCCTACATTATGGCGATGAATGTCAGCGAGCCAGGATGGCTGGCGGATCTCATCGTTTCGACACTGCCGCTCGATGTCCCGCGTCGCCAGGAGATTCTCGAAACGCTCGACGTTGAGGAGCGGCTGCGGCGCCTGTCGATCATGCTCTCACAGGAGCTTGATGTCCTCGAACTTGAGAGTCGCATTCACACCCAGGTTCAGAAGGAGGTTGACCGGTCGCAGCGCGAGTTCTTTCTGCGTGAACAGATGAAAGCCATCCAACGCGAACTGGGTCAGACCGACCCGACTCAGCGTGAGCTGGACGAGCTGCGCGAGAGGATTCTGGCGGCGGCGATGCCCGAACGTGCACAGGCGAAGGCGCTCGAAGAACTGGAGCGCATGGAAATGATGCCGCCGGCCTCACCTGAGTACAGCGTAGTGCGCACCTACCTCGACTGGCTCATCCATCTGCCCTGGAGTCGACAGACCGAGGATAACACAGACCTGATGCGCGCGGCTGCTACGCTTGAACGCAACCATTATGGGCTGCCGCGCGTCAAAGAGCGCATCCTGGAGTTTATGGCAGCGCGCATGCTGGCAGGTCCGCGTCTCAAGTCGCCGATTCTGTGTTTTGTCGGACCTCCAGGGGTAGGAAAGACATCGCTCGGTCGCTCCATTGCCGAAGCGCTAGGGCGGCGTTTTGTGCGCATTTCGCTGGGAGGCGTCCATGATGAGGCGGAGATCCGCGGACATCGCCGCACCTACATCGGCGCGCTGCCAGGGCGAATTATCAAGGCAATGAAGGATGCCGGAACCATCAACCCGGTCTTTATGCTTGATGAGATTGACAAACTGGGCAGCGATTTTCGCGGCGACCCGGCGTCGGCGCTGCTCGAAGTTCTTGACCCGGAGCAAAACGTCGCGTTTACCGACCATTATCTCGACCTGCCATACGATCTGTCGCGCGTGTTATTCATCACTACTGCCAACCTGCTCGATCCGATTCCACCGGCGCTGCGCGACCGCATGGAAGTCATCCATCTGCCAGGATACACTGAGGAAGAGAAGCTGGAAATTGCGCGGCGCTTCCTGGTGCCGCGACAGTTAGAGGCGAATGGTCTAGCCAACCCGGAGTATGTTGCGCAGAGCGTTGAGGCGTGGACGAAGAATCCGAAAGCTGCGGCGAAAGTGTCAGGCGCTGTGCTGCGCTTTAGCGAGAGCGCCCTGCGTCAGATCATCCGAGGGTATACCTATGAAGCCGGAGTGCGTAACCTCGAACGCGAAATTGGCGCGATCTGCCGCAAGGTGGCGCGACGTCTGGCAGAAGGGCGCAGTTATGCGCACGTTATTCAGGCATCTGCGCTCACCCGCTACCTGGGCCCGCCGCGCTACCTCTACGGTCTTGCCGAGCAGCGGGACGAGGTCGGGGTGGCGACCGGCATGAGCTGGACCGCCAACGGTGGCGATGTCATGGCGGTCGAAGTGTCACTGATGAAAGGGCGCGGCGTGCTGTCGCTGACCGGGCAACTTGGCGAGGTGATGCGCGAATCGGCGCAGGCGGCGCTCTCGTTTGCGCGCGCTCATGCTGAGGCGTTTGGCATCGAGCCCGGCAGCTTCGAAACGACCGATATTCACATCCACGTGCCGGTCGGTGCTGTTCCCAAGGACGGTCCGTCCGCCGGGATCACGATGGCAACGGCGCTGATCTCGGCGTTCACTGGGCGACCCGTGCGTCGCGATGTGGCGATGACCGGGGAGATTACGCTGCGCGGACGGGTGTTGCCCGTCGGCGGGATCAAAGAAAAAGTGCTCGGTGCGCATCGCGCTGGCATTCATACGATTATTCTGCCGCGGCGCAATGCCGTAGACCTTGAGGAAGTTCCAGCGCATGTGAAGCGTCGGCTGAACTTCGTCTATGTCGATCACATGATGGACGTCATCGCCTGCGCTCTGCGTGAACGCAGTAGCGATCAGCGTATCTCCGCCTCATCTGCCGAAGAAGCGCTGGTTAACGGGTCGCAACTCTGATGGTTATGGTTACGATACACGATTCGCCCCTTGCCGGCGTAACGGTACTTGACCTCTCACGATTGATCCCCGGGCCGTACGCGACCCTTCTTCTGGCGCATCTCGGCGCGCAGGTTATCAAGGTCGAGCCGCCAGGTGTGGGCGATTACCTGCGTCTGTTGCCGCCCGCTGGTCCTGACGGCATGAACCCGATTTTTACAACACTGAATCGGGGTAAACGGAGCATCGTCGTCGATCTGAACGATGCCGAAGGTCGGCGCGTGCTGCGTGAACTGGCGCGACGCGCCGATGTGTTGGTTGAAAGTTTTCGTCCTGGCGTGCTGGACCGCTTCGGCGTCGGGCTGGAGACGCTGCGGCGCGACAATCCACGCCTGATCACTTGTTCGCTGGCGGGGTATGCTGCCGATGGTCCGCTGGCAAGCGCGCCAGGGCACGATCTGACCTATCAGGCAGTAGCTGGCGCGCTTTGTCTGACCGATGCGCCGCCTGCGCCGCCTGTTCTTCCACTGGCCGATCTGGCAGGCGGATTGTTCGCTGCGCTGGGCGTTGTCGCAGCGCTGGCGGCGCGCAACGTGAGCGGCGAAGGACGGCATGTGTCGGTCACGCTCGAAGAGAGCATCGGCGCGCTGCTTATTCTAGAACGTGCTGAAATGGACATGCCGTTCCGGTTTGGTGATGTACTGCGCGGCGGTCGCGCCGGGTATCGTCTGTATCAGTGCAGCGACGGGCGCTATTTAGCGCTGGCAGCGCTCGAAGAAAAGTTCTGGAACGCCTTCTGCGACGCCGTTGGTCGTGATGCGTGGCGCACCCGCTTTGCCGATATCGATCAGACGCCGCTAGCTGCGGAGGTTGCTGCGCTGTTAGCGGAACGTCCGGCGCATGAGTGGGAGGCGTTACTGCGCGCTGCCGACGTACCGTGCGCTGTCGCGGCGACACCGGCGGAGGCGCGAGCATACGCGCCGCTGCCGTTCGCTATCGGAAGGGTTCTGCCTGAAGCGCCAGCGCCGCGGCATGGCGAACATACGGCAGCCGTGCTGCGCGAATGGGGGATCATCTAGCCTTCTGCGACTCAGGAGATGCATATGCCAGCGATTGGGAGGAATGATCCCTGCCATTGTGGCAGCGGCAAGAAATACAAACACTGTCACCTGCCGATTGAAGAGGCTGCACGCACCGAACAACTGAAACTGCGGCGCGCCGTTGACACCCTGATGCCAAAGGTGATCGATGCGGCGCGCGCCGCGCCAGAAGTCGTTCCTGACGCCCTGCAACGCTTCTGGAACGGCAAATACGCGCTAGCGCAGCTTGCTGAACTCGACGATCTGGAAGACCGCGGCGCCGATCGGTTCCTCACCTGGCTGGCGTTCGACTATCGCTTCAATGACGGGCGCACTCTGGTTGAGCGGCTGGCAGCGGATCCTGCGTCGCTCGATCTGAGCGAACCGGAACGCCAGTTGCTAGGGCAATGGACGGGTGTCGGGCTGCGCGCCTACGTCGTGGACACTGTGCGTAAAGGGCAGGACATCGAGGTGCACGACCTGTTGAGCGAACAGCCGTATGCCATCGCCGACAGCGCAGCATCACGTCGCCTGGCGCCGGGTGACGTAGTCGTCGGGCATCTGCTGCCCGCCGGGGAGAAGCGAGTCATTGGCGGCGCTGCGGCGCACCTGACGCCCGACACTGCCGAAAAGTTGCGCGAATTCGTCGAACTGCACCTTGAAGCCTTGCGCTGCGAATGTCCCGATGCCGGTTTCGATGATCTGCTGCGCATGAAATCGGAGATCCTGAACCACTTCGTTATGGAGCTGCCGGTCGAAGCGCCTGACCCATCGCTGCTAGACCAGATCATCCTGCAAACGCGCGTGGCGCTTCAATTGGCAGGCGAGTCCATCGGGCTGGCGGGACGGAAAGAGGACGGACGCAGAGATGAGAACGTTTGAAGGCGGAAGGCGCCGCAGACAGGACGGCAGGCCGCGATGAACCTAGTGAAGGCGTATCACAGCGTCGCGCAACGTTCGACATTCCAGCTGGCAATCGTATGGCTCCTGACGCTGCCAGCACTGTGGTACAGTCTCAATGCCGCGAGTGAATTGCGCGTGGACGTTGGTCAGTGGGGCGACCACACCGCGGTACGCGGCGTACATGGCAGGGAAGCCAACCCATTCGAGAACTATCGCTGGACCGAAGCGCATACGACAATCACGTTCCCAAACCTCAACGATCGCTATCGAATCCTGCAAATACGCGCCCATGGCTGGCGTCCGGAGGGAATACCAACCCCGTGTGTACGAATCATGATTGCCGGGCGGCAGTGGGGCGCATTTCAGGCTGAACGCGCATTACGAACATACATGTTTCTGCTGCCGGGAGCAGCGCTGAGCCCGACGATCGAAGCGTCGCTGATCAGCGAGACGTACACTCCGCCCGACGATACCCGGACCATTGGTATTGCGATTGACTGGATTGCGCTGGATGCGCTCGATATTCCAAGCAACCCGGCGACAGGTCAATTTGTTGGGCAGGCGCTGTTGCTCGGACTAGCGCTAGCGCTGATTGTCCTGCTAGCGCTGCCGAGCGCAGTCGCTGCGGTGTGTGGTCTGCTGGCGTCAGCAACGCTGGTTGGATTAAACATTGTCGAACCGCTGTGGGCAGGGTTGGGACTGATCCACTGGCTGGTTGTTGTCGCGCTACTGGCTGGCGCTACATGGCTTGTTTCGCCGCATCTGGTGCGCGCCCTGGAGCGGATGACCAGCGCCGATCCTCTGCCGCGTCTGTCGCCGAGAGCATGGATCACCCTTACGCAGGTGCGGATTGCGTGGGCGCTGCTTGTCGCCGCACTGCTCGTGCGATTGACTGGCGCAGTGCATCCGCTCTTCGACGCACGCGATGTCCATGTCCATACCCGCTGGTTAAAAACCGTCGCCAGAGGGCAGTTATTCTTCTACTCGACCCCTGCCGAGTTTCAGAATCGGCAGACCTTCAACCCTCCCGCCGCCTACATTGTTCTACTGCCGCTGCACCTAGCGCTTGGAGACATGCGCCTAACGGTGCAGGCTGGCGTCGCAGCGCTGGATGCGCTGATCGCTCCGTTGCTGCTCCTAATTGCGCGCGAACTCGGTCTTTCGGCGCGCGCCGGGCTGTTTGCGATGGCGCTGTATGTCGCCCTGCCGATTGCAATGACTATGATGTGGTGGGGATTCGCCGCCAATGCAATCGCCCAGGTGTGGTGGGTATTGCTCTTCTGGTTGTTGCTGCGCCTGACGCGGTCGCCGGACCGGTCGCTCTTCGCCCTGTTTACGATTACCGCAGTCCTCTGTCTGACCACTCACATTGGCGCACTGGTGACGCTTATAACGTTTCTTGGAGTGGTCGTCTCGACTGGATGGCGCGTCTTGCCCCGCTGCGGATGGCGCGCCATGGTTGCAGGATTGCTGCTTGCAGGACTGTTTGCCGCGCCAATGTACTTCATCGCTGCCGCTGCGCCGCTGGCAAACGATCCACGCAGCCCGGCTACGCTTGATCTCGTTGCATCGTTCGTCGAAGGCCTGGTGCTGTGGCCAGAGCGCGTCGATCTGGTGCAACGCGCTCTGACGCTGGGGTTTCTGCCGCCGATCCTGGCGCTGGCAGCAGTCGGGCTGCCGCTGCTGTTCACCGCATGCCAGCGACATCCGCTTCAACGCATCCTCGTGATGGCAATGCTGGCAGTGTGCGTCGTCTTTTTCCTCTCGTATGTCTTTCTCCAGTTACTGACGCGCTATATCTACTTTGCGACTCCGCTCGTCTGCCTGGCGGCAGGCGCTGCCCTGGCGCGGCTGGCAGTGCGCCCCGGCGGACGCTGGATCGCGTATAGCCTAACGCTCTTCGTGGCCTGGAGCGGCGTTGCACTCTGGTTTGGCGGCGTTCTGTTGCGGATCAAGCCGTCGCTGGTTCCGTTGACGCAGTGAAGTGATAGGGCGACGAAGCTGCGGGGGATAGGGGTGAGTCTCAGATCCACCCTTTCGTCTCCAAGTCCACGATGACTCAGTAGGCGGCAGCTGTCGCCGATGATGGCAGTGGCAGCGGCCACACGCAGAGACTTAGCGACGCCTTGTCCGCTCGCACGGGTCTGTACGTGCAGGGGTGTACCCGTACAGTTCGGTCATCACCTGGTGCACCGCGCCACGGGTCTGTGCGTGCAGGGGTGTACTGCTGGCAGATGTAACAGGGTGTGTGTCTATGCTTCCTGAAGCGGGGATGTGGCATGGATGCTTGAGGCGGAGTAGCAGGGCGTAAGGGCGGGTCGCAGACCCGCCCTCACATCATTCAGGTTTCCATGCAGCCATTGATCGCGGCGTTTCACTTTCGAGCCTGGTCGAAACAGCGCTGCGCGCCGCGCTTGGAGAGGCGCCCGCTGCCGCTGCGACACCTGCTCGAACTTCTGCCATTCCCATTACGCCAATGCCGATCATCTACACGAACTTTTTTGACGACGCTGTTGATTTTTACCAGCGCCTTGGCTTTCAGTTGACAGCGCGCGACCGGGTATACAAATGGGCGGAGCTGCGGATGGGCGACATGCTGCTGGGTATTCATGAAGCTTCCCCTCCCGATGCAGCCGAGGCGCACGATAATGCTGGCGATTCGGCGCAATCCGCCCACCGTACCGATACGGCTCATAAGAAGGCTGTGCAACCCCCGCCGATCACGCTGTCGTTTGATTGTCGGGATGTCCTGGAGAACGTGCTCCTATATCTGGTTGATCGCCGCATTTATCTGCTAGGGGCGCCGATCGTCGATGAAGCATACGGTCGATCATACCGCATCCGCGATCCCGATGGACGCGAGATTGAGCTTGTGGAGCGAGATCGCAATCTGTACACCTGAGGGTCTCTCGCTTTCGCTTTATTCCGCCGAACGCAACAGCTTGCGGAAATCTATACATCTGAGGAGACATTGCGGTGATGATTCATCTTCGCCGGCTGGCGCTGATCGCCGGTGTGTGCGGCTGGCTTGCGTTGCTGATCGTCCTGGGGTTGCTGATCGCGGCAACGTTCATCGGGCAAGGGGTGTTGACAGCCCGAGTGATCGGGCTGATTTTTGTCGGTGAGTCGTGGCAGGCAGCAGCGCCGCCGATGTTTGCGATCCTGGCGCCGGTCATCGTTCGAGCGGCGCTCCAATGGTCTGAGAGCGTTGGCGCGAAAATGATGGCAGTGGCGATCAAAGAACGACTGCGCACCCGGCTCTACGCCCATCTGCTCGATCTTGGCGTCGGCTACCTGGCGCGTGAACGGACGGGCGCGGTGCAGGCGACGCTTGTGGACGGGGTGCAGCACCTTGAAGGGTATCTCACCCGTTACATTCCGCAGTGTTTTGTCGCGCTGATCGCTCCTATCCCGATCATTGCCTTTCTCTATCTATCTGGTCAACCCGCTGATTGCGATTGTCGTTGTGGTGTGCATGGTGTTGATCCCGATTGCACCTGCTGCATACAGCCGCCTGCTGGGGCGCTATGGGCAGCGTCATTGGGAAGCCTACAGCGCGCTCAACGCTCAGTTTCTCGATGCGTTGCAAGGAATGACCACCCTCAAGGCGTTCAATGCCAGCGACCGCCACGGACGTCAGCGCAATGAAGAAGCCTGGCGCCTCTACCGTGCCACGATGCTTCAGATGATGGTCTCGCTTATCGGAACCGGTTTCATCGGACTGCTGACTGGCGCTGGCACATCCGCAGCAATTGGCATCGGCAGCGTGAAGATGGCAGGCGGCGCGGCGACAATGGCGGATCTGTTGCTCATTCTCCTTCTGGTCGGCGAATGTTTTCGCCCGCTTCTGCTTCTTGATCGCTACTGGCATGTCGGATATATGGGGATTGCCGCCAGCACTACGATCCATCGCCTGCTCGACGCTCAGCCAGAGGTCAGGTCGCCTGCTGGCGCGGTTCGCGCCATTCCCGGCGTCACCCGACCGGCAGTGAGGTTTCAGCATGTGCATTTCAGTTATAACGCGAGTGAGCGTCCGGCGCTCGTCGATCTCTCGTTCAGCATCGATCCCGGCGAACGAGTGGCGCTCGTCGGTCGCTCGGGCGCGGGAAAATCGACGGTTGTTGCGCTGCTGCTGCGCTTCTTCGATCCGCAACACGGCGCGATCACCCTCGATGAACGCGATCTGCGCGAATACGACCTGGAAAGCCTGCGACGCATGGTTGCCGTCGTTTCTCAGGATACCTATCTCTTCTACGGAACCATTGCCGATAATCTGCGCCTGGCGCGTCCCGACGCAACGCAGGCGGAACTCGAAGCGGCAGCGCAGGCGGCGAACATCCATGCCTTTATCGCAGATCTGCCGCAGGGATACGAGACCATCGTCGGCGAGCGCGGGATGCGCCTTTCAGGCGGGGAGCGGCAGCGGATTGCCATTGCCCGCGCGCTGCTCAAAGACGCTCCGATTCTGATACTGGACGAGGCAACGAGCAGCGTCGATGCGGCGAACGAGGCATTGATCCAAGAAGCGCTGGAGCGTCTGACTGCCGGACGAACCACCCTCATCATTGCGCATCGTCTCTCGACGGTCATTCACGCCGACCGGATCATCGTGCTGGAAGCGGGGCGTGTCGTCGAAAGCGGCACGCACGACGAATTGACTACACATCACGGCGCGTATGTGCAACTCGTTGCAGCGCAGACTTAACGTCACAGGACGGATGACGCAATGAGCACTCTCGAAGCAACCATCTCTACTGATGACCGCTATCAGATCGCTGACTCGCTGCGCCGGATCTGGCGATTAGTCGGCGTCATTCGACCATACCGGAGCATTTTTGCCGCTACGGTGCTGGCGGGAGTATGTCACCACGGCGCAGCCATCGCCGGCGGCGCGCTTGGTGCGGCGCTGGTCGGCGCTGCGCTCTCACAGGCGAGCGTTGTACAATTGTCACCCTATCTCTGGGGATTGGGAGCGCTGGTTCTGGTGCGTGGCGCAGCGCAATTCATCCATATGTGGCTCTGCCACGATATGGCATACCGCATTCTGGTCGATCTGCGCGCCCGACTCTATCAGGCGCTTGAGCGCCTAGCGCCTGGTTATCTGTTGCAGCGGCGCAGCGGCGATCTAGCAGTGGTCGCCATGGCGGACATCGAGCAACTGGAGTGGTTCTACGCGCACACAGTCGCTGATGTGCTGATTGCAATCATTGTCACGGTTGGCGCGCTGGCGGGTTTGGGGTTGATCCATCCGATACTGCCGGTCGTCCTTTTTCCTGCGCTGATTCTGGTCTGCACCGTCCCAATCTGGTTGCAGCGCCGCGCCGAAGAGCAGGGCGTGCAGCTACGCCAGCGTCTCGGCGAAGTCAATGCTAATGTTGTGGATAGTGTGCATGGGCTGCGCGAGGTAGTCATCTTTGGGCGCGGCGCCGATCAACTTGAGCGTCTGGCGCGTCACAACCGGGCGCTCTTCGATGTTGAGGTTAAGTATGGCAAACGCGCTGGCGCGGAGGCTGCGGTCAGCGGCGTGATTGTCGCATGCGGCATGCTCGCAACGCTCATTGCGGCGGCGATGCTGACCTCAAACGGCAGTGTCGCGGCGCAGCTCTTCCCGGTTGCGATCATTCTGGCGGCGGCTATCCTTCCGCCGGTGCTCAACGTTGTTGAGATGGGCGGGCAGATCGGCGCGATCGGCGCGGCTGCCGGACGATTGTTCGCCATCCTCAATCAGCCGCCGCCGGTCACGGATCGCGTCACAACGGCGACCGCAGAGCCAATCGCGCCGCATGTGCGCTTTGAGAATGTCTCCTTCCGCTACGCGCCGGACCTGCCTGATGCGCTGTGCGCTGTCAGTTTCGAGGTGCAGCCGGGTGAGACGGTTGCGCTAGTCGGGCATTCGGGCGCGGGCAAGAGCACGTGCGCCAGTCTGCTGCTGCGCTTCTGGGATGTAACCGGCGGACGGATCACGATTGGCGGACATGATATTCGTGACTTGCCCCAGGCGACGCTCCGCGAACTGATCAGTTTCGTACCCCAGGATGTTTACCTGTTCAACACGAGCATCCACGAGAACATTCGCCTGGGACGACCTGACGCCAGCGACAGTGAGGTGGAAGCGGCGGCGCGACTGGCGCAGGCGCACGAATTCATCATCGCGCTGCCGCACGGGTACGACACGTGTGCCGGCGAGCGCGGCGTGCAGTTGTCCGGCGGGCAGCGGCAACGGCTGGCAATCGCCCGCGCTTTCCTCAAGAACGCGCCAATTCTGGTGATGGACGAAGCGGCGTCGAATCTGGACGGCGAAAACGAGCGGGCATTACAACAGGCGATGGCGCGCCTCCGCGCCGAACGCACGACGCTGATCATTGCACATCGGCTCTCGACGATCCGCAGCGCTGATCGCATTGTGGTCCTCGATCAGGGACGTGTGGCAGAGACTGGCACGCACGAAGAACTGCTGGCGCGCGGCAGCGCCTATGCGCGTCTGATTGCTGCTCAACAGGGATGATTTTCTTATCCTCTATGTGCATATATAATCTCTCATGGGACAGGCGGACGCCAGACGACGCTGCGCGCGCCTGATGAGCATATGGAGGATATGAAAACGCAATGACCACCTTCTACATCATCCGGCATGGTCAGACCGATTGGAATCTGCAAGGGCGATGGCAGGGCAAAGCGGACATTCCTTTGAATGATACAGGACGGAATCAGGCGCAGCGTCTTGCCAGACATTTGCACCGGCGAGGCGTCCGTTTTGATGCAATTTACAGCAGTGACCTGCTGCGGGCATGGGAGACTGCGACGCTGATTGCCAACAAGCTGGATATTACCCCTGTACCGCTGCCTGCGCTGCGCGAAATCGATGTAGGTGCATGGAGCGGGCTAACCCGCAATGAGGTCATGGCTCAGTTTCACGATCTGTGGGAACGGTTGCACTCAGGCGAGGACGTTCCGCGCGGCGGCAACGGCGAAACCTTCGGGCAACTCTATGATCGCGTCGTCGGTGCTGTCGAGCAGTTGGTGCGCGAGCGACCGGGTCAGACCATTGCCCTGGTGACGCATGGCGGTCCGGCGCGTGCGTTGCTGCTTCACGCGGCGCGCGATAAGGTTGGGGTGTTGCCGCGCCCGCTGCACGTCGGGAACACGTCGTTGTCGGTGATCGCATGTGTGGCGAATGACTGGCATATTTTCACGGTCAATGATATGTCGCACCTCGACAGCGCCATCGAGACTGTCGAGACAGAGGAGACGCAGGTGGACGATGCGGAGCGGGCGTGAGGTTAGAGGTTAGGGGTTAAGGGTTACGGGAACTGAGAGTCGAGAACTGACGACAGTGTGATCAGTTTCTGGCGATCAGCGGCAGTTGGACGGAGTACAGACGATCAACGACAATGAGTTCGACCGGAACGATGACCGGCGTGATGCCGTTGACGTGGGGCGCTGAGATGACGACATTGCCGATATAGACGCCGTTGTTCAATCCAGACTGGTTAGCGCTGACCCGGACCATGCTGCCAACAATTTCGGTCTGGAGCCAGGGAACGTCCCGCGTCGCCTGCCAGCCGGGAGGCGCACAGCTTGCAACAACATTTAGTTGTGCCGGAGGCGGCGATGATCCGCCGCGCTGCGCCAAGAACCTCAGCCGCTTCGGCGCGACGCTCAGGCGATCCGGCGTTGTCGCTGCTTCCATGATCTCGGAGAAACGCACGCCATCCGTGAAGCGCACCCACACTCCCTGCCCGCGGTAGTTGCCCCCCGGAACGGACCAGACGAGTGGAGCGGTCGCCGGTTGTGATGTGCTGAAAATGGTGACCGCGTCGATAAACACATCAGTTGCGCCGCTGCGCCGGAATTGGAAGATCAGGAAGGGTTCATTAGGGTTTGAGTGAAACGTGAATGGCAGCGCAAATTCCTGATACCGGTCGGGCGCTGCAAAATCAATGCCTCGTAGACGCAACGGGCCGTACTCTGTCCCGCCGCCTTTGACCGTTAGCCGCGCCACTTCGCTACTCGATGCATTACTGCCGACTTTGACGCGGAAATAGGCAATCATCGGCGTATCCTTGAAGAACGAGGTGTCCCAGACCCATGCGGATGTCTCGCCGACGCCTGTTGCAAGCCGGTATGCCGTGCCGCCCCATGCGTCCGGGTCGGTGACGCGATCGCCGTTCCCCCATAACGTGCCAAACGTCGGGTGCGTATCATCGGCGATCCATCCCAGGCTCAACTGGACCATTGGCCATCCGCTCCGATCCAGACGGTACAGCGTTACAGACGGCTGCGTCGTGCTCAGGTGCGCGTCATTGAGTTCCTGGAGAGGAACCGCGTCTCCCAGATAGATAGTGTCGCTCACAGTTGCGGTGCGGTTGAGCGGGTCGCGGGTTTTGACGTAGACGGTTCGCCAGCCCTGCCCATCCTCCAGGCTCCAGGTCGTCTCGTTGGAAAATGGCATCCATACGCCGTCGGCAAAGCAGGGGTCATCGCTGATCATCATCTGCGTCGCCGGACCCAGTCCTGCAAAGCCGCTCTGCGATACGCGATTGTGGATGTAGAGATTGACGCGGGACGTGGATGTTGACGGGGCTTCGTTTTCGATAATGACCGGTGCATAAACCGGATCCTCGCCAAACATCTGGGCAACGTAGCCGCGCCCGTCGCTTGAGCGGCGGTAGTATCCCAGCCCGACCTCGCGGAAGGCGGGATGGAGTAGATTGGCGCGATGACCCGGACTGTTTAGCCATCCCCGAACCGCTTCTTCGGGAGTGACATATCCACAGAATGCATTCTCCGCGCCTGCCAGCCCTGGGTACCCAAAGTCGCGCGCGCGGTCGACGGGCCATTTCCCGTTTGTGTCCTGGTGACCGCAGTATCCTTCCGGGCGATTCTCGGTCGAATCCCATGCGAACCAGCGTGCAGCCGCGGTCAACTGGCGGTTCCAGCGCAACGGAGGAACGCCGTTGGCGCGTCGAGCCAGGTTGCTGAGATAGACAGTTTGCGCTTCGTCGTACCACAGGGCGGGAGTCTGCGTCGGAGTGGCGGGCGCGCTCTGCACTGGCGCAAAGCACGCGAGGAGGGCAATGCTCAGAAGCCTCAGTTGTCGCCAGACTCGTGCGGGTTGCAGCCTTAGGATTATTTGTGATACTGCGTCCATCAATGTTGAATATGTATAATGAGCCTGGCCGGATATCGCGTCTGCGTCAAGTGAGACGCTGTTGATCAGGCCATACCGGCGCCCTGTCATTATATATCCACAAGAACGGACAGATCAATGGTCTCTGGTGACTATATTGTTGAGACTCCAGAACAGATCGAGCTGGCATACGACGTTGCCGGGATCGGTTCGCGGTTTCTGGCAGCGATTGTCGATAGCGCGCTGATCGCCCTTGCGGAATTGGCGCTTTTCTTCGCGCTGGCGCAGATCGCCAGCCTCCTCGAGTTTGCCGAGAGCGTGCTGATTGCCATTGGCGCGGCGCTGGGGTTTGCTATCCTGTGGGGATACTATATTGCCTTTGAGTTGACGTGGAACGGACAGAGCCCCGGGAAGCGGTTGATTGGGCTACGGGTCGTATCGGAAGGCGGGCGCCCGATCACGGTTGTCGGATCGATCATTCGCAATCTTATCAGAATTGTGGACTTTCTGCCGTTTCTCTATGGAGTCGGCGTGATTGCCATGTTTATTGACAGGCGAGCGCGGCGGTTGGGCGATCTTGCCGCCA
The DNA here is from genome assembly GCA_025062325.1 of Roseiflexus sp. Taxonomy (GTDB): domain Bacteria; phylum Chloroflexota; class Chloroflexia; order Chloroflexales; family Roseiflexaceae; genus Roseiflexus. Next base: position 35,947 of record JANXAL010000021.1, read on the forward strand.
GCACGCTGGTGGTGCGCGAACGCGCCGATGTGACGCTGGAAAGCCTGCTCAGGAGCGTCGAACCGAACCTTTCGTCGCCATCGGGCGATACGACGGATCTGATCGACGTCAGTCTGCTGACGTCTGACGAATACGCCCTGCTGTGCGACTTTCTTAACCAGCGCCACGATCTGGCGCCGCCAGTGCGTCGGCGTCTGGCGGCGCAACTTGGCGCAGGGTTGCAGGCGCGACTCGACATACCACTCGACGGCGAACCGGAGCGACTGGTCGAACGTGTGGTGCGCGCGTATCAGCGTCAACGACGCCGGGGATCACAGGTCGGTCATTGACGCCGCCAGTCGCAGTGTGGCGATATGGATGTCCACCGTATCGGCAATGTTGCGGGCGTACCCGCCAGCCATGGTGATCGCTACGGGAATCCCCGCGCGGCGGCAGTGATCAAGCACCATCCGGTCGCGTTCCAGCAGACCGGCTTTTGTTACCTGCAAGCGTCCGAGCTGGTCATGTTCGTAGGGATCAGCGCCCGCCAGGTAGATCGCCAGGTCGGCGCGGCTGCGCTCAATGGCTTGGCGCAGCCCTGTTTCCAACGCCGCAAGGTACGCAGCGTCGCCCGTGCCGTCCTCCAGTGCGATATCGAGATCGCTGCGCTCCTTGCGGAACGGGTAGTTTTTCGCGCCATGGATGGAAAATGAAAAGATTGTCTCGTCATTGGCAAGGATGGCGGCGATTCCATTCCCCTGATGGACATCACAATCGATGATGACAACCCGCCGGACTCGCCCTTCGGCTTGCATAGCGCGCGCTGCAATCACGCTGTCATTGAAGACGCAGTACCCCTCGCCGTGGTCGGCATAGGCGTGGTGCGTGCCGCCTGCCAGACTTGCAGCGATTCCGTCGCCGCTCAATGCCGCACGACAGGCAGCGATGGTTGCGCCAACCGAACGCCGCGAGCGTTCGACCAGTTGCAGCGACCAGGGAAACCCGATCTGGCGCATCTCACGGTCGCTCATAGCGCCGATTTGCATGCGGTGCAGGTAGTCGGCAGTGTGCGCGCGCAGAATGTCGCGGTCATCGGCGGCTTCGGGAATGATCAATTCGCCCAGACCTTCAGCAGCCGCCCGTTCGCGCAGCATGGCATATTTGGCGATTGGGAAACGGTGGCCCTCCGGCAGAGGGAGAACGAACGTATCAGAGTAGAAGAGTTTCATGAGTCCTCTGGCAGCAGTGCGCGCACCCGTTCCAGCGTATCGGCGTCAGCCGGGCGCTTGTCGCGCCGCCAGCGCAGGATGCGCGGGAAACGCACGGCAATCCCCGATTTGTGACGATTCGAGCGTTGGATGCCCTCGAACGCCAGTTCGAAGACCAGTTCGGGCGTAACGGTGCGCACCGGTCCGAACTTTTCTACAGTGTTTCGTCTTACGAAGGCGTCTACTTCCCGGATCTCCTCATCGGTCAATCCCGAATACGCCTTAGCGAACGGCGTTAACCGGTCGCCGTCCCACACAGCGAAAGTGTAGTCGGTGTAGAGGCTGGCGCGCTTGCCGCTGCCGCGCTGTGCATAGATCAGCACAGCATCGATAGTGTAGGGCGCAACTTTCCACTTCCACCAGTCGCCGCGCACCCGCCCGACGCGATAGGGCGAACTGCGGCGCTTAAGCATCAGACCTTCGACGTTGCGGGCGCGCGAGGTTGCCCATTGCGCCGCGAGATCGTCCCAGTCCGTCGCAGCGACCAGTGGCGAGATCAGGAGCGCCGGACTGTTTGGTGCGCAGGTTGCGATCAGGCGCTCAAGCTCCGTTCGACGCCACTCCAGCGGTTTGTCGCGCACATCGACGCCATTGAGTTCGAGCAGGTCATACGCTAGAAGCGCGGCTGGCGCCTCATCGAGGATGGCGCGCGTCGGGTTCTTGCGCCCGATCCGGCGCTGCAACTGTGCGAATGGCAGTGCCGCGCCATTCTTCCATGGCAGTACCTCGCCATCGATTACGACACCATCGGGGAGCGCTGCGCCAGCCGATGCAATTTCAGGGAAACGGTCGGTGATCAGTTCCTCGCCGCGCGACCAGAGGAAGGTTTGACCGGCGCGGCGGATCAATTGGCTGCGGATTCCGTCCCATTTCCATTCTGCCTGCCACTCGTTGATCAGTCCAAGCGTTTCAGGCGGATCGTCGAGCGGGTAGGCCAGGCAGAAGGGATACGGGCGGCTCACGTCGGCGTCAGCGGTATCGTGCGCCAGCAATGCCCGGTAGAACGCGGCGGATGGCTGCCACTCGCCCATCAAGCGGTGCGCAATCGCCGCAGGGTCGGCGCCGCTGACGCGCGCCAGCGCCCGCACAACGAGTTGCTGCGAAACGCCGACCCGAAATGCACCGGTGATCAACTTGTTCCAGACGAAACGTTCAGTTCCGCCGAGCGTTGCCCAGACCGCATGCACAATTGCACGTTGTTTTGCCTCGTCCTGGTCGCGCAGCGGGATCAGCACCTCCTCGACCCAGCGATGGAGCGGCTGCGGACCCTCGAAGGGCAACACTGACCGATCCACATCCACTGACCAATCACCGGGTTCTGGCAGAAGAAGCGTCACCGTTTCGGCGAAGTCGCCGACGGCATCGTAGCATTCGCCGAAAAGCCAGTCGGGGATGCCAGCCGCCTCGACAGCCCACGCGCGCAGCGTCGGCAACGGCACAGCCTGGCGCACCCGCCGACCGGTGAGGAAGAAGAGCGCCCATGCAGCGTCCGCTGGCTCAGCGCGCTCAAAGTAGCGCGTCAGCGCCTCGACTTTCGCGTTCGTCTTCGTTGTCTCATCGAGTGCAGCATAGAGTTGTGCAAATGTGTGCATAGGGGTTAGGGGTTATAACGTTTAACCATCCCCTGCCTCGCCCTCGAAGCGCGTCTGGACGACGATTGCGTCACGACCATGCTCTTGAAGCCAGCGCACCAGCACAGCGGCATAGCCGTGCGTCACCCACACTCGTTCAGCGCCGGTGGCGTCAATCGCCGCCAGCAGACCAGGCCAGTCGGCGTGGTCAGAAAGGACGAACCCACGGTCAATAGCGCGCCGCCGGCGCGTTCCGCGAATGCGCATCCATCCAGAGGCAAAGCCAGTGGAAACGGCGCCGAACCGGCGCATCCAGGGCGTGCCATGGGCTGAAGGGGGCGCTAGGATCAGCGCCCGTGACCAGTCGAAGCCGCGCGGCGCTTCGCCGACGTAGCGGACAGGCGGCAACGCCACGCCGCTAGCACGATAATCCTCTGTCAGGCGCATGAGCGCGCCATGGATGAAAATGGGACCGATCGCAGCATCGAGGCCCGCGAGCAACCGCTGCGCTTTTCCCAGCGCATAAGCGTACAGAATGCTGGCTCTGCCCGCTTCCTGATTGCTCCGCCACCAGTCGTTGATCTGCGCGAACACGCTGTCTTGCGGCGGCCAGCGATAGATTGGCAAACCAAATGTGGACTCAGTGATAAATGTATGGCAACGGACCGGCTCGAACGGTGCGCATGTCGCGTCCGGTTCAGTCTTATAATCTCCGCTTACGACCCACACCTCGCCGCGATATGCCACGCGCACCTGTGCTGATCCCAGCACGTGACCGGCGGGATGGAACGACACATCGACGCCATTGATCGACACGATTTCGCCATACGCCAGGGTTTCGATATGCGCATCTTCGCCGAGGCGCGTGCGCAACACGCGCTCACCATCGCATGTCGCCAGGTATGCGGCGCTTCCAGGGCGCGCGTGGTCGCTGTGCGCGTGGGTAATCACCGCGCGCGCCACCGGCTGCCAAGGATCAATGTAGAACTCGCCAATGGGACAGTACAGACCAGCGTCGGTGAGTCGCAGCAAGTCGTCGGGCATGCAGGGATGCTCTCCGGCTCATAGTCTACCGTACATCATACCACACTGCAGCCGTCGCAGGTATGCCGGTGGTCATCGGACTGCGACCAAGCGAACGCTGCTGAGCAATGCGCCGTCACTGCGGTTGGTGTACATCGACCTTGTCAAGGAGAAGCCTCTTAGAGGTGCGAAGAGGTTTGCTGCGTCCTGACGCTCTGTGTCCCCTCATCCCCCCTGCCCCCTTCTCCCACCAGGGGAGAAGGGGGAGTTTGCGCCCCCCGATGCTCAAAGCAGGCAATGCCACGTGGGGGCGTGTCAGAAAAATCTGGCCCTTGTGAGCGGGGATACGCCTCCCTACTCGACGGTTCAATCCCCTTCATTGCGGGGCTTTTGTTTTTTC
>JANXAL010000029.1 GCA_025062325.1 Roseiflexus sp.
TACCCTTGAGAGGCCGGAGGATGAGCGCTACAAGGCGTCAGGACACAACGCATTCGCTTCGCATCTCAAAAAACCTGCCCCCGTGAATCCCCCGGGCAACGGTCATCTGTGCTGCGCCTTCTACTCAGACTATCTGCGGAATAACCGCCGACGTCGCAGGCTCACGCGGTCGTGGTTGCGGTAGCCATCGCGCAGGCGAATTCCCGCTATCTGAAGGTAGCGCCTCCCGCCAGTCACCAGCCAGTCGGCGATGGTGTGCGCTGCACTGCCGCTGATGAAGCCGAAGAGGAACAGACGCACCATATCGGGGTTGCGGCGCATGACGTCAAACATCCATGCCGACGCCTGTGCGTGCAGGTCTGGCGTGCCGATGCCGATGCGCCCCAGGAGCCACGCGCCCCAGATGACGATCAACATGGCAACGACGTAGAAATAGACCAGCCGCAGGAGCGGCGCAATGACAAGACTGTGGCTCCAGAAATGGCGATGCGGGATAATCCACATGTACGGTCGCCAGATCCAGAAGAAGACGCCCCAGCGATTGTCAATTGCCGAGTCGATGTCGAGGTCGGGCGAGAAGAGAAGACCAGAGATCAGGTGAGCGCCGGTGAGGACGGCGGCGCCGGTTGCCGCGTATTCCCGACCACTGGACTCCAACAGCACATAGGTCGCCGGAGCGAGGAGGACGCCAGTCGCAAGCGTGATAATATCGTGGGTGCGTGTGTCGGGCATGTGCTGAGCTTTGCTCTTAATCTCTGCGCCTTTGTGTGGGATTGAGAAAACGCGCCTCACAGAACGTTTATCCCTCCTGCGCCAGGCGCTCCGAACAACCCTCAACCTGCACCGGGCCATGCCGGATCGAGAAACCGCTGGATTTCGACCAGATACCCATCCGGGTCGCGCAGGAAGCAGTGGTAGATGTTGAACCGTGGGTTGTGCTGCGGCGGTTGCTCGATCGTCACGCCGTGATCCGCCAGATAACGATGCCACCCGTCCACATCCTGCACAACCAGGGTTAGTATGAGTGAGCCGTGCGTTTGGGACGCGGCAGCGTCGCTTCGCTGACAGACACCCAGATAAGCGTCGCCAGCCACGCGATAGATGCGGCACGTTCCTTGATCGAGCGCCAGCGGCAGGCCGAGAAGATTGCCATAGAAGGCGTCGCTGGCGTGCAGGTCGCGGACGGAGATGAAGGTCACGAACTGTTCAAATGGTGATGGTTTCATGGCGTCAAGAATAGCACAGACATGCGAATCGTGCAAGGCGCGATCGTCTATTATATAACACTGCTATAAAGAGGACACGGATTTTCACGGATGCGACGGACTCAGACGGATCGGCTTATACGGAACGCTGCAATCCGTGCGGGTCCATCTCGATTGCGGCAATCTGGGCGCTTCTGAGCATCACGCCAACCAGAGAGTCCAACTCTCCTGTCGATTAATGACTGTACCTACTCGCTATTTTGTGCTACAATCATCCTCGTTCGATACCCACAAAGAACCAGGGCGGATGATGGACACTCAGGAACAGGCGATTGCTGATCTCCTTACGCAGACAGAAGGGCAACGCCTGGCGTTTGTGCGAGCGAATGTGCGCCCCGCAGACCTGGCGCAGACGCTGGCGGCAATGGCGAATGGCGTCGGGGGAACGGTCGTGATCGGCATGCGTGGGCGGCAGGTCGAAGGAGTGGCGGACGCTGACGCTGCGCGCGCGATGGCGCTCGATGCGGCGCTGGCGTGCCTGCCGCCGCTGGTCCTGCCGCTGCCTACCGTTGTCACGCACGAAGGTGCAACCCTGCTGATTGTCACCGTTCCCTCAGGATTACCCCACGTCTACAGTGTCGGCGGCGCTTACCTGCGGCGAGAAGGCGCCGCGAATGCGCCAATTCCTCCTGATGCGCTGCGACAACTCCTGATCGAGCGGGGTGAAACCAGTTGGGACCGGATGACGCCGCCGGACGCGACGCTCGCCGATCTGGACCGGGAGAAAATCGCCGCCTATGCGCGTCGCGTCGGTCCAATCGCCGAAGCCGATCCGCTAGCGTTTCTGCTGCGGCGCGGCTGTCTGACGCGCCGCACCGATGCTGTCACGGGCAAAACCGAACTCGTGCCCACCAACGCTGGTCTGCTCCTCTTCGGCGTCGAGGTTGAGCGCTGGTTCCCACAGGCGGAAGTGACCCTAGTGCGCTACCAGGGGCGCGAGATGAGCGATGTGTTCCTGCGCGAAGACATCCGTGACACCCTGCCGGAAACGGCGCGCCGCGCCGAGCGCTGGCTGGTGGAACATATGCGTCGCGGGAGCCGCATGGTTGGGCTGGAACGGGAGGATTGGACGCAGTTCCCGTTAGGAGCAGTTCGTGAGGCCTTGATCAACGCCTTGGCACACCGCGACTATACCATTCGCGGTGACTCGATCCGCATTTTTCTCTTCAGCGATCGTATGGAGTGTTACTCGCCAGGGCGGCTGCCAGGGCACGTCACGCTGCAAAATCTGGTCGAGGAACGTTTCAGCCGGAACGAGACGCTGGTGCAGGCGCTGGCAGACCTGGGGCTGATCGAACGCCTTGGCTACGGCATCGACAGGATGCTGCGACTGATGGCGGATGCCGGGCTGCCGCCGCCAGAGTTTCGCGAGACGGCCGCTGGATTCCTGGTGACGCTGTACGGACGAACCGGCGAAGACCGGGCCGATGCCAGCGGCGCCGATGTTGCCGCCTGGCGACGGATGGGGCTGAACGAACGGCAGATTGCGGCGCTGCTCTTTCTGGCGGAACATCAGCGCATCACCAACCGCGACATGCAGGAACTCGCGCCCGATGTCTCTGCCGAGACGCTACGGCGAGATCTCGTTGATCTGGTCGAGCGCGGTTTGCTGTTGCGCGTCGGTGATAAACGCGGCGCATATTACATTCTCAAATGACCGCGCAGAATAGCCAGTTCCTGGGTGAGCAGCGCGCTTATCCGCGCTAGGCGTTCGCTCACATCGGCGATCTCCAGTAGCGCCTGACGCTCCGCGAGACTGGCGCGCACCAGGCACGTCGATGCTAACAGCGCTGCGAGATGCCGGGGATCGTCGGCAGACTCCACGTGGGTGCGCAGTTCCTCGTTCGGCGGCAGCACGTTAAACAGTTCACGTGCGCATTCGAGCGCCTCCTGAGCGCGCGCTGTAATGTCCGGATCATCAGTGTGGTCCGGCAGGGGGCGCACCAATGCACGGAGATACGGATCACGTTGCGTCACCTGTTCAATGACAACCCGTTCAAGCGCCTGCAGCGCGATGCGGAGCGTCCCGTCATGCAGGCGCACCAGGCGATGCACCCGCGCCGAGGCGCCAATCGCGTAGCACTGCTCAGGATCGTCGTTGCGTTGCGCACTGACCGCAACGATGCCCCCGGCGGTTACTGCGTCGTCTACCAGGCGAATCGCTGCCGGACGACTCACCGCTACCGGTATAACGCTGGGAGGAAAGATGACCATCCCACGTAACACGAGCAGCGGCGCTTCAAAGGGCGGATTGACCGGAACGTCTGTCACAGCCATCTCTGCAGAGAAACTGGTCCTGCTACCATGATACCAGCAGATCAGCGTATTGTTGGCTTTCGGGAAGCGCACATCTAACCGCAGCGGAATGTGGCGGCATTCCGCCCGTAAATGTTATTGCTGTCGTTTGCGCTTCCTGTCGGCGTCACGCCTGGCGCTCTGAAGTACTGGTCGGAGGATCGCATTGGAGTGGTACGAACCCGAGGTGCAGGAACTGGAAAAACTGAATACGACGTCGCCGCCTTCGCCTGGCGCAGTGCTGTTCTATGGCAGTTCGTCGCTCCGTCTTTGGACGACGCTCAGCAAAGATATGGCGCCGTGGCCTGTTGTCAATCGCGCGTTCGGCGGATCAACGCTCGCTGCCTGTGTGCATTTCTTCGACCGGCTGGTTGTGCCATGCGCTCCGGGATCGATGGTGCTGTACGCTGGTGATAACGATCTTGGCGATGGGCGACCGCCTGACGACATTGTGCGATCCCTGCGCGCGATGCTGTCCCGGATCGATACTACCCTCGGACCGATCCCGGTCGCGTATATTTCGATCAAACCGAGCCTGGCACGCTGGAGCCTGCGTGACAAGATTCAGCGGGTCAACAACGCTGCGCGCGCGCTGATGGAACAACGCCCATCCGGATACTATGTCGATGTGTACACGTCTATGCTGGGACCCGATGGGCGACCGCGCGCCGAGTTGTTCGATGCCGATGGATTGCACCTGAGCGCAAAAGGTTATCAGATGTGGACGCGCATTCTTCGTCCATATGTTGCCTTGCTGGCAGGCGACCGGCAGAAGCAGTAAGCGACGGTGTAGCAGGTCACAATCGAATCTGTACACGTTCTTAACGTAGTTCTAATCCTGCTGTAGTACATAGAGGTATGATGGCGGAAAGGTCAGTGCCTCGTGTGCGTGCGGGCGTTGCTGTCGGGCCGCTTCTGATCCTGTTCCCAAAGTTCTCTCAACGTGTTGAAGATCGTGCACACGCTTTGCTGTGCGCCAGTGGAGAGCGAGTGATCACCTGTGCAGCGCGAGTACTATCTGTGGTGGAGTCCCCGGTTGCAGCGGGACATGGAAATGCTGGTCATCGGTCATGCAGGGGCGCGGGTGCTGGTCTTTCCGACTCGCGCCGGGCGGTTCTACGATTACGAGAACTGGGGGTTGGTCGAAACGCTGCGCCCCTCAATTGAGCAGGGGTTTCTGCAACTTTACTGTGTTGATAGCATTGATCGTGAAAGCCTGTACGCCTTTCATCGTCCGCCGCAGGAGCGTATTGCGCGGCACATCCAGTACGAATCGTACATCCTCGAAGAGGTATTGCCACTCTCGCGGCAACTCAACCCCAACCCGTTCGTCATTACTCACGGGTGCAGTCTGGGCGCTTATCACGCCGTTAACATCGCCTTCCGCCATCCCCATCTGTTCCATAAAGTCGTTGCGCTGAGCGGGCGCTACGATCTGACCGTGGCAACTGGATCGTTTCCTGCACTCTTTGACGGGTATTACGACGAGACGATCTATTTTCACACTCCCTGCCACTTCATTCCGCGCCTCACCGATCCGACTATTCTTGCGCATCTGCGGCGCATGGAGATCATCCTGGTTATCGGCGAGGAAGACCCGTTCATCTGGACCAACCGCGCGCTCAGTGCAGCGCTGTGGGAAAAGGATATCCCGCACGCGCTGCACATCTGGCCCGGCGAAGCGCATCGCATCGAACACTGGCGCGAGATGATTCGGCACTATCTGTAGTGCGACAGGAGTGCACGGTTGCGTTCATTCGGTGTGCACAGCGTATCGGCAGGCACGATCTCGAAATCCAGCGATCACGCTCCGTCATCTAATATTCATCGCTCGGTAATGTGTCAGTTGTACAATCCGCATGGCTTGTAGGGCGGTATGTCTCTGGACATGGAGACCGCACCCGCACGCAGTCGGCGCTGGCTGGGCCTGTCGAAGCCAACGCCAGTCAACGTTGTGCGCTATCTGGTTGATTGCCCTATCAGAGCGGAGCAGAGATGCGCCGTCATCGTTTTTGGCGTGCACACATTCTGGCTGCACTCGTCGGCATGACTTTCCTCTCGTTCGCGCCACCCGCGCCCGCGTCTCCGGCGGAACCGGCGGGCAGCGGTTTTGCACTCCAGTTCTTCGGCAACGGCGTGAATGACATCGACCGGGTGAAGGTGCGGATTGACCCGCAGGTTCCCGCCGACATCGGCGGCGATTTCACCATCGAGTTCTGGATGAAGACGACCGCTACAGGCGGCTCGTGTTCGCCAGGAGCCTCTGGCGACGGCTGGATCACTGGACGGACGATCATCGACCGCGATATCTACTTTGCTGGAGACTATGGGGATTACGGCATCTCGCTGGCGGCGGGACGGATCTGCTTCGGCGTGGCACAGGGATCAGCAGGACGCACGATCTACGGCGGCACGAACGTGGCGAATGGAGAGTGGCGCCATATTGCCGTGACGCGCAGTGCAAGCAGCGGTCAGATGCGCATCTTTGTCGACGGGCAGCTCGATGCGCAGGGTGTCGGTCCCGCTGGCGACATCAGCTACCGCGACGGGCGCTCAACGGCGTATCCGAACAGCGACCCGTACCTGGTCTTCGGCGCCGAGAAGCACGACGCAGGACCGGCCTATCCCTCCTACAGCGGGCTGCTTGACGATATTCGCATCTCGAATGTGGTGCGCTACACGAGCGCCTTTCCCCGCCCGACGGCGCCGCACGCGGCGGATGGGCAGACCGTGGCGCTCTACCGGTTCGACGAGGGGAGTGGCACGACAATCATCGACTCGGCGCCAGGGGGCGGCAGCCCAGGCGTGCGACGGTTCGGCGGCTCGCCTGCCGGTCCTGCGTACGTTACCGACACGCCATTCGGTGGATCGTCTCCACCGCCGTCTCCCCCGCCTCCCCTGCCGCCGAACCTTGAACCGCGCGCCTATCTTCCACTGGTGGTGCGATGACGGGACGTCGAGTGCGCTTGCTGGCGTTGGTCGGCTGTGTAGCAGGGGGATGGATGCTGATGTTGACAGTCGACCTCTTCTCACGGCAGTTGCAGGCGCAGCCGTCAGGCAACTATGCGCTCCAGTTCTTCGGCAACGGCGTGAATGACATTGATCGGGTGAAAGTGCGGATCGACCCGCACGCACCTGCCGATGTCGGCGGCGATTTCACAATTGAGTTCTGGATAAAAACCACCGCCACTGGTGGCTCGTGCTCACCGGGTGGCTCTGGCTCTGGATGGATCACCGGACGGACAATCATCGACCGTGATGTGTATGGCAATGGCGACTACGGCGATTACGGCATTTCGCTGGCAGCAGGGCGAATCTGCTTTGGCGTGGAGCGCGGTTCGTTGGGTGTGACCATCTACAGTGACACGAATGTGGCAAACGGACAGTGGCGGCACATCGCGGTGACGCGCAGCGCGAGCACGGGTCAGATGCGCATCTTTGTCGATGGGCAACCTGACGCGCAGGGAACCGGTCCCACCGGCGACATCAGCTACCGCGACGGACGTGCAACAGCATATCCGAACAGCGACCCATACCTGGTCTTCGGCGCCGAGAAGCACGACGCAGGATCGGCATATCCCTCCTACATCGGTCTGCTCGACGATATCCGCATCTCGAATGGGGTGCGCTACACCGGCGCCTTCCCCCGCCCGACGGCGCCGCACGCAGCGGATGGGCAGACCGTGGCGCTCTACCGGTTCGACGAGGGGAGTGGCACGACAATCATCGACTCGGCGCCAGGGGGCAGCAGCCCGGGCGTGCGACGGTTCGGCGGCTCGCCTGCCGGTCCGGTCTATGTGACTGATACGCCGTTCAACGGCACGCCCTTGTCGCCGACGCCGACACGCAGCGCTACACCGATCTCTGGGGCGACGCCATCGCCTGCAGTGACGTCACCACCTGCTCCACTCACTCCCTCCGCTACCCCGACGCATACTGCTCCCCCTACTGCCACACCTTTCATCGGGTCTACTCCTCTTGCACCACGCGCCTTTCTGCCGCTCATTCAGAAACCGTAGGCGTCCCTCGACCGTCGCTCGCACCGGGTGACGGGCTGCCAGTCGCAGACTCTCGGCGCGGCACACCTTGCAGACGCTTGCCCGCCGCTCGGCGGTGACGGTCATCTTCTCCGGCTTGCAAAAATGTCATTCTATCCCGTGTCCGGTTTACGTGCACGTAACAACGCTCTGCTACGATACCTGCGGGTGAACGTTTCAGGCATGCGATGCTTGCCTGCCCAAACGCTGGAGGCATACCAATGACGACCCTCTTTACCATCGATCGCGGCGTGGTTGTTGCTCTGATAATCGACAGTCTGCGCGACCTCTATGAGCAGAATGGCGTCACGACCGACAGTGAACCAGACGAAGGCACGTATCTGATCGGGCGGCGCGCTCTGCTGGACTCGCTGGGTCTGGTGACGCTGATCGTCGATCTGGAGCAGAAGATCGAGGAGGCCTTCGGTGTCGCGCTTACGCTGGCGAATGAACGTGCCATGTCGCAGAAGAACAGCCCGTTTCTAACGGTTGGTTCACTGGCGGATTACATTTGTGCGCTGATCGATGAACAGCGCAATGTCTGAGCGCAAACGATATGACAAGTGATCGACAGGTTGTCCTGATCACCGGGGCGCGGAAGGGCATCGGGCGTTTTCTGGCGGAGCGGTTCGTCCGCAACGGCGCCCTGGTCGAGGGGTGCAGCCGCAAGCCGCCCGACTGGTCGCTGGAGGGGTACACCCACCATCTGGCGGATGTGGCGGACGAGGCGCAGGTCAGAGCCATGATGACCTCGATTGCGCGGCGTCACGGTCGGCTCGATATTGTCATCAACAACGCAGGCGTTGCGGCGATGAACCACTCGCTCCTCACGCCAGTTACATCGCTGGATCGCATTTTCGACACTAACGTGCGCGGCACGTTTCTGGTGTGCCGCGAGGCGGCGCGATTGATGCAGCGACGGCGGTTCGGTCGGATCGTCAACCTGAGCACCATCGCCGTGCCCTTGCGTCTGGAGGGTGAGGCTCTGTACGCTGCGTCGAAAAGCGCCATCGAGACCCTCACGCGCATCCTGGCGCGCGAGCTCGGTCCGCTCGGCATCACGGTCAACGCTGTCGGTCCGACCCCGATTGAAACCGATCTCATTCGTGGCGTTCCGCCCGAAAAGATCCAGAAGATCGTCGAGAGCCTGGCGATCCGGCGCCTGGGAAGGTTTGAGGATGTGGCAAATGTCATCGACTTTTTTGTGCGTCCTGAAAGCGATTATGTCACTGGTCAGGTGATCTACCTTGGCGGCGTCTCCTGAAACGCCGTGCTTCGCTTAAGGAGACAAATATGGCTATTGAATGGCTGATCGAGCGCATGGAACAATCGCGCGATGCCGTAGCCGTCGTCTGGCAGGGAGCGTCGGTCTCCTACGGCGACCTGATCGACCGCGTGGCGCGCTGGCGCGCAGTGCTTGATGAGGCTGGCATTACAGCGGGTCAGGTGGTGAGCATCGAGGGGGACTATTCGCCTGGAGCGATTTCGCTGATGCTGGCGCTGATCGCGCGCAACGCCATCGTTGTGCCGCTTACGGCGTCGGTGGCGATGCACCGCGAGGAGTTTCTGACCATCGCCGAAGTGCAGGCAGTCATCAGTTTCGACGCTGACGACGACTGGCGGATCGAACGCCGTGACATTCCGGTGACGCACGAGCTGACCCGCACCCTCATCGCGCGTGGGCATCCCGGTCTTGTGCTGTTTTCATCCGGTTCGACCGGCAAGAGCAAGGCAGCGTTGCACGATTTCGTGCCGCTGCTGGAGAAGTTCAAGGTTCCGCGCCATCGCCAGGTGACGCTGACCTTTCTGCTGCTTGACCACATCGGTGGGATCAATACGCTGTTCTACACGCTCTCCAACGGCGGAACCGCTGTGTCGGTGCGCAGCCGCGATCCAGATGAAGTCTGCGCCGCCATCGAACGATACCGGGTCGAATTGCTGCCAACCTCGCCGACCTTCCTCAATCTGATGCTGATGTCGGAGGCGTATCGACGCTACGATCTCTCTTCGCTGAAACTGATCACCTATGGCACCGAGGTGATGCCCGAAACGACGCTCCGGCGCGTGCGTGAGGCGTTCCCTCACGTGAGACTTCAGCAGACCTACGGTCTTTCTGAACTTGGCATCCTCCGCTCGAAGTCGCGTGACGACGGGTCGCTGTGGGTCAAGGTCGGCGGCGAAGGGTTCGAAACCAAAGTCGTGGACGGCGTGCTCTACGTGCGCGCAAAATCGGCGATGCTCGGCTATCTCAATGCGCCAAGTCCGTTTGACGAGGAAGGATGGATGAACACCCAGGACATGGTTGAAGTCGATGGCGAGTACATCCGCATTTTGGGGCGGCGTACCGAAATCATTAATGTTGGCGGGCAGAAAGTCTATCCGGCAGAGGTTGAGAGCGTGCTCATGCAACTGCCCAACGTGCGCGACGCAACCGTCTATGGCGAGAAGAACCCGATTACTGGGCAGATCGTGGCGGCGCGATTGAACCTGATCGAACCAGAAGACCTTGACTCGCTGAAGAAACGGGTGCGCTCCTGGTGCCGCGAGCGCCTGGAACCGTTCAAAGTGCCGGTCAAAATCACCATTGCTGACGGTGACCAGTTTAGTGCGCGTTTCAAGAAGATGCGGCGCGCCTGATATGCAGTTTGAGAAAATAATCCGGTATCGCCCGGTCTAGCCCGCGCAGGCGGGCTTCGCAACCGTAGCCCGCGACTTCAGGCGCCGGGCGGGTGGGCAGACAGCAGGATACTTACTCAAAGTCCATGTGCGATGCTTGCCTGCATTCTCTTGTCGCTTCGCCGGGAAATATAAAGTACATGCACGCTCTTCGTCTTGCTATCGATCCATTGCTCGATGAACGCTACGCTCCAGAAATTGCATGGACATGGCGATACCTGTTGACCGGCGCAGGCTATGCCTGGCACGTCTGCGAGCTTGATGAACCGCTGGACATTGCCTATGTCGCCGATCCGCAGCGTGCTCCTCGCGCCCGGGTGGTGATCCAGGCGACGCCGCGCCTCTGGGAGCGTCGATCAGCGCTGCGCCTCGCTGGCACTGCCACTGTTGACGGATTCATCCATCCGCTGTACCACGGCGAGCGCGCTGATAAGCAATTGATTGTTCTCGAACAGGGACGCCTGGTCATCGCTCGCGATATTGTCTTCGACGTCTTCTGGCTGCTTACCGGTCAGGAGGAGGCGCACTTTCCGAAAAATCGCCATGGACATATCGATCTAACCGGTACGCCGTATCTGCGTAACCATATTCTGCGGCAGGGGCTGGCATCAGGGATCGGCGCGCGCTTCGAGCAACTGCTTGGCGAGCTCGGCATGCCGCCAGGCGCGCCGCGCTGGCCCTACGGCAAACGCGCCGCTGCCGCCATTAGCCATGATGTCGATTACCCGGAAGTTGTGCGCTGGCTGGAGCCGTTGCGCGTGGTGGTGCGCCGGGGCGTGCGCGGTCTGTCGGCGGCGCTCGATGTAATGACCGGGAAGCGCCATCACTGGCAATTCAACTCCTGGCTAGCGCTGGAACGCGACTTTGGCGTGCAATCGGTCTTCTACTTTGTGGCGCGCCAGGGTTCGCTGCGTGAATATGCGCTGGGAACGCCCGACCCCTTTTACGACATTCGCGCGCCGCATTTTCGCGCCCTGTTTCGCACCCTGATCGACGCCGGATGCGAAATCGGGCTGCACAGCAGCTACCGCGCGTATGCCAGCATTGAGCAGTTTGCGCACGAAAAATGTCTGCTCGAAGAGGTTGCTGGCGTGCTGATCGTCGGGAACCGACATCACTACTGGCATCTGGACCCCGTCCATCCCGAAGCGACCCTGACAGTCCACGAGCGACTTGGTTTCTCTTACGACGCTTCGCTGACCCACGACCGGTACCTCGGCTGGCGGCGCGGATCGTGCTGGCCCTTCTTCCCGTTCATCCAGCAGGAACGCCGCGAACTGTACACCCTTCAGCTACCGACAGGGTGGATGGATAGTCAGCTCTTCCTGCGGCGCGATGCCAATCCCGGCGATCCAGATGATGTGTTGGGCGCTCTCGCCGATCAGACTGCCGCTCAGGGCGGATTGCTGCTGGTCAGCATTCACGACTATGTCTTCGACGATGTGCTGTTCCCCGGTTGGGTTGCGACACTGCGGAGGCTATGGGAGCGCCTGAGAGCGCGCGGCGACTTCTGGATGGCAACGCCAGCAGAGATCGCTGCGCATTGGCGCGCGCGCTACCGGCGCCTTCTGGCGCTGAGCGCTGGCCTTGGCGTCGCATGCGGTATCACGACAGGCGCTTCGTTATGCGAACGGAATATCTCGCAGAGATGCGGGACAAGAGGTGAGAGGCGAGAGGGCGTGCGGTTGTTCTCAGCGGATGAAATGGTTTGTTGATCACACCTATGATGCGTCCTCTGTTTATCGCTCTCATCCTGCTCGCACCACCGTCGTTTAAGCCCTGGCTGATGCGAGTGCTGCTCGGCGCGCGGATTGGGCGGAATGTGCGCATTGGCTGGTTCGCCGGTATTTCGGCGCGCCATATTGCCATCGGTGACGAAAGTGACATCCGAGCATTGACTTTCATCAGTTGCCATGGCGATGTCATCATTGGTCGCTACTCGATCATCAGCAGTTTCGTCCTGGCATATGGCGCTGCGGACCTGATCATCGGCGATCATGCGTACATCGGTCCGCAAACGTTCATCAATTGTGATGAAAACGTCAGAATCGGCAACTATTCCGCGCTCGGCGCGCGCTGCATGATCTACACGCACGGGTCGTTCTTTCCGTACACCGAGGGGTACTGGGTGAAGTTCGGTCCGGTCACGATCGGCGACTATGTCTGGTGCGCCGCTGGTGTTTTCATTCATCCAGGGGTGACGATCGGCGACCATGTGTTCGTCAATTCGCGCTCAGTCGTCACGCGAGATGTCGCGTCCGGCGATGCCGTCGAGGGCTTTCCGGCGCAGGCCGTCACGTCGATGGACCGCCTGAAACGCAGCATGTCGCCGCGACGCCGCGATGCAGCTGCGCGCCAGATTCTCGATCATTTCGTTGAGCTTGGGTTGCGGCGCGAACTGCGCCTCGATGTCAGGCAATGCGATGGACAGGTCGCCTTCCGGTATCGTGGGAAGCAGTATCGATTGCTATGCATTCCTTCCGATGGCGATCCGCCATCGTTTGAGGACGGGCACGCATACCGCGTGGTCGCACTGGTGACCCGCCCTGACTGGACGCCGCCTGCTGGCGCGGCGGTCTACCCGCTCGACCTGATTGCGTACCGCACCCCGCGTAGCAACGATCCAATCCATCACGCGCTACGCATCTTCCTGATGCGCTACTACGGCGTGCAGATCGAATATGCCCCTGCGGAGTAACGTAATTGTCACGTAACGCCCGCTGCATCTTTCACTCTCCTGTCATCAGCACTGTTCATAATCCACGTGCAATATGAATGATAAATGAGCATTTTTCCCGGGTGCCGCCTATTGCCTGTCGTATCCTCTCGAGGTCGTAGAAAGGTGCTGGCGCTATGCATCTTTCGCTGGTCATTCCCTGCTTCAATGAGGCGGACAGCATCGATCAGATGCGCATGCAGCTCAACGAAATCCGCCCCGAACTAGCGCGCCGCGGTCCGTTTGAACTTGTGCTGATCGACGATGGCAGCACTGACGATACGTATGAGCGATTGAAAGCCGCGTTCGCCGATTGGGATCAGGTGCGGATCGTTCGCCACGATCGCAATCGCGGTCTTGGCGCTGCGTTGCGCACCGGGTTTGCCCACGCACGCGGCGAAGTCATCGTAGTGACCGACAGCGACGGGACGTATCCGTTTACCACCATTCCCGAAATGCTCGATATGCTGACGCCGGACGTCGATATTGTCACGTCGTCGGCGTATCACCCGAAAGGCGGGGTGGAAGGCGTCCCCGCCTACCGGTTGCTGTTCAGTTGGGGCGCGTCGCTGATCTACCGGCTGCTCGTGAACCGCCGCATCCACACCTATACCGCTATGTACCGCGCGTATCGTCGGCATGTCGTTGAGGCTGTCCCGCCAACGCTCGAAGGGTATGTCGTGATGGCGGAGATCCTGGTGAATGCGTTGCTAGCGGGGTATCGCGTCACCGAATATCCAGCAGTGCTGCATGTACGCAAGTTCGGGCAGTCGAAAGCGAAAATCTGGCGCATCACCAAATCTCATTTGCGCTTTCAGGCGCATATTTTGCGGCGGCGTCTGATGGGATTGTTTGGCGCAACGCCGGTGACCAGCAGCAAGGCAGTGCGATAATGAAAACGGTGGTTACCATCCTGGGCACGCGCCCGGAAATTATCAAGCTATCGCCGCTCATTCCGCTGCTCCGCAAGCGGTTTCGCCATATCCTGGTGCATTCTGGTCAGCACTACTCCTACGAGATGGACGCAGTCTTCTTCGAGGAGTTGCGGCTGCCCGCGCCCGATTACACGCTGGGAGTCGGCTCAGCGTCACATGGCGAACAAACAGCGCGCATGCTTTCGCGGCTGGAACCGATCCTGCTCGAAACAAAGCCCGACATGGTGCTGGTGCAGGGTGACACGAACACGGCCATGGCGGGTGGCTTGTGCGCGGCCAAACTCAATATTCCAGTCGCGCATCTCGAGTCGGGCGGGCGATCCTTCAATCGCCAGATGCCCGAAGAGCTCAATCGTATTATTCTCGACCATATTTCGACGCTGTTGCTAGCTGCCGATGAAACCGCCGAGCGCAACCTGCTGGCGGAAGGGTTGCCGCCGGAGCGGATCCGCGTGGTTGGATCAAGCGTGATCGATGCCGTCGAACGGAACCGACAGCACGCCCGTCGCTCAACCATCCTGCAGCGCCTGGAGGTGACTCCTGGCGACTATCTGGTGCTGACCTTGCATCGCAGTGAGAATACTACTCCTGCCGTGTTGCCAGGCATGATCCGCGCTCTTGGCGAACTGGCGGAGGAACACACCATGGTATTCCTAGTGCATCCGCGCACTGCGGCGGCAATGCGATCCTATGGCATCGCCATGCCGCGCAGCATTCGCGTAAGTGAGCCGCTCGGGTATCTCGACACGCTCAGGCTGGTCGAGCAGGCGCGCGCGCTCCTCACTGACTCTGGCGGATTACAGGAAGAGGCAGGGGCGCTGGGTACGCCAACGCTGATCCTGCGTAATGAGACCGAGTGGCGCTACCTGGTGGAGGCCGGGATGCATGTGCTGGTTGGCAATACCTATGAGTCCATTCTCACTGGCGCTCACCAATGGTTGCAACCCGCAGCGCTCGCCCGGTTGCGATCCGCGCTGGCGCCGATCCGCGCTGGCGCCAGCGAACGCGCCGTTGCAGCAATGGCCGAAGTTTTAGGGAGCGCCTGAAGCGCCGAATAGGGATACGTGGTATGCAAGCAACAAAAATACGGGCTGACCGGCAGGAACGCAGTATGACGAAAGGATTGTCCGTGACCCCTATGATGCTTACGCTGATCCTTATTCTGATACCGACCATCACGGGTGTTGCCGGTCAACTGCTGTTGAAGATTGGCATGTCGCAAATGGGTGCGCTGGAGGTTAGCGTTGCCGCGCTGCCATCACTGATTATGCGCATTATCACGTCGCCGTACATCCTCATCGGTCTGACCATATACTTCGGTGGCGTGTTCTTCTGGCTGCTGGCGCTCAACCGCGCCGATCTGAGTTACGTTTACCCCTTCGCCAGCCTCAGTTACGTCCTGATCACGCTGGCATCGTGGCTGCTGTTGCACGAAGCGGTTCCGCCGCTGCGCTGGATCGGGCTGGTCATCATCTGCATTGGCGTCATCCTGGTTGCACAGAGTTGAAACTCAGGAGGTGACGGTCATCTGCGTCGGGTGACGCGCTGGCTGAGGCGTCCTGATACCTGAAATAGGCGATATGACGTGAGGGTTTGCCAGCGAAAATCTACCCCCTGTGAGCATCTCCTGCTCCCAATATCAGATAAGCGCGCACAAAGGCGCAAAGGCACAAAAACGCTGCATCTGAACTTCGTTGATGATAACTTATCTTCCTTGTTTGAAAGGCGTTGTCCCTGGTCCTCTTCTCTCTCAAGCGGAGGCTTTTTAGGGCAAGAAGCAGGTTTGCCGCATCTTGACGCCCTTTTCCCCGCATTCCCCTAACCCCCTTCTCCCTCCCAACCCTCTCAGGTGTAGGCTTTTTGGGATGCGAAGCGGATTTGCCGTGTCCTGTCGCCCTTTTCCCCCTCATCCCCCCTGCCCCCTTCTCCCACAAGGGGAGAAGGGGGAGTTTGCTTATCCTGACGCTCAAAACGGGCGATCCGAAAAATCTACACTTGTGAGCCCTCCCAACCCCCCGCGTGCGGGGGGTTGGAGGGGAGAAGGGGGAGGGTGCGCATCCTAACGCTCAAAACGGACGATGCGACATAAGGGCGTGCCAAAGAGTCTACACTTGTGAGCTGTCCCCTTCTCCCACAAGGGGGAAGGAGGAGATAAGGCTTCCTGATGCTTGAAACAGACAATCAGCACGGGGGATTGCCAAAACAGTCTATGCCTGTGAGGGTCTCCTTCTCCCACGGGGGGAGAAGAGGGGATTAAGGCATCCTGATGCCTGAAATGGGCGATATAACGCAGAAGCGCACTAGGAAACCTGATCCCGAGAGACGCGGGAGGAGAGGGAGCTTGGGCGCTCTGATGCCCAAAATGAGCGAGACGTCGCCACATGGTTCGCCGAAAAACGCTACCCTTGCGAACCCCGGCAATGGCATCATCCACGCCAGGGGATGGCAGCCCGGTTGCGGCAACTGATGCTGAAGCAACCGTCATCTGCATTACATCTTGCTCCTGATCGTAACATTTCACCTCTGCTAGCAATCAGGCATCACAAGGTCATCTTTGCGCATTTGCGTTTTTGTGTGAACATATACAAGGTTCTGAGGCAAGGAGAGGCATGCTGAGAGAGACAGGACGTTGTGGCGCACCTCTGGTTCCACAGCTCTGCTGACTACTGTTTGTCAGAAATGCGTTCTGCCGTTGACAAATCGTTTATATGCGATGTGGAGGGCTTCATTTTGATTTCAAAGCCGGTTGGTACAGTACAGTCGCAACGGGAGCGACCCATAGCAATAGGAGCAATGAACCATGCCCGTAATCGATATCGTTGGCGGAGGCATTCTGGGACTTGCACTCGGCTATGACCTGATCAAGCGCGGTATTGGCGTGCGAGTCTGGGAACGGAGCCACGAACTGGGCGGATTGATGGGACGCACCCGTTTCGATGAGCTCAATGGTCTGGAGGTTGATCGCTACTACCACGCCATTCTGAGCAGTGACCGTAACTTGATGCGCCTGTTCGACGAACTGGGTCTGCGCAGTGAGTTACGGATGACCGCGACATTGATGGGGTTCTACCACAACGGCAAACTCTACTCGATGTCCACCCCGCTTGATTTTCTGCGCTTCCCGCCGCTCTCGCCCATTGATCGAGTTCGCCTGGGAGTCGCTATTCTGCGTGCCAGGCGGGTGAAAGACTGGCGCGCGCTGGAGCAGATTCCAGTGGTCGAATGGCTCACGCAACTGAGCGGACGTCGAACGGTTGAGCAGATCTGGAAGCCGCTGCTGCGCGCCAAGTTTGATGGCAGCTTCGATAACGTGCCAGCAACATATATCTGGGCGCGTCTGGTACGTACAACCGACACCCGCGAAAAGGGCGGCGCAGTCGAGAAGATGTGTTTTCTACCAGGCGGATACGCTATGGTGATCGACGCGCTGGCGAAAGCAATCACAGCGCGTGGCGGTCAGATCACGACAGGGGTCGCGGTGCAGCAGGTGCGCGTAAGCGACGGACGGGTATGCAGTCTGCGCCTGAGCGATGGCGAGATTGACAGCGACGGCGTTGTGCTGACACTTCAGACGCCGATTGCGCGTCGGTTGCTTCCCCCCGAAGCGGCAGAAGTTAATGCCCGCTGGAGCTTGCTGGAAGACTACCTGGGTATTGTCTGCACGCTTCTGGTGCTGCGTCGATCGCTCTCACCCTACTACACGCTGAACATTACCGACGAGCGGATTCCGTTCACCGGCGTGATCGAAACGACCAACCTGATCGACCGGCAGTTTACCGGGGGATATCACCTGGTCTATTTGCCGAAGTATGTGGCGCCCAACAACCTGTTTGCCCAGATGAACGATGAGGCGTTGCAGCGATCGTTCCTGGTGTACCTGCGGCGAATGTTCCCCGATCTGCGCTCCGACGATATCGCGGCGGTGCGGATAGGTCGGGAGCGGTATGTTGAGCCGCTCCACCCCATCGGGCGCACCGACGATATTCCGCCATTCACGACGAACATTGCTGGGTTGTATCTGGTGAACAGCAGCCAGATCTATCCGCAGCTGACGAACGGCGAGGCGGCAGTCGCGCACGCAGCGCAAGCGGCAGCAGTAATCAGTCAAGCGGTGCAGTCGCTGACAGAGTCAAAGCAGGCGGTTGTCGCCTAGAGGACAACGCAGCAATCGATTGAACTGTGGAGAAGGTAGCGATGGCTGTCTATAAGGAAGCTGCGACGTATACGGGATCGCAAAGCGCCGGACGGCGCTTTGATCGTTGGTTGCTAACCGGCGCGTTGATCGTCAACGATGCCCTGATTGTGCTCATCAGCTTCGCTATCGCGTATGCAGTGCGCTTCTGGAGCGATCTGCCAATTTTTCAGGAAGGGTGGGTCAATCCAGAGTTTTATGCCGCAGTCGTTTTGGCTATGACGCCGGTGTATCTTGTGCTGTTTGCGGCATATGGCCTGTACAATCCAGTCAATCTGCTGGGCGGGACGGCTGAATATGCTCGGATGTTCAACGCCGTAACGACTGGCGTCTTGTTGGTGGTCATTGTTAGTTTCCTGGTCCCTGAATTCGTTGTTGCGCGCGGATTTCTGCTCCTGTCGTGGGGAGTGCTGACCGTCTTCGGGATTACCGGTCGCTTCGTCATGCGCCGTTTCGTGTATGCGCAACGTCGGGCAGGGCGGTTTGTCAACCGCACGCTGATTATCGGCGCCAACCCTGAAGGGCTTGCGATCGTCGAGCAACTGAAGTCAGCAAAAACTAGCGGTATGCGGATCGTTGGGTTTATTGATGATTATCTGCCGGTGGGGAGCGAGCCGATCCCTGGTGTGCCGGTGCTGAGCACATCCGCCGCGTTTGCGGCGCAGATTCGGCAGCATGACATCGATACGGTCATTGTCGCTAATACGGCGATGATGCGCGAGCAATTGCTCTCGCTCTACAGCACCCTTGATACCTTCCAGGATGTTGAGGTGCGTCTGGCGTCAGGTCTGTTCGAACTCTTGACGACCGGCGTGCGCGTGCGTGAGGAAGGGTTCGTTCCGCTGCTGGTGCTGAACAAGACGCGGATCACCGGCATCCACCTGATTGCTAAGACTGTGCTCGATTATACCCTGGCCGCTACAGCGCTAGTGTTGCTTATCCCCTTCTTCATCGTTGTCGCCTACCTCATCAAGCGCGACTCGCCCGGTCCGGTCATTTACCGGCGGCGGGTGGTCGGTCAGGGTCGCCGTGAGTTCGACGCCTTCAAGCTGCGCACCATGCATGTCGATGGCGATCGATTGTTGACGCCGGAGCAGAAGCGAGAACTTGAAGAACATGGCAAATTGAAGGACGATCCGCGGGTGACCAGGATCGGCGCCTTCCTGCGGAAGTATAGCCTTGATGAACTGCCACAACTGGTCAATGTGCTGCGGGGCGAGATGAGCCTGATTGGTCCGCGCATGATCACTCGCCAGGAGCTGGAAAAGTTCGGCAAATGGCAGCATAACCTCTTGACTGTGAAACCTGGGCTGACCGGTCTGTGGCAAGTGAGCGGTCGAAGCGATCTCTCCTACGAAGACCGGGTGCGCCTAGATATGCACTACATCCGCAACCACACAATCTGGCTCGATCTGCAAATTCTGTTCCAGACGATACCGGCGATGCTGACCGGACGTGGAGCCTACTGAACAGGAGTGATACCATGGCGGAATTACTCCGTGCAGCGCTGATCGGCGCGGGCATGATGGGTCTCAACCACGCGCGCGTCTATTCTGAAATGGAGGATGTCGAACTGGTTGCCATCGCCGATATCGACCCCAGGACGGTCGCGCGGTTGGTGCAGCGGTTCCGTGTGCGCGGCTACACCGATTACCGTGAGCTGCTCGAACGCGAACAAATCGACATGGTTTCCGTTGTGGTGCCAACAGAGCATCACTACGCGGTCGTCCGCGACACTCTGCGCGCCGGGGTTGCGACGCTGGTCGAAAAGCCGATTGCCGCTACTGTTGCGCAGGGCGCAGAACTGATATCACTGTCGCGTGAGACCGGTGTGCTGCTCACGGTGGGTCATATTGAACGGTTTAATCCAGCGATTATTGCCCTGAAAGGGCAACTCGATCACGGCGCTCTGGGTCGCGTCTATCAGATTGCATCGCGCCGCATCGGTCCATTTCCTACCCGTATCAAAGACGTTGGCGTTGTCGTTGATCTGGCGACGCACGACCTCGACATTATGCACTATTTGACTGACTCGATCGTCGTCAAACTGCATGCTGAGATTGGGCGGCGCCTGCACACTGCCCATGAGGACCTACTGGCAGCAGTCCTGCGCTTTGAAAATGACGTGATTGGCATGCTCGACATCAACTGGCTTTCACCTAACAAAGTGCGCGAACTGTCGGTCATTGGCGAGCGGGGCATGTTCGTCGCCAATTACATCACGCAGGATCTGACGCTCTACGAGAATGATCTGGCGCCCTATGGCGCCGAATGGCCGCAGGCAGCGCTAATGGGAGTGACCGAGGGGCGTATGATCCGCTTCAAAGTCAACAAGAAAGAACCGCTACGCGCCGAGCTAGAGGCCTTCGCCGCCGCAGTGCGCTGTGGCGGTCCGGCGCCGGTGCGCCCGGAAGATGCGCTGCTGGCGCTCATGGTCGCACAGAAACTGGTCGAGTCCGGCGCGTATGGCGAAATCCTATGCGCGGTCGACAATCATGGCGAGGTCTGGGAACCGCTCCAGCCGCGTCGCCGCTACCTTGCCGAGCTTGAAGCGGGGGCGACGGCGTAGATCAGCGTCGGGCTTCACGGCAACTGACGAAGCGGCGCCTCGCGCCGCTTTGGTTATTGTGTACTATGCGCGTAGTTGGTTTACGGGCGTTCCGCCGAATGGGACCTACCGGTTCGCATTATTCAATGCAAGATCCGAAAAGTTGGCATCCGTCCAAAGTCGATCTCAATCACGGGGCAGGAGGTGTTGGGTTCCGAGGGGGTTGCCCTAAAGATCTCCCTGGTGGCTAGATAGTCGTTGATCCAGCAGTCACTGTCAACCGGATCGAAAGCTATCGGCAGGCGCTATACCTTGAACTGCGTGGGGACCTGCAGGAAATTCGGTGCGATCATCGATGATCTCCTTTGAAAAGCAGTCTGAGCTTGGAGCCCGCTTGCTCGAACAAAAGGAGCAAGCGGCCGTACAACTTGGATTATCATCGGAGTCGGTCAACGCCGAAGACGTAGTGTTTCCTGGAGATCTCAGAAAGACCTTCACGCAGGTTGTCAAGGCTCGGAAGGTAAGGTCAGACGGCGCTTGAAGAGGCCAGAGCGCAGATAGCTACCCTGAGACATCCGGCAAACATTCTTGAACTTCGTCTGCTGCGATCTGTTCAGGAGTTCTCCGGGTAATACGCTCGTGCTCGGTGTGTCGCCTCAGTCCATGCGTTTGCTTATCCGTGAGCGACAGGCTGATCGCGGGTCGAAATCTGCCCAGGCAATCGGGTGACCGGTGGCCAGCGAGTTTACTCTTGACAAGAGCTGCGAAACATGCTAGGATATAGGTCCCGCCGAAGCTATGCTGAATAGTGAAGCTGATTCGGCGAGAGGCGATACAGGCTTGACAGATACGCGAGAGCGTGGTATAGTATCGCCTGTTGTAATTATACGTCTCTGAAGAGACGCACGAGGTGAGCGGCTAGCGACAAGGGAGGATGCGACAGGGGCCGACCACCCGCTGTCGCCAGGCCGGTCCAGCCCCCCGGCGCGACCGCCTGGTTTTTTGTCGCCCGCTCTCGGCACCTTCACAACTGAATCG
>JANXAL010000031.1 GCA_025062325.1 Roseiflexus sp.
GCGCCGAATCCGCCGCCGCCAGGCGTTTCGATCCGTAGAATGTCGCCGGGGCGCACGTCGATCGTTGTCTTGCCGGGCAGGATGCGTTCCTCATCATCGCGCACTAGAATGTTGCGTCCGCGCAAGCCGGGAGCGCCGCCGTGCAAGCCGTAGGGGGCGTACACTCGTCGTTCGGTCAACAGACTGACCGTGACCGGCGCTCTGAACTCAATCTCACGCACCAGACCATCGCCGCCACGTATGCATCCTGCACCGCCCGAACCGCGTCGCAACCCATAGCGGCGCACAATCAGCGGGAACTGCCGTTCGAGCGCCTCAACCGGCGTATTGAGCGTATTGGTCATATGCACCTGCAGGCCGCTGAGACCCGGAAGGGTCGGGCGGGCGCCCATACCGCCGCCAAGCGTTTCGTAGTAGGCGAACGAGGCGCCATTCTGCGCGACTCCGCCAAACGTCCAGTTATTCATCGTCCCAGCCGACGCTGCGGGGATGCGGTCGGGAAGCGCCTGTGCCAGGGCGCCGAACACCACATCAACGACACGTTGCGCTGTCTCGACATTGCCACCAGCGACGGCAGCCGGGGGGTCAGGCGCCAGAATGCTCCCCGCCGGAATCCGAATATCGAGCGGTGCAAACGTACCAGCCGACGACGGCATATCGGGCGGACCAAGGCAGCGGAAACAGTACAGCACCGCCGATTCGGTCACGGCTCGGGGCGCATTGAGCGGTCCGCGACACTGGGGTGCGGTTCCTTCAAAATCGATAATGGCATGCTCGCCACGAATGTCGATGCGCACGCGGATTGGGAGCGGGTCAGGGTCGACGCCGTCATTGTCCAGCATGTCTTCGAAGGTATATGTACCATCTGGCAGTGCGGCGATTACCGCGCGCATGTGACGTTCGCCATACGCCAGGAGCGCTTCCATGTGACGAGCCACCCACGCAGGAGTGTACCGTTCCGCCAGTTCTGCCAGGCGTTGCGCGCCGACGCGATGACAGGCAAGCTGGGCTGCCAGGTCGCCGCGTCGTTCATCGGGAGTGCGCGAGTTGCGGCAGATAAGCCTGATGATCGCCTCATCGGGCGTGCCGCCGCGCACGAGGAGAGTGGGCGGAATGATCAACCCCTCCTGGTACACTTCGCGACTCATCGGCATCGAACCCGGGGTCATGCCGCCGATGTCGGCGTGGTGGGCGCGTGTTGCCGTGTAGCCAATAAGCGTCGTACCGGCGTATGCCGGAGCAACGGTCGTCAGATCGGGAAGGTGCGTGCCGCCCAGATATGGATCGTTCAGGATGACGACATCACCTGGCGCAAGTGTGAACTGTGCTAGCGCTGCTTCAACCGAGCGCGGCATGGCGCCAAGATGCACCGGAATATGCGCCGCCTGGGCAACCATCCGCCCTTGCGCATCGAAAACAGCGCAGGAGAAATCGCGTCGCTCCTTGATATTCGCCGAAAGCGCGCTGCGTCCGAGCGCCGCGCCCATTTCTTCGGCGATCGCGGCGCAACGGTTGCGAAACACCTCAAGATCGACTGGATCGACAAAGGGATGAGAAAAATACGATACCATGTGGGAAGATCGTCACCTGAACTTAACCACTGGCATGGTACCATAGAGTTGGAAGGATGGCTCTTCCGCCAGGTTATTGAACAGGAAGACGGTGCAGGCGCCGGGCGCGAACAAGGGAACCGTTCGCGTCTCCATAACTGACAGAAGAGAGTACGCTATGAGCACCAGGCAACCGTTTCGCATTCTTCTGATTGAAGATGACAGCATGATCGCCAGCGTTATCGCGCTTGGGCTACGTATGCTCGGCGTGCCGTACCTGCTCGATACCGCGTACTCCGCCGAAGAAGGGCTCGATCTGTTCAACCAGAACACCTACGATCTCGTCATGAGCGATTATAACCTGCGCGGGATGAACGGATTGTCACTACTAACAACGATCCGACAGAGCAAGCCCGAGGTGCCGACTGTCCTGTTTACGGCGTATGACACTCCGCAGTTGCGGCGTCAGGCGCGCGAGGCAGGCATTAACGAGTACATCGCCAAGCCGTTTCTGATTGAGGATTTTGTGAACCTCGCGCGCAATCTGCTTCCGATTGCCGCCAATGAGATTGGCGCCCACCCACAATAATCCCTGTTATTTCCGTTTCCGGCGTCGCAGCCAGCCCGCCGCAATCATAACAATCGCCAGCAGAACCGCCCAGGGAAGCGGTATGCCATACTCAAAGGCGATGCTTGAGGCGAACCCGATCACCCCCGTCACAATAATGACCAACATCAGGCAGGTTCTCTCAAGCTCCAGTGACTCTTCCGGCACATGCGTCCCCTTTCTATGCCTGAAGTTGAGCCAGATTGCCGCCGTCGCAACAATGACAAACGCCAGGATGGGTATCTCACGCCCCAGTGATTCTTCCATTGCTTCCCCTTTCCAATTGTCCTGAACTGGCAATCGCCGTATAATCGGCGCGGCTTTTGCCGGGATATGCGTGTGCGCCGCCGCACCAGCGGACGGCGCTCTTTTTGTGTGAGTCGCCGATTATGTCGTGGTTCATTCAACTGCTTAAGAGCAATCCGCTCCTGCTCCTCTTCGTGGTGGCTGCGATCGGCTGTCTGATCGGTCGCATCCGATTATTCGGGCATAGCCTCGGCGTCGCCGCCGCGCTGTTCGCCGGCCTGGCGATCGGCGCGCTTGACCCGGACCTCAAACTGCCAGAGGTCGTGTACATGCTAGGGTTGGTGCTGTTCGTCTATACCATTGGGCTGAGCGGCGGCGCCGGATTCTTTGCATCGTTTCAGCGCAAAGGACTGCGCGATAACCTGCTGATTGTCGGCATGCTGATCGTTGCGGCGCTGGCTGTCGCCGGGGTGCAGTACGCTTTCGGGTTGCGCCTAACCCTCACCGCCGAACTGTTCGCCGGAAGCCTGACCAACCCCTCGGCGCTGGCGGCAATGCTGGAGCAGATCAAAACTATCGCCCCCGCCGATATCCGCGAGCAGCTGCTGACCGACCCGGTGATCGGGTATTCGATTGCCTACCCGATCGGCGTCATCGGTATGATCGTCACTATTGCCACGCTTCAGCGCGTCTGGAGTGTAGATTATAGCAGCGAAGCGCAGAGTCTGCGCGATCTTGGCGCAGTGGGACAGAAACTGGTCAACCGCACGGTGCGCATCACCTGCCCGGAAATCGGTCTGCTGACTGTCAACGAACTGCTGCGCGCCAAACAGTGGCAGGTCATCTTCGGCAGAACGTTGCGCAATGGGCAGATGACGCTGGTTGACGGCGCTTCCCGCCTTCAGCAGGGAGACCTGGTCAGCCTCATCGGCACCGAAGAAGAGATTGCTGAAGCTGCCGCATTCCTGGGCGAGATGACTGACGAACGCCTGGAACTCGACCGCAGCAAAC
>JANXAL010000116.1 GCA_025062325.1 Roseiflexus sp.
CTTGCCGCTGCCGCCGCTTTCTGTTACACTTACCCCTGCAAGCCCCGACGATGTCGTTCCTTCTGTCGAGATACGCCGGCGGCTCGGTTGTTGACCGGCTCATTCATAGATGCGCGAGGTGTAGCGTGAGCGGGACACGCCTTCCGCCAAACCCGTGGCTGGCAGACCACGTGATTTTTTTTACGTCCCGCTGGGTCGTGTGGGGGGCGACGCTCCTCTGGTTACTGGCGCAGGGATTGCTCAACACGACGCAGATCCGGACATTGCTCGCGGCGTTGCTAGTGAATATGCTCGCCACTCGGTTTGCGCAGCCGTATTTGCGCATCGTTCGGCGCAATCCTGCGATTCTAATGATCGACATCGTCTATGGCGTTGCGCTGGTTCTGTTCAGCGGCGGGTGGGATAGCGCCTTCCTGCTGTGTGCGAGCAGTTCCCTCGTGCTGCCAGCGCTGATGTATGGCTGGCGCGGCGGTGTGATGGCGGGCCTGACGTTTGTGTCAATCGATCTTGCAGCGCTGTGGGCGGCTGGCGCGCCTCCTGCAGATCGCATCCTTGCTGGTGAAGTTTCCGGGATGACGCTGGCGCTGACCATGATCGTGCCGCCGCTGTTCGGGGCCTTAGTGCATCCTATCGTGGAAATGGCGCGCAACTACATTGAACAGCGACGAACGCCGTTGCGTCGTCCTCCTGCAAGACCGGATGCGCCTCTACGTCGCTCAGCGCCGCCTGGCGCGCCATCGCCATCGCGGGAGAGCGCCGGGAGCCGTTCGATTATGCGGGATGCCAGCGAACCGTCGCCGGTGGCGCAGGTGACACGGATTCGCACGGCGGAGCACGGCGCCGACGAGTTGCGTCGTGTGTTGTTTGCACCGCTGGCAGCAACTGATGTTGAGCTGGGAACAGCGATTGACATTCTGGCATCGCGATTCAGTCAGCATACCGGCATCGCCGTGCGTGTCACGCAGTTGGGGCGCGCGCGGCAGGTGCGCTATGCCCAACGCCAGTTGCTGGTGCGCCTCGCGCAGGAAGCATTGCTGAATGTTCAGCAGCACGCGCATGCGTCGTCGGTCAGCGTGACCCTGCGGTACGATTCGTCGTCAGTCGTTCTGATGATCCAGGACGATGGTATTGGGCTGCTTGACGGGACGTATGATCGCCCCGGATGGCGCACGCTGCGCACCATGCAGTATCGCCTCGCCGAACACGATGGTCGTCTTGATGTGTTTGAACTGGATGGAGGCGGTGTCACGGTGCGTGCATCGTTACCGCTCGATTGACGGTGCGTTCGGTCATTCGCTTCATTAGTCTGAGCGCTGCTGCGGCATTGCTGATCTACGGCTTGCTGCAGCCCATCGACCAGGAGAGTCGCTGGGTAGCGGCGCTATGGCTTGCACTGCCGCTGCTGTATGTCGCTGCACGCCTATCGTTGCCGTCGGTTCCCCCTGGTCTTGCCCGGAACACGCAGCACCTGGCGCTGGCAATCGCCATTGGCTTTGTCGGACTGGCGCTCCAACTCCTTCGTCAACAGTTCGTGTATGCGGATGCCATTGCCAACGCAGTGTTCGTAGACCCGCACACCGGTCAAACGACTAGTAATGTGCGCAGGGTCATTGCAGCGCTAAAGGTTCGACGAGGATCCATCCTTGATCGCAATGGGACCGTGATCGTGACAACCGACATTGTAGACGGTGATTATGCCGTGCGTCGCTACCCGCTCGCAGAGACGTACGATCCCACAGCGTTCGGCAACATTGTTGGTTTCTTCAGCGCTCGCTTCGGTCAGTCGGGCATTGAGGCGACATACAACGACTACCTTTCCGGTGAGCGCGACTCGTGGCGGCGCCTTCAAGACGCGCTGCTTAACCGACCGCGCGTTGGCGATACGGTGCGCCTGACGATCGATGCGCGTTTGCAGGCTGCAGCCCACGCAGCGCTCGGCGAACGCACCGGTTCGATTGTGGCGCTCGACCCGCGCACCGGCGCGGTGCTGGCGATGGTCTCGCGCCCCGGCTTTGACCCGCGTGGTCTGGCGTTCAACCCGGCAGCGCCCGACCGTCAGGCGGAAAACCGGCGGATTGACGAATACTGGCGCGCGATCAATGCCGAAGGCGCCGGTCAACCGTTGCTCAACCGCCCCACGCAGGGGCGGTACGCTCCTGGCTCGACCTTCAAAACGGTCACCGCTGTGGCAACATTGCTGCACCCTGAGCAGGGGCGTCCTGATGCAATCGATTGCCCCGATCAGCGTCCAACTGAACCCGGCGCGCCGCCAGTGGTTAACGCAGTACGCACAGGACTGGAAGGAATCATTCGTTCGACGCCGTTCCCCGCCGAACCGAACCTTGAACGAGTCTATGCCTTCTCGTGCAACACGGCGTTCGCTGAATACGCGCTGCGGCTCGGTCCCGATCTGCTTGCTGAAACAGCGCGCCGCTTTGATATCTACCGCCCGCAGGACGCGCCGAACGTCTATGACGGCTTCACCGATCTCCCGACATTGCCGAGCCTGCTGTATGTCAGCCCCGGCTTTCTCAACCGTCGCGCCGCACTCGCCGATACGGGCTTCGGTCAGGGTGAACTGCAGATCACGCCGTTGCAGATGGCAATGGTTGCTGCCACGATTGCGAATGATGGCATGATGATGCGACCATTCCTGGTGATGGAGATCATTCGCCCGGACGGAACGACGGTGATGCGCAATGGTCCGCGTCCGATCCGACGGGTGATGCCGGTGGACATCGCAGGGCGGATGCGAACGGCTCTGCGCGCCGGTGTTGCCTATGGATTTGGCAAGGCGGCGGACGCAGTTCCCGGCGTGGAAGTCGGCGGCAAATCTGGCACCGCTGAGTATCCCTGCCCGACACCTGACAATCCCGAAAAGGTGTGCGCCCATGCCTGGTTCATTGCCATCGCTCCGGTCGATCAGCCGCGCTTCGCTGTTGCGGTTATGATTGAGAATGGCGGGGAAGGTTCGCGGCTCGGCGCACAGGTGGCAGGTCAGGTCTTGCGGTCTGCATTCGATATGGTGAAGTAGGTCTCAGCGTGCACAGAGTTGCAGCTTGCGCTATACATGCTTGCGCGGATGAAACATATCCTGCTTCAACTGGGCGCCTTTGTTAGCATGGTCGCGCTGACCGGCTGCAGTTTGCAACCTGTGTCGGCAGTGACAGCAACATCGGTAGCCACAAATATGCCACCTGCCTGGACCACGAGTGCAGTGACGTCGAGCGCGCCAACCACGACGCCGACGACTGCGATGCCGCTTCCTTCGCCAATCCCGACTCCGACGCTGTTGCCGACCCGCACTCCGACGCCGGACGCGCCTACGCTGGACGAACGTCTCCAGATATTTGATGAAGTCTGGCGTCTTGTGCACGAAAAGTATCTGTATGCCGATTTTGGCGGCGTTGATTGGGAAGGGCTGTATCCGGAATATCGTGCGCGGGTCATACGAGCGCAATCGCGTGATGAGTTCTACGCGGCAATGATTGATATGGTTGCGCAGTTGAACGATAACCACTCGCGCTTTGTGCCGCCATCTGCTGTCGAAGCGGAAGACGCGACCGCCAGCGGACAGGAGATCCATGTTGGTATCGGTGTGATCGTGCAGCCAAAACCGGATGGCGGATTCGTGCAACAGGTTTTTCCGGAAAGTCCCGCAGCGCGTGCTGGCATTCGTCCGCGCGACCGGATTGTGGCAGTGAATGGGCGCCCTTACACGCCATCCGATGGCGATCTCCAGGGCGAGATCGGCACGTCGGTGCGCCTGACGATTGCGCGCCCCGGCGCAAAACTGCGCGATGTGCTGCTCACCCGTCAGGAGGTGCGCGCTAGCATTCTGCCCTACTACCGCCGCTTCCCCGGCGATATCGGCTATATCTCTGTGCCAACGCTCTGGGTTCACGATATGGGGGAACAGGTGAGCGGCGCACTCACCGACCTGGTGGCAAGCGGTCCGCTGCGCGGTCTGATCATCGACGTGCGCTCGAACCGCGGCGGATGGGGTGAGGTGTTGTCGGGAGTGCTGAGCCATTTCGTGCGCGGGCAGGTCGGCGTCTTCTTCGGGCGTGACTATGTGCGTCCGCTCATTGTCAATCCGCCAGCCGGACCAGATATGCGCAACCTTAGCGC
This sequence comes from Roseiflexus sp., assembly GCA_025062325.1. Taxonomy (GTDB): domain Bacteria; phylum Chloroflexota; class Chloroflexia; order Chloroflexales; family Roseiflexaceae; genus Roseiflexus. The sequence continues at coordinate 4,132 of JANXAL010000116.1, forward strand.
TGGTCTGGTCGTGTTGATCGATGAGGAAACGGCCTCTTACGCGGAGGTGCTGGCGGCGGTGTTGCAGGCAGAGGCGGGCGCCATCGTTGTTGGGGCGCGTTCGGCAGGGAATACCGAAACGATCTATGCCCATGCGCTGCGCGATGGTTCGCGCCTCTGGCTAGCGCAGGAGGGGTTCCGGCTGCGGAATGGATTAGATCTCGAGGGTCGCGGCGTGACTCCCGATGTGCTGCTCGAAATCGACTGGACGCGCTACAGCGAAGATGATGATCCCCAACTGCTCGAAGCCTTGCGACTGCTTGGCGGAGGACCGAAGTGATGCGGCGTACGGCGACTGTTGAACGACAAACCGGTGAAACCAGCGTGGCGCTGACGCTGAATGTCGATGGCGCTGGCAACGCTGAGGTTGCCACCGGCATCGGATTCCTCGATCACATGCTGCACCTGTTTGCGCGTCACGGTCTGTTCGATCTTACAGTGCGCGCCGCTGGCGACCTCCACGTCGATGAGCACCATACGGCGGAGGACGTCTGCATTTGCCTGGGGCAGGCGTTCGACCGAGCGCTCGGCGAGCGCCGCGGGTTGGTGCGCACGGCGCACGCTTACGTGCCGATGGATGAGGCGCTCGGATTTGTCGCCGTCGATCTGAGCGGACGACCGTACTGCGTAGTGGATGCCACGTTTGCAACACCGCGCGTCGGACAGCTTGGCACAGATCTGATAGCCCATCTCTTTGAGAGCATCGCCGTGCACGGACGGATGAACCTGCATGCGCGCGTCCTGTATGGTCACAATGATCATCATAAAGTCGAAGCGTTGTTCAAGGCGCTCGGTCGTGCGCTCGACGCAGCGACACGCATCGATGAGCGGCTTGGCGGCGCTATTCCCAGCACGAAAGGTGTGCTATGAAACTCGATGCAACGCTGATGGTCGATGCACGTCGCCTCAATGAAGCGGGCAAAATTGCGCGCGCCGCCGAAGCTGTGGGATTCGCTGCGCTCTGGACGCCGGAGACCCGGCATAACCCCTTTCTCCCGCTGGTGCTGGCGGCTGACCATACCGCTGAAATCCAGTTAGGGACGGCCGTGGCGATCGCGTTTGCGCGCAGTCCAATGGTGACGGCGCAGATCGCCTGGGATCTGCAGGCGTTTTCGGGAGGGCGCTTCATTCTGGGGCTGGGAACGCAGGTGAAGGCGCACATCGAACGGCGCTTCGGCATGACCTGGGACCCGCCGGTGCCCAAATTGCGCGAGTACATTCAGGCGTTGCGCGCGATCTGGCAGGCGTTTCAAACCGGCGGCAAGCTCGATTATCGCGGTCAGTTCTACAACCACACCCTGATGTCGCCGTTTTTCAACCCCGGTCCAATCGCCGATCCATACATTCCCATTTACATTGCCGGCGTCAATGAAGGACTGGCGCGGCTGGCAGGCGAGTTGTGCGACGGGTTCCACGTCCATCCCTTTCACAGTGTCAAGTATATTAATGAGATTGTCCGACCGCAGGTGGCGGCTGGCGCGGCAAAAGCGGGGCGCGATCCGTCGCAGGTGAGCCTGACGAGCAGCGTATTTCTCATCACTGGTCCCGACGAGGCGAGTATGGAAAGCGCCCGCGCGTTTGCGCGTGAACAGATTGCGTTCTACGCCTCGACGCCAACCTACCGTGTGGTGCTGGCGTGTCACGGCTGGGAGGACGTCGGCGAGCGGCTCTCGCGCCTAGCAGCCGCGCGGCGCTGGTCTGAGATGGGAGCGCTGATCACCGATGAGATGCTCGACGTGTTTGCCGTCACAGCGCCGCTCGACCGGATCGGCAAAGCGCTGCGCGAACGCTATAACGGCGTTCTCGATCGGGTCGGCAGTTACCTGCCCTACACGCCGGGTCCGCTCGATGATGTGTGGCGGCAGGCGGTGCGCGACGTGAGCGGCGGGGAATGAGGTGAAGCCATGCCGTTGCAGATTGATCTGCCACGAGAAGCGATTGCTGACTTCTGCCGTCGTTGGCGCATCGTGGAATTCGCCATCTTCGGATCGGCGCTACGCGACGATTTCCGTCCGGATAGCGATGTGGACATCCTAGTGACATTCGAGCCAGGCGTGCGGCGGACATTTCAGCAATGGTTAACAATAACAATAACAATGGTGCGCGGACTGGAAGAAATGTTTGGTCGCAAAGCGGATCTGGTTGAACGGTCCCTGGTTGAACAGAGTGAGAACTATATTCGTCGAAAACATATTTTGAGTCATCTGGAACGCATCTATGTGGCGGGATGATGCTTATTTACTGGATATGTTGATTGCTTCTAGGACGGCGCGTCAGTTCAGCGAAGAACTGACGTGGGAAGAATTCCGGCATAGTTCTCTCTACCAGCGTGCTATTGCAAAGGCTCTCGAAAATATTGGCTAAGCTGCTCGTAAAATTTCAGACTCAACGAAAATGGCTCATCCTGAAATCCCCTGGTCTCAGATCATCGCTTTGCGGCATTGCGTTGTGCATGATTACTTCCGTCTCGACCTGGTCAAAGTGTGGGAGATCGTGCACCACGATGTCCCCGAACTGATTGGAATGCTTGGGCCTCTGGTTCCGCCGGAGGAGCCTTAGCGCTACACAATGTTGATGCCTCTCGTCCGTCCATACATGCTGACACTGCTCCGTTTGTCACTCTTCACCCTGGCGCTGCTGCTCCTGCTAATGCCAGCACGTCACGGCAGGGCGCAGGGCGATTTCTCGTTGCGCTTCTATGGCACAGGGCGTGATGGCGTTGATCGCGTCGTCATCCCGCTCGATGCGCCGCCGCGCCCGGTCGATGTTGGCGGCGATTTCACCATCGAGTTCTGGCTCAAGGCGCTCCCCGGCGAGAATGCCGCCGCTCCCTGCACCTCCGGCGGCGACAACTGGATCAACGGCAATATCGTGTTCGACCGCGATGTCTATTTCGCTGGCGATTACGGCGATTATGGCATCTCTCTAGCGGGCGGACGGGTGGCGTTTGGCGTCAACAATGGCGCAGAAGGAACAACGCTCTGCGGTCGCGCCGATGTGACCGATGGACGCTGGCATCATCTTGCGGTCACGCGCTCCGCTGCCAACGGCGCCCTGGCAATCTTTGTCGATGGACGGCTCGATGCCAGGGGAGACGGCCCGACCGGCGACGTCAGTTATCGTGATGGACGCACCACGCAGTATCCCGCCGATCCATTCCTGGTCATCGGCGCAGAGAAGCACGATGCTGGTCCGGAATATCCCTCGTTTCACGGTTGGATCGACGAAGTGCGCATCTCGCGCGTCGTGCGCTACCGTGAAGCGTTCGTTCCACCAACCACGCCGTTCGCTCCTGATCCCGATACGGTGGCACTGTATCATTTCAACGAAGGCGCAGGTACAGCGGTCTCCGACGCATCAGGCGCGCCGGGCGGTCCGAGCGACGGTTTCCTGCGCATCGGCGGATCCCCTCCTGGTCCTGAATGGTCGAACGATACTCCCTGGATACGTCCGATAGCGCCGACCGCGGCATCACCATCCATCCCGGCGCAAACCACACTGCCGCTGATCCTGCAGCCATCGCCGAACGTTGGCGCTGCTACGCAGACCAGCGCACCCTCTCCCGCAGAGACTGCTTCCCCAACGGCGCTGGCGTCGCCTGCCACGCCGGTAATGACGCTTCTTCCTTCCCCACAAGAGATGCCAGTAGCGGGGACAGTCGTTCCTTCCCCTGTTGCCGCGCCTCATCCCTCTGTCGATCCGTCATTCTGGCTGCTCGGCGTCATAGCTGCGGGATTGCTGCTGGCAGGTGTCGGGCTTGCACTCATGGTGCAGCGAAAGAAGCAATAGGATCCGTTGTGTGACGTTGTACGTCCGCTTAGGAAGGCAGTCGATATAGCGCACATACGGGACAAGGAAGCAATAGGATTCGTTGTGTGACGTTGTATGTCCCACTGCGGGCATGCTATACTACGGCGATCAGCACGCACACAACCGTATGAGCGTCGCGCGAATAGTGGATACCACGCAACGCAGGGGGTCGGTATGCAGCCAATGATTGCTCAGCACACCCAGGCGGAGGCTTCTGCGCTGCCGCTTCCGCCTCGTCCGCGAAGTATTGAGGCGACAGGATTGACGCTCTCGTTCATCGCCGATCAGATTCTGCGCGCCCTGTATGTGGTTGGCGAAATGACCGGTTTTCAACTGGTGGAATTGCTGTGCCTACCATGGGAGAATGTTTTGGATCGGGCGATGACCTATCTGCGGAACGAGCAGATGGCTGAGGTGAAGGGAAGCACTGGTCTGGGTGAAAAAGCGTATCGTTACCAGGCGACGTCAAAAGGCATTGTACGCGCCAAAGAGATTGGCGAGCGAACGCAGTATCTAGGACCGGCGCCGGTCGACCTGCGCGACTACCGCGAAGTGATGCGTCGGCAGACAACACAGGGGCTGGTAGTGACCGAAGCCGCCATTCGGGAAGCGTTTAGCCATCTGGTGCTCAGCGACTCGATCCTGCTCCAACTGGGACCTGCGATCAATTCCGGTCGCTCAATCTTCCTTTTTGGTCACGCCGGAAACGGCAAGACGTCGATTGCTGAGGCAACGGCGCGGCTGCTTTCAGACTCGATTGCTATTCCGCATGCCATCATTGTTGATGGGCAAATCATTCGCGTGTTCGATCCGATCCACCACGAGCGTCGTCCCTTGCCGGAAGGTCAGGAACACATGTACGATCAGCGCTGGGTGCTCTCGAAGCGTCCGGTGGTCATTGCGGGCGGCGAACTGAACATGGGGTCGCTCGACCTTGAGTATGACGAGTATAGCAAGTATTATGAGGCGCCGCTCCAACTGAAGGCCAACGGCGGATTGTTCCTGATCGACGACTTTGGGCGGCAACAGATGCGCCCGCGCGACCTGCTCAACCGCTGGATTGTACCGCTCGAGAAGCGGGTTGATTACCTGACCCTGCACACCGGCAAGAAGATCGAGGTTCCGTTCGATCAGTTGATTATTTTCTCGACCAATATCGAGCCGAAGCAACTGGTCGACGAGGCCTTCCTGCGTCGTATCCGCTACAAGATCGAGATCGTTAATCCCACGCCCGCCGAGTACCGTGAAATCATGCGTCGCGTTTGCAAGGCGAAGAACGTGCCGTACAGCGACGACGGGCTGCGCTATCTGCTCGAGGTGGAGTACCCGCGTCGCAAACTGGAACTGCGCGCCGTTCATCCGCGTGATCTGATCGATCAGGTGATCGACTACGCCCGTTTTCTGGGAGTGCCGCCAACCATGTCGCGGGAGTTGCTGGCAGCGGCGTGCAAGTCGTACTTTGTCGAGATGTGATCCGTAAGTCGGTGCTATGCTCACGCCCGAAATGCTGATCGCCGCATATTGCCAGGGCATATTTCCAATGGCAGACGATCACGGCGTCATTCGCTGGTACGACCCGCATCCTCGCGCGATTTTGCCGCTTGAGACGTTCCATGTGCCGCGCCGCCTGGCACGCACGGTTCGTAAGGGTGTGTTTACGATCCGCACAGACACTGCCTTTACCGAGGTCATGCGCGCCTGCGCCGAGCCTGCGCCGGGGCGCGAAACGACCTGGATTTCAGAAGAGATGATTGAGGCATACACCGCGCTGCACCGCCTAGGGTTTGCGCACAGTGTCGAAGCCTGGCGTGACGGTCGTCTGGTCGGGGGATTGTACGGCGTAGCGATCCGGGGCCTGTTTGCGGGCGAAAGCATGTTCAGCCGCGAACGCGACGCCAGTAAGGTCGCGCTGGTGCATTTGGTTGAGCGGTTGCGGCGCGGTGGGTATGTGCTGCTTGACTCACAGTTCCTCGGATCGCCACACCTGCTTCAGTTCGGGCTGATCGAAATTCCGCGGTGGGAATACAAGCGACGGCTAGCGCAGGCGCTGCAGGTCAATGCCGTGTGGGACGCTCCAGCGTGATCCGGGTTACTCGCGGGGGCGCGCGCCAAGCGTCATCGAGATCTGTTCCTGACGATCGCCACGCTGCACGGTGACGACCACGGTGTCGCCGACGGACGTTTCGAGTTCAAGGTAACTGACGAGTTCATCGCTATCGCGCACCGGTTGACCATTGATGGCAATGATGATATCGCCGCCGACGGGTAGTTCGCGCCCGCCAACCACGACGCGCCGAGTTCCGCCGCGCAGTCCGGCGCGTTCTGCGGGACTATTCGGCACAACTTCGGTGATCAGCACGCCCTGACGTGCCGGCAGGTTCAGACTTTCCGCCAGCAGCGGATCGACATCGCGCATACCAATGCCCATCCACGGGTGATCGTAGCGGCCGTCACGAATGAGCGCTGGCACTACACGACTGACAGCGTTGGAGGGGACAGCATATCCAACGCCCTCAAATGCGCCGGAACCGCTGCTGATGGCCGTGTTGACGCCAATCACCTCGCCATAAATATTGAGCAGTGGACCGCCGGAGTTGCCCGGATTGATCGCCGCATCGGTCTGAATGATGTTCGGGATGCGGAAGCGCCCGCCGCTGCTGCTCGCCGGACCGCTAAGGCTGCGCCCGATGCCGCTGACGATGCCAACTGTCAGGGTGTTGCGCAGCCCGAACGGATTGCCGATCGCGATTGCGCGCTGCCCGACCTCGACAGTCCGCGAGTCGGCGAGGGGAAGCGGCGCCACGCCAGGGGGCAGTTCGTCAACCTTCAACACTGCCAGGTCGCTGCCCGGATCGCCGCCGACCAGACGCGCTAGCAGCACTGTGCCGTCAGGAAAGCGCACCTGAAACTTTGAGCCGTTTTCGACCACGTGATTGTTGGTGACGATGTGCCCCTGGTCATCGAACAGAAAGCCGGAACCTTGGCCAGTGGGCACAGTGAAAGGCGCCCCGCCGATCGGCGGGTGCTCAGTTACCACTTCGATACTGACGACCGACGGGTTCACCCGCCGGTAGAGCGCAATCAGCGCCGCCTGTTCCGCTTCCAGCGGGTTGGTCACTTCTGGCGGAAGCGTAGGTACTGGCGCCCGTGCGGGCAACGGTGCGGGGGTCACGGTTGGCGCCGACGGCGTAAAAGATGCACGGGTCTCTCTTGGCTGGACCACAGCGGTCGAAGCAGCGGCCTGTTCGTCGGTCACCGGGCGCGACGGATTAACTGATGGCAGGGCGCACCCAGCAACCAATGCGAGTGCGCCTACAACAGCAGCAAGTTTCAGAAAAATACGCATATGTTTTATCTCCTATGACGGGCGCGCGAGCGCTGCGCGCAGCGCCGGTTCTAGTGTCGGATACGCAAACTGATATCCCAGTGCCTGTGCTTTTGCCGGTATGGCGCGCTGGCGTTCAATGAGCAGGGCAGGCGCCATTTCACCAAGGAGCAGGCGGAGAACAAATCCGGGCAACGGCAACCAGGACGGTCGCCCCAGCACACGCCCCAGCGTTGCGCTGAAATCGCGGTTGCGCTGCGGCTCCGGCGCAACGCCGTTGAAGGGACCGCTGGCGCGCTCATCGTCAATGCAGCGCATGATCAGTCCTACCTCATCGTCCAGGTGAATCCACGACCACCATTGCGTTCCCGGCAGAATAGGGCCGCCGACGAACAGTTGAAACGGCAACAGCAGTCGCGCCAGCGCTCCTTCGCGGCGGTCGAGCACGATCCCAGTGCGGATCATCACCGTGCGAACGCCAAGGTCTGCCGCGCGACATGCTTCGCCTTCCCAGGCGACGCACACCTGCGCTAGGAAGTTGCGCCCTGGCGGAAAGCTTTCGTCAACCAGCTCATCGCCTCGCGGGCCATAATAGTCAATGCCGGAAGCGCATACAAAAACCGAGGGGCGATGCGCAGCGCGCGCCATTGCTTCGACCAGTGCGCGCGTACTGCGGGTGCGGCTTTCGCGGATTTCGCGCTTATAGGCAGGCGTCCAGCGCCGACCGGCGATCGAAGCGCCTGCCAGATGAACGACCGCGTCTGCGGTTGCTAGCGCAGACTCCCACGCGCCGCCAGTGGCAGCGTCCCAAGCGACATACTGTGCAGCGCCAGGAAGGAGGGTACGGGCTGCATCCGGTCGGCGGGTGAAGACCGTTACGCGGTCGCCGCGCGCCATCAGGCGGCGACAGAGCGCTTTGCCGATTAACCCGGTGGCGCCGGTGACAATGACATGCTTGGATGCGGTCATAGGCATGTTCTAGAACGCTGCCAGCGATTATGACAACGGTATTATAGCCGCTAGGCGCGTGATGTGCATACACTACGCGCCTCAGCGGAGCGATCACGTGCAGCGCGACTTGTAGGCAACGCTGTATCGCTGCGTACCAAGGTAATGAATCTGGTCTTCAGCCCGCAGCGTTAAGACAATGCTTGCTCGGACGCAAAACATCTTCTGGCGGCGCCGTGCGGAGACGCTTCGTGATGACACTAGAGCGGCCTGTAGGGCGTAGCGCCTCGCAATAACAAGGCGTTTAGCGACTCTCCTTGATCAGGCGATTCAGTTTCCGATAGGTGTGCCAGAGGATGGCAATCTTGCCGGTGAGCGGAACGTAAGCGCGCTTCTGGAAGACGTCGTAGTCATTGGCGACGATGCGCGGCAGAATCCCGCGATAGATTTCCGCTGCCGCAGCAATAGCCATGCGCCCGTCAGGATCGAGCAGCGCTATGCCGGGCCAGGACTCATCGTACAGCGCGTGGGCGCGTTCTATTTCGAAACGCATCAACGCCCGGAAACGATCATCAAGCCGACCCTGGAGGATGTCATCATCCGTCAGACCGAAACGGCGCAAGTCTTCCTGGGGAAGATAGATCCGACCGCGTCGCGCATCTTCGCCGACATCGCGCAGAATGTTCGTCAGTTGAAGCGCCACGCCCAGTTTCACCGCGTATGGCGCTGCGCCATCACGATACCCGATGATGTGCATCGAGAGCAGCCCGACCACCGAAGCGACGCGGTAACAATAGAGCCAGAGATCATCGAACGTCTCGTATCGGTGGACGGTGAGATCCATTGCAATCCCGGCCAGCAGTTCGTCGACAAGGAAACGCGGGATAGCGTAGCGTCGCACCGTATCGTCCCACGCGAGCAAGACCGGGTGATCGGCTGGCGGACGCGGTGCGTGAACACGCGCTACCCAGTTGGCAAGCGCACGCGCCGGGTCGTCAGTGGCGCGATCAACAGTATCATCGCTGGTGCGGCAGAACGCGTACAGTGCGCGCACTGCCAGACGTTTTTCGCGTGGCAAGAATTGCGAGCTTAGATAGAAACTGCGTGAGTTGATACGCGTGATCTCGACGCAGTGCCGGTAAGCCGCGTCGAGCGTCAGCGACGGCAGTGCGTCGATGGAATGCGTCTCATACCCGATCACGTCGGGTTCAGCTAGATGACGCAGGCTGGCGAGCAGGGCCGCAGCATCGCGGATCGGCGCTTCGCGCTCGCCGAAAGCTCGAACCGATATGCTGGCGGAGTGTTGGAGCGATGCCATGGCCCCTGTCCTGGAACTATCAATTCTGTTACTAATGATCAACTGCTCAGTTACAGGAAAGGCGTATCAATCGCCGTGCTCCCCCATTCCGTGCATCGAATGCCAGCGCTATCGGAAAGTGCGCACACTTGCAACAATAACACACTGTCCCTGTGCAACGCCTTCTGCACAGAGCTTCACAGCATACCCCGCTTCTTGGCCAGGTGCGTGCAGACCAAGGCACGCTGGCTAGTTATCCTTATGCAAGAGCGCCCTCATGACGATATTGTAGCGCTATTTGCGCGAATGGTTGTCAACCATGAGGTGTTACGAGCATCATAGGGGGATGGATGTACCATTGCTTGACATGATTGCGCTGACGGTTTGCACCAGTTCGCGCGCATCGCGGCCAAGGAAGATGCCCGGAATAGCAGTGCACAGTTCGGGGTTGACATTGAAAATGCGTCCGCCATACCCAAAGTGAACCTGCGGGAACTCTTGCTGAACAGCTCGTGCCACTTCCAGCAGGTTCATCGCTGTTTCGAGCGTCGAAGCCGACAAACAGACCAGTTTTGGCTTGACTTTGCGAATAGTTTCGAGCAGGTCAGTGAGCGGCACCTGCGCCCCAAGGTACACGACGTGCCAGCCGCGCCGCACCAGGAAAAGACTGGCGAACATGATTCCCAGGTCGTGCAGTTCCTGTGGTGCACACCCAACCACAATCGTATCGCGCTGCGCCTGGTTCTCGAATACGTTCAGCAAACTCGCCAGTTTTCGTCGCATAAACTCGGTGGCAAAATGCTCCGCTGCGACATTAATTTCGCCCCGATGCCAGCGTTCACCGATCTCCACCATCGTCGGCTGGATCAGATCGAGCAGCACCTGCTCGAACGGATATAGTGCAAACGCCTCTGATACTAAGCGTTCAGCTTTCTGCGCATCGAACGTTGTCAACGCGACCACAAGCTCCTCGACGATGCAATCAATCGAACGGGTCGCGTCCAACTCGGCTCGAGGAGGCGTCTGATCGATCACGCTGGTCAGCAGCATAATTGCATGGCTGATATTGACGCCTTCCGCCGTACGATCGCGCAGCCAGCGGATAATAGCAATGTCGCGCTCCGAGTAGAGACGGTGGCCGCCAGGCGTGCGTTGCGGGCACGGGATGCCGTAGCGTCGCTCCCAGGCGCGAAACGTGTCTGGCGGAACGCCGGTCTCACGTGCAACTGCTTTCGTATTGAAAACGGGCGCTGTCGAAAGTTGCCCGAGAGCTGGAGGTTGCGCCATTGCAGTACGATCCCTCATGCGATTGTTAAGTTCTCTATATGTTCTCTATATTCCGATTCTGTAGATTAGCATAACGCACACCTCTTGTCAAAGCCTTGCACAGGCATGGGTGCTATCACATCAGACGTGCAGCTACAAGATCCCGCACGGCTGCCAGTCCACGACGCACGAGAGTCCAGGAGCGACCGCGATCTGTACTCATTGCGACCTCTCCTGCGGCAGATGCAACAAATGCGGTATCGATATGGTACCTGGCAGACGTGAGGACCGTTGCTGCGCCTGTCCAGGGAAATGCCGCGATCGCTGGCTCCCAGCCGTCGAGAGAACCGCGTGCCGTTCCGCCGTCCGCGAGCGCTGCGATCAGCGTTGGCGTTGCACTTGCCAGTATGGTAAAGGCAATTGCTTCACCCGGCATGCCGTCGATCAGGCGCCAGCCCGCACGTTCACCGACGTACACGCGCCCCCCGACGAGCGCGCAAAGGGTTTCCGCTGCTCTAGGCGCCGCAATAAGCGCGAAAGGAGCGTCCGGCAACAACGTGCCATACAATTCCCAGGTTGCGCCGTGATTGTCACTCGCCAGCACCTGCGCACCCAGTGCGCCGTAGAACCGTCCTGCATCATCGATGGCGAACGCGCCATATGCGCCGGGAAGCGCAATCCGCTGCCAACTAGCGCCCGCATCATCGCTGATGAGCAGTATGTTGCCTGCCAGCAACCCGACAAATGACGGTTGGCGCGGAGCGCTATACAGCGCAGCCCCGGGCGCCAGCGGGTCGCCGATGGGCAGCTCAGTCCACGTCTGAGCGCCATCCGTGCTGCGATGCACCCGTCCATCGGCGATGACCAGGGTAATCAGCGGATTGGATCCATCGACCCAGACCGAGTGCACCGTCGATCCCCGCAAAGTATGAATGCTGCGAACCCAGCGTCCCTGACCAGCGGGATTGCTGAGGAGCGCTAGACCGTCATCGGTTGCCAGAAACAGCAGCGTGGCTTTTGCCATTGGAGTTCTCTCCGCAGTACAGCGCTTCCAGCATCTCCTAGGAAGATTGACTAGAAGGCGCAAAGCTTGGCGGTCACTCTGTCCCTCTGCGTCCGTCCTTCGGCGGAACCCTCTCAGACTGTGGAGAGGGAAACGCCAGTGTGAACAACACAATGCCGTGCTGTTCGTCGCGCTGTGGATACAGCCCGGCGGCACGGAAGCGTTGAAGCAACTCCTCACGCGACCAGAACACGATACCGCCTGCAGAAACAGCGAACTGTACGGCGCGACCGACAGCACCCTGCGCCGTAAGCAATGTCATTGCCACGAAGCGGCCGTCGTCGGTGAGAATGCGACGCACCTCACGCAGGCAGGCGTCAAGGTCACCGATCTCGTTAAGCGATCCGCCGATCGTCACACCGGATGCTGCACCGCTGGCAACCGGCAACGCCTGGGCCGACGCGCGCAGGTACGAGACCCGCACTCTAGCGGCGCGCGCGCGCTGGCGCGCTTCCCGTAGCATCGGCAGCGCATGATCGACTCCGATCACGTGACCTGGGGCGTAACGTATAGCCCGCGCCAGCGCGCGCGCGTACAGGCCATTCGAGCAGGCGACATCAACGAACAATCCGCCGCGCGCCGCATCGACCCACTCCGTTACCAGCGCCAGCTCGCGCTCATACGGGAACGATTCGCCGCTGAGCAGAGTCAGTGCGAAGGGACGCCAGAGTCGTTCGTATGCCCAGGCGGTCGCTGGAAGTTCGTTCGTCAATTGCGCGATCGTCGGTGGACGGGGACGACCAAGGAAATCGGCAATCCCGTCGCGGATAGGGTAGACCGCACCACAGCCGCAGTGCAGCCCGCCAGCCACAATCTCGCCATGAGCCTCGCAACGTGAGTCACGAAGATCGAGCGCGCCAGAGCATGTCGGGCAGCGCAACCATGGCAGCACTTCCTCATCCATGATGCGGGTCTGTCTCGAGCGAGCGGATATGCGCATCAAGCGCGGCAGCAGTTGGCGGATCGAGGGTAATGCGCGGCACTGGCGCTGGCGGACCGCCGCTCAGAACGAACCGGTCCATGGCAGCGATCAATGCCGCGACATCCATGCCGTGCATTGTGGGGCTGACTGCCACGAGTTTGGGACGGCTCTTGGCATAGTTGAGGCGCATGCCGCGCGGTTGGCCGCGCTTCCACTTCTCGAGAGCCGCTGCCGCCTGAATGATGCCTTTGTAGAACATCGCTTCCGACTGCGGCGCGTTGAGCCAGCAGATTTCCCACTGCTCGTGCGCATGCCAGTATTCGCCCTCATTAAACAGCCGGATGCCCTCGAGGTAATGATCCATACCTACCTGCCAGAATGCCGCCTACCGCATTCGGTACGCGCACGAAGCCGGGATTGGATGCGAATCATAACGCACGAAGAGACGTTGCCGGGCAACGTCTCTTCGGGAAACAGATAGAACCGAAGCGCCTAGTAGCCGCTGCAGCACCCGCTGCTGCCATACCCGTCGTAATCGTCGTCGGTCGCCTGCTGTTCCTTCGCGCGGAACGAGTGACCACAACCGCAGCTCGACACCGCGTTCGGGTTGTCGATCTTGAAAGCTCCCGCCAGCATATTGTCCTGCTGGTATGAAATCGTGGCGCCCATCAGATACCGCGCGCTGATCGGATCGACCATCACGCGCAGACCATGTGCATTCCACACCGTATCGCCGAAGCGCTCTTCGTTGTCGAAGGTCATGCCATACTGCAGACCGGAGCACCCGCCGCCGGAGACGAAAACGCGCAGACCGTACCCTTCAAGATTGCGCTCCTTCATCATGCTCTGCAGGCGGAGCGATGCGCCCTCAGTAATTTCGAGCACCGGCGAGCACTCATTCTCGGGCTGCTGATTCATCACGTCCTGTTCGATGGTTGCCATAGCGTGTGCGCCTCCTGACCGGTTTTGTGAGGTTGTATCGCACCGATACTACTGACGACGCCCCTGGTCGTCGGTGAGTCGCCAACATTCCCTGATATTTCAGGAGTATACCAAAGTTATGCAAGAAATACAATATCTAAATGAACTATCCGCCGAGTTCCGACATACCGCGCAGCGTAGGCAGGACGCCTTCAGGCAGGCCATGTCCCCAGGGCTTAAGCGCCACTGCGTGGCGAATGATCTGCTCGATCTCATCGAGCGTTGCGCCGCTGCGAATGGCAGCACGCAGATCGACTTCATTATCGCGCAGCAGGCAGAGATGCAGACGCCCATCCGATGTCAGCCGCATGCGGTTGCATGTGGCGCAGAACGGTTCGCTCACCGAACTGATGAACCCTAATGTGCCGGGCGCGCCGGGGATGCGGTAGCGCCGCGCCGAGTCGGTCGGCGCCAGACCCAGGTCTTCGAGTGGACCGTAGGCCGACTCCAGGCGCGCGATCAATTCTGCGCTCGTTACCACGCTGCTCTGCGCCAATTCCGCCACGCCTGCCAGCGGCATGACCTCGATGAAGCGCATCTCCCATGGATAGCGAAGCGTCAACGCGGCAAGTTGCGGAACCTCGTCATCGTTCATCCCGCGCACAACGACCGAGTTGAGCTTGATCGGGTGCAGTCCCGCGCGATCGGCGGCTTCGATGCCAGCCCAGACCTTCTCGAACGATCCGCCGCGCGTCATGCGTCGGAATTTCTCCGGGTCGAGCGTATCAATGCTGATGTTCACCCGGTCGAGACCAGCGGCTTTCAGCGGTTCGGCAAGTTTCTCCAGGCGCAGCGCATTGGTCGTCATAGCAACGTGCGTGATGCCGGGGATGCGTTTGATTTCCCGCACGATCTCAACAATATCGGGGCGCAGCGTCGGCTCGCCGCCGGTCAGTCGGATCTTGCGAAAGCCGGCCTTGGCGGCCGCACGCACCACCAACAACAGCTCGTCGGTCGTCAGCAACTCCGGACGCGGCATGAACTTCATGCCGATCTCCGGCATGCAGTAGACACAACGCATATTGCAGCGGTCGGTCAGCGAGATGCGCAGGTAGTCGATCCGGCGTCCGTACGAATCGTACGCTGGCGTGTCGGTCGGGTAGAACGGTCGCGTCTGCCGCGCCTGATCAGCAGTGTACAGCGGGATGGTCATCCGGCGTACATCATCGTACCGCATAGTTCCCTCTATGCATACTCCATAACACTAATGCGCGCCGCTAGTTTGCGCGCAATCTCGCGGAAGACATCGGCATAAGCATCCGGCTCGTCGCTGAGCACTGCCGGTTGGCCATGATCGCTTCCTTCGCGGATGCTCAGTCCAATGGGGATCTGTCCTAGCAGCGGGATGCCCAATTGCCCTGCCAGGCGAGCCGCGCCGCCCGATCCGAAGATGTCGTAGCGCTTGCCGGTATCAGGTGCGATGAAGTACGCCATATTCTCAATGATGCCCAGCAGCGGTACGTTGAGCTTGCGGAACATCTCCATGCTCTTCAGCACGTCGGCAGTCGCCACTTGTTGCGGCGTTGTGACCGTCACTACGCCGGTCAAACCAGCATTCTGGAGCGACTGCGCCAGGGTGAGCGGAATGTCGCCAGTGCCGGGAGGCAAATCAATGATCAGGTAATCGAGCGGCGCCCACAGCACCTGATAGAGGAACTGACGCAGCAATTGCGACACCATCGGACCGCGCCAGATCACCGGCTGCCGGTCGTCGATCAGAAAACCGATCGACATTATCTTGATGCCATGCGCCTTGATTGGCAGCATGCGCGGCTCGCCGTCGGGACCGCTCACTGCTTCGAGTTGCTGCGAGCGCACACCCGTCATGAGCGGCACCGATGGACCATACACATCGGCGTCGAGCAGCCCGACCTCCGCTCCTTCACGGGCAAGCGCTACTGCCAGGTTGACCGCGACTGTCGATTTGCCAACGCCGCCTTTGCCTGCGGAGACGGCAATGACATGGCTGACGCCGGGGATGGCAACCTGTTCGGGGATGCCACCGCGGGGGCGGACCTGCGCCGTGAACTCGATGCTTACCCGATCACGCGGAATGCCAGCGATCTTTTCGAGCGCTTCTTCACATTCGCGCTGAATCTGATCCTTGAGCGGGCAGGCGGGCGTGGTCAATTCAACCGCAAAGCGCACCCTGTCGCCATCGATGACCAGGTTCTTGATCATCTTGCGCGACACTAGATCACCGCCGAGTTCTGGCTCCTGCACCGTCGCTAGCGCCTGCAGCACCACCTGCTCGTTCAGTTTGTCGTGATGACGTGAAAAGAGACCCATGAACCCTCACTTCTCAGCGTCTCTCTCCGCTGTATTCAGTATACCATATTTTTATAGCAAAAACTATCGTAAGTGTGGAGGGATAGTGATCGCGCACTGGCTGTTTCGATGCTTCTTTGTGCTAGGTATGCAGACGGTGAAGGGTATTGTACCACGCTTTGGCAGTGTGGCAGGCGCTCGGAGCGCGCCTGATTAGAGGCGGGTCTCAAACTCGCCCCCAGGCGAGGCGCGTTGACGCGCTGCTCGGCTGCGGGCCAGGGATGTGACGGTCATCGGTAGGGTGGCTGGCGGTGTGATGACCGCGCTGGCGAGGGCAGAGGGACGGTCATCGAGAGGACGCACGCTTTTGTGAATCGGGAGCGCATTCGAAAGCTATGGCATGCGCAGAGCAAGACGGATCGCGGAGCTACTAGGTGCGTGACATCGGCGCATTGCGCAATCTAGCAAGGATTCGGTGCGGAATGCTGCTATCGATTGCAGACACGGCGCTCATTGTACCGTCACCATCTCGGATACGAAGTCACGCAAAGCTGTGGTGTACGCTTCCGGCTGATCAAGGTTCGCCAGATGCGCCGCACCGTCGATCAACCGCAGCCGACCGTGACGCAGGGCGCGCAGGTAGGACTGTTCGTGACGTCGAAAGAAGCGATCACGGGCGCCATTAAGCAGCAGCACTGGAAAATCACAGGTGCGCAGCGCTGGCATTGGATCAAAGTTAAGCAGTTCAGCGGAAATGTCAGCATAGGAGCGGTAGAAGAGGCCGCGTGCAATTATCGGATCCGCCAGCGCTGCCGGGTAGCGCTGACGCAACGCGCGTTCCTCGATGCGCGCTAGTACTGGTGAGAAGGTGCGCGTCACAAAGCGAGCAACGGCAATGTATGGCGCCCCCACGAGACGACCGGGCAATCCGCGGAATGAGAATGTACAACCAGACAAAACGAGCGCTATGGTGCTGTGGGGATGGCGAGCGCCGAATGCTAGCGCCACATATCCGCCCAGCGACAGACCGCAGACGATCGCCCGTCCCCCAGCGACCGCATCAACTACAGCGGCAATCTGCGCCACTGCCGCATCGAGTGAAAATGGCCTGCCTGCCAGCGCGCCGTGCCCCGGCAGATCGGGAGCAATGACGCGAAGAGAAGAGCTGAGCGCGTCGATCTGCGGTTGCCATAGAGCGCGCGTCATGCGTGCGCCATGGATCAGGACGATTGCCAGCGCGTTCTCGGGACCAGCAATCGTGTACTCACGCGGATGGATCATAATATTCGCCTCGCTTCTCTGCCGGTTGATGGAGTTTGAAACTAATAAGGTCTCGCTTGCGGCCGACGCCTTCGCTCGCCTCAAGTGCGCCACAGGCAGCGCCGTATCGACCCT
Organism: Roseiflexus sp.; assembly: GCA_025062325.1. Lineage (GTDB taxonomy): Bacteria > Chloroflexota > Chloroflexia > Chloroflexales > Roseiflexaceae > Roseiflexus. The sequence goes on from JANXAL010000116.1 coordinate 21,446, forward strand.
CGCCGGGTCCTATCCGCTGTATGCCTCCCATCCCTACCGTCAGCAGAGGGGCGCTCCGCACGCCCGGCAACATTCGCGGTCGCCAGCGCCGCTTTAGCTTCACGGGTTGCCGGGCCGGTAAGGCGCCATTCCGCGCCTGCGCCGACCGCTGGAACCTCCGGTAACCACTGCTGATCAACGCCGTTGCCAGGAGCAGCGGAATGACGATACGTGCACACGAGTGCATGATCGCTTCCGAACCTTGATCAGTCAAGTCGTTTGCGGAAATGCACGCATGCACCCGGATTTGTGGTATGATAGTGGCGACCTTGGCTTTCTGCAATCTGAGTCTGAACCTGCGCGCTATGGTCTGAAGCCCTTGCTCAGGTCAGTCGAGCCCCTTCGGAGCTTTTACGCACTCAGCGGGGGCTTAAGTGCGCAGTGCCTGCCGCGGCGGTCGTGGGAGCGGCGCCAGCGTCTCATGTCATGCGTTCGCCGTCTAGTTGATCTTTTTGAGAGAAGCGCAGTGTCGCTTCCATGAACACTCGCACAGAGGTGCAGGAGGCCTATGTTACTGATGGCATGAGGGGATATGGTCAGGCAAAGTTCGCCGGTACAGCGGGAAAGAGTACCCTGCCGACGCATCAGAGCGGCGTGATATACTGTAGGGTATAGAGGGGCTGCGGGGCCGGAGTGGGCAGAACGCTTCGGACCCCGTACTGTTTCTGAGAAACGCAGATGCTGACAGCAGTTCTTTCAGGATTTGGCGGCGCTATCGCAGCGCCATGGCTGCATCGCTTTGCGCCGCGCTATGCAGGATGGATCGCGGCGCTGCTGCCGCTTGCGCTGATGATCTACTTCATCAGCCTGGTTCCGGCAGTGGCTGGCGGTGAGGCGCTACGCTTCAGTTATGCGTGGGTTCCAAGTCTGGGGATCAACCTGTCGTTTCGCATCGACGGATTGAGCCTGCTTTTTGCTTTGCTGATCACCGGAATCGGCGCGCTGGTGCTGATTTACGCCGGGGGCTACCTGGCGAACGATCCCATGCTCGGACGGATGCTGATGCTGCTGCTGATCTTTATGGCAGCCATGCTCGGCATCGTCATTTCCGACAACCTGATCAGCATGTTTGTGTTTTGGGAATTGACCACGATTAGTTCTTACATGCTGATCGGCTACAAGCACGAGTATGAAAAAGCGCGCAAGGCGGCGCTGCAAAGCCTGCTAGTGACCGGCATCGGCGGGCTGACGCTGCTAGCGGGGGTTGTGCTGCTTGGGCAGGTCACCGGAACGCTGGAGATCAGCGACATGCTGACGCGGGGTGAGGTCGTGCGCGCACACCCGCTGTACAGCGCCATCCTGGCATTGGTCCTGGTCGGCGCCTTCACCAAATCAGCGCAGTTTCCATTCCACTTCTGGCTTCCCAACGCCATGGAAGCGCCGACGCCGGTAAGTTCGTACCTGCACTCAGCAACAATGGTCAAGGCTGGCGTCTTTCTGCTGGCGCGCCTCAATCCGGTGCTCGGCGGCACCGAAGTATGGCAACTGTCGCTCACGGCCTTCGGCGGTGCAACCATGATCGTCGGCTCGTTCCTGGCGGTGCAGCAAACAGACCTAAAGCGCATTCTGGCATACACCACAGTTTCAGCGCTAGGCACGCTGGTCTTTCTGATCGGGATCGGAACCGACGAGGCGCTCAAGGCGGCAATGGTTTTTACATTGAGCCACGCGCTGTATAAAGGTGCGCTGTTCCAGGTCGCCGGGTCGGTCGATCACGAGACTGGCACGCGCGACATCACGCACCTCGGCGGGTTGCGCGCTGCCATGCCGATCACGGCGGCAGCCGGGATGCTAGCGGCGATTTCGATGGCCGGTTTGCCGCCGCTGTTCGGGTTTATCGCTAAGGAAGTCCAATACAAAGCCACCCTCAAGGAGCCGATTCTGATCGGGGTGGCGCTTGTGACAAATATGCTCACGGTTGTTGCTGCCGGGCTGGCGTCGCTGCGGGTGTTCTTTGGTCAACCGGCGCACACGCCAAAGCATGCGCACGAAGCGCCGCTGAGCATGTGGCTTGGTCCGGTTGTGTTGGCGCTTGCGGGGCTTGGCGCCGGGTTGCTCTCGGCTCAGGTCGGCAATGCCCTGATTGGGCCCGCCACTAGCTCGGTGATTGGGAAGGCGAAGGAGATCGAACTGCTCTTGTGGAGTGGCATCGAAGGTGCAGCAGGTCAGGCGCTGGCACTGAGCGTTGTCACGCTTGTGGTCGGTGTGGGGTTGTACCAGGCGCGCAGCATTTTTGGGCGTATTGCCGCTGCTGCTGCGCCGCTGGCGCCATGGGGAGCGGAAGGGTGGTATCAGCGCATTGTTGATGGCATGCTGGCGCTGGCAGCCTGGCAAACCCGCATGCTGCAAAACGGCTACTTGCGATTCTATATTGGACTGATTATTACGACCACGCTGGTGTTGACGACATTTATGCTGATTGTCGGGCGTGTGGCGATCACTGTTCCGGCAGATTGGGCCGACGTGCGGATCTATGAACTGATGGTGGCGCTTATCATCCTCGCTGCGACGACATTTGTCATCCGTGCAACATCGCGCCTGGCCGCTGTTGTTGGTTTGGGATTCGTCGGCTACGGCACCGCGCTGGTGTTCCTGCTGTTCAGCGGACCCGACCTGGCGATCACGCAGTTTGCCGTTGAGACGCTGGTTGCCATTCTGTTTGTGCTGGTCGTCTACCGCCTGCCGCGTTTCGGCAATCTTTCGACCACAGGCGCGCGGGTGCGCTCTGCTGCGCTTGCGATTGCTGGCGGCGCGCTGATGACATTGTTGACTCTGGTGGCGCTGGCGTCGCCAACCGAATCGCGGGTGAGCGAGTTTCTGGCAGAGAACAGTGCACCACGGGCATTCGGTCGGAATGTGGTCAACGTTATCCTGGTCGATTTTCGTGGCTTCGATACCATGGGCGAAATTACGGTGCTCGGCGTGGCGGCCATTGGCATCTATGCCCTGCTCAAACTGGTGCTGGCGCCTGAACACGACGAGCACAAGGCTGCTGAGGCGCCGTCGGGCGACGGTGTGCCGCGCGAGCGCGCTGAAACGATTGATGTCTGACGGAGGGTGTCGATGCATTCGTTGATTCTGGCAACCGCCACGCGCTTGCTGTTGCCGTTGATGCTCATGTTCTCGATTTTTCTGCTCATTCGGGGGCATAATGAGCCGGGTGGCGGATTCGTCGGCGGGTTGGTGGCAGGAGCGGGATTTACGCTCTATGCTGCGGCATACGGCGTGTCACAGGCGTCCAATATGCTGCGGATTGATCCGAAGCGATTGATTGGCGCAGGGTTGCTGGTGGCGGTATCGAGTGCCCTGCTCTCACTCTTTCTGGGACTGCCGTTGATGACCGGGCTCTGGTACAAAGAACCGTTGCCGGTGATTGGTAAGGTCGGCACCCCGATGCTGTTCGATGTCGGCGTCTACCTGGTTGTGATCGGCGTGACAGTGACCATCACGTTCTCCCTCTTCGAGGCGGAAGGAGAGTAGAACGATGGAGTTCATCTGGGCGATCGTCATTGGTGTGTTGTATGCGGCGGGACTGTATATGATCATGCGTCGCAGCATCGTCAAAATTATTCTTGGTCTCTCGTTTCTTGGATACGCCGCAAACCTGCTGATCTTCGTCGTTGCGCGTCTGACGCGCGGCAACCCGCCGCTGGTTCCAAATGGAGCAGAGGCGCCAATTCCGCCATACGCCGATCCGTTGCCGCAAGCGCTAATCCTGACGGCTATTGTCATTGGCTTTGGAGTTCAGGCGTTCACGATTGTGCTGTTCCGGCGCGCCTACCGCAGTTGCGGCGCAGATGATATTGATGAATTGAGAACGACTGAGCACTGAAGCAGGGTTGCTAGCGATCAGTGAATTCCTTTGAGAGATGGGCATGGACTTTCTGTTGATGGCGCCGGTGCTCATTCCTTTCGTGACCGGCATTCTCATGCTTCTCTTCTGGGGACAGCGCGATGTTCATCGTATTCTGAACGTCGCTGGCGCAGCGCTGTTGCTAACGGCAGCGATCGTGTTGCTAGATAGTGTGGCTCGCCACGGCGTGCAGGCGACTCAGCTGGGCAACTGGCCCGCGCCTTTCGGCATTTCGTTCGTCGCTGACCTCTTCAGCGCCATTATGGTGGTGATCACCGGGCTGACGGCGCTCGCAGTCGCCGTGTATTCGCTGGGCAGCATGGACGAGGCGCGTGAGCGCTTTGGCTACTATCCGTTGCTCCACATCATGTTCATGGGCATCTGCGGCGCGTTCCTGACGGGCGACATCTTCAACCTGTATGTTTGGTTTGAAGTGCTGCTGATGTCGTCGTTCGTGCTGATTGCGTTGGGCGGCGAACGGGCGCAGCTCGAAGGATCAATCAAGTATGTGACGCTTAACCTGCTCTCGTCAGCGCTCTTCCTGAGCGCCGTCGGCATTCTGTACGGCGCGGTCGGCACACTCAACATGGCCGACCTGGCGCAGCAACTGGCGCTCCTCGATCAGCCGGGCATGGTGCTGACGCTGGCAATGCTGTTTCTGGTAGCGTTCGGCATTAAAGCTGCGATCTTTCCGCTCTTTGCCTGGTTGCCTGCATCCTATCACACGCCGCCGATTGCAGTCTCAGCTATCTTTGCCGGACTATTGACCAAGGTCGGCGTCTACGCCTTGATCCGCGTCTTTTCGTTGCTGTTTGTGCAGAACATTGCGCTTACCCACGGCTTGATCCTGATTCTGGCAGGGTTAACGATGGTAAGCGGCGTGCTCGGTGCAGTGGCGCAGAATGAATTTCGCCGAATATTGTCATTCCATATTATCAGCCAGATTGGCTATATGATTATGGGGCTGGGGCTGTTTACCCCACTGGCGATGGCAGGAGCAGTATTCTACATCATACACCATATTATCGTGAAGATGAACCTGTTCTTGGTCAGCGGCATTGTTCATCGCCTGCGCGGGTCGTATGAACTGAAAGACCTTGGCGATGTGTACAAGACGTATCCCTGGTTGGCTATTCTGTTCTTGATCCCGGCGTTTTCGCTGGCAGGCTTTCCCCCGCTCTCGGGATTCTGGGCAAAATTGATGCTGGTACAGGCCGGATTACAGGTCAAGCAGTATGTCATTGTGGCTGTGTCGCTGATTGTCAGCCTATTGACCGCCTTCTCAATGACGAAAATCTGGGCGGAGGCGTTCTGGAAGCAAGCGCCAGCGCCGCATCAACCCAATACGCAGCACCTTACGCTGATGGTCGCTCCAGTAGTTGGGCTGGCGCTGGTCACGGCGGTGATTGGACTGTCGGCGCAACCATTCTTTGATCTGGCGCAGCGCGCTGCCAATCAACTGCTCGATCCAGCAGAGTATATTGCGGCGGTGCAGAGCGCATCGCTGGCGCTGCGGTGAGGTGCGACGATGTTTCTCTTGAACATTCTGCTGGCGATCGCCTGGAGTGCGCTGACGGGTCGCTTTACCCCGATCGATCTGGCGTTCGGCTTCGCGCTCGGGTATGGCGTTCTCTGGATGCTTCGCCGACAACTGCGTGGCGAACGCTACTTTGTCAAGGCGCCGCGGGTTGTTCGTTTTGTCTTCTACGCGCTGTGGCAGATCATCCTGGCGAACATTAACATGGCAAGAGCGGTGTTGCTGACGCCAAAAGAGCGGATTAGACCAGGCATTGTCGCCATTCCGCTCAGCATTCGATCTGATGCTGAAATCACCATGCTCGCCAATCTGATTACCCTGACGCCAGGCACGTTGAGTCTCGATGTGGCTGATGATCGCAGTTGTCTGTATGTGCATTCGATCGAAGTGGGCGATCCAGATCAGTTCCGGCGCGGAATCAAGAATGGATTCGAGCGATTAGTGCACGAGGTGTTTAGCTGATGGTGCAGACGATTGCGCTCTGGGTCGTTTTGCCGCTGCTGAGCATCGCGGTGGCGCTGCCGGTCATCCGCCTGGTGCGGGGACCAAGCCTGCCGGATCGCGTGGTGGCGCTGGATGTGATGGGAACGATTGCTATCGCAATTTTCGCTACTTATGCGCTGATCAACAGGAAGCCCGCCTTTCTGGACGCGGCGCTGGTGGTTGGATTGATCGGATTTATCGGTACGATCGCCTTTGCCTATTACACGGAGCGGAGGATATGATCAGCGTGATTCAAGAAATTGTCAGCGCCGGGTTGCTGATTGCCGGAACGTTTCTGCTCCTCGTGGCTGCCATCGGGATCGTGCGCATGCCCGACATTTTCTTGCGTATGTCAGCAGCCTCCAAGGCGTCGTCGCTTGGCGCAGGGTGTGTGCTTCTGGCAGTTGCGGTGTCAGCGGCCGATATTGCGATCACGGTGCGTGCGGTTGCGGGCGTGCTTTTTCTGTTTCTCACTGCACCGGTCGCCTCGCATATGATCGGGCGTGCGGCGTATATGATCGGCGTTCCCCTCTGGAAGGGGATGGTGATTGATGAACTCAAGGGGCACTATGATACGCGACGCCATACGCTGAGCGGCATTGATGGCGCATCGCGGCGCGCACAACGCGGCACCGGTCCGCTGGGAGAGGTGCGGGATGCGGGCAGATGATGCCAGTGATGCGTGACAGGCATTTATCAATTCGGAAGATGGAAATCCACGCAGGACACGAAGGAGCGCGAAGGGCGGTAGAACCATATCTTCGCACGTCACACCAGGATGCGGGGACGTAGCAGTCTTTGATAGCAGGCGTCCCTCCAAGTAGAGGCGGGTTGTGCTTCTTGCTCTATGTTGTCGGCGGACTACATCATCAGAGAGGGAAAAATACCCGGCGACTTTGGGGGTGCTATGCCCTTCCCTGCTGATACGCGCTCCAGTATGCTAAAAGAAAAAAGCAGGAGGGACTCGCCATGGCACGCTTATCGCCGGAAATGCAGTTCACGTCGCTTTTAGTCACACGATCACTTCCCCTGGGCGTCGCACAGGCAATTGCCGTTCTGGTCACAGCCCTGGTGCTGATTGGGCTGACATTGCTACTGAACGCTTTTGTCTTTAGCGCCTGATACGACAGCCAGCGTCACCCGATCAGCACTTGCTCCTCAGGATACGTCACTAGTTGCGGGCGCTGGCGTGCCAGCGCCACCACCAGCGTCAGAGCGCCTAGACGTCCCCAAAACATCATGACGCAAATGACTAATTGACCGAACAGGTTCAGCTCGCTGGTCAGATTCAGCGACAGACCGCACGTTGCGAACGCTGATACCACCTCGAACAGTGCGTCATCAAGCGGCGCTTCGTGCGTCACCAGGATCAGCCAGGTCGCCGTCAGCACCACTAGGAGTGAGATTGTTAGAATAGCAGCCGCTTTGCGCACTGTCTGCGGCGCCAGGGTGCGCCCGCCGATCTGCGGTGACGGCAGGCCGCGTGCATAGGCGCCAACCGCAAGCATTAGCACAGCGAACGTCCCGGTAGTAATGCCGCCGCCCATCGATGCTGGCGCACATCCGATAAACATAAGCACAATGGTCAACAACCTGCCAGCGGGCGACAGTTCGTCAAGCGGCTGAAAAGCAGTGAACCCGGCAGTGCGCGTCGAGATGGACTGAAACAGCGCCAGCGCGACCTGACGGTCCAGCGGTTCGTGCGCTAGCGGATGACCGGGTTGCTGTTCTGTCAGGAATAATCCGCCTGTGCCAATCAGTACGAGTGTGATGACAACGGTCAGCGTGATGCGCGTATGGAGCGAAAAGCGAACGCGCCAGAAGGTCAGTAGTTCCGCCAGCACGGGGATGCCAAGCCCGCCGAGGAAGATCAGCGCGCCGAGGATGGCTAGCGACACGCTATCGTTGGGAATGCCATAAGGGTGCTGCGGCAAGCCACTGAATAGATCAAAACCAGCGTTGCAGAAAGCGGAAACGGAGTGAAAGATCGCATACAACAGGGCGCGTTCCGGTCCAAGCAGGTCGCGCCAGTGAAACCAGAGCAGCACAGCGCCGATGGCTTCGATCAGCACCACCGTCAGCAGCACGCGCCTTACCAGTTGCACAATCGCGCCGGGCACCAGCAACCCCATCGAGTCGGTCAGCGCCAGGCGATCAGTGAGCGTGATTCGCCTTCCCAGCAACTGAAAGACGACCACTGCCATAACCATGAACCCGACACCGCCGATCTGAATCAGTAACAGCAGAACGATCTGACCGGCGAGGCTAAGGTCATAGACGGGAGTAATGATGGAAAGACCGGTCACACTTAACGCTGAGACGGCCGTGAAGAGCGCCTCGTTCCACGTCAGCGGCCGCTCCGTGCCCATCCAAGGCAGCATCAGGGTCAGCGTGCCAGCAGCGACTAGGAACGCCAGTCCCATCACCAGACGGAGGGCAACAGGGAAAGGGCGGGGTCGGGCGGATGAACGCGCTGATGAGCGCGGGGGAAAGGTCATTTCAGTTCGGCAATTCGTGCAATGCTCTGATTCTCACCAATGACTGCCAGAAGATCGCCCTGCGCAAAGGTAAAATCCGGCGCTGGAAAAACTGTCAGATGCTCCCCGCGCTTGACTGCCAGCACAGTGACGCCGTAGCGGCGACGTAAATCGCATTCGCGCAACGTATGACCGACGAACGATGACGGAACGCGCAATTCGGTGATGCTATGCTCGACACCCAGCGCAATCTGGTCGACCATGCCCGGCGCGGCGAGTTCCTGCGCCAGACGGCATCCAGCTTCGTGCTCTGGCAGAATCACGCGGTCAGCGCCGACCCGCAGCAGAATCGTCCGCTGACGATCCGTCGTCGCTTTGCAAATGACGTGAGGAACCCCAAGCGACTTAAGGGCCACTGTGGTCAGCAAATTGGCCTCGAAATTCGACCCGATGGCGACAACCACGGTATCAAATGAAGGAATATCGACCGCCCGCAGCGCCTGTTCATCGGTCGAGTCGAGGGCAACGGTTTGGGTCAGGCGATCAGCGAGCGCCTGAACAATCGTACGGTCGCGGTCAATGCCCAGCACGCTGAACCCGCGCTCAGCGAGCGTTAGCGCCAGGCTGCTGCCAAATCGCCCAAGGCCAATGACTGCAAACTCTGGTTTTCCATTAAGCCGGGGCACGGTATCACCCTGTCAGATGCTCGATTGAACAGTTACAGACTGTATCCTGCCCGCTACTAAGTCGTACCTCGTCCGTCTCGCACGTGCAAGGCTCCTGTTTTGCGGCATCAAATCGCCAGGCACGTGACTGTGCGCTTGATACCCGGAATGCCGTGCAGTTCATTCATCACCAGACGACCGATGTCGCGTTGATCAGGCACCTCGATCGTTACAATGATGTCGTAAGGACCGGTGACTGGATCGGCAAGGGTAATACCCTTGATTGAACGCAATGCAGTGAGGACTGAACTTACCTGGCCAGCTTCGGCTTCAATCAGGACATACGCTCTGGCAAGCATGACGCACCTCCGCCTTGCCTGTAAATCCTGGACGAAACCCGTCCTCGTGGAGAAGATGCGCCCGATAGCAAGAGCAGGTCAGCGATGATGGCGCCAGCGCCTGTTCTGTGCGTCGTCGACTCTCCAGTGAGTTGGGGTTTACTGCTTCATTTATTATAGCACAGGGCTGTTTCAAATCAGCATCGACATAAACAGAACCTCTGTAGCGTCAGGGAGATGTTGTCGTGCGAATGACGCGCCGCATCCGAAAGCAGTTGACGCAACAGCGCGCTATGCGGTATCATACCATTGTACCTGTTTTCAACCATGCAGGGTGAGGCTGAGGAGACTGAGAGGAGTTTCGGCCATGCGCAACGTTGTGGGCGCAATAGCATTTCTTATCGGCCTAGGCATTGGTCTGATCGGCGGGGCGGCGCTGCTCGCATACGCCTATCAGGCTGCTGGTTTGTACCCGCCTGACGATGCCACCATCAAGTTTATTGCGCGTGAGCGCGGCTGGTTGCGCGACGACGTGTAACGTCGCGGATTCGGGAACGTCGCTGCCGGGTGCAGATCGCCTGGCAGCGCGGCAGGTCGAAGTTCGCTCGACGGCGCTGGTTTGGATTCGAAGTGAATAGAGTGGATGGGGTCTGGTGCGCCGCCTGACGCCATGCGAAGGAGCATGTACCATGAACAACAATATGGATCGACCCTGGTTTGCGAGCTATGAGCCGAATGTGCCGCGTTCCGTTGAAATCCCCAATGTTACCCTGAACCATTTCCTGGCAGAAAGCACGAGAAAGTACCCGTACAACACCGCAACGAATTTTGTGTTGAGCTACCTGGCGCGCGGTCTGTACACCGTCGGCGGTAAGATGACCTACCAGAAGCTCAACGAGATGGTCGACCGCTTCGCCAATGCGCTCTATCAGTTGGGAGTGCGAAAGGGGGATCGCGTCGCACTGATGCTGCCTAACTCGCCGCACTACGTCATTGCGTTCTTCGCAGCTATGCGCATTGGCGCTATCATTGTCAATAACAACCCGACCTATACGGCGCGCGAACTGAAGCATCAACTGGTCGACAGCGGCTCTGAGACCATCGTGCTGTTGAACCTGTTCTATCCGCGTCTGAAGGAAATTCGCGCCGAAACACCAATCAAGCGCGTTATCGTTGCGTATATCTATGATACGCTCGGTCCGCTGTCGCGCTTCCTGGTACATGCCAAACAGAGCAAGCAGCCGGATTGGGTTGATGTTTCGGGTGACACGAGCATCTACCTGTTCCAGCACCTGCTTGAACGCTACGGACCCAATCCGCCAGCGGTCGATGTACAGCCCGACGATGTTGCGCTGTTCCAGTACACTGGCGGCACGACGGGCCTGCCCAAGGCTGCGATGCTGACCCATCGCAATCTGGTGGCGAATACGATGCAGGTGGCATCGTGGCTCACGAAGACGGACTATGGCAGGGAAAAGATGATGTGCGCCATTCCGTTCTTCCACGTCTACGGCATGACGGTGGCGATGATCTATGGTCTGTACCTGGGCGGCGAGTTGACGATCGTTCCCAATCCGCGCGATATCGACCACGTGATGGAGGTGTTGCAACGCGAGCGTTCGACCCTCTTCCCCGGCGTGCCGGCAATGTACATCCGCATTGTCAACCATCCACGCATTAATCAGTACGACTTGAAGTCGATCAAGGCCTGCATCAGCGGTTCGGCGCCGCTGCCCATTGAAATTCAGGAGAAATTCGGCCAGATCACCGGTGGGCGCCTGGTGGAAGGATTTGGAATGACGGAACTCTCGCCAGTCTCGCACTGCAACCCGGTGTTCGGCAAGCGCAAGAAGGGATCAATCGGCATTCCGCTGCCTAGCGTTGATGCGAAGATCATCGATCTGGAAACCGGTGAAGATATTCCGTTTGGGTCGGATAAAGAGGGCGAACTGGTCGTCAAGGGTCCGATGGTGATGAAAGGGTACTGGAATCGCCCCGAGGAAACGGAAGCCGCCTTCACCCCCGATGGCTGGCTGCGCACCGGTGATATCTGCAGGGTTGATGAGGAAGGGTACTTCTACGTCGTTGACCGCAAGAAGGATATGATGATCGCGTCGGGATACAAGGTGCTGCCGCGCGATGTCGAGGAAGTGCTCTTTACGCATCCCAAGGTGCTTGAAGCTGTGGTCGTCGGCATTCCGAATCCGGCGCGCGGCGATGATACGATCAAGGCGTTCATCGTGCTCAAGCCGGGTGAGACGGCGACGCCAGACGAGATCCGCGAGTTCTGCAAGCAGCACCTCGCGCCGTACAAGGTGCCGCGTGAGATTGAGTTCCGCACCGAGTTGCCCAAGACGATGGTCGGCAAAGTGCTGCGGCGCGTGCTGGTCGAAGAGGAGAAGGCAAAGCTTGCCGGTGCGGCGGCGCCAGCGATGGAAACCGCAAGTGCGCCATCCGCCAATCCATAATGTTGCGCTGCACCCGCGCAGCGGTTGATGTAGGGGAGGCGACAGATGTTCAGGCGATTGTTGAGCAGGACGTTTCGCCTGACCTCTGTCGCCTGTTACTGATATGGCGATTTCGTATGCTGAACTTGCGTCGCTAACGTGCCCGGTCTGCCGCGCATCGTTCGAGGCGGAGATCTGGACGCTTCTCGATACGCGGGAACGTCCCGATCTGGCCGATATGCTGCTGTCGGGCGCGCTGAATGTGGTGACCTGCCCGCAATGCGGTCATCGAGCGGATGCCGGTGGTCCGCTGCTGGTTCACGACCCGGATGGACGACGTGTCTATTTTGCAGCCCCTGCTGACGCGCCAGAGCACGTGTGGCGTGAACGGGCGCGAGAACTGCTGTATGTGCTGGTCGGCAGCCTTCCTGAAGAGGCGCGTCTCCCCTATCTGAGCGATGTTCAGGTGGAAGTCGAAGCCAGCGGTGTGCGCAGAGCGATGATGCGACGTGGCAGGCGCTTCGCGCCACGTCCGGCGGTTGCCCCTGAATCTCCCCGCACTGTGGACACGTCTCCTGTGCCGGTTGAACGATCAGATGTCTCGGGTGTTCCTGGCGCTCTCGTCGCCGCTATTGAAGCATTGATCGCAGCCGATACGCCTGCAGAGGCGGCTGCGGTCATCGAGCAGCATCCTGCGCTCACAACACCGGATGCCGATGCTGTCATCGGACAACTTGCCAGCGCCGCGCGCGCCCACGGAGAACATGAGATTGCGCGTGCGCTGACAGAGGCGCGGGTGCTACTCAACGATTTGCGCGCCGGTACGATACCTGGCGTGAAGCAGGGTGTACTGCCTTCTGTCTCTCCTCCTACGCACTCTGTCCCTAGCGCTGAAGGATCACGTCTTCCGGATCGGGTATATCAGGCATTTTTGCGTGCGGAGAGTCCGCGTGCGCTGCGCGAAGCCGTTGCTGACTACCCGGCGCTGCTCGAACCCTGGGCGGACGATGAGCTTGCAGCGCGCGTTGATACGGCCTTGGATGAGGGAAACGAACACCTGGCGCAAGCGATTGAGATGCGCCGCGATGCGCTCGCGCGCTTGCGCGCCGAAATGATCAGTGATGAGGGGTTGCGTGAGGCGATTGATGCGCTGTTGCGCGCAGGCAGCGAAGCTGAGGCGCTGGCGGCAGTCGTTGGCGAGTATCCCGCGCTGCTGACGGACGCAGCGCAAACCGCACTGCTTGAACTTGCCGCCGGCGCCCGCGCTCGCGGCGATTACGCCCTGGCGGAGTATGCGGTTGAGTGCCGCGCCTTGCTTCGTCGTGTTCGAGAAGGGCTTCAGGAGGAGTGATATGATCGACTTTTTCGAATACCACATGCGAACCCGATTGATGTACAAGATCGGTCTGGCGCGCGAATTTGCCAACGAAGTCGCACAACTTGGCGTGCAACGTGCGCTGCTTGTCGCCGATCCTGGCGTTGTTCAGGCAGGATTGCTCGACCGGGTGCGCGAGGGATTGGAAGGAAGCATTACCGTCGTTGGCGCGTTTACGGACGTTCCGCCTGACTCGTCGGTGGCGGCGGTCGAGCAGGGCGCTGCTATGGCGCGTGATGCGGGCGCCGATGTGCTAATTGCGGTTGGCGGCGGTTCCGCCATTGATACCGCCAAGGCTATGCGAATTTTGTTGACCGAGGGCGGGACGCTGTACGATTACCAGGGCGCGAATCTGCTCACACGACCGCTCTTCCCTATGATTGCTATTCCAACGACGGCTGGCACTGGCAGCGAGGTCACGCAGGTTGCGGTTATTCGTGATGAGCAATCAGAACAAAAACTCTTCTTCCTCAGCCCGTATCTGGGACCGGAACTGGCGATCCTTGACCCGGAAATGACACGCACCCTGCCGCCGCGTCTGACAGCCGCCACTGGTATGGATGCGCTCAGCCACGCCATTGAAACCTTCGTTGGCGTCGGCGCCAATCCAATCACCGATTGCCTGGCGCTTCAGGCGATCGATATGATCTCGAACAACTTGCGCGCTGCCACGTACAATGGCGATGATCTCGAAGCGCGCGGCAATATGCTGATTGCCGCCGCGATCGCGGGGATCGCCTTCTCAACGACGGGTATCGGCGTCAATACCGGTATTATCCACGCCGCTTCCCACACGGTTGGCGCAGCGTATCACGTTCACCACGGTACGGCCAATTCGATCCTCCTACCACACGGCATGCGGTTCAACGCCCCGGTTGTTCCTAACCGCATGGTTCGGATTGCGCGGGCGATGGGAGTCAACGCAGGCGGGCGCTCGGAAGAGGACGTAATTGCCGACGGAATTGCGGCGGTTGCCAAACTCGCTGCCGATTGCGGATTGCCCACACGCCTTCGTGATGTTGGGGTGCCCGAGGATGCACTGCCTGCCCTCGCCGAAGGGACCTTGATGGACGGTGCAATTATGAGCAACCCGCGCCCCGTGGAATATGAGGACGCGCTGGCGATCCTCCGTGCTGCATGGTAAGCCGCCGCTATGGCGTCCCTTGGACGGTGACATCGGGACGCCTCCCGAGGAGCGCTCAGATGTCACCGTCAGGATCACGGGCGGAGCCTCTCCGTTATGTGATTGCGCCCCTGCCCCTGCGACATTTCTCAAAAAGATTAAGGTAAAGATCCAACGCCTCGCAATCAATTCGACCTGCTTTTACGTCTTCGCGCCTTCGCGTCAGCCTTCCGCTAAGGACCCTTCCCAAACCTCTTGCTGCGGCCTCTGCGCCTCTGTGGTTTGACTAACAAAGAGGTTTCACCCGTACCCGCGACAACCCATAGTAACGTTTTCTTTCATGCGGGAAACTATCCATGGGAGATGATCTTGGAGAGAAGATCCACATTAGTGGATACTTATTTGCGAGCACGCCTGCTCGGCATGGCGTTGGTCAATGTTAGTCTGACGCTCATTCTAATAGCTCTGTATCTTGGTTTGCTCACACTCCTGTCAAGGGTAGGACTGCGGGATCAGACAACCATCCATATGCTTGCGTCGGTTGGAGTAGCCGTCTCGGTTATTCCTGTGCGGCGAAGACTGGTCGTTCTCAGTAACTGGCTTCTGCGCCTGCGCTGGCAGGATAGTGAGGAAATCCTGCGCGAATTCAGTGCGACTCTCAGTCACACCATTGAACCCGAAGCGCTGCGCTCGCTCCTTATCGACGATCTGCCACGCCGATTGCGGTTATACAGTGCGACCCTCTGGATGCTCGAACCGCCGGATGACCGCATGTTTGTTGCGCTCGGTCAGGAAGCGCATCTGCCTGGCGCGACGCTGCTGGCGCAGGGGGTCAGTGTCGGCAAAGTACGTCGGTGCGCCGAGTATCTTCGCGTTCCCGCACACTATCAGGACGAATGGGCGCGCCCCTTCGTCGCGCAAGGGGTAGGGCTTATTGTCCCGCTGCGAATCGGCAGTCGTCTGGTTGGCATTTATGGATGCGGATGGTCGATGAGCCGTCGGGGATACTCGCGCCAGACGATCAGCCTGCTCGTCACGCTGGCGCCTGCCATTGCCAGCGCTATCGAGAATACCCGTGCGTACACCGAAATAGCACGGCTGAACAATCAACTGCGCCGACTCGACAAACTGAAGGACGAATTCATTGAGCATGTTGGACATGAGCTGCGCACACCAGTCACGAGCCTGTCGCTGGCGCTGCAACTGCTCATCGATCAGCCTGAGCTAATGCGTGAGCTCAGTCACGTTGTGCGTAACAGCATTCTTCAGCTCGAAGCGCTGGTTGATCGCGTCCTTCTGCTGGATCATTCCTTCGAGGACGCTGCATCTCGTATGCAACGGTCATCGTCATCAATCGAATTACTGCCGTTGCTCGAAGAGGTTGCCGAGTCGTTTGCGCCTGCAGTGCGCGCGAAGGGGTTGCATCTGCGCGTCCAGGCACCGGAGGGACTGGCCGTGTGGGGTGAGGTCACTAATCTACGGCGTGCGCTCCATGAGGTGATCGACAATGCCGTCCGCTATAGCGACAGAGGAACTGTGGCGATCTCTGCAACTGTGCGTGACGGCCTTGCCGTGATTACGGTTGAAGATCAGGGACCTGGCATTCCGCCTGATGAACGAGATTTGCTCTTTAACGCCTTTTATCGGGGGAGTCGTACTCGCGCCCTGGCGGAAAAGCCAGGCGTCGGACTGGGGTTAAGCCTGGCTCGCCGCGATATCGAGGCGCTTGGCGGGCAGATCTGGCTGGAACGCACCGGCAGCGACGGATCGGTGATGTGCGTTGCTCTCCCTGCTGTGGAACTGTCGTATGAGGAGGTGGGCGGAGCTGCTCCTGGATAAGCTTTGGGACGAAGGCGACGGTCGCGCAGGGCTAACGGCGGAAAGATGCTGTGCAGTATACGTTGAACGTTGCAAGTTGAACATGGAAAGGTGAAGTGAGGCAAGAGGGGGAGAGGCAAGAGGCGAGAGGGGAGCGGCAAGAGAGGGGAAGCAAGAGGCTCACGAGTATAGATTTTTCGGCAGGCCATCATGGTGCATCGCCCGTTTTGAGCGTCAGAATGCGCACCCTCCCCCTTCTCCCTCCCACCCCCCGCATGCGGGGGGCGCAGGGGGGTGGGAGAAGCTCACAGGTGTGGAGTTTTCCGGCCAGCCCTTCCATGGCATTGCCCGTTTTAGGCAACCGGACGCCCCAACTCCCCCTTCTCCCCTTGTGGGAGAAGGGGGCAGGGGGGAATGAGGGGGAAAAGGGCGTCAGGACGCGGAGAACATCCGTCGCACCCCAAAAACTCTACACCTATGAGGCAGGGGGGATGAGGGGGCAAGAAGACGTCAAGATGCGGCAAACTCGCTGCGCACTAAACCCTAATCCATTGGTTCTCAGGTCTTGGCGCTTGGTTCCCGATTCTCAGGGCGCACCTCGCGTCGTGCTGCGATCCACACCTGGCGCGCCGCATCGGCGTTCATGGCCAGGATGCCCAGCCCTACGATCAGATCAGGCCATCCCGAGAGGAGGAGGGCCGTCAGGAAACCGGCCGCAACTATGGCGATATTGGCCAGTGCATCGTTTCGTGCGGAAAGAAAGGCAGCTTTTGCCAGGCTTCCGTGATGCTTCCGATGACGGGCAAGCGTCAGTGCGCATGTCAGGTTAACGACCAGCGCACCCACGCCTGCTACAGCAAGCCATACCGGATCGGGCGGGGTAGGATGCAGAAACTTTTCCCATGCTGTTCGGACCGTTGCCAGACTGGGGATGAGGAGAATGCCTGCGAGGACCATCCCCAGCCTTCCGCGCCATACGGGTGACCAATTAAGCCCGACAAGAATGAGCAGGTTGAGCAGTGTGTCTTCAAGGAAGTCGATGCTATCGGCAAAGAGTGCGACCGAGCCAATAGCCAGGGCGACGGCAAACTCCACCCCGAAATAGACGAAGTTTGCCAGCGCGACAAAACGTACAGCACCGCGCAGCGCCGAGTCCTTCGGCGTTTGGAAGGACGTGTTTTCGATACTCACAAACGGTCAACCTTATGCAGTCGCTAGCGCCGCGCTGATATCCTGGCTCAAGACGACATGCCGCGGCAAACGCTTGACAAGGCGATCGATCAGCAGTGTTTCGTCGTAGCACTGCCCAGCATAGAGGCAACTTAGCGCCCAGAGGTGTTGCAGGTGCAAACGGGTGAACACACGACCGTCGCCAAGATCGCGATCAGCGAGGACACGAGGCAAAAGACGGTCGATGAGTGCATCCAGTTCGGCAGTAGACATCCGCATATCTCCCTTGAACAAGCGGCTTGCAGAGCAGTTTCAACTTCCCGTCAGGTGACTATCAGGATACGTTCGTATTGTAGCACAAACCTTACAAGAGTCCAGTTGGTGACATTACTGCGGGGTCACATTGTGCGAGGCACGAGGCAGGGGGCGCGAGACGAGAGGAATCAGTCCGGTTGGCGCTATTGCGAGGCATCGAACATCGGTGCAGGAATAGACTGGCTTGCATTCTCGCGAGCAATAACCATAAACCCGGAGACAGTCGGTCCGTATCTGCGGTGTGGAACGATTGGCGTTGGCTGAGCCTGTCGCAGCCAACGCCAATCGCACGACGATCAACAGGGGTAAGATGGTTCACTATCTGGTTGATCGCTCCATTAGAGATCTTCGTGATATTTGAACGATAGTTTCAATTTTGTACGATACATGATCTTGCCGTCTTCCAGGTGAATGTCCATTGCGGCCACTTCGCCCACCCGGAGGTCCTGCAGGTGACGAGCGGCGGTCTCGATGGCATTTGCCGCCGCTTTCTCCCACGACTCAGGGCTCGTACCGACGACCTCGATGATCTTGTACACGCTTTCGGACATGGCTTCCCTCCTTCTAGCTTGTGACACTATCAGAAATGACCTGCTAGCATGTGTGTATCACGTTCGAACGGGGCAATGAATGGATGCACGAGACGGATGAAATCCGCACTCCGCATACTGATAGCATCCTGATGGGTGCCAGCCTGGACCATGATCGTTTCGCACTCGGCAAGATCGCGGTCTAGGTACACTGGTATGTTGTACAGATTGCCGAAAGGCGGCATTGCGCCAGGCTCACAATCGGGAAATGCCGGCGCAAATTCGCGCTCGTCCGCCAGACGGATCTCGCGTGCGCCAATGATCTCGGCGAGACGCGCCAGATCGGCGCGTGTGTCGGCAGGCACGACGAGCATCGCCAGCGCTCCGTCGATGAAAGCCATGACGACTTTGGCGAAGGTATGGGGTGGTGCGTGTTCGTAGGCGGCGACAGCGGAAGCGGTATATGCGGTAGGGTGATGATGGGTCGTGTACGAAACGCAGTTGTCGCGCAAATACGCGCTTAAGCGTTCGAGACACGTCATGCGAGCACCTCCTTGTGCCTGCTGATCTCCTAGTATACACGATAATCCGCTATCAGTCTAGGTAGAAGCGGCAATGCAAGGGAAATTTTCGTCGCCTTTTGACGATCCGCGACATTACTGGTATGCTAACGGAGAGGTACGAGGTGAGAGGCAAGAGGCGCGAGGGACGAGGTGCATAACCTCTAACCCCTAATTCCTGGTTCTATGACAACAATCCTTGACGAACTACGCTGGCGCGGGCTGCTGTATGAAAGCAGCGAAGGTCTTGAGGAACTGCTGAAGCGTGAACGGGTGACGCTCTACATTGGCTTCGACCCCAGCGCCGACAGTTTGCACATCGGTCATTTATTGCCGCTGCTGACCCTGGCGCGTTTCCAGCGCTACGGGCATACGCCGATCGCGCTGGCTGGCGGCGGCACGGGGCTGATCGGCGATCCGAGCGGCAAAACGCAGGAACGCCCCCTGCTCAGCAAGGAACAGGTCGCTGCGAATGTTGAAGCAATCAAACGCCAACTCGCTCAGTTCCTCGACTTCAACGCAGGTGACCATTCCGCCAGACTGCTCAACAACGCCGATTGGCTGATGCGCCTGTCGCTCATAGACTTTCTGCGCGACGTTGGCAAGCATCTGACGGTCAACTACATGTTGGCGAAGGACTCAGTGCGTTCACGCATGAGCAGCGAAACCGGGATTTCGTTCACCGAGTTCAGCTACATGCTGCTTCAGGCATATGATTTCGCCTACCTCTTCGAGCATTATGGCTGCAAGCTCCAGGCGGGCGGCAGTGATCAGTGGGGGAACATCACTGCTGGTATTGAACTGATCCGTCGCACGTTCGGGCAGAAGGCGTATGGACTGGTCTATCCACTGGTGACGAAGGCAGACGGCACAAAGTTCGGCAAGACCGAGTCAGGCGCGGTATGGCTCGACCCAAAGCGCACATCCCCCTACCGGTTCTACCAGTTCTGGTACAACGTCGATGATGCGGATGTGGGAAAGTATCTGAGGTACTTCACCTGGCTGAGCGCTGCCGAAATCGAAGAACTGGAGCAGATCACGGCGCGTCAACCGGAGCGCCGCGCAGCCCAGCAGCGCCTAGCGCGCGAGGTGACGCGCACAGTGCATGGCGAAACGGCGCTGGCGCGCGCCGAAGAGGCGTCACAGGCGCTGTTTGGCGGATCGCTGGCGAGCCTCAGCGCCGATGATGTGGCGGATATCTTTGAGGACGTGCCCTCGACGACGTTGCCGCGCCACGATCTGGAGGGCGATGGCATGCTCCTGACCGATGCATTGGTGCGCTGCGGCGTTGCCACATCGAAGAGTGACGCGCGACGCGCTATCGAAGGCGGCGGCATCTACATCAACAATGTCCAGAGCGCTGATTTGGGGCGTCGCCTGACGCTGAACGACAGCATCGGCGGACGGTTCATCGTTCTGCGCAAGGGGCGCAAGAACTATCACCTGATCAGGCTGATGTAAGCGCCCCTGTCTCACATCCGAATGATCAGCTCAAACAATCGCCGCCGGTAGGTTACGCTATCCACTTTCGCCCATAGCCGCGAGAAGCTGGTGAGCAGTCGCTCGTGCTCTACGTCCAGCGCTGCAAGGTACGCCTGGGCGCCGGGATCATCCGTCATTCCAAGTGCGCGTATGTGTTCGCGTGCAACGACAGCATCCTGGAGGTTGCCAAGCAACTCTTGCAGTTCCATCAGCGGGCCAAGCGCTTGGTCGACGCCCGGTCCAAGCGCGTCGGCAAAGAATTCCAGGGTATAACGCAGCCGTTTGCCGGCGATGCGCGCCTTGTGACGCATCTCGTCTGGCGCCCCATCGAGCACGGCGTCGAAGGCGCGCCACTGTTCGTAGCGTCGCCAGATGGCGCTGCCGGCAAAATCGCGCACCCTTGTCGGCGCGCCGGTTTCGCTCTGATCAACGACGCCAGCGCCGGGTGTCGTGAGGAAGACGGCGAATTGGTGGAGGAAACGCTCAAAACGTTTCGACTCCAGATCGGCGATCAGGCGTGCGCGGGCTGGCGCTCGCGCTGACTCAATAGCAATGATGAGCGGTTCCATGATCGACCGGCGATCGTCCGGCAGTTGATCGCGGAAGGCGCACACCGCTTCCAGGAACACATCATAGTCGCGCACGACGCCAAGCGAACGGGCGACACGCCGCAACCCGCGGCGCAATTCGCGCAGCAAGTCGCTGTCGAAAATGCCCTCGACAACCTGAAGCGATGCGCGCAGACGCCGCGTAACCACCCGTGCGTCGTGAACGTCTTCCGGATCGTCATCTTTTTCAACTGCATCAATATGGGTGAGCAGGCGCTCAAAGGTGCGGCGCAGCACACGGCGCGCTCCTTCCGCCAGCGGCTCGCTTCCCTGCAACCCGTCGGTGAGTTTCAGCGCCGCATACGCCGGGTCGAGCGGTTCGACCGGGAGCGGGAGTAACGTGTCGTGTTCCGCGATAGCAAAGGTGATCGGGCCGATGTGATCGCGCCAGAGATCGCTGCGAGCGCTGATCTGTTCCAGCATCTCACTGTTTCCTGGCGCCAGAGTCAGGGCGATGGAACCGTTCGTATGCGTGACCGTCAGCGTGCTCGCGCCCTGCTCCGCCAGCGCCGCAGCCAGTCGGAGAACTGCACCGAGGCGCAGCGCTGCCTTCTGATCGCTGTCACTGAGGCGGATGAACGCCGGATCACGGCGTGGGCGCGTCTTAGCGCGCACCATGCCCGGCAGCGCAGCGGCAAGCGCCTGTTGATCGGCATCTAGTCCATCAATCCGTGCTGAAAGCAGCATGTCGCGTGCCGCACGCTCAGGCGCTTCAACGCTAGCTGCCAGCGCAGCGTCGTAACAGGCGGCAGCCAGCCCCAGCAACCGGCGATGCACTGGCAAAAGAGCGCTGGTC
The DNA here is from genome assembly GCA_025062325.1 of Roseiflexus sp. GTDB lineage: Bacteria > Chloroflexota > Chloroflexia > Chloroflexales > Roseiflexaceae > Roseiflexus. The sequence continues at coordinate 43,062 of JANXAL010000116.1, forward strand.
GACGCCGTGCGATCCAACAGCGTCAGCGCCAGCGGCCGAACGAGCAGACGTTCAGTTGCTACCGACATGACAGTACTCCCTTGCGATCGTTTTTGAGCTTCCTCTGCATCCGATGTCGCTTCATCGAGCAATGCCAGACCGCGCGCCAGTTTGCTGAGATTGTCAGGTTGCAGCGGGAACGCTTGTTGGAGTAATGCGCCGAGCGTATGAAGGTCATCGCGCGTGCCTTCGGGCAATGCTTCGATCTCTAATTCATAGAACATCTGCTCGCGTCCGCCTGCATAGATGACACCCTCATCGAGCGCCATTTCGGCAACGCAGTGCGCATCTCGCCAGACGCGCACCAGCCGACGCAGAGTTTCGATAGTCAGCACCGGTCGTAACGGCGCGCCGCCTGCCAGCGCAAGCGCGCGGTCGCGCACATCGCCGGGAGGCCAGCGCTGCGGATCGTCGCTCTCAACAGGCGCCTCCCACTCAGGACGCTGGTGGAGACCATCGTGAGATTGAGTTTCGCCTTTCAGGGTAGCGATCCGAGTATGACCAATGGTGCGCACGCGCAGCCCGTAGCGCTGCGCACGCAGCCGAAAGTCGGGCGTATCATAGTAGGTATTGTGCTGATGTTCGCCGTCTCCTACCGGCTGCAAACGAAAGGCGCCAAGGGTCATCGGGCGAGATAGCGCTCGAAAGATTGCCGGATCATCGACGCGAAATTTTAGTTCGATCTCGAACGGATTGAGGCGTTGTTGATCCATAGGTGTTTGTGGCGCAAAGGTATGCCAGGAAATAATCATATATGCCAGTATACCACGTTTCGTCGGCACGGGCGCTGCATGCATGATCATGCATCTTATGGTATACTTATACGTGGTATGAAAGAAGTGAACGACAGGCTGCGCCGGCCTGTTCGCGATTCGATGCAAGGAGTTTCCTCGTGGCGCTGGAAAAAGACGAAAAGACGGCTATCATTGCCGACTATCAGATGCACAGCACCGACACCGGCTCACCGCAGGTGCAGGTGGCGCTGCTGACAGAACGGATCAATGGACTTGTTGAGCACCTCAAGGTGCATCCGCACGACCATCACTCGCGGCGGGGGCTGCTGAAGTTGGTTGGTCGCCGTCGCCGCCTGCTGGCGTACCTTGCGAGTAGAGACAAAGAGGCATATCGGAAGTTGATCGACAAGTTGGGGTTGCGTCGCTAGCATGGCGCCAGGAGTGTATGCGTCGCTTGATCAGTGCGCTATTGAGGGGTGCGGTGTGTGCGCACCGCACATTCCTATCTTGGGAGGATGCCTGATTGTGAATGGGATGTGGCGTCACTTTTGCGTACATCCAGTGAGAATTCAGAGTGAGTGTGTGAGCCTGAGGTGCCTGCCTCAGGCTCGCATTTATTGAAGAGCAGGATTTGGGGCCGTCAGGAATTGGAGCCTGTGGTCGAGCGCAGTTCGACGGCAGCCTCCAGTGCCTGACGCCCCGCATTGGATCGGACAACGGTTCGCGTGCTAAGGAAGGACTATGTCAGAACGTCAGATTCATTCGGTTAGTATGGAAATTGCAGGCCGTACCCTCACCCTGGAAACCGGACGCTTCGCCGAACAGGCGAATGGCGCGGTTGTTGTGCGGTACGGCGATACGATGCTGCTAGCGACGGCTGTGGCATCCAAGGAACCGCGCGCTGACGCGGATTTCTTTCCCTTGACGGTTGACTATGAGGAAAAGATGTATGCTGCTGGCAAGATTCCCGGCAGCTTCTTCAAGCGTGAAGGTAAACCCTCCGAGGGTGCAATCCTGACAGCGCGGCTCACTGACCGACCGCTGCGCCCGCTCTTCCCGGAGGGCTACCGTCACGAGGTGCAGATCATTGTGACCACCTTTTCGATCGATATGGTCAATGATCCTGCGCCGCTGTCGATCATTGCCGCTTCGGCAGCGCTGGCAATCTCCGATATTCCGTTCCTCGGTCCTGTCGGCGCCGTGCAAGTCGGGTATATCGACGGCAAACTGCAGATCAACCCGACCATGCCCGACATGGCGAATAGCGCCCTCGACCTGGTGGTGGCAGGCACAACAGAAGCGGTCCTGATGGTCGAGGCTGGGGCAAAAGAGCTGCCCGAAGAGGTAATGCTCGAGGCCATCATTCAGGGGCACCAGGTCTGCAAGCAGATCTGTGACCTGCAGAATGAACTGGTGAAACTGGCCGGTCGCCCAAAGAAGGAGTTTGTTCCGCCGCCAGTTGATACGTCGCTCGAAGAAGCAATCCGGCAGTGGTTGGGGAATCGGTTGTATGAGGCGATTACCGACGCGAACAAGATGGTGCGTGAGGAGCGCACGGAAGCGCTCAAGCAAGAGGTGATCGCACATTTCACCGCTGATGAACCGGAAGAGGAGCTCGAGGCGCGCACCGCTGCGGTTTCTGCCGCGTTCGAGAATATCCTGTACGAAGAGGTGCGACGCATGATCCTCGAACGCGGCGAGCGCGTTGATGGACGCGGTCCGAAGGACATTCGCCCGATCTCAGTCGAGGTCGGTCTGATCCCGCGCGTGCATGGGTCGGGTCTGTTTACCCGCGGACAGACGCAGGTGCTGACGCTGGCAACGCTCGGTTCGCCAGCCGAAGAGCAGCGCCTCGATGACCTGGGCATTGAAACAACTAAGCGGTACATCCATCACTACAACTTCCCGCCGTTTAGCACTGGCGAGATCCGACGTCTTGGCTCGCCGCGCCGCCGCGATATCGGTCACGGCGCTCTGGCGGAGCGGTCGCTGCTTGCCGTGCTCCCGTCGAAAGAGGAGTTCCCGTATACCATGCGCCTGGTTTCAGAAACGCTTTCCTCGAACGGCTCCTCATCGATGGCGTCGGTCTGCGGATCCTCGCTGGCGCTTATGGATGCGGGCGTGCCGATCAAGGCGCCGGTCGCTGGCATTGCTATGGGGTTGATTACCGGCAAAGATGGCCGCTGGTGCATCCTGACCGATATTCAGGGCATCGAGGACCGCCTGGGCGATATGGATTTCAAGGTTGCCGGCACCGCGAAGGGTGTCACCGGGTTGCAGATGGATATTAAGACGACCGGCGTCTCCTATGAGATCATGCGCGAGGCGTTCGCTCAGGCGCGCGAAGGCCGCCTGTATATCCTGGACAAGATGAACGCGGTGATTAGCGAGCCGCGCAAGGATCTGTCGCCGTATGCGCCACGCATTATTACGCTGCAGATTAACCCGGATAAGATCGGCGCGCTCATTGGTCCTGGCGGCAAGACCATCCGCAGCATCACAGAAGCCACCGGCGCCCAGATCGATATTGAGGAAGATGGGCGGGTGTATATCTCGACGCCTAACGCGGCTGCCGCTCAACAGGCAGTGGCGATGGTTGAGGCGCTGACCCGCGAGATCAAGGTTGGCGATATTTTCCTCGGCAAGGTGGTGCGGATCATGCCATTCGGCGCATTCGTCAATCTTGCGCCAGGCAAAGACGGGATGGTGCACGTCTCCGAACTCGATGTCGGTCGGGTCGAGAATGTCGAGGACGTCATCAAGATGGGCGACGAGATCAATGTCATGGTGATCGGCATTGAGCCTGGCACTGGCAAGGTGAGCCTGTCACGGCGCGCCCTGTTGACCGGTGAGACGGCGGAGGAGCGCCGGGCGGCTGGTGCGGGACGCGGTCTGCGTGATGGCGGGGGGCGTAGCAGCGGCGGCAACGGTGGTGGGCGCAGCAGTGGCGATCGGGGCAGCGACCGAGGGCCGCGCGGCGATGAGCGTCCGCGCCCGCGTCGACGGTAAGCGACCGGCGCTGACGACAGTCATTCGGGCGATCGTCCTGTGGAGTGATGCAGCGGATGCGTCGCTCCTTTTTGTTGGACGCAGAAGGATGCATCATACCAGCCTGGGTATGATGAAGATATCAACAATCATCGAGATCATCGTTAAGCCGTGGAGCGCGACTGGCGCCCACACGCTGCGGGTTTTCAGCGCCAGATACCCGCCAGCAATCCCGATCGGCAGTCCCATCGCCGCCATCATCGCGCGTTCGACCATGCCCACGGGCGCAACGGCAAAGTGGTTCAACGCGTAGGCGGCGGTCGTGAGCAGCACCGCTAGATGGCGGTTGAGTCCGGCGTCGTAGAGCCCCGAAAGAATGACGCCACGCCAGAGAAACTCTTCCGCCAATACCAGCAGCGGGAAGAGAAGCGCCAGGCGCATTCCGATCAGGATCTCTTCCATCTGCGCCATTGGTGCGCCGCCTGCACGATAGTACATGTAGGTATTGATATTGTCGATCACCAGCAATGCCAGGCCAATGCCGCCACCCCATGCCAGCGCCCGCCCCAAGCCGCGGTGCGTTACCCACATCGCTTCCCACAGACCATCGCGCATCCCCAGCGTGAGGGTTATACCGATCGCGCCAAGGACGTAGAGGAAAAGGGCGGGCCATTCCGCCAGCGGCGTAAAGTGACCGATGAGACCGGCGATCCAGACCGATCCTGCCAGTGCAAAACCGGACGTGAGCCGTTTGCGCACCGATGATGGCGCTCCGATAGCAGACATCTGAGGGCTTAACAAGGGGTTCATATTCCCTCCCACGACGATGAGGTCAGGCTTTGCGAAAGATGAAGATGTACTCGTGCTTGAATACGTAGAATCCGCCGACCAGCGCACGATAGCGCCAGAGTTCTTTCTGGCTGCGCTTACCAGTCGTCTGCTCGAAGTTTTTCACCACAATGCTCTTGAGCGTGAACCCGTGACGCCTGACTTCCTGCATGCCAAGGAATCCGAGCGGGATCCACTCGCCATTGGTGTACTTGTCGCCAAGTACAAGCGCAAGGTAGCGTCCTGCATCGAGCACATCCTTCACCCGCTGCACGGCTGCTCCAAGGCGTTCGAGGAAAGCGTCGACCGACGGTGCGTTCGCCAGATCGCGCGGGTCCTCGCTGAAGCGAATAATATCGTGATAGGGCGGGTGAAGAATGGCGAGTTGTGCGGAACGATACCCGTAGCGCTCCAGCGCTGCTCGCCAGTCGAAGGCGGTGCTATCGCCGATCTCGAGCGCGCAGAGCACATGACGTCCTTCCGGTTCGTTTGCCAGCGTGGCGCGCGCCTGCTCTGCAACGATCGGATTGAGTTCCACACCGATCGTGGGTCGCCCCAGGCGCCGCCCTTCGATCAGAGTCGTGCCAGAACCGGCGAACGGATCGATGACCAGGTCGCCGCGACGGGTGTAGCGTCGCATCAACTGATACGGAATCTGCGGTACGAAATTGCCCCAGAACCCCGCATGATGCGCGCCGCTTGTGTCGCGTCGGTCGAACAGCCATAGGCTGTCGGTTAGAATATCGTCGTATTCTTTCCAACGGTTGAGGTCGATGTCGTTGATCGCACTGGTGCGGGTTTCGAGCGCGGCGCGCGCCAGCCGGTCGAGATAGTAGCGAGCGCGTTCGAGCGTAAATGCTGCGGCAACCTGATCGAGCGCCTCGCGCAGTCGCCGTCTGCTAAAGGTAGTCACGTCCGTCTCGTCGGCAGCGGCGCGCAATGCGCTTGCCGGGTCATCGATCTGCCGCCAGAGCAGCTCCAGTGCGGCGCGCAGATCGGCGACCGAGGCAGATTCGTAGAGACGGTAGAGCGCATTCGTGAATGGCGTGCGCGCCAGGCGCAGCAGGTCGTCGGGAGTCGCGTTCTCTGCAGGTGGACAGGCCGAAAGCAGCGGACGTATCATGAAAGTTTACACTCACAGGGCAAGAAGCGGCTTCGAGAGCAGTATAGCACGCTGATCGCGTAAAATGCAAGAGAGTCAGCTTTACATTGCAATCGATCCCTTGCGAAAATGCGTCTTGCCGATCAGGGCGTTGACTAGCACTGGTTTGCCCTGGGCTGCGGTCTGACGCGCTCGGTGCAACGTCTCTTCCGCCAGTTCCGGGTCGTCGAGGCGATAGCCGACAGCGCCGAAGCCGCCCGCCACGCGGTCGTAGTCGCTGTACGCCAGCGTGGTGGCCACGTCGTCGTGCAGAATCTCCACCTGCTCGCGTGCAATCTGCGTCCAGCCAGCGTCGTTGCCTACAATAGCGACGAGCGGAACATTATGGCGCACAAAGGTGTCGAATTCGACCAGACTGTAGCCAGCGGAGCCATCGCCATAGAGGAGCCAGACATCCGCATCAGGCCGACAGAGTTTTGCGCCGAGCGCAAATCCCGCACCGACGCCAAGCGTGCCGAACGGTCCCGGATCAAGCCAGCTCAACGGACGCGGCGGACGCACGATGTACGAGGCCGTCGCCACGAAGTCGCCGCCGTCGGCGACAATAATGCTGCGCTCGGTAAGCGCCTCATTGATAACCCTGCAAAGATAGACTGGATTGACATACGCAGTTGGTTCGGCGGCTTGGCGCACGATTTCAGCCTCGCGTGCAGCATCGCGCTGCCGCAATCGGTCGATCCACTCCCTCCAATGTTCGCCGGGCAGCACGCGCTCCGCCAGCCTGCAGACGAACCGCGCCGGGTCTCCCAGCACGGCAATGTCAGGTCGTCGGTTGAGCGTCAGATCGGCGCGGCTGCGGTTGGCGGCAATCAGCGTAGCTTGGTGCGAGATGTGGTTGCCGTAGTCCAGGCGGAAATCGCATGGAACTCCGGCAAGGATGACCAGATCGGCTTCACGCAGCGCCTCGCGCCGCCGGTGTCGCATCTGTAACGGGTGGTTCGTACCGAGCAGCCCGCGTGCCGTGCCGGAAAGGTATGTAGGAACGCCGAGCCGGGTAATGGCGCCTGCCAGTGCGTCAACCGACGTCGTATCAAGCACTGCCTGGCTTCCCGCCAGCAGCAGCGGACGCTGCGATTGCACCAGACGGAGCGCTGCCGCACGCACAGCACGGTCTTCTGGATCCGGGACATCGACAGGGCGCGGCGTCACAACCGGTTGATCTCGAGCGCCAGCGAATAACCGGTTCACCCGCCAGTTGAGATACCGTTGCACGACCCATTGCGCTGGAGAGCGTCTACGACGATTGAGGCCGTACCACTGGCGCACCAGTTGTTCATCGTACAAAAGATCGACCGGCAGTTCAACAAATACCGGTCCGGGCACACCGCTGCGCGCCTGGTAGAACGCCTCTTCCAGCGTTGGAACGATATCGCGCACGCGCTCGACCGACCGGCGCCACTTGGTGATCGACTGCATCAGCGCTATCTGGTCGATATCCTGCAGTGCACCTCGTCCACGCAGGGCAGTCGCTGCTGCGCCGCCGATCACCACCAGCGGCGACTGCGCCATCTGCGCATTCTTGATCGCCGTGATCGTGTTGGTGACGCCAGGACCAGCCGTGACCACTGCAACGCCAGGCACGCCGGTCAGCCGCGCAACGGCATCGGCAGCGAACACGGCAGTCGCCTCGTGGCGCGTGTCGATCACGCGAAGGCCGCGTTGACGGCAGCCAACCAGAATAGGTGCAATATGCCCGCCGGTCAGGGTAAAAACAAAGCGCACCCCGTGCGCTTGAAGCGCTAGCGCCACGTAATCGCCGCCGTGCATATGGTCTCCTTCGGCTGCACAGAGAATGCACATACTCTGCCGTAACTGACGGTAGTATACTGCATGTCACACCGCGTCATACGTGCGGTTGATCGGCAACCTAGCACACTATACAAAGCAGGAGGACACTATTATGACAGTGCAGTCGGCAACCGAAACCATCACCGTCGATGGAGGCGCAGTTGTTGAGCGGCTCCGGCAACGCATCACCGACGGCAACATTCAGCGGGTCGTCATCAGGCAGGGATTGTATCCCATTGCATCCTTTTCGGCAATTGGCGGCATGCTCTCGACGGCGGTGCAGTCGGCGATCAATACCCTGGCAACCGCTCTCGGCAACTGCATCGTCGAAATCGAGCGGGTAACGCCGGAGTCGCACCCCCGTGATCCCGAGCTTGATACGGCGGGCATCCGCTGGATCGGCGTTGCGCCCGTGCCTGAAGGCGCGCACTGATCGCTCGCCGGGTTTTTCTCTGTCGGGTATGGCGCCTGGTATCAAGTCGCTGTTTTATCTACAGTCACGGAGAGGCGCGTAGCCCGGCAGTGTACATAGGAGGGGGCATGCCCGCGCATGCTCCCTCCGTGTTTGGTCGATCCGGCGTGTGGCCCTGCCGATCGGCCCGCAGTGTACGGGCGATGCGGCGAGGAGGGACGGCTCGGCAGGCGGCCCATACGGAGGTGGGTCTCCGACCGGCGCGTCTCGCGCCCTCGGCGCTGGGGTGTGATGGCGGTTCGGGGCGAGTCGGCGGGTGGCCCTGCCAATCTGCACGCGGCGTAAGGACGATGGGGCAGGAGGGGCGAGTCGGCGGGTGGCCCATACGGAGGTGGGTCTCCGACCAATGCGTCTCGCGTCCTCGGCGCCGGGGCGCGATGGGCGGATCGCCCATAGGGAAGGGGTGCGGCGGCGAGTCGCCCGTACAGGGGCAGGTCTCGGACCTGCCCCTTTCTTGTTCTGCATTTCAGAGATGACCACGGAGGGTTGTCGTTTCTCTCCTGTTTTCCGCCGCAGCGCTGGTAATATATTTGTGGGGAATGTAGCAAAGAATATTGCATCTCCGCTCTTCCTGGCATCCGGTATAAGACGCGCAGGCGTCAGTAAGAATGAATGGCGACAATCCTATGCATGCAGTCGTTGCTATCAAGCAAGTGCCCGACACTTCGAATGTACGCATCGATCCCGAAACGGGCACCCTGATCCGTGAGGGCGTTCCTGCTATCGTCAATCCCTACGACATCCACGCCGTCGAAGCGGCAGTGCAACTCAAAGAGCGGCTTGGCGGCGGAAAGGTAACAGTCATCACCATGGGTCCGCCAAAGGCAGCGGAGGCGCTCCTCGAATGCGTCGAGCAGGGCGCTGATCGTGCCATCCTGATCACCGACCGCAAGTTCGGCGGCGCCGATACGCTGGCGACCTCGTATGTGTTAGCTCGCGCCATCGAGGTCATTAATGCCGAACTGCCGGTTGACATCATTTTCTTCGGGAAACAGGCGATTGATGGCGACACCGCGCAGGTTGGTCCCGGTGTGGCGACTCGCCTGAATATTCCGTTGATCACGTATGCGGTGGCGATTGAGGAGTTCGATCTAGCAGCCCGCAGGGCAGTGGTGCACCGTCGGGTCGAGCAGGGCATTGAGGTTCTGGAGACGACCCTGCCGGTGTTGTTGACGGTCGAGAAGGAGATTGCACCAGTGCGCCATGCGCCGCTGCCGCGTCTGATCGCTGCGGCGCGCTATAAGCCCGAGGTATGGACGGCGACAGCTCCCGTGCCTTTCGATCCGCAACAGATCGGGCTGAAAGGCTCGCCCACGGTCGTTGGCAAAGCATATACTCCGTCGCCACGTTCTGGCGGTGAGGTCATCTCAGTGGCCGCCCTCGGCCTAGACGCGGTGGTAGCGCGAGCAATGGCGGTGATTGAGCAGGCGCATGTGCGCAACCTGCAACCTGGAACCGGAGTTGTGTCATGAACGCTGAACAGCCAACTATTCCGCGCATCTGGGTGTTCGTTGAGCAACAGGAACATCAGGTGCATCCGGTATCGTGGGAGTTGCTCGGTGCAGCGAAACGGCTGTCGGCAGATCTGCCGGGCAGCGTAGTTGAGGCGGTATTACTGGGGCATCAGGTTGCCGATCTGGCGCCGCAGGCGTTTCAGTATGGCGCATCGCGCGTCTATCTGATCGACCATCCGGTGCTGGAGATCTACCGCAATATGCCGTATGCCGTCGCCGTGAGTCAGTTGGTGACGGAATATCGTCCTGAGATCTTCCTGATCGGCGCAACGACGCTGGGGCGCGACCTGGCAGGCTCAATTGCCACGCGCGTCGGCACCGGTCTGACCGCCGATTGCACCGAACTTTCGATCGATCCCGCCAACCATATCCTGGCAGCCACCCGACCGACGTTCGGCGGCAACCTGATGGCGACGATCCTCTGCCGTCGCCACCGACCGCAGATGGCGACCGTTCGCCCGCGGGTGCTGCCGATGCCGGAACCTGTGCCGGACGCAACCGGCGAGGTGGTGCATGTTCCGTTTGACATGCGCGAGGAGGATGTGCCAGTCAAGCGGTTGCGCCTGATTCGCGCCGAAGAGCAGCCGAACATCGAGTACGCCGATGTGATCGTCGCTGGCGGGCGCGGCGTCGGCGGACCGGAAGGGTTCGCGTTGCTGCAGGAACTGGCGGACGCGCTTGGCGGCATGGTCGCGGCCAGTCGTCCAGTGGTGGATGCCGGATGGATGGATGCCAGCCGGCAGGTAGGGCAGACGGGCAAAACGGTGCGTCCCAAACTGTATATTGCGGCTGGCATCTCTGGCGCGGTACAGCATCGGGTTGGCATGAGCGGCGCTGATGTCATTCTAGCGATCAACACCGATCCAAACGCGCCGATCTTCCAGATCGCCACGTTGGGGATTGTTGGCGATCTATACGAGGTGATCCCCGCGTTGATACGTGAGGTGAAAGGACAGTCGTATGACGGGCAGGCTCACCTTTGATGCAATCGTCGTCGGCGCCGGTCCAGCGGGTGTGGCAGCAGCGTTGACCATGGCGCGCGGCGGGTTGAATGTCATCATTATCGAACGGGGCCGCTTCGCTGGCGCCAAGAATCTCTTCGGTGGGGTGTTTTACACCCACGCGCTGGCGGATGTCCTGCCCGATTACTGGGAGCGCAAGCCGCCGTTCGAGCGCCCGGTCACCGAGCAGGGGTATTGGATGCTCTCGCCGGACAGCGTCATCCGGGTAATGCACAAGAGCGAACGCTATCAGAAGGAACCGGCAGACGCCTATACCGTCCTGCGCGCGCGGTTCGACCCATGGTTTGCCGAGCAGGCAGTTGCAGCCGGCGCCCTGCTCATCACTCGCACGACCGTCACCCAACTGCTGAAGGACGAACGCGGGCGTGTGATCGGCGTCGATACGGATCGCCCGGAAGGCAAAGTTTATGCGCCGGTCGTGATCATCGCCGAAGGGGTCAACAACCTGCTCACGCAACAGGCAGGATTGATCGCGTCGGACTTGCCGCCGAAGTATGTGGCGCTGGCGGTCAAGCAGTACATCAACCTGCCAGCGAAGGAACTGCAGGCGCGCTTTGGCCTGAGCGGCCCGCGGGAAGGCGTTGCTATCGACGTGTTCGGCGATGCCACGCTTGGGTTGCCAGGCACCGGCTTCATCTACACCGATCAGTCGGGTATTTCGATTGGCGTCGGGATGCTGCTTGATGAGTTCGTCACCCACCGGTTGCGTCCCTACGAGGTGCTGGAGCGCTTCAAGAACCATCCGGTCGTGCGTCCGTATCTGGAGGGTGGTGAGGTGCGCGAATACGGCGCGCATCTGATCCCGGAGATGGGGTACGACCGCATGCCGAAGCTGGCAGGCGACGGCGTGATGGTGGCAGGCGATGCCGCCGGAATGGTGGACGCGCTGCACCGCGAAGGAACGAACCTGGCGATCACGGCGGGCAAGATCGCTGGCGAGACAGCGCTAGCGGCGCACCAGGCGGGCGATTTTTCGGCAGCGTTCCTGAGTCGCTACCGCCAGAGCCTGGAAGGCACGTTCGTGTTGCAGGATATGAAGCAGTACCGGCGCATGACCGACTTTCTCGAAAGCTCGCCGCAGTTTATGGGCACCTACGTCAACCTGCTAAACGAAGCGGCGCTGCGCTACTTTACGGCGCACGGTATTCCCAAGCGCACAATGGAGCACGAAATCCTCAAGATGGTGCGTGAGCGTCGCTCGTTTACCGGCGTCGCCTGGGATATGCTGAAGCTAATGCGTGCAATGCGAGGGTAAGCCATGAGCAATCGACACAATGGCCAGACGGCGCCTGTTGCCGATATCAAGTTGCCGCACGTCAACATTGACGATCTGATCGTCTGTCTGAAATACTACGTCGATGAAGAGAACGCCCACATCCGCATCAAGGATCAGGCGGTCTGTGCTGCGTGCAATCCTAAGCCGTGTCTGGCGTTCTGCCCGGCGCACGTCTTCGAGACCGACCGCCACGGGCGGATGATGGTCAGTTACCAGGCGTGCGTCGAGTGTGGCAGTTGCCGGATCGCCTGCCCGTTCCGCAACGTGGACTGGCGTCTGCCGCGCGGCGGGCACGGGGTGGCATATAAATACGGGTAAGGCGCGCGGCGCGAGGCGCACGGCAAGCAGGGACGCGGCGCGCGGCAAGCGGGGACGCGGCAAGAGGCAAGCGGCAAGCAGGGACGCGGCGCGCGGCGCGCCCTCGCTCCTGCGCTGCTATTCGTTTCTTCGCTTCTCCATTTGCTGACAGGCGAGCGGGACGAGGCGCGAGACGCGTGGCGCGCGGCGAGAGAGATGAGGGGCGAGGCACGAGGCGAGAGGTAAGCGGTCTCTCTTACGTCGCGGGCGTACTTCCTGATGATCGCTTCCGCTTCGCGGTTGTATCCGTCTGCCAGTTCTCGCAGCGTATGCGCCAGACGCGGATATCCGGCTTCTTCGACGGTGTCAGCTCGCGCACGATACCTAAATCCATCGGGATTGGCGGGCGCATGCATAAGCGCCTGCCCCAATCTTTCTATCGCAATCTCCAGATGACCAGTTTTTGCGCATTCAGCCGTGGCCGCGCTCAGCCACTGTCAAGTTGATTTTCATTGACAATGATCAACATTCCGCTGCTCTTTCCTTCGACCCTGCGACGTTCAACCTTCGTATCTTCCAACGTTCAACTGCAACGTGCCATGTGCAATGTGGATGCGCTAGCGGCGTGGATGCGCCAGCGGCGGGAGCGCGCCAGCGACGCGCCCCTACGACGGGTGACCGGCAACCTTCGCATCTTCAACCGACTAACCTTGCAATCTCCTCTGCTAGGCAGCGCAGGCGCACCGGTTTGCTCAGGTAGATATTGGCGCCAGCCTCCAGGCTGCGTTCGCGGTCGCCGGGCATCGCCAGCGCTGTCAGCACGATGATTGGGAGGTTGCTGGTTGCAACCTGCTGACGCAGCCGACGCACGATCTCCAGCCCATCCATACCTCCCTGTAGCCGCAGATCGATAATGGCAAGGTCTGGTAATTCGCGGCGCACCAGCGCCAGCGCTTCCTCGCCAGAAACCGCATGCGTCACCCGATAGCCGCAGCGCTGGAGATAGTCGCTAACAATTGCGCTTCCAGCAGTATCGTCGTCAACCAGCAGGACACGCCAGTCGCGACCAGTAAGCGGCAGGTCTTCAACATCCGGAGAGATGCGCGCTGAAAGGGCGTCTGCGTCTGAAGCGGTCAACAACGTTTCCCACTGCTGATGCTTGCGGATCCATGGCAGCGTGATGGTAAAGCGGCTGCCCTTCCCCGGTTCGCTTCTGAGCGCCACGCCGCCGCCGTGGAGTTCCGCGAGACGCGCAACCATCACCAGCCCCAATCCGCTGCCTGCCTGATCGCGCTGATACTCATTCTGAATCTGCGAGAAGGGCCGAAACAGGCGGGGCATATCATCGGCAGCGATGCCAATGCCGGTATCCCAGACGGTAATGCGCACAATCTCTTGCTCGGGGTCGCCTTCCAGGTCTAGCCCGATCTCACCGCCTGGCGGCGTGAACTTGACCGCATTCGATAGCAGGTTGATCAGCGCCTGGCGCAGCCGACGTTCGTCGGCGTACAACACCTCGACCCGCGGGTCGAGATTAATATGCACCTGCTGATGTTTGCGCAGCGCCAGCTCGTTGATCATCCGCACGCTCGCCTGACAGACCTGATGCGCCGCAATCAGGCGCGGCTCCAGTTCAAATCGTCCCGCCTCGATCTTCGCCAGATCGAGCAGATCATTGATCACTGCCAGGAGATGGCGACCGCTCTCTTCGATGCGGCGCAACATTTCCACCTGCTCACTGTTGAGCGAGCCGACTATCTGAGTACGCAGGAGTTCTGTCAGACCGAGAATTGCAGAGAGCGGCGTGCGCACCTCGTGGCTGATCCCGGCAAGAAATTCGTCCTTCAGGCGGTTTGCCCTGCGGAGTTCGGCGTTGGTGCGCGCTAGTTCGACATTCTGCTGGCTTAATCGCTCCTTGAGCAGCCGCAGTTCGTTGCGCTGCTGAATATGCGCCTGTTCAATCACGCTCTGTTCCGTGGTGTCGGTAACGGTCTGCACCAGCCCGTCGATCTGACCATGCATGTTGATGTGCGGCAGCGTGAGAAGACGCAGATAGCGCACCTCTCCATGGACGCTGGTGCGATTTACGTGCGGTAGATGGAAACGACTGATGTTGCCTGCCAGAATATTGTGGAGAACATCTTCGTTGCCGATCAGTTCGGGGAGCAGATCGAAAAGCGAGTCGCCAATCTGCGGCGGTTGGTCTGCAAACAATTGCCGGTATCCTCCGATTGACCGGATGCGGAATGAGCGATCAACAACGAGATAGACACAACGATGTTCGACGCTGAGCAGGTCGATCATGTGAGCGGAGTCTGCGGCTGACGATATATCTTCCATGGTTATGGCGATGCAGTCGGTGTGATCAATTCAGGCGGCACAGGCTTAAGCAGACCAACCCAGCGTGCCGGCACCCAGCCAATCAGTTCAACCTGCGGGTTTTGCGGCAGTACGACCCGCACTCGATACCAGTCGCGCCACTGCGCCAACACTTCGACTGGCGCGCCGAGCGGCGCCACAAGACTGGTGCGTGTGCTGGCTTTGTCTGGCGTGCTATACAGGTATACATTCCCGATCATAACACCATTGAACGGCGAAGGTGTGGCGGTAGGCGTGCTGGTGGGCGTGGGCGTGCTGGTGGCGGTAGGCGTGCTGGTGGGCGTGGGCGTGCTGGTGGCGGTAGGCGTGCTGGTGGGCGTGCTGGTGGCGGTAGGCGTGCTGGTGGGCGTGGACGTGCTGGTCGGCGTGGAAGTAGCTGTGGCAATTGGCGCTGCGGCTGGCAGGGTCATGAGCATTGCCATCCGCGCTTCGACGTGCCAGATCCAGGCGCCGCAAAGGATCAATGGCGACAGCGCAAACAAGCCAAGCGCAATCACAATCACGCGCTGGAATGCTGAGAGCCGTCGCGGGGCATGATCGTCCTGTTGCGGAACCAGGTGTTGCCGCAGGATCTGGCGCGATTCCTGGATTAGGCGGGTATCGGTTCCGTCAAAGGCGCGGAGCCGTTCGTAGCGATGTTCGTGCACGGCAAACAGCGTCTCGCGCAGGCGGTCGCGGAAATCCGCTGGCTCAACGCCACTGGCCACGACGGCCAGATATGCGGCGCTCCCGGTTTCGAGGATGATCTGACGCGACTCATAAGCGATCACGCCAAGTTCCCCGCTTTCTTCGCGTCCGAACGCTTCCTGCGCGAAGTCGCGGATCGCGGTGAGCATTGCACTGACCACATCGCGATCCGGGCGTTGTGGTCCAGCGGAGTAGTGGCAGATCAGCGCTCCCGACTCACGCTGGATCAGGAAGATCTCGTGGATGGTAAAGGGCAGCATTTCGCGCAGAGCATATTCGCCGTGGGAAACCCCCTGCAGCCGCGCCTGCCAGTAGCGGGGACTGAGCATCAGCGACGTGCTCCGGCGCACCCGCTCGTCAATCGACTGCGCCAGATTCCGCACTGCCTCGGCAACAGCGCGGGCAATCATCTGACCTACAACCGGGTAGAGCGCATCGACAACGTCTTCACGCGCCTGATACACCTGGCGCCGGATGGCTTCGCTAATCGCCGGGGCGATAGCGCGCGCGATTTCGTCGCGCGACTGGTTGATCTGTTCTGCCAGGATGTCGGCGATGACCGGGCTGATGCGATCAACAAGCACTTCAGGCTTCAGCAAAACCCGGCGCAACTCGTCGAGTTGCCGGTTGGTATCTGGCGCCTTGACCATGCCCGACTAATCCTTTGAGGGGTTCAATCCTTCGAGCATATCAGTGACAGTGCCACCGGTTTCAAGGCGCGCGGCGAGTTCGATCAGCATGCTGGCAAGCGCCTTGCGGTCGGTTTTCTGGTATTCGAGGCGGTCGGCGATGCGGCGCAGTTCGGTGCGTAGTTCGTCTTCCGTATGGCGAATTTCACGACGGAGCGCCTGGACGCGCTGCTCAATCTGATCGCGCACGTCGATGATCCCTGCCCGGATCGAGCGTAGTTCTGATTCGTGCGACGTCTGCGTCTTGCGCAATTCGAGGATAGTCTCGCCAGACACTTTGAGCTGATCGTCGTGCTGACGCACCTGGGTGGCAATCTGTTGCATGAGCGCTTCACGGCTGCGCTGGCGGTCGCTCTCGCGGCGGAGGTCGTCGGTCAGCTTGCGGGTGTCGAGTTCCAACGTCTCTATCCGTCGTGTTATTGTCTTTTCGAGATCGATCAGACGTTCGCGCATGTCGAGCAGGTCGGCGCCAATGCGCTGGACCTCGCGGCGCAGGTCGGTGAAACGTCGTTCATACTCCTCGATCTGTGCGCCGAAGAGAATCTCGCGCAGGCGATCAACTTCCGCCTGACGCAACCGCTGGCGCAGCGGATCGGGTCCGAGGATGATCTGGCGCACGCGCTCAAGCTCCTCCTCTTCCCGCTCGTTCTCTCCGGATTCGTGATGCGAGCGGTAATGCGTGGTGTCGTTCTGGGTCATACGACTCTCTCTTTCCCGATAATCAACTGACCAAGCGCGTGAAATGCTTCCTCGACGCCTTCGCCGGTTCTGGCGCTGGTGAAGAACAGTTGAGCGTCGAGTGCAGCGGCAATTTCGCCAAGTTGGGCGTCCGAGACAGTGCGTTCGCCGCGCAGATCGATCTTATTTGCCATAATGATTAGGGGAACGCCTGGGTTGACAGTATGAAACTCTTCGGCGTATCGCATGAGCGAGGCTGCTGTCTCAAGGCGGGTCACATCACACACTAGCGCCGCGCCGCGCGAGCCTCGATAATACGACTGCACAATCGTGGTGAAAGGTTCACTGCCCGCAGTATCCCAGATGAGCAGGGTCAGCGCCGCTGAATGGTTCTCCGAGAGGTGAAGGACTTTGCGGCTGACACGGACGCCGATCGTGCTGAGATAGGACTCGCTGAAGCGGCTCTCAGTGAAACGCCGAATCAGGCTGGTTTTTCCGACAGCGAAATCTCCAATTAGACATACCTTCGCAATCTGGCTCATAGGCGACGTGAGATGGTCAGGAAAAGCGGATATTCAATGCGGTTCCTGGCCCTCATTCCCGAAGGGCATCATCGTAGCACGTGTGCAGTAGGGCGCACCCTGGCGGGAAGTCATGTCGTGCAGGTGCAAGGGTCACCACTGCTATATTAGCGCAACTGCTCCTCTTAATCAAATGATGACGGTATCGGTTTTGGTTCGTCGTCCAGTGTATAATGACAGGAATGTAATATCATAATAGCGATCATAAGTAAGGCGACATTTGTTCAGAAGCGCGGACGCCTATCAGACCACAACAAGGCTGCCTGGTATGCCGTTTTTCTGAAAGATATGCAGTTTCTGATATGGAGGCTCCCAGTACTATTCTGATCGCCGACGATGATCCGGGCGCGCGGCTCATTCTGCAGCGATTGTTGACTCGTGAAGGGCATCGTGTGTTAATGGCGCAGAATGGCGCCGAAGCGCTGCGTCAATCGATTGAATATACGCCGGATTTGCTGCTGTTAGATATATTGATGCCTGAACTCGATGGTTTCGAGGTGTGTCGGCAGTTGCGCAACCACGCACGGTTGCGCGAAATCCCCATTCTAATGATTACGTCGCTCGGCGATCAGCAGTCGCGCGTGGAAGGGCTGAGTGCAGGCGCCGATGGGTTCATCACCAAGCCGTTCGATATGGCGGAACTGCTGGCGCACGTGCGCACGATTACCCGTCTCAATCGCTATCGTCGTTTGCTTGCCGAACAGGAGCGTTTTCAGCGCCTCATCGAACTTTCTCCGGAAGGCATTGCAATCATCAATGAGGAAAGTCGTTTGCTGCTGGTGAACCCCGCGCTGGTCGCGCTGCTTGAAGCGCCATCTGCCGAGCATCTCCTGGGTGACACTTTGCTCAACTATCTGCACATCGCTGCGCTTGATCGCTATCAGGCAGGCATACGATCACTCGCTCAGGGAACGCAGCAGGTGTCACGCATCGAACTTGACCTGATCAGCGTCAATGGTCATGCCATTCCTGTTGAAATCAGTCTAGGACGATTTCGCGACCAGAGCGGCGCCTTTGCTCAGGTGATCATTCGTGACATTTCGGAACGCAAACGCGCTGAGGCGCAGATCTATCGCCAGGTCAGTCGCCTGACCAGTTTGCACACCATCGGCGTGGCTATTACGGCGAGCCTGGAGTTGCAGGCGACCCTGTCGATCCTGCTGGATCGCCTGATCGAGGAGTTGCACGTCGATGCTGCAAGCGTTCTGTTGTTCAACCCGCACACTGCCACGCTCGAAACGGCCTGCAGTCGCGGTTTGCCGCACGATATCGCCGAGGCGTCGATCTGTTCCGAGGAAGGATTGGCTGGCATAGCGTTTCGCTCGCGTCAAACGGTCTCGCTGGCAACCCTCCCCGCAGAAATGGTGATCAGCCCGCGGGATCAGGCGCTGGCTGCCGCGTTTGCGATGTACTTTGCCGTACCGTTGCAGGCGCGCGGCGAAATCAAGGGCGTGCTCGAGATCTTGCAGCGTACATCGTTCACGCCTGATGAGCATTGGTGGACATTTCTCGAGGCGCTGGCGATGCAGGCGGCGATTGCCATCGATACGTCAGCGCTGTTTGAAAGTCTGCAACGCGCTCACGCAGAATTGAAGCAATCCTACGATGCAACGATTGTAGGCTGGTCGCGTGCGCTCGACTTGCGCGACCACGAAACTGAAGGTCACAGCGAACGCGTAACGGAACTGACCTTGCGGCTGGCGCGCTTAATGGGCGTGCCCGAAAGCCAGATGGAGCACATCCGGCGCGGCGCTCTTCTCCACGATATCGGCAAGATGGGCGTTCCCGATCATATTTTGCTTAAGCCAGGGCCGCTCAGCGTCGATGAATGGGCGATCATGCGCCAGCATCCGGTCTATGCGTTTCGCTGGCTTTCTGCAATTCCCTTTCTTCAGCCCGCCCTCGACATTCCCTATGCGCATCATGAACGATGGGATGGCAGCGGCTATCCGCGCGGGCTGCGCGGCGAGCAGATCCCGCTGGCAGCGCGCATTTTTGCGGTCGTGGATGTGTGGGACGCACTGCGCTCCAACCGACCATACCGTTCAGCCTGGACGGAAGAGCAGGCCGTTGCATACCTTCGCTCGCTGGCTGGGACGCATTTCGATCCGCAGGTAGTCGCCGCATTCCTCGATATGATTGGGCATGGGGGGTAGGGGGCGGCACGTTCAGCGATCAACGTTCTCGCCCTTAACCCTCTCACGCCGCGCGCTACTTGCCTCACGCCTTGCCTTCCCTCTCACGCCGCGCGCTACTTGCCTCGCGCCTGCCTTCCCTCCTATCCCCGCCGACGTGCAACGGTCAGCATAATGTCGCTGTCGGTCACGAACGGGTCAAGATCATACGAGCCATATACGGCCTCAACGGCAAATCCGGCACGCTCCAGCAGGTGCTCGAGTTCATACCGATAGAACCAGCGTAGCGTCATAGGGTGCACTGTGCGGCGCACGCCTCCGTGTCCGTCAAGTTCATCGTAGACAAACGTGACATAATTGATCTGCTGCGCCATATCCGCCCGCTGCGCCACAAACTTGCACACAAGGGCGCCATCATCTAGGCGGAAGGTGCGATCCAGCACCAGTTCTCCATCGCACTCGGCGAGGTTGCGTGCATGTGGATTGAACACATCGATCGCCAGCAGCCCATCGGTCCTAAGGACGTGGTGAATGTGGGCAAGAACTGCCAATTGATCCTCAATCGTGGTCAGATGCATGAAACTGTTGAGCGCCACGATGGCCAGGTTATATGGACCAGGAGGCAGGGCTGATCGCACATCATGGTGGTGCAGGGTCACACGTGCAGCGATGCCGGCAGCGGCGACTCGCTGTCGCGCACGTTCGATCATGACTGCCGACGAATCGACGCCGGTCACGCGAATGCCAGCCTGTGCGAGTGGAACCAGCAGACGACCACTGCCGCACATGACATCGAGGACGCGCCCGCCAGTACGGCGCGCCAACTCGCGGTAGAAGGGAAGATCATCGGCAAACCCGCCGTGGTCGGCGTCGTAAAAGCGAGCAATGGCATCGTACTCGCTCATAGCGCTACGGCACGACGCCAAACACGTACAGGGCGAGTCCGACCAGCACGATCAGCCCAACGATGCCAGTAACGACGCCCAACGGACTGATAATAGGATCGAAACGGGGTGCAGGAGGCAGGGTGTGCTTATTCGACAGGGACACATTGCGAGCCTGCCTGTCGTACTGTTTAAGGTCGGGTATCGATGATGGAAACGGCAACCGTACCGGTCGGGGCTGACTCGAGGCGCTGCGGTAAGTCGGCGACTGATACGACGACGGGAATGGCGGACGCGCCGATTGAGGCAGAGGCTCATCGTCGTCAAAGTCAAAGGTCGAGGATTGATAAGTCGCAGAAACTGGCGAGCGCGCCGAGTGTGACGACGAGCGATTATTAATCATGGCGCTGCTCTCATTCCGACGGTTGATGCTGCGAATGATCGACACCAGCGCGCCTAGCATCACCAGCCCCAGAATAATGAACGGCAGCCAGTTTGGAGAAATGCGCACTGTGCCCCCAAGCGCGCCCTGCAGCGCATTCAGCAGCGGGCCGCCAGCGATCACCGCAAGGAAGATGAGCCAGCCGATGATCGATCCCCAGTTGGTCCCTGGTTGTCGCTGATGTTCATTCATACACCAGTATTGTACACCATGCTCAAGGCCTGTGGGTTAAGGGTTAGGGATGAGAGGTTAGAAGTTAAGGGTTAGGGGTTAGGAGTTGAGACAACCCGCAACCTTCCGCTTTCCCACGTCCGACGTCCGATGCCTTCCTACCTTCAACCCTCCTGCCTTCAACCCGCCGCGCTCCCGTTGTCAACGCTCGCCGCGAACTGGAGGGCGCCGCGATCATCGTGCTGAACGACCAGGAGCAATCCCTCGCGCAGCGAAATGAAGCCAGGCGGATCGATCAAAATGTTGCTGACGCCGCGTGCGCGTTCAAAGTAGAGCGTGGCATCATCAAGCGCATAGAACAGACCACGAGTGGTAATCCCGCGGACAGTCGGCGTCAGCGGCAGGAGCGACAGCGTATCGCCACGCTGACCTTCAAGCGTTGCCTGGTCGCGCACGAGGAACAGGCGTTGCTGCTCATCGATCAGGCGCACCTGTCGTCCCTGCAGCTCTGGCATCGCCAGCATGGCGACGTTGGCGAAGGTATGATCCCAGCGTCCTCCGAGCGCCCCAAGGATGTCAATGCGCGTAGCGCCAATCGCGGCAGCGTGGAGCAGCGCCAGTTCCAGGTCGGTTTCGTCCTTTTCGCGCGGGAAGCGGCGCAGCTCAACGCCATGCGCTGCGAGTGACGCCAGCCGCGCCGCGCTGAGCGAGTCGAGATCGCCGATGACCAGTGATGGGCGGATGCCCGCTTCGGCGAGAGCGTTTGCGCCGCCGTCAGCGGCAATGATCAGGTCGGCGCTGGCGATCATCTCACGGTAGGGATCGAGCCGCAACGATGGGGCATTAGCGACAATCACCACATACATCGCATTCCTAGCCTACTCCGACAATTCGGTTGCGCAGCACGCCAATCGAGTCGATCTCCGCTTCCATCACATCGCCAGGGCGCATGTACTCTGGCGGCGTGCGCCCGAGACCGACTCCGGCCGGTGTTCCTGTTGCCACGACCATCCCCGGTTCCAGCGGCATACCAAGCGATAGATGTTCGATAATCGTCGGAATGTCAAAAATCATGTCTCCCGTATGCGAGTCCTGACGGGTCTCACCGTTCAGGCGCAGACGAATGCCCAGCCCCGCCGGATTGGGAATCTCGTCGGCAGTCACAATGCAGGGACCCATCGGGCAGGCGCGGTAGAGGCTCTTGCCCTTGAAAAACTGCTGATGACGGGCTTGCAGGTCACGCGCCGAAATGTCGTTGATGATCGTATAGCCGAAGACATACTCCATTGCTTCAGCACGCGGAATATTCATGCCCGCCTTGCCGATGACGAACGCAAGTTCAACCTCATAATCGAGCTCGGTCGTCACTTTTGGGTCGAGTGGGACGTCGTCGTCCGGTCCGCACACAGTATGCGCCGCTTTGGTGAAGAAGACCGGATACTCCGGCAGTCGGGGTTCGCGACCGCGCGCGCGGTACGACTCGATGATGTGTGCAGCATAATTCATTCCCAAGCAGATAATATTTTGGCGGGGACGTGGAATGGGGGCAAGGAGCGTCACGGCGCTCAACGGAACGCCGGTTCCGCGCTCAACGACGGCGCGCGCAGCATCCAGCCCAGCAGGACCGGCATCGATCAGGCTCAGTATGTCAGGCGCCACGCTGGCAAGCGAGACAACCTCGTCGCCACGCAGCGCGCCAGGGTGAACTCCCTCGCTGTCGCGATAGGTCACCAGACGCATCGGTATCTCCTCGAACACATACAGGCGGGTACGGCATCCTGTATGGTACCACAGAATAGCGGCGAGGGCGAGAGGCAAGCGGAGGAAGGTCTGATCGCGGATTCCTGGTGCTCGGTTTCTGTGGTTCCTAGTGCTCGGTTCTCGGTTCTCAGCTCTCAGTGTGCTATACTGGCTCTATGCCGTTTCCAACTGACGACTACACACCATACGGGTATCTCAATACGCCGACGCACACGCGCAATCTCTCACCGCGCGGCGTGCTGCGCTCGCATGGTGCAGGGTTTCGCTGGCACTACCCGGCGCGTGCGGGAATGTACGGCGGCATGCGCGAGGTCTACCGCGCCGGATTTCGCTTTGCTCTAGGAGGAGCGCTCGAACTATCCGAGTTCGATGTCGTCTCCAGTCCGTATCATTCGATGAACCTCTTCAGGCTTGACCTGTCGCGCGGCAGTGCAACGCTCCATGTTACCTTCCATCTGGTTGGCGAGCATGCCCTCTGCGCGTCGGCGACCATTCAGGGAGAAGCGCGCGTCGCAGTCGTGGTCGAGTATACGCGCACTATTGCCGCCAGCGGCGAGTGGGGCGAGTCTGGGTTGGTCGGTCGGATTGTCGATGGCGACCTAGTACTGCAAGGTTTTGAGGATGGTGATGCATTTGTGGTGCATGCATCGCAACCGTTTACTGATGTCGGCATCACGACTGATCCGATGCGTGCCGCTGCCTGGGCAGCGACACAGGCGCCGGGATTGCCAGACGAAGGGTTTGTGACAGTCACCGGTCAGCCCGGCGAAGCAGTGTCGCTGTTTGCCACACTGGGATTTGCGATGCCATGTGAGCAGCTCGATCTGTACATGACGCGCGGCAAGACGCTGCGTATGGCGCAGCACCGACAGCGCGCCGCACGTCGCACAGCGGCAGCGGACCGCGCCCGCAAGCAAGCGGAGGATGATGCGTTCTGGGCGCGCGCGCCAATCCTGGAGGGCGACTGGCCCGATCACTGGCGCCGCGGGTTGGTGTATGACCTCGAGACGCTGCGTATGATGGTGCGTGCGCCAGCTGGCATCTACCGCCATATCTGGGATGCGATGCAGATCCAGGCGCCGCGCGTCGTGCTTGCTGAGGCCGCGATCGATGCGCTACTGCTCGCCTATGCCGACCCAACCCTCGCTCAGCGTCTGCTGCTTGGCACGTTCATCGATGCACCCGAACCGAATGTGCCCTGTTCACGCGAAGATGGCAGCTACAACATGGTTGCCGCTGATGGCACGGTATGCGGCACAGCGCCAGCATGGGGCTACCCCTGGCTCGTGCTGGACTGGCTCGCTCGCCTGCATCCCCACCGTGAGTGGCTGGCAAATATGTATCCAGCACTGACTGCATATCTGCATTGGTGGCGAGAGAACCGGCGCGATGCCGATGGCTGGCTGGTCTATGCCTGTAGCTGGGAATCGGGGCAGGACGGCTCGCCGCGCTTTGGTGATCAACCGCTGGGCGGCGGGCACCCGGTGCGCCATGTGCGTCCCGTTGATCTTCAGGCAGCCTTCGCTCATGCCTGTCTAGTGATGAGCAATGTCGCCCAAGAACTCGGGCGCACGGCCGACTCCCGCCAGTGGCTGGCGCTTGCTGAAGAGTATGTGATGCGCACCGATGCGCTGTGGCAGGATGCATTCAACCGTTATGCCGACTATGACACGCGCGCTGGCGGACCGACCGATGTGGACGACATCATGCTGCTGGCGCCGGTTGCGCTGAATGTCGCCCGACCAGAACGGCAGGACGCGCTCCGGTCGAGAATTGCACGGATCGACCCCGAAACGCTAACGTGGCCCATGTTCGCCTGGACGGCGACCGAAGCAGCGTTACGGGTCGGGCTGACCGATCACGCAGCAGCACTGGCTGGCGCGGTAATCGACCGGGCATATACGTTCTGGGATGCGCATCAGGCGCATCCCGACCGCACGCTGCCGGGTGTGGCATGCGAGTACTGGCCCCTCGATGGGCGCTGTGGTGGGGAGGGGTACGGCTGGGGCGCATTTACGACTCATCTGCTGCTCCATGTGCTGGTCGGATTAACTCCGGAACGCGAGCGACTCATCGTCCGCCCCAACCTGCCGCCTGCCTGGCGCGTCAAGGAGCGCACGTATGGCGTGCGTCTGCACTGGCGTGGTGCGCAGATGCGTATCCTCATCGAAGCGCACCCCGATCGTGCGGCAGTCACTATCAACGATCAACAGGTCAAGGTCGGGTGGGGAGAGACGATGGCATTACCGTGGGGAATGTCAGACTCGTCGCGCTGAAGGTGCTGGCTAGACAACAGCCACAATGACTAACGTCACGCTAATGCGCTGCTACTGCAAAACCAACATTGGCGCGGTAGAGTCACATCAGCGCATCCCATAACAACAGTTGAGGACGAGCCATGGCATTTTCTACACCCATTCGCACAGGCGAGCAAAGCATTGATCGAGTGTTGCACGCCGGGCTGCCAGTGCTGCTGATATTCGACCGCAAGGGATGCACCACCTGCCAGCAACTTGACCCGTCGCTCGAGCGGCTGGCGGCGGCATTTGCAGGGCGCGCGCTGCTGGCGCGGGTGGATGCCGATGACAATCCGGCGCTGGTGCAAAAGTATGGCATCGCTGCGCTTCCCGGTCTTGTTTTCGTGAAGAATGGCGCACCCATTGCACGAACAAGCGGCGTTGTTGCCGAGGAAGCCCTGCGCGCCTGGCTGACCCATCTGACCGATGGGGGGATGCCGCCGCCTCTGCCGCAGGGTCCGAGTGTACCGCTGGCACGCCAGGCTGCCCGCCCAACGCCTGAACCGTCGGCAGTGCGCCAGGCAGCGTCGAACGGCGCTGCAGAGTCGCACCCGGTGACGCTCAGTGACGCGACATTTGATCGGATTGTCGGCGCCAGCACTCAGCCAGTACTGGTCGACTTCTGGGCGCCGTGGTGCGGTCCGTGTCGCGCGGTAGCGCCGGTGGTCGAGCGGCTGGCGCGGGAATTCGCCGGGCGCGCGGTAGTTGCCAAACTGAATGTGGACGATAACCCGCGCACGGCGCAGCGGTTTGGCATCCGCAGCATCCCAACGCTATACATCTTCAAGGACGGACGGGTGGTGGAGCGATTGGTCGGCGCTCAACCATACCCGGTGTTGCGTCAGGCGTTAGAGCGGCATGTTGGGGCGTGATGGCGTGATGAGCGTGACGCCGACGTGTGATTGGGCAGAGGGCGCGGTATGGGGGGCAGGTCTGAGACCTGCTCCTCCGCCGCGCCCCCATAGGCGCCCGTCGGGGCAAGGCGGCGCCCTGGAGGGGCAGGGCGCCTGTCTGGGGCAAAGCAGCGCCTTGTCCCTACACCGCCGCCTCGATCTGCCGCACCCCGGCGTTCGCCTGGCGAAGCTCGCGTTTGAGGATTTTGCCGGTCGCTGTCTTGGGTAACGTATCGCGGATTTCGACGATGCGCGGATACTTGTAGGCTGCCAGTCGCTCCTTGCAGTATTCGATGATCTCCGTTTCGGTCGCCGTCTGTCCTGGCTTGAGCGCCACCACAGCCTTGACCTCTTCGCCGAGCGCCTGATCAGGTACGCCGATAACGGCAGCTTCGGCAATGGCGGGATGCCCGTAAAGCACCTCCTCGATCTCGCGCGGATAGACGTTGAATCCGCCGCGGATGATCATATCTTTCACGCGATCTTTGATGAAGAAAAAGCCGTCATCGTCACGATAGGCGATATCGCCGCTGTGGAACCAGCCATTGCGGATCGCCTCGGCGGTTGCGTCGGGGCGCTTATAGTACCCTTTCATCACATTGTGGCCGCGAATCACGATCTCGCCGAGTTCGCCATTCGGAACCTCGCGCCCCTGATCATCCACCACGCGCATCTCGATGCCCCAGATCGGCACGCCAATCGATCCCGGTTTCGGTTCTCGGTCGAGGTGATTGAACGACGCAACTGGAGATGTTTCGGAAAGACCATACCCTTCGAGAATGGTGACGTTATACTTGCGATTGAACGCATGCATCACTTCGACCGGCATAGCGGCGCCGCCTGAGACGCAGAACTTGAGCGACGACAGATCGTACTGATCGGCGCTGGGGAAGTTGAGCAGGTAGAAATACATCGTCGGCACGCCAGCGAAATAGGTCACCCGGTCGCGCGCCATCACCTCCAGCGCCTTCTGCGGCTCGAAGCGCGGCAGCATGGTGATGGTTCCGCCAGCGTAGATCAGGCTGTTCATCACGCATGTCTGCCCGAAACTGTGGAACAACGGCAGCGCTGCCAGACCCACCGTTTCCGAGGTGACATTCAGCAGTTTGTCGGTGCAGATGGCGGCGTTGAGGAACATATTGGCGTGGGTCAACTCTGCGCCTTTGGGACGACCGGTGGTGCCGCTAGTGTAGAGAATGACCGCCGTATCGTCCGGCATGGTCTGGACCGTATCGAAGACCGGCGGGTGTTCGGCGAGGAGGCTGCCAAGCGGGATCGCGCCATCAGGGAGCGTCGCTGTCGAGCCGGGCGCCTGTGCAACTATCAGATGGCGGCAGGTTTCGACCGCGCGGAAACCCGGCGCGGCTTCGTCGAGGAACCCTTCCCAAACAATCAGCGCCACCGAGTCGCTGTCTTCCAGGTGATACCGGACCTCATCACGCTTGAACAACACGTTGAGCGGTACAACCGTTGCGCCAGCCTTGAGAATGCCGAAGTAACACATAGGGAAGTGTGGCGTGTTAGGGATCATTATCGCCACTTTGTCGCCGGGGCGCACGCCAAGTTTTGTCAGACCATTAGCAATTTTGTTGGCAGCGCCATTCAGTTCGGCATAATTCAGGCGAATGCTGTCGAGGATGACGGCGGTTTTCGCAGGCGAACGGCGAGCGCTCTCCTCCAGAATGATGGCGAGATTCAGCATCGAGTCCCTCCTTTGAATGAACCTCAATGTCCGATTCACTTTGGGCGCGAGGTGGGGAGTTAGGGAGATTATACGTGTTGTTAACCGATGCTGTCAATCATTTCCCTTGCCAATCCTGTTGCTTACTGGTACAATAAAGGGGGGCATTATGCGATAACAGATGACGTCAAGGGCAGTAACGAACCATGGCGAGCAAAAAAGGCAACCGGGTTATTATCAAACTGCGCAGCACCGAGAGTGCGCACACCTATACAACGACGAAGAACCGCAAGAACGATCCAAACCGGCTCGAGCTGCGTCGTTATGACCCAACCCTGCGCCGGCACGTGCTATACCGCGAAACCAAGTAATGCCGTGTCGTGTGCTGTTGTGTCCTGAAGCCGCATGATGGCTGCCATCGTGCGGTTTCTTGTTATCCATCCACATCAGGGGAGATGCCGACGTCATGAGGGTTGGTTTGCTTCCGCTCGATGAGCGGCCTGTGAATACGCGGTATCCGGCGATGATTGCAGCGATTGCCGGAGTCGAACTAGCGCTGCCGCCCGATGAGCTACTGAGCCGCTTGCGCGAACCGGCGCGCTGTGATGACCTTGCTGCATGGCTGCACACGATTGCTCCCACGCTGGATGCACTGATCGTTGATGTCGAGATGCTGACGTTCGGTGGATTGATCGCTTCACGCATCAGCGATGATCCGCCAGGAGCGGTGTTGGGCCGGCTGGATATTCTGCGCGCTATCAAGCGCCAACTCCCCGATCTTCCAATTCTGGCGTTCAACGTTATCACGCGCATGTCCAATGCCGACGACAGCACCGAGGAACCGCTCTACTGGGCAACCTATGGCACGCGCCTCTATCGCCTGTCGGAACTGCTTGACCGCGCTGCCCAGGGTGAGCCGCTGGCCGATGCGATCGCCGCGCTGCGCGCCGAAATCCCTCCCGAAGTATTGCGCGATATGCTGCGTCGCCGGTTGCGCAACCATATCGTTAACCTGGCATCGCTCCATCTGCTCGACTCAGGTGCGATCGATCTACTGGTGCTCAGTTCTGACGACACCAGCCCATTTGGACTGGGATCACGCGAAAAACGCTGGCTGGCTGGCTGGGCGGATCTGCTGGCGCTCGGGCGTAATCATCCGGCGACTAATGGCCAGGAGAAGGCTGATCGCTCGACAGGGGTATTGCTTATATACCCTGGCGCTGATGAAGTGGGGTGTACGCTGCTAGCGCGGATTATCAATCAGCACGCCGGTCGTGCGCCGCGCATTGCGCCGTTGTATGCCATCCCCGGCGACGAGGAGATTGTGGCGCCCTACGAGGATGGTCCCGTCCGGTTAACCGTCGAACAGCAGATCCAGGCTGTTGGCGGAACGGTGGCGCCGGTCGATGCTAACCCCGACCTGTGGCTGGCAGTCAATACGCCGTCGCCGCGCCGCACCGAGTGGGACGAGACGTTTGCAGCGGAAGAGCGTGATGAACGGTACAATCATCTTGACGCCCTGGTTGAGCGAGTGAGCGAGCTTCAGGAGAATGGGCAACAAGTGGTGGTGGCGGATGTCGCGTATCCCAACGGCGCTGATCCGGTGCTGATGGAATTGTTAATCGAGAAAGTCGATCTCCTTCGGCTTGCCGGGTTTGGCGCATGGAATACTGCCAGCAACACCATTGGCACAGCGCTGGCGCAGGGGTGCGCCGCCCTTCTAGCAACGACTCCTGCGCAACAGATCGCCCATCTGCGCTTTCTGCTCCACCGTTTTGTCGAGGATTGGGGGTATCAGCATGTTGTACGCCGTGCGGCGCGCGCCATGCTCGAACGTATGACCGGCGCGCGTGAACCCGACGATACGACAATCGGTGCGATCTGCCGCTGGATCGAAACCCACTTGAACGCACGTATCGGCGCGCTTCCCGGGTTTGCCGGGCACTGGCGCATTGCGCCGGGCAGCACGCGCCTGCCATGGCGCCGCCTGTTCGAGGTGGATTTTGCTCTGGAGCTGGTGTGACGGGCGATCGCGCAATTGGGGAGCGGTTGCTGGCGTGCTTTGCTGCCCTCGATGAACACTTCGGGCATGAACCGCATTGGTGGCCCGTCCTCACTGATGATCCGCCGTTCGAGGTGCTGGTTGGCGCTGTGCTCGTCCAGCAGACGCGCTGGGAAACTGTTGAAGCAGCAATTGTCCGGTTGCGTGACGCAGGATTGATGTCGCCGATGGCGCTGGCGACTACCGATGCCAACGCTCTGGCTGCACTGATCCGCCCCTGTGCCTTCCATGCGCAAAAATCCGTCGGGTTGCAGGCCATCTGCCACGAGATAATCCGACGATATGATGGCAATACCGGCCGCTTGCTGAGCGGCGAGCGCAGCGAAGTGCGCGCGCGGTTGCTGGCGCTGCCGCGTATCGGGCGCGAGACAGCAGACACAATTATGCTTTATGGCGGTGGATGGCCCGTCTTTGTCGTTGATGCCTACGCGCGCAGATTATTTGCGCGCCTCGATCTTGCACCGGGGTTCGACTTTCTCCGCATGCCGTATGACGCGGTGCAACATCTGATCGAACGCGCATTGGCGCCATTCCTTTCCACAGGGGTGACAACTGCGAGAGAAAACTTTCACGTGCATCGAGCGGTTGAAACCACCGGCAGCGGCGCGTTCTTCTTCGCTCAGTTTCATGCGCTGATTATCGAAGCGTGCGTCCACCACTGCCTGGCGCGCAATCCGCGCTGCGATCAGCCCGGTTTGCGACGTAGCTTTATTGATCATCGCAAATGTGCGACTCATTGCCAGGTATGCCATGGATGCCCGCTTCGCTGGCGTTGCGCCACATTCAACGGAACAGCGACATCGCGTCCTGACGCTGTTGCGCCAGGGCGCGGTCAAGCTGATCGCGCGTAACCCATCGCCGTCGGAGCAGAATCTCGCCGAGCGTTTCGTGCCGACCGATGCGCCGCAGGTAGATTTGCTCGGTCAACGCCTGTTCGAGACGCTCCGGCGGCAATCCGTCCGCAATCAGATATTCGCCAAGGGCGCGGGGCGCTGCTTCATTGCTGACTCGCCGCTGAATCTGGATCATGAGCGCACGCGCTAGCGTTTCCGGGGTCACTTTGCCGCGCGACACGGCTACGTCACCAAACATCATCTGAATGCCGCGTCGCCGGACAGCCGCCTGCTCTTCCAGCAGCCACTCTAGTTCCTGTGCGGTAATTGCGCCCATCTCAACCAGGATCGACCCTAGGGTTGGCGAGGCGTCCATCTGCTTGAAGATGCGCGGCTTGTGCCCCATCAGCACGCGCCGCGCACGCGCTGCGCGTAATGCTCCCGACGCTTCCGTGTCACCGGGATCGATGACGAGACGCTGTTCCAGATACGCCATTTCCAGTTCGACATCGTCCGGCGCGAGTGCGCTGGCGCGCGCCAGGCAGTCGAGCCGGTGCGCAGGGACGGTCACCAGGTCCGCTAGCGCCAGCCATGCGTCGATACATCGATACCCGGCAACGAGATGGTCGCGTAGGGCGTGGAAATCGCGGCGAATGGCGACAACTGCGGAGCAAGGACGGGGACAGCGCGTGTTGTTCATAGAAGTGCTCGACCTAATTGTAGGGGTGGTCAGTTTACTATGATGCGTCGTATTTTACAGCGGCACGAGGGAAGTGGCAAGAACTGGAGGCCAAGAACTGGGAACCAAGCGCTACTGGGTGAAGGGTGACTCGCAAGTGTAGCGTTTTTGGAGAGCGATGGATGTTTTTCACCTCCTGAGGCTCTTTTCCCCTCTTCCCCCAGCTCCCTTCTCCCACCCTCACGCATGGAGCGTTTTTGGGGTGCGATGGATGTTCTCCGCGTCCTGACGCCCTTTTTCCCCTTCGTCCCCCCGACCCCCTGCTCCCACCCTCTCAAGAGTAGGCTTTTTGGGGGCCGAAGCAGGTTTGCCGCATCCTGACGCTCTTTTGGCCCCCCAACCCCCCGACCCCCCACCCACCCCACGGGGGGGGGGGGGGGGGGGGGGGGGGGGGGCGGAAAACGGCCCAGACAATGATGGGGGTGGGCAACAACCCCAGCCGGACCCCCCCGCCCCCCCTTCGCCCCTGGTGGGAGACGGGGGCCGGGGGGGACGAGGGGAACAAGGGCGTCAAGGTGCGGCGAGCATGCCTCTCTGAAACATCGCTTTTTCCGCATCAGGAAGCCATCGTCGGACTTGTGAGCAATGCATAGCGCACTGCAGGGAGGGGAGCGTTTCGGCGTGCTGATGCTATATCGCTATGTCCACCGATGCAGGCGCAGCGCGATGCCGCACCAGACGCCAGCAAAGACGGCTGCGCCAAATATCCATCCCGATAGCGCAAATGCAGCAATACCGGAAAGGAGCGTTCCCACGGTGCAGCCGAGCGCCGTCATCGCGCCCCACCCCATCAACACTCCGCCGAGCAACGCCGTCACACTCCCGCTGGCGCGCGGCAATGCCGGTTGAAAGCGACCGGCAAGCAGCGCAGCGCCAAACGATCCAAGCGCCAGACCAGCGATCAGCCAGCCATTGTCGTTGATCGTCTGCACAACCTGCGTAGCGCAGCCCGCAAAACTGTCCAGACCGTTGAGACGCGCCGGCAGCCATCCTGCCTGACTCATCACTGTTCGGGTGATACTGCCGAGTTGCGATGTAACGCCGAGTGGTTCGATCCGCAGGTATGCTGCAACGCCAATGATCCCGACAAGCGCGCCGGTCACGAGCGGGTTCCAGCGGTCGCGGAAGAGCGCCTCACACAAATATTTTATGTCGAGTTGACGGGCGGGGCGGGGCGGCAGCGGCGGAACGTGGCGCAGCAGCGCGAGCGCCAGGACTCCGAGCGCTGCCAGATGCAGGAGAAGCGATCCGCCGTAGCCGACCCAGTGCGGCAACCAGACGACCGGCGCCTCCGCAATCATCGTCACATAGAGCCAGTTCCACGTTTGGAATCCAAGACCAAAGCCGATCAGTGCGCCAGCGAGCGCTAACGGCGCGTAGCCCGATCCCTCCCCCAGACGGTACAGATGACCGCTAATGCACGCGCCGGAGAGCGTCATCCCCAATCCGAACACCAGCCCGGCAACAACCAGCGCAGGGCTGACCGGTCCGATGTGCGCATCGGGCGCCAGCCGACCGCTCGCGGGGTTGGGCAGGAATGCGCCAAACACAATGGCATACCCGATGCCGCTCACCGCCAGCGCCATCAGGATAGCATAGAGCGGACCGGCATTGCGTTGCTCAATAAAGTCGCGGAAGATGCAGAAGAAGCAGAAGCGACCGCGCTCGAAGGCGACGCCAAGCGCAGCGCCAAGCAGCAGCGAGAGCGCTGCCGATGCGCCACGCCCCGGCGTCGTCTGGAGCAGATAGGCGCCTGCTAGCAGCGCGGCGCAGATGAACGCCGCTCCGCCATACCGCAGCGTCTCTGCCATTGTCGGTGCAATTTTGGATGAAGCAGCCCGGTCAGTCGGGCTGCTTCCAGGCCATGCGTTCGACATCGTCTACTTCACGCCCCAGATTGTGCCAGCGGGATTGGCAATCGGCACGCCGACACTGTTGCCGTACTCCGTCCAGGAACCGTCGTAGAGCGCCACCTGATACCCCAGGATCTCACTGAGAACAAACCAGGTATGGCTAGCGCGCTCACCGATCCGGCAGTAGGTGATGATCGGCTTGCTTCCATCGACGCCGGCATCAGCGTAGAGTTTGCGCAGTTCCTCGACGCTCTTGAATGTCCCGTCGTCCTTGAGCGCCTTTTTCCACGGGATATTGATGGCGCCGGGGATGTGACCTGCGCGCACTGCCAGTTCCTGGAACCCTTCCGGCGCGAAAATCTTTCCGCTGAATTCGTCTGGCGAGCGAATATCAACCAGCACCCGATCGTCCTCGCCGCGCACGACTTTCAACACATCCGGCAGAAACACCCGCAAGTCGCTGCGCTGTCGGACGGTAAAATCACCCTGCGGATAGGTCGGCGCGCGCGTTGAGAGTTCGCGGGTCTCGGCTTCCCACTTGCTGCGGCCGCCATCCAGCAGCCGCACGTCCTCTGCGCCGTACTGTCGGAAGATCCACGCGCCCCACGCGGCGAACCAGTTGTTGTTGTCGCCGTAGAGCACAATGGTGGTATCGTTATTGATGCCTGCAGCGCGCGCCAGTTCCTGGAAGCGCGCCGGCGCAACGATGTCACGCGATACCGTATCAACGAGATCGGTGGTCCAGACAAAGTTGACCGCGCCAGGAATGTGGCCACGCTCGTACAGCCCCGGCACTACGCTGACTTCGATCACGCGCACCTTCGGATTGTCGAGGTTCTGCGCCAGCCATTCGGTGCTGACGACGACATCCTCAAACTTGCGCGGTTCGCGTGGTGAACTTGCAACCGCAGGAGCGACAGGGGCAGTCGGCGCAACGGTCGATGTCGCCGTCGGCTGCGGTCGAGCGGAGGAAACGATCGCCACGATGGCGAGCGTCACGAGTGCGCCAGCAACGGCGGCGCCAGCAGTTCGCAACAGCGTTCTGTCCACAAGGTCCTCGCTTTCGGTATGTGAACGGCTTCCCTGGGTGCACCGGTGCAAGCGCAGTATAGCCGATATTTATAAGTTTGTCAATCTATTTAGTCAAGAAAATCATTAGGTCCCAACGCCGCCAGCCGCAACCAGCGCACCTGCCAAGCACAGCGTTGGGGCTCGGCGCTGCCAGTTCCTCTCATGGGAAGATTTTGTAGGCTTGCGTGTGTGTTTTGCGCATTCCAGCGCCTTTTTTTCCCCTTTACTACACCTGTGAGCAACCCCTAACCCCGACAACGCCCCCTGTCGTCCGCTTCCCCATCCATTGCTTCGCCTGTCAGCGAATCGTAATCCGCGTGGTATACTACAGACCGCATTTCTTTTGAAGCATATGGCAGCTAGATCAACGGCGCACGCCTGCGTCGTGGGGCGTGCGTCACATGAAATGTGACGGGGGCAAAACGTGGATATGAGCCGCATAACTGGCGCGCCGGTGATGGAGTTCCATGTCGCTCGCAGCGCGCGCGACCGCTACCACTTCGATGAGTCGCTGTTCCAGTTCAGCGGCAACGTTATCTTTGCCAATTTTCACGCTGCACGCGTCTTTGCGCAGAAGATGAACCAGAAGCGCGATCTGGCGCGCTTCCCCGAGCAGGCGGTGCGCGCCGGGCAGCTTAGCGCAATGGGGCTGATCGACGAAATCCTGCACTACGTTGCTGCTATCTACCGCAAACGCACCCGCGAACGCATGCTCGCCGATGCGCTTGCCTGGCTGAATGAACGCCTAGATGCAGAAAAGGTCGAGGTGGCGCTACGCGCATTCTGCGACGCTTTTCCGCCACTTGCCGTCTATCGACGCGAACAGACAATCAGTACGTACCTGGCAGGCGAAACGGGCGGCATGCCCCACCGCGAAGTCACGCTCGAAGAGATGCTCATGCTCTGGCTGGAAAACATGAATCCGGCCTTCAATCCGTTCCTCGAACTCTTCGACGATGCGCAGCTTGAGCACGATACGGTCTATCTCAAAATCATTGAGGAACTCGACCGCTTCTTCACCACGCAACCGCCGCCAGCCGCCGTGCTGCCGGGCGTCACCAGTCGCACGCTGATCGAACTGCTGCGCGCACCAGCGCTGGCATCGCCCCATTCGCTCGAAGGACAGCTCCGCTACATCCTCGAACACTGGGCGGGTTTTCTTGACCGCTCCTTCCTCTACCGCCTGCTCAGCAGCCTGGACGTGATCAAGGAAGAGGAGCGGGTGCGCTTCGGCGTCGGCGGCGGCGACCTGACCGGCGCTTACGTGCCGGTCGCCGATTATCGCTATCTGGAGGCGGAACCTGAGCGCTATACGCCCGACCGTGAGTGGATGCCGCGGCTGGTACTCCTGGCAAAGAACACGTTTGTCTGGCTCGACCAACTGAGCAAGTGGTATGGTCGCCCAATCAAGACGCTCGACCAGATCCCGGACGAGGAACTTGACACCATGGCGCGTCGTGGGTTCACCGGTCTGTGGCTGATTGGTCTGTGGGAACGCAGCGAGGCGTCGAAACGCATTAAGCAAATCATGGGCAACCCCGAGGCTGTCGCATCGGCGTATTCGCTCTACGACTACCAGATCGCTGCAGCGCTCGGCGGTCAACCGGCGCTTGAAAATTTGCGCACGCGCGCCTGGCAGCGCGGCATCCGCCTCTCCGCCGATATGGTGCCCAACCACGTTGGCATTGATGGACGCTGGGTGATTGAACATCCCGATTGGTTCATTCAGATTCCGTATCCGCCCTTCCCCTCATACACTTTCAACGGTCCCGACCTGTCGAGCGACGAGCGGGTGGGTATTTTCATCGAAGACCATTACTACGACCGCACGGACGCGGCTGTCGTCTTCAAGCGCCTCGACCGCTGGACCGGCGAAGTGCGCTACATTTATCACGGCAACGATGGCACCAGCATGCCGTGGAACGACACTGCGCAACTCAATTACCTCAAGCCTGAAGTGCGTGAGGCGGTCATTCAGACGATTCTGCACGTGGCGCGGCAATTCCCGATCATTCGCTTCGACGCGGCCATGACCCTGACAAAGCGCCACTACCATCGCCTCTGGTTCCCTGAACCCGGAACCGGCGGCGATATTCCGTCGCGCGCTGACTTCGGCATGACCCGGGCGCAGTTCGACGCTGCCATGCCGCAAGAGTTCTGGCGCGAAGTCGTTGATCGCTGCGCCGTCGAGGCGCCTGATACGCTCCTGCTGGCAGAAGCCTTCTGGCTGATGGAGGGATATTTCGTGCGCACGCTCGGCATGCACCGCGTCTACAACAGCGCCTTTATGGTCTGCCTGCGCGATGAGGAAAACGCCAAGTACCGCCAGATCATGAAGAATGTGCTCGAGTTCGACCCGGAGGTGCTGCGTCGCTTCGTCAACTTTATGAACAACCCCGATGAACGCACGGCGGTTGACCAGTTTGGCAAAGGCGACAAGTACTTCGGCGTCTGCACAATGATGGTCACGATGCCGGGATTGCCAATGTTCGGCCATGGCCAGATCGAAGGGTTCGCCGAAAAGTATGGCATGGAGTATTGCCGCGCGTACTGGGACGAGAAACCCGATGAGTGGCTGATCGCTCGGCATGAGCGCGAAATCTTTCCGCTGCTCCACCGGCGCTATCTGTTTGCAGGCACCGACCATTTCCTGCTGTACGATTTCTATACGCCCGACGGTCACGTCAACGAGGATGTGTTCGCCTATTCGAACCGCTATGGCGATGAGCGCGCGCTGGTGGTCTACCACAATCGCTACGCTCACGCAAGCGGTTGGGTGCGCCTCTCGGCAGCCTTCATGGCGCGCACCGGCAGAGGCAATGAGCGCGCTCTCGTCCAGCGCACCCTCGCCGAAGGACTGGCGCTGCGCGTCGCGGATAACACCTATGTCATCTTCCGCGATCACAGCAATGGTCTGGAGTACATCCGCCATAGCCGTGATCTGGCGGAGCGCGGATTGTATGTTGAACTTGGTCCCTACGGCTACCACGTGTTCCTCGACTTCCGCGAGGTCACAGAGTATCCAGACGGACGCTACGGGCAGATCACCGCTTACCTCGGCGGACGCGGCGTGCCGAGCATCGATATGGCTCTGCGCGAGATGTTCCTCCAGCCGGTGCTGATCCCCTTCCGCGAGCTGGTCAGCGCCGCAATGCTGCGCAAACTGGCAGCTTGGGCCGATCAGCGCGCTGTGCAGATCGGCGCTGTGCCGATATTCGACGGCAAAGAAGAAGATGTTCGCGATAGTATGCTCGAAGGACCTGACGCGGCAGATGAGCCAACCCCCGAAGAATTGGAGGCGCTCGCGCGGCGTCGCGCAGGCTCCGCGAGCGCAATTCCGCCAACCGACGCGCAACCCGTCGCCTATCAGGGTGAACTCCCGGCAGTCGAACAGTTCGAGCAGCGGTTACGCACCTTCCTGACTGAGTTTGCCGCCTTCAGCGGCGGAACCGCCGATACCGCCAGCATTGTCGCCGATGTGCGCCGCCGTCTCGAAACCGTCATCGATCTGCTAGTGTGCGCTGATGCGCACCAGGCGCAGCGGGCTGGCGCGCCGCTGGCAGACGACCCGTCCCGCTGGGGAACTGCTGTCGCCTGGACGGTCCTGCATCGCCTGGGACTGATATTCACTAATGACGATGTGGCAGGTCAGAGTCGCAGCCTGATTGACGAGTACCTGCTGGGACGCGCGCTTCAGACGGCGCTGACGGAGTTCGGCTACAGCGACGACGTGGCTGCCGATGCGGTCGTGCTGGTTAAGTCGCTGACCGCGCACCAACGCTGGCATGAGCACTATGTCCATGACGGACGCGCACTGGCAGCGGCGTTGATGTCGGACGGCGACGTGCAATCGTTCACGCGGGTCAACCGGTTCCAGGGAGTCTTGTGGTTCAACAAGGAACGCTTTGAACGCTTGCTGCGCTG
The DNA here is from genome assembly GCA_025062325.1 of Roseiflexus sp. Lineage (GTDB taxonomy): Bacteria > Chloroflexota > Chloroflexia > Chloroflexales > Roseiflexaceae > Roseiflexus. Next base: position 80,942 of record JANXAL010000116.1, read on the forward strand.
GCTGGAACTGATTGCCACCGTTGCTCTGCAGGTGGAAGAAACGCCTGACGCCGAATCGATCCGTACTGCTTGCGCCCGCCTGGTTGAAGCGCTAACCGAAGCCGCGGAACGGAGCGGTTATCGCGTCGAGCAGTTGCTGGCGGCATCCTGGAGTGAAGAAACCCTGAGAGATACAGGAGCACTGTAATGCGTGCAATCCGTGTTCACGAGTATGGCGGACCAGAGGTGCTGCGCCTGGATGATCTTCCCGTGCCGGAACCCGGACCGGGCGAGGTGCGGGTGAAGATCGCAGCGGCAGGGGTGAACTTTATCGACATCTACCATCGCAGCGGGCAGTACAAAGGCGCACTGCCGATGACGCTCGGCATGGAGGCTGCCGGAATTGTGGACGCCGTTGGTCCCGACGTCAGCGACGTGCGCGTTGGCGACCGGGTCGTGTACGCGATGCGCCAGGGCGCGTATGCTGAGTATGCGGTTGTCCCGGCAGCGATGCTGGCGCCGGTTCCCGAAGGCATCGGCCTGCAACAGGCGGCGGCAGTGATGTTACAGGGCATGACGGCGCACTACCTGGCATACAGCACCTACCCGTTACGCCAGGGCGACGTGGCGCTGATCCATGCCGCTGCTGGCGGCGTCGGCTTGCTGCTGGTGCAGATCGCCAAGCGCTGTGGCGCACGGGTGATCGGCACGGTCTCGACGGAAGAGAAGGCAGCGCTGGCCCGCGCTGCCGGGGCCGACGACATCATCCTCTATACTCAGGAAGACTTCAGCGCAGCGGTGCGTCGCCTGACCGACGGCGCGGGCGTCCACGTCGTGTATGACTCGGTTGGTCAAGCGACGTTTGAGGGCAGCCTGAACTGTCTGCGGCCACGTGGCTATATGGTGCTGTTCGGGCAGTCGAGCGGCGCTGTGCCGCCATTCGATCCGCAAATCCTGAATGTAAAAGGATCGCTCTTTCTCACGCGCCCTTCGCTCGCACACTATCTGCTGACACGCGACGAGCTGCTGTGGCGCGCGGGCGATCTCTTCACATGGATGGCAGCAGGCGAGCTGAAGGTGCGTATCGATTCGACCTATCCGCTAGAGCATGCCGCGGAGGCGCACCGCGCCCTGGCAAGCCGCGCAACGAGCGGTAAGTTGCTGCTGCTGCCGTAACACGCGACGGTCACACAGGGTGGAAGGCCGTGCGCCGTCAGTAGGGGCACCCATAGCAGGCGTCGGTTGTAGGGGCAGGCCCCTGTGCCTGCCCACGGCGGGCGTCTACAGAGGCCTGCCCCTACGCATACGGCGGCGTGCGCGGTCAGGGCGCCCCCCTGGGGGGCGCCCTCACAAGGGCGGATTTTCCGGCAGGCTCTCATGCCGGATCGTCCGTTTGAGGCATCAGGACGCCCCGCTTCCCCCTGCTCCCCGTCACGGGGGTAGAGTTTTTGGGCGAGTTCTCACGTCGGGTTGTTCGCTCTGGGCATCAGGATGCCCTAACTCCCCCTTCTCCCTCCAACCCCCTGCACGCGAGGACGAAGGGGGGGAGAAGGAGGCCAGGGGATGAGGGGAAAACAGGCGTCAGGACGCGGCAAATCCGCCTCGCACGCCAAAAAGCCTGCACTTGAGAGCAGGGGAGATAAGAGGGAAAAGGGCGTCAGGACGCGGAAAACTTCCATCGCACCCAGAAACGCTCCGCGCGCGAGCTACGAGCGCCCCTCTGTGACTGTCCCCTTTACTTGCTTCGCTCCTCCTTTTCCTCCTCAACCCGATCCAGCGCCGTATCCTGAAACGACACCGGATCCTCTATCGGTTCGAGGTGGGTAAACACCGTTGTATTCGGCAGCGCCCGACGCACATCGCGCTCAACCCGCTCGAGCAGCATGTGCCCGCGGCGGACGCTCCACGTCCCCGGCACCAGCACGTGGAATGACACAAAGCGACGCGCCCCCGACCGCCGTGTGCGCAGGGCGTGAAAGACGATCCCTTCGTTACGAAATGGCGCCAGTGCTGCGTCCAGCACCTCGCGTTCTGCCGCTGGCAATGCCGTATCCATCAACCCCGCAACCGAACGGCGCAGCAACTGAATGCCTAACCAGACGATGTGCCCAGCGACTGCCAGCGCAATCAGCGGGTCAAGCACATACCACCCGGTCAGACTGACCAGCGCCACGCCGAGAATGACGCCAGCCGAAGTGTACACGTCGGTCATCAGGTGGTGAGCGTCGGCTTCGAGCGTGATCGACTCATAGCGCCGACCAGCGTGCAGCAGTATCTGTGCCACTGCCAGGTTTACCAGAGACGCGATCACCGCAATCGTCAACCCCAAAACCGGCTGCTCGATCGGCTGCGGGTTCAGAATCCGTTGCACCGCAGCAAATGCAATGCTGACCGCGGCAATCAGAATCAGCGCCCCTTCGATGCCGCTGGAAAAGTATTCCGCCTTCTCGTGACCGTAGGTGTGGTCTTCGTCAGGCGGCTGCGCTGCAATCGTCAATGCAATCAGCGCAATGATCGCCGCTGCCAGGTTGACCAGCGACTCGAGCGCATCCGACAACAGACCGACCGAGCCGGTCACCAGGTAAGCGCCTACCTTCAGTGCAATAGTGACGACGGCTGCCGCGATAGAGAGCCAGGCGAAACGAGTAAGCGAGAATCGTCCTTTCATTGCGCTCCGCCTTCCAATTCCGGAAACGCTGATCCAAAGGCGCAGAAACGCAAGGATGCGTCATCAACCAACTGTAAGGCTTTGCATCTTCGCATCAACCCTCGCGTAAAATGCTGCAGACGGCTCCCGACGCGCCAGCGCGCTCCAGAAGCGCCGCAACTGCGGAATTCCCGCGAGTCGTGGTACACTAAGATTATGACGATGACAATGATCCCAGCAGAAACAATCGCAGCAATCCACGGTACGCCGCACCGACTGGTGTTCGAGTTTGCTGGCGCAGGCAGTCTGGCATTGTACTGGCTGCATAGCGTTCCCGGATCATCGCGCACGGTGCTCGAAGCGACCGACCGGTATGCAGCGGCATCGCTCGCCAGTCTGATCGGCAGAACCCCCGAGAAGTTTGTCTCTGCCGAGGTCGCGCACGCGATGGCTGAGGCCGCCTACCGACGCGCGATGCGTCTGACCGACGGCGCCGCCGCCTGCCTTGGCGTTGCCTGCACTGCTACGATTGCCACTGACCGCACCAAACACGGATCACATGGCTGTTCCGTTGCCGTGTACGATGGCGCACTAATGCGCACTTTCGACCTGACGCTTGCCAAGGGTGCGCGTGACCGCGCTGGCGAGGAACAGATCATCAGCCTGCTGATTATACGCGCAATCGCCGAAGCTTGTGGCGTCGCCGCGCCCTATCTTGCGCTTGAATCCTCAGAAATCCTGGAGAGACGCGAAGAGACGCGCCCCGATCCATTGACACTCCTCCTGCAGGGAGAGGTTGACCGCGTTTTCGTTAGCGCCGACGGGCGCATCCATCTGGAAGGCGCGCCGCCGGTCGCGCTGCTCTCCGGTTCGTTCAATCCGCTCCACGCCGGGCACGAGCGCCTGGCGCAGGCAGCGGCGGCTCTGCTTGGCGCGCCGGTCGCGTTTGAACTGCCGATTCTGAACGCTGATAAGCCGCCGCTAGGGTATGCCGAGCTGGAACGCCGTCTCGATCAGTTTCGCCACCGCTACCCGGTCGTGCTGAGTCGTGCACCGCTGTTCGTGCAAAAAGCGCATTTGTTTCCAGGTTGCACATTCGTAATCGGCTACGATACCGCTGTTCGGATCATCGACCCGCGCTATTACGACGGCGAAGCCGGGCGTGATGCCGCACTCGCGGCAATCGCTGCACAGGGATGCTCATTCCTAGTTGCCGGGCGCGTCCAGGACGGCGTCTTCCGCACTCTGGCAGACATCGACCTGCCCTCTTCACTGCGCTCGCTCTTCCGCGAACTGCCTGAGCGCTTGTTTCGGGTCGATCTCTCATCGACCGCCATCCGCACTGCCTACCAAGAGATTGCGGCGCACCGCTCGCAATAACGCCCGACTACAGACATCTAGAGCGGCTCCCTGGCGCTCTTGCAAGGATCGGCGCGAAGACGCAAAGGCGCAAATCCCTGCATGAACGATACCTTTGCCTCCTCACGCCTTTGCGTTAGCTATTCTGAGCAACCCGCTAAGGCTACATATCCACCTGCCGCGGCATGATCGGCAGTTCATCAACGCGCACTGTCGGCGGAAGCGTACAGACCCACAAAATGACTTCCGCCACATCAGTCGCCGTCATCAGACGGCGGCGGAACTCTTCGCCAGGGTTGAGCGGCTCCAGTTCGGTATTGATCAGACCGGGGAAAATCGTGGTTACATACACATTGTACGGGCGCAGTTCCGCACCAAGCGCCTGACTGAGGCCGTCGAGCGCAAATTTGGCAGCGCAGAACGGCGCAATGTTGGCGATGCCGATTTTACCGACGCGCGATGCGATATTGATGATTGTGCCGGAGCGCTGACGCTTCATGTATGGGATGACCGCGCGCGCCGCATAGAATGTGCCATGGAGATTCGTCTCGATCACCAGGCGAAAATCGTCGTTGCTGAACTGTTCGAGCGGCGCAATTTTGTGCGTTACGCCTGCCGAGTTCACCAAAATATCGATCCGTCCAAACAGATTGACTGCACTTTCGACCAACCGATCGACCTGTTCTGAGTCGGTCACATCAGTGGGAAGGGCGATCGCTTTGCCTCCTTCTCCCGCGATCTCCGCCACCAGCGTCTCAAGCCGTTCCCGGCGTCGCGCAGCCGCAACTACGGTCGCACCCTCACGCGCCAGCACGCGAGCCGTTTCATACCCCACGCCGCTCGACGCCCCAATCACAATGGCCACTCGTCCTTGAAGCCGCATACGTTTTCTCCCGCATTGGCGCACAATTCCACTGGGAGTGATTATACCCGGCGCGGCAGAAAGCGGCAACTCTATCAAGCGGACACGGTACCGAATCAGCGGGGAGTCCGAATGCCTCGGCTAGCGTGGTGCACGGGAAAACGCGGATCCTCAGATCGACAATCCTCTATCACACCCAGATCCGCGCGAACTCGTCATATCTGTGTAAATCCGCGTCCCTATCACGCCCCGCCCCGCTTGCACTCCATCGCGCGCCACCGCATAAATCTTGCAGCGTGCTGTGCTACAATAGCGCTGCACCCTGAAGCGTCTGATTAACGAGGAGGAGAAGAGCCATGGCGAGAAAGAAGACGATCCGCGACATCGATTGGAGCGGCAAACGCGCCCTTGTTCGAGTTGATTTCAACGTACCGCTGGAAAACGGACAGATTACCGACGATACCCGCATTCGCGCTGCGCTGCCGACGATCCGCTACCTGCTGGAACACGGCGCAGCGGTTATTCTCATGTCGCACCTGGGACGCCCGAAGAACAAAGTCGATGAACGCCTGCGTCTAGCGCCGGTCGTCGCGCGCCTGGCAGAGTTGTTGCCCGAAGCGAAGGCGGTCAAGGGCACCCAGGCGACGACCGGTCCTGCGGCTGAGGCGGCCGTCCAGGACCTCAAACCAGGCGAAGTGCTGGTGCTCGAAAACACCCGCTTTGACCCGCGTGAAGAGGCCAACGACGAGAGCATGGCGCGCGAACTGGCGAAACTCGGCGATGTGTACGTCAATGACGCTTTTGGCTCGGCACATCGCGCGCACGCCTCGACCGAAGGCGTGGCGCGATTCCTCCCCGCTGTCGCCGGTTTTCTGATGGAAGCCGAACTTGCCGCGCTCCAGGGCGCGCTAGAGAATCCAGCCCGTCCGTTCGTCACGATCATTGGCGGCGCCAAGATCAGCGACAAGATCGGCGTGATCAAGAACCTGCTCAACAAGGTCGACGCACTGCTGATCGGCGGCGGAATGGCCAACACCTTCCTGCTCGCCCAGGGATACGAGATGGGCGACTCACTGGTCGAACCTGATGCGGTTCCGACGGCAAAAGAGCTGCTGGAACAGGCGGCAAGCAGCGGCATACGCTTCATGCTGCCGACCGATGTGGTCATCGCTGATGCCTTCAGCGCCGACGCCAACCGCAAGGTTGTACCGGTTGGCGAAATCCCGTCTGGCTGGCGCGCGCTAGACATTGGACCCGAAACGGTCCGCGCCTATACCGAAGTCATCACAGGCGCACAAACGGTGATCTGGAATGGACCGATGGGGGTGTTCGAGCTAGCGCCATTTGCCGAAGGAACACGTGCGATTGCGGAGGCAGTAGCGAATTGTCCAGGCATGACGATCGTCGGCGGCGGCGATTCGGTGGCAGCAGTGGAGCAGATGGGGCTGGCCAATAAGATTCGCCACATTTCGACTGGCGGCGGCGCCTCGCTGGAACTGCTGGAAGGGCGTGTACTGCCCGGCGTCGCAGCATTGAACGATGCAGAATAAAATCGAGGAGGGGCAGCGGAGACGGCGGCGTGTCCTGTCTCCGCTGCATCCATCGTGTCACGCTAACCCTTCATTCTCGAGCCAGGCGCTCACGGCTGCGTCGTCAGCCGCCGGGTTTCCGCCTGGAATATAGCGGAATCGGTCACCGTAACTCTCCATAATGAGCGCACTGAGTTCCTGGTTCGCCGGGCTTTGATCGCCTTCGGTGATAGATACAACGTTCCCGGTCTGCAGATCGAGAAATGAACTGATCGCCGGGTCGGTAAGCGCCAGGGCTGCGCGAATCTGATCACGATTGTATGTTACTGCCACGCTCTATCCTCCCTTGTAGCACCGCTTGGTCCGCGGCATTTCCAGCATCGCTCGCTGGCATCCGTCGCAACGCGTCCAACGAGCAACGCCGCCCATGGTATACGATAGAGGTCCGTATTGCAAGCGCAGGCGCCGCACGAGGTGCAGGCGTGCATGCTCAGGGCGTAACCCCTTGCACCCGCCTGAACTCGCGGTCCCATCATCACACATCGCGTTTGAACCCCATCGCGTGGACGGCAGCGCGCGATCTGGCGAAACCTTTGACGGTGCGTGCGCGTACTTCTTTCAGAACGGTAAAGGCGCATGGTGGAGCATTCTGACGAATACGTACTCATTACACGCTCCATCGATGGTGATCACGCCGCCTTTGCGCAGTTGATGGAACGCTATGCAGGCGCCGTGTTCAATCTGGCGTATCGTATGCTGGGAGATGCGCACGAGGCGGAAGATGCCACTCAGGAGATTTTCTTGCGAGCCTATACAAATCTGGCACGTTTTGACCAGGAGCGAAAGTTTTCGACCTGGCTATTGTCAATTGCTTCAAACTATTGTATTGATCGGTTGCGGCGGAGGCGTCTTCGATGGCTGACGCTGGACGACACGGTGCTGACGATGCCTAGCCCGGCGAAAGGGCCGGATCGCGCTGCCATCGAGCGCGAGGAGCGAGATGCTGTTCAGCGCGCGCTTCTGCGCCTGCCGCCCGCCTACCGCCAGATCGCGGTGCTGCGCTACTGGCACGACCTATCGTATGAAGAGATCTGCTTGGTGACCAGATTGCCAGAGAGCACTATCAAAACGCGGCTGCACCGCGCACGTCGTATGCTTGCCGACGCACTCCGCGCCGAAGGCGTGATGCAGGAAGAAATACCGTTACAGGAGTAAGTTGAGCTGTATGTCTTCGGACGATTATCATCACACCGATCCTTTGCGTGATATGCTGCTGCGCAGCGGCGCGCTCAAGCGTCGTGAACCAACGATTGACCTGGTAGCATCCACCATGCGCCGCCTGCCCCAGGCGCCGCCGCGCGTTGTCGCACAGCGCGCCGCAGCCCGTCGGCTTTTGAGCAGGGCAGTAGCGATCCTGGCGCTGGTGTTGCTGATCGTTCCGGCCACACTCGGCGCGCTGAACCTGATGCGCGGCGTCGAGACGCCGATGGGAGCGCTTGCCAGCGCAGCCGGCCAAGCAAATATGCGTGCCGCCATCCTGGCTGCAACTGGTCAGCGTTTTGATGACTCCCTGATCCGCGGCCTTGTGGCAGTGCTGGTTTGGTTGATGCAAATGGCGGTAATCGTGCTCACCGTTGGGTTCTGGCCCCGCCGCAGCGCCGTGGCAGGAATGACATTGCGTGCAGCGCCGCTGCGAGCGTTAGGAACGGGCGTTCTGGCACTCGGCGCGCTGGGCATTGTCAGTGCACTTCTGCTGGCACTGCTAACCGCGACTGTTATCGGTCTGCCGATTGCGGTTGGAGTGGCATTGCTGGCGCACGTTCCAGTCGCGCTGGGCATTGCGATCACGGCGCGCACCCTTGGGTGGCATCTCTTCGGGCACTATACGCCTCACAATGTCGACGGACGCCTGGCGGCAACAGCAGCGGTGCTGGCATTGCCCGCTGCTCTTGGCACCCTCGTCTCCCTGCCTGCGGCGCTTCTGACGCTCTACCTGCTGGCGGTTCCCGGCATTGGCGCGCTGATTCTCAGTCAGGGCGGGATGCAGCCGGTTGTGGGGTTAGGGATTAGGGGTTAGGGGTCAGGAGCGGGTTTCTGCCCGCGCTCGTCTTCCTTTCCACCTTTCACCTTCGCGTCGTTCCACCTTCCCCCTTCCCACCTGCAACCTTTCAACTCAATCCTCCCGTCTCCTGCCTCGCATCTCACGCCTCGCGCTATCAGTGAATAGGGACGTGAATAAACGAATGGAAGCGAATAGCGAATGCGCACTGCCCGCTGCTTGCCCAAACGCCGCTCGCCACTCCCCACTCCCTGCTCCCCATTCCCTCCTCTCGCCTCGCACCTCATGCCTCTCGTCCTGTGCTAACGTTTCGTTAAAGTTTGCCCGATACCTGCCCAAAAGCCTTGACTGTGACAGCGCAGCGCATCATAATACCTCATACGCGGAGTGTTTCTCTGCCAAGTTCACTATCAGGGTAGACGCTATGGACGATGAACATGTGTCCGAGACGACACAAACACCTCAGACATTACCATTGATCCCGCTCGATGGCGTGGTCATTTTCCCTTACACAGTCGTGACCGTGCCGCTCAACGAGGAGGTTGAGGCGGCAGCGCATGCGGCGATGAAAGAGAACCAGCTAGCGCTGGTGGTTGCCTATCGACGCGATGCGCCTTTCGATGCGCCTCTCGCGCTGCGGGTGCATCGCGTTGGCGTGGTTGCGCGCATTGAGCAGATTGGGCGCCTGCCAAATGGCGTGACCGGCATGGTCGTGCGCGGTCTGGTGCGGGCGGAGTTGCTCGAACAGACCCAGGAGCATCCCTACCCGCGCTTTCGCTATGTCGAGCGGCACGACCGTTTCGAGCGCACCGAGGAACTCGAGCAGTTGATGACCGAGGTGCATGCTGCAATCGACGCAGTGCTTGAGCTGCGCCCTGGCATTCCCCAGGAGATCCGCAACTTCGTGCGCAGCATTAATGATCCCGGTCATCTTGCCGATAATACTGGCTACTCGCCGGACTACACCTTCGAGGAGCGCCAGGACTTGCTTGAAACCTTTGACGTGATCGAGCGCCTGCGCAAGGTGCTCGCGTTCTACCGCAAGCAACTGGCGCTGATGGACATTCAGGCGCGTATCCGGCAGGAAGTGCAGGACGCGGCTGCCCGACAGCAGCGCGAGTTCTACCTGCGTCAGCAACTGCGCGCCATCCAAAAAGAACTGGGCGAGGACGATAAGGAAGCGGACGAACTGGCGGAACTGCGCGAGAAACTCGAAGCGGCGAACCTCACGCCTGCAGCCCGCAAAGAGGCTGAACGCGAACTGCACCGTCTCAGCCGGATGAACAGCGCCTCGCCTGAGTACCAGATGGTGCGCACCTATCTGGAATGGATGGCGGAACTGCCGTGGAACAAGACGACCGGCGCGCCTATTGACATCGCTTACACCCGTCAGGTGCTCGATGAGGACCACTATGGTTTGCACAAGATCAAGGAGCGCATTCTCGAGTACCTGGCCGTCCGGCAGCGACGCCAGATGCTCGCCGATGAGCATGAACGGGTGCGCGAACCGATCCTGGCGTTTGTGGGACCGCCTGGCGTCGGCAAAACCAGTCTGGGACAGAGCATCGCCCGTGCGCTTGGGCGGCAGTTCGCACGTATGAGTCTCGGAGGCGTGCGCGATGAAGCCGAGTTGCGCGGGTTCCGCCGCACCTACATCGGCTCGCAGCCGGGGCGTCTGATTCAGGAATTGCGTCGCGCTGGCACGTCCGATCCCGTTATTTTGCTCGATGAGATTGACAAACTGGGGCACGACTACCGCGGCGACCCGGCAGCGGCGCTGCTGGAAGTGCTCGACCCGGAGCAGAACGACACCTTCACCGATCACTATCTAAATGTGCCGTTCGACCTGAGCAAGGTGTTGTTCATCGCTACCGCCAACACCATGGATACAGTGCCGCCAGCGCTGCGCGACCGCATGGAAGTGATTGAACTGAGCGGCTATACCGAAGATGAAAAAGTGCACATTGCCCAGCGGCATCTGATCCCGAAGCAACTACGCGCCAACGGATTACGACCAGAGGAGGTCGTCTTTGAAGAAGAAGCGCTGCGCGTCATCATCAATGACTACACCCGCGAAGCGGGGGTGCGCAATCTGGAACGGCAGATTGGCGCAGTGCTGCGCAAAGTCACGCGGCGCATTGTTGAGGAGGGGAACGCAGAGACAATAGCGCCCGTCATCATCGACGGTGCATTCGTCCGCAGCGCGCTTGGCCGTCCACGGTTCTTCAACGAAGCCAAAGAACGCATCGATCAGCCCGGTGTAGCGACAGGGCTAGTCTGGACGCCTGCTGGCGGCGATATCGTCTTCGTTGAAGCGTCGGTCGTTGAGGGGAATCGCGAGTTGCGCCTGACCGGGCAGTTAGGTGATGTGATGCGCGAAAGCGCCGAGGCTGCACTGACCTACGTGCGTTCGCGCGCGCACACTCTGGGTATCGACCCGCGTTTCTTCGATACACATGCCGTCCATATTCACGTTCCAGGAGGCGCTGTTCCGAAGGACGGACCATCGGCAGGCATTACAATGGCGACAGCGCTCGCCTCGGCAGCGACTGGTCGTCTGGTGCGCGACGATGTCGCAATGACCGGTGAGATCACCCTTCGCGGACGTGTGCTGCCGGTTGGCGGCATCAAGGAAAAAGTGCTGGGCGCGCACCGTGCCGGTATCCGCACCATTATCCTGCCGCGCCGCAACGAGGTTGACCTGGACGACCTGCCGCCCGATGTGCGCGAGGCGCTGACCTTCGTGCCCGTCGAAACGCTCGATGAAGTGCTGGCGGCGGCGCTGCTGCCGCATCCGGCGGCAACGATCAGCAACCTGTTCGGTACAACGCCCCAGGGAGGAACAGTCTCAGAAGGGACGCCGCGCACTGAGGTGACAACGTCGAGCCGGGTGTAACAACCTCCCGCAGATTTCAAATCTGCGGGAGATTCCCTGTCAAAGAGCGATTTTTTTCCGTCCCTTTGATAGCGAGATCATCGTGCTCAGCAGAAAGCCGCATACCCGCCATCTTCCTGCGTGCGAGGCAGGACTCCCGGACGTCCCCTAGCGTACAGCGACCGGATTAGCGTAGAGCGAAGCCATCGAATCGAGGGTCTCACGGATCAGAGCGATCAGCTCAGGCGGCTCGATTACCCGGCATCGATTGCCATAGCGCAACAGCACGTCGCGCGCAACAGCCAGATTGGAAACCGTTGCGGTCACCAACGCGCTCCCGTCATCATTGTACTCGACCCGCGTGTTGGGGAAGAATGACACTCCGTCCTCTCCCTGAGCAATTTCAGGATGCAGCCAGTACCGCAGGGTAAACGTCCGCGCCTGTGGACGCTCCGGCGGCAGCGGGTTCGGCAGAATCTGCACTGTGCCGGGAACAATACGGTCAAGTCGATAATCGACAGCGGTGAGCAGTTGCTCAGAGCCGGCCGGTTGCACTTCCAGCAGCGTGGCATCAAGATACGTATGCCCATTGCTGCGGAAGAAGATACCGTAGGGAGCGACACGATACCGTCGCGGCGCTTCGCCATCGTCCAAGCCCCAGTAGCGGAAGACAAGTTCGTGTCTCTCTTCGATTGCCTGACGTACCGCGGCAAGCACGTTCGGGTCAAGACGACCAGCAGGCTTCTTCTGGCGAGCAGCGTTCCGACGCATGTGCAGATGTGATTTCGCCCGCTGCGGAAGCATCAGAATGACCTGATCGAGCAGGGTGCGGACGCTGGCGTGCACAGGATTGCCCGATCCAGCCGGATAACTCGCATCAAGCAGCGCTAGCGCTTCCAGGCTCTGGTGCGGCGGGTCGAGCAACGCCAGCTCACCAAGCTCGACGATCATATACTTTCCCTGGTCGCGCCGGTAGACGATTCGGCAATCATACTCACCCTTGAGCGAGTCCAGATCGTGCTTGAGGGCTGCCGCCGCATTCGCAGGATATCCGTTCTCACCAAGCTCAGTCTGGACTCTGGTGATCAACTCCTCCGCGCTTGCGGGCGCGCGCAACAACTGGCGCACCAAGAACAAACGTCTGCGAAAGGTCACCCATGAACTGCGCTTGATACCGCCACTCCGGCGTGCCATGCCGTCCTCCATTGCGGGTATGAAGTTAAGCGATACATTGTGAAGCAAGATACCATAAATCGCATGGACAACCTCTGCACAAGGGCGTCACAAATCATCTACGAAGGTTCAGGTTTTTAAACTTAATTCGCGGAGTTGCGCGTTCGGACGCTTCGTGGTATACTTTCAGGCGGCGGGCGATTAGCTCAGTTGGCTAGAGCGCATCGTTCACACCGATGAGGTCACTGGTTCGAGTCCAGTATCGCCCACCAGTAACCCTGAGGCGCCTTTTGAGGCGCCTTTTCCATCTTCTTCGGGACGCCTCAAGGTACATTGCTCCTTTTGGGCGCTAGAACGCTCCAATTCCCCCTTCTCCGCAAGCGGAGATTTTTTCAACAAGCCCTTACGCTGCATCGCCCCTTTCGGAGCCTTAGGATGCGCAAACTTCCCCTTCGCCCCCCAACCCCTTGCATGCGGGGGGCGAAGGGCATCGCGTCGCAGCGCGCAGCGCCGCGCGCTCCCAACCCCTTGCATGCGGGGGGCGAAGGGGGGGGGGGTGGGAGAAGGGGGCTGGAAGTATGAGGAGAACGAGGGCGTCAGGATGCGGCAAATCCGCTTCGCACCCTAAGAAGCCTACGCTTGAGAGGCAGGGGGGATGAGGGGACAAAGGGCATCAGGACGCGGCGAACATCCATCGCACCCGCTTGTGAGGAGAAGGGGGTCAGGAGGAAGAGAGACAAAAGGCGTCGCAATGCGCAAAATACACGTGCATGTTTTACTAAGAGATGCCTCGCGTGAGCAAGCGTCACACATCAAAGCCGTTTGTCTTGCAAAAGTGTGATACAATACGCGATAGACGTGTCCGGCCCCGCTTGCTGAGAGAACAAGCCGTCTGTAGCAGTTGAGACGGTCGTTCGCTACAGACGGAGGCGGTTGTCCTCCGAGGAGGCGATATGGACTACGATGACCTGCCCGAAGATGCGCCTGGCGGAGACGATGAAAACACTGGGCCCTACGCTGACGAGTATGGCGGCGAGCTGTTTTGAGCCTTCCTCGCATGACCTTCGGGCGTGCCAGACGCACGGCGGAGACGGGTGATCCTTAGCGCTCACAGCAATTGCAGCGAAGACGCTTGCGCCCGTCGAGCGGCTGCGGTTGAGGAAGGGAACACTAGTCACAATCGCCCGAATCAGGGTTTCGGATAGGTTCTAGGGCGTCACTGGGACCAGATAGTCTGCTGCGGCCCACCCCTCAGCGCCTTCTGGATCGCGCACTCGTTTCCACACCCGATCCGGCTGCACCGAGTCCTCACCGACTACTGTCACGATCGTGCCTTCCGGCAGGGTTTTGATCGGGGTGTTATTCACATTAGGCGCCGGGCGCAGAAAAAGTCCAAGCGTACCAGTGCCCTGGACGCGCAACCGCGCATTAACCGGTGTCGTTGGCGTCAGCGCAAGGGTCGAGGTGAGCGGAGCCGCAGTGACGGTCGGCTGCTCGGGCAGTGGCGTCAACACAATTGGCGGTCGCGATTCCTCGAGAATGACACGAGGAGGCAACGGTTCGGGCGCATCCGCCTGACTCAGCACGAAGAGGGCCACCCCCACCAGCACAAGAGCGACCGCTGCCAGCACAAATTTCCATCCGTCATACTGGAGCCAGAGAACCACATCCTGAGCAAAAGATGCACTGCTGCGCGCCTGTCGCTCCGCAATTCTGGTACGGCGCCATGCCGGATTCACCGGCTTGGCATGGTCGTTGGGAAGCAGTCGCTCAGTATCGCGTTGATCCCGGCGCAGCGAACGGGGCGAGCGCGGATCAAAGGGATCGCCGCTGTCGTGTTCCATGCCTCACTCCTCACTCCTGACAGTCCTGTCTCAATCATAGCACGGGCATACAGGTCATTCAAATGAGTCGATGATTGATTCACACCCCAGAAAGACCTATAATTGTAAACGACAGCGTGTCTCTCCCGGACACGCCGACTCGCACATTCCTGCATCTGTCTTGTATAATATCGGGAGATTAACCGGTCGAGCGCGTATTGGCTCTCTCAGGCGCGCCTACTCGAGTTGCACGCACTACCCCACGATGGCTCGCTGCGGAGGAATGGTATGGCGTTGATCAAGAAACCCGGCACGACCAAGGGCATCGATCTCAACTCGTCATCGTCGAATGCCGGGTCAGACCAGCAAGGAACCGCAACTCCTGGCGCCGGAGCGCACGCCGCTGCGCCGGTCATGCAGCCTGGCGTCATTCTCCAGGGACGCTACGTTATCGAAGGCACGCTGGGCATCGGCGGCATGAGCGTTGTCTACCGGGGACGCGATCTGCGTTTTAAGGATGTCATCCGCCCATGCGCCATCAAGGAGATGTATCAGAGCGCACCGGATTCGAATACGCGGTTGCTTAACCTCAAGAACTTCGAGCGCGAAGCCGGGCTGCTGGCAACCCTGCAGCATCCTGCAATTCCCAAAGTGTTCGACTTTTTCGAGGAGAATGGTCGAGTCTATCTGATTCTGGAGTTGATCCAGGGGAAGGACCTGGAAACCATTCTTGACGAAGCGAAAGGCCCGTTGCCCGAAGAACGAGTGGCGCGCTGGGCAGTGCAATTGTGCGAGGTGCTGTCGTATCTGCACAATCAGAAGCCAGAACCGATCGTCTTCCGCGATATGAAGCCCTCGAATGTGATGGTGACACCCGACGACCGGATTGTCCTGATCGACTTCGGCATCGCCCGCAGCTTGGCGCGTACCCGGGGCACCATCATCGGCACGGAGGGGTATTCGCCGCCAGAACAGTACAAGGGCATCGCCGAGCCACAGAGTGATCTCTATGCGCTCGGCGCTACGCTTCACCATCTGCTGACTGCCAGCGATCCGCGCACCGAAACGCCGTTCACCTTCCACGAACGCCCGCTGCGCCAGTTGAACCCGCAGGTTTCGCCTGAACTTGCTGCGGTTGTCGAAAAAGCGCTGTCTTACGATATGAAAACGCGTTGGGCGTCAGCGGAAGAGATGCGCCTGGCATTGTTGCAGACGCCGACTCTGCGCGCCGGGCAGAGCGGAGGTATGGCGGCGGCAGGAAAAGTCGCGCTGCCGCGCGTCAGCAGCGTTGCAACCACCGAGCTGGTTTGGCGCTTCGTCTGTGAAGACGAAGTGCGATCCTCGCCATGCGTCAGCAACGGCATGGTCTTTGTCGGATGCTATGACACGAACCTGTACGCCATCGATGCCAGTCGCGGCGAGTTTCGCTGGAAATATGCCACCGAGGGAGGCATTTCGTCGTCGCCAGCGGTGTGGAATGATATCGTCATCGTCGGATCAGAAGATGGCGCGGTCTACGCCTGTGATATCCGTCGCGGCACGCTGCGCTGGACGTTTCGTACCGGCAAGCCGGTGCGCTCATCGCCGCGCGTGCTGGATCGCGTCATCTTTATCGGCTCAGACGACCAGCACTTTTACGCGATCGACGGGTTGCGCGGCGCGCAAATCTGGAAGTATCGCACGTGGATGCCGATCCGCTCATCGGCATGCATTGCTGGCGAGTCGGTCTACTTCGGCGGCGGCGATGGATTCGTCTATGCGCTGAATATCAAAAATGGCAGCGTGCGCTGGAAACAGCGCACGCAGCAGCCTGTCATTTCGTCGCCAGCATTCGCCGAGAACATGGTGATCGTCGGCTCGATGGACAACACTCTCTATGCACTCGATAGCGAAGGCGGGTGGCCCGTGTGGAAGTACCGCACGAATCATTATGTCAACTCATCACCGTTTGTCTTTGGCACGCGCGTGTTCGTCGGCAGCGTTGATGGCAATCTGTATGCGATTGAACTGAAGAATGGCAAACTTGCCTGGAAGTACGACACCGGCAGTCAGATCACCTCATCGCCGCGCGTTGACCAGGGACGAGTGTACTTCGGCGCCGCCGATGGATGCGTCTACTGCCTCGATGCCGCCAACGGTGCGCTGATCTGGCGCTACGAGACGCAGGGACCAGTGGTATCATCGCCAGCGATTAGTGAGGGTATGGTCTACATCGGATCGCTCGATCACGCACTGTATGCCCTGCGCGCGTAGTCTGTGGCAGTCACGCTGCTGGACGACCCGACAAAGCATGGCACTGTGCTGCATTCGAAGGCAGGCATGCTATGAGCGAAAACTCGCCACCTGACCAACCGCCCGCATCAATGCCTGATCGACCCGACACGGCATGGTGGTCTGGTAAGGGTGATGAGAGCGACGGCACCCGCCCGCTCGATACACGCTCGGTCATGGCGCAGGCGGATACGCCTGACCGCAGACCTGGCGCAACTGAGCCGCTTGAGGATGACACGACGCTGCGCGAAACCCCGCCGCCGCCGCTTGCGATTGTCGCTGCCGCGCTGCGGCACATCGGTCAGGTGCGCGAAACCAATCAGGACTCGATCTACACGCTGGTGAGCAGCATTCCGCGCGAGACGGGCGATGCTACGCTTGGGCTGTTCATCGTTGCTGACGGAATGGGCGGGCATGAAGGCGGCGAGGTTGCCAGTCGTATGGCAATCGCCACTGTCGCCCGGCGCATCATTGCCGATCTCCTCGTGCCAGCAATCGAGGGGACGATCAACGTCTCACTCCAGGCATTGATGGTTGAAGCGGTGCAGGAAGCCAACCGCGTCATCTGGGAGCACGCCCGGTTGACTGGATCGGATATGGGCACGACATGCACCGCAGCCTTGGTATTAGGCCGATCCCTCTATCTCGGTCATGTCGGCGACACACGCGCTTATCTTATCGACGCTCACGGCATCCATCAGTTGACGACCGATCACTCAGCCGTCGGGCGGCTGATTGAGCTGGGGCAGCTTGACCCGACCGAAGCACGGGAACATCCGCTACGTTCCCAGTTGTACCGCACCGTTGGGCAGCATCCGGAGATTGCGGTCGACCTGGTGTTCCAGCCAATAGGCGACGCCACCCATTTGCTCCTTGCCAGCGACGGACTGTGGGGATGTGTGGAAGAGGCAACCATGGAGCGCATTATACGGACCATCGATAGCCCGCACCGCGCCGTGCGCGCTCTGGTTGATGCCGCCAATCGTGCTGGCGGACCGGATAACATTTCAGCCATCCTTGTCCGGCTTGCTTAGAAAGAATGACAACAGACCTATGACGCCAGGCATCAATTTGCAGCAGACCCTGAGTCGAACGACGCTGGCAGTCAGTGATGAACCGCAGTTGATCTACGTGCTTCTGGAGGCGCACGCTGAAGGTCTGGCGCAGCAGTTGCCCAAACTGCCGCTGAATCTGTGTCTGGTGATCGACCGCAGTTCATCGATGCGCGGGGAACGCCTGATGCAGGTCAAGGACGCTGCAGCGCGGATTGTGGACCAGTTAGGGCAGGATGATTATTTTTCGCTAGTCGTGTTCAACGATCGAGCAGATGTGGTCATTCCGGCGCAGCGCGCCATCAAGAAGGCTGACATGAAAGCGGCGATTGCGCAGATTGAAGCGGCTGGCGGCACCGAAATGGCGCAGGGCATGGCGCTCGCGCTCCAAGAAGTGCAGCGACCATTCCTGACGCGCGGCATCAGCCGGATCATTTTGCTGACCGATGGCCGCACCTATGGCGACGAGAGTCGGTGTGTCGAAATTGCCCGCCGCGGGCAGTCGCGCGGCATTGGGTTGACGGCGCTTGGGATCGGAACGGAGTGGAATGAGGACCTGCTCGAAACAATGACCGCCAGTGAAAACAGTCGTGCGCAGTATATTGCCACGGCGCAGGATGTCGTCAAGGTCTTCGCCGATGAAGTCAAACGTCTCCATTCCATCTTTGCGCAGCAGGTGCACCTCTCTATCGAGACGCGCCCTGGTGCGCTGCTGCGTTCGCTTGATCAGGTGCGTCCGTTCATCGCTCCGATTACGATTGTCGAAGAAGCAGAACGCCGCTGGGCTGCCAACTTGGGAGACTGGCCCGATACCGGCGTGCAGGGTTTTCTGCTCGAAGTCGTTGTGCCGCCCCTGCCGATCGGCGATCATCCGGTGCTGAGACTGACCCTTCGGTACCACTTGCCAGGGGCGAATCTGCGCGATCAGTCGCGTGAACTCCTGGTTCGCGTCAGCATGCGCCCGGCGGAAGAAGTCGCTCATCACGTCGACGCTACCGTCAGGCACTGGCTGGAGCGCCTGGTGGCATACCGGCTGCAGGCCAGCGCCTGGAAGCATGCAGCGGAAGGTCGGTTTGAAGAGGCAAGTGAGCGTTTGCAGATGGCAGGAACACGGATGCTTAACGTTGGTGATACAGCCCTGGCGCAAACGCTGCAACAAGAAGCGACGCGCATCCTGCGCAATGGCACGGTGAGTGAAGAGGGACGCAAGCGCATTCGCTTCGGCACTCGCGGTCTGATGGGATCAGTTGCCAGCGATGATCGTGAAACGATGACCTGATGAACAGATGAGCGGGATGTTTCCATAGCGCAGGAATGGTAGTCCGCCTATGATTGTCTGCCCAAACTGTTCTGCCAGACAACTCGACGGCACGATTTTCTGCGCCGAGTGCGGCGCAGATATGATCAACGCCGGTCCGCCCGAGTCAACGCGTGAACTCAATGTTGGCGCTATCGAAAGCCATGATCCCCTGCCTGCATCTGGTCCGCTGTCGGCGAATGACTCGCAGTCTATGCATATGGTCACGTTAGTAGTGGTGCGCAGCCGCCGTCGGATCGAGGTGGACTTAAGCGATGAGGTGCTCATCGGGCGCGCGGATCCAGCGCGCGGCATTATGCCCGATGTCGATCTTGGTCCGTTCGGCGGGTATGATGCAGGCGTCTCGCGTCGCCACGCTATCCTTTCGTATCGGGATGGGACATACCGCGTCGAAGACCTCAGCAGCGCCAACGGCACCTTTGTCAATGGTCGCCGGATCGCGCCAATGTGCGCGACGCCGCTGCAGCACGGCGATGAGATTATGTGTGGCACCCTGCTGTTGCGTCTGGAAGTCCGTAATCGTCAGCGCTGAAAGGAGCCAAACGTGGCAAGAACCGTCATTTTGCACATTGCAGGTGAAGACCCGGTTCTGGCGGATATCGAGCAGGAACCGCAGCCAAGCGACATGTTCATCAAGGTTACGAATGTACGCAAACGTGACGGCAAAGACGTACCCTACCTGGCGCCTGGCGTTCAGAGCGTCATCTTCCCCTGGTGGCGTATTACGTTCGTCGAGATCATGCCGAGTGAAGAGGATCGCGGGACGGTCATCGACTTCTTCCGCACCTGAAAGACGAAAGCCTGCTCTACGCCTCTCAAGGTGCAGGCCTTTTGAGATACGAAGCGGGTTCTCCGCATTATGATGCCTGTTTTCGCTCTCACCCCCGCCCCTTCTCACAAGTGTAGATTTTTTTGGCACGCCCTTCTATTGCATCGCCCGTTTCAGGCAACCGGACGCCCAGACTCCCCCTTCTCCCCTTGTGGGAGAAGGGGGCAGGGGGGATGAGGGGAAAACGGGCGTCAGGACGCGGCAAACTCATTTCGCACCCGAAAAAGCCTCCACTTGAGAAGCCGGGGGATGAGGGGAAAACAGGCGTTAGAACACGGCAACCATTTGTTGCGCCCTAAAAACTCCACGTCTGTGAGGCGCCTCTTTCCCCCGCTGCGGGAGAGGGGCGTGTTTTGTCGTCCTGATGCCTGAAACGAGTGCTACGAGCAGATAGCCGGATCACCACGATCCGCCGCTGCTGCTCGACCCATCGCTCCAACCGCCGCTCGACGAGTCCGATCCCGACCACCCCGACGAGTCCGATCCTGACCACGAAGATGAACCGCTTGATGCACCTGACCACGAATCGCGCGACGAATCGGATCGCTGTAACGATGTGTAGTACGAGGGCTCAGGGCCTCTAAAAAATATATAGCGCACCGCGATAACGAGACTCGCTATTCCGATAATGATGAGCGTTATGAGCAGCACGTCGCTGAGGCGTGGCCGAAGTATGCTATGCCACACCAGTGTAGAGTCAAAGCGTTTGAGCGTTTCGACCACGCCATCGGTGACGTTGCCATTGCGCAGCGCAGGATTGAGCGCCTCGGTGCGAATAGTGTGCAGGACGTCCTGCGAGAGCGCATTGCTCCAGTTGCTCCCAGCGCGCAGTTCAGAGTAGCGCGGCTCGTAACTGACATAGATTGCTAGGGCGTTCGGGACGATGCGATCATAGCCGCGCAGACCGGCGTTCGCCAGGTGGATCGTCATGTCTTGACCATTATTATCGCCGCGCTTGACGATAAAGATCGCAACAGTAGCGCCGCGCTGCAACAGAGGCGCAGCGGCTTGCGCCACGCGCGCCTGATTCAACCGCTCGGTTTCGTCGATGATGATGAGCGATCCCGGAGAAGACGCCTGAGCCGCACAACCGGTCAGCAGCAGTGTTGCGATCAGCGCCAGGATGACGCGAAGATGCCAGGTTCGATGCGCGATCACAAGTCACTCCTTTCGGTAGGTTCGGATGATACCGCTCTCAATAAGAGGTACGAGGATGGGCGATGAAAGTTGCATTGTCAGCCACGACACGAAGCGCTCCGAAACGCTGGACGACGACTGACAGAATACCAACTCTTCGATAGAAAGACCGCACTCCCAGCCAGAAAGGAGCGCTGGCGACTGCTGCGTGAAATGCAGAGCGCGCTGCCAGCTCTGGCGGCGGGTTCTGGCAGGGAACCTCAGCGTTTTCTGCGTTTCGTATTAATCACGTTTTATACAGTAATAACCTCTTTTTCATCTTCGCTTCAGTGCTGCTTAAACCGGTGTGATTACCCTTCTTATGAGCCTGATCTAGAAATAAATCTGCGTGTGTGAACCTGCCCGCTAGCTGCGGATCTCTGGGGTGTTCACGGGTGAGCTGGAATGCAGATGGTAGGTGTACTGTCGGCATTCTCCCTCCCTGCCATCACAAAGTCCCTGCCTCGGCATTCGTTGTATCGCTCGTTCGAGGCATTAGGAAGCCAAAACGCTCCCCTCTCTCGCAGCATGGAAGAGGGGCAGCCCACAGGGGGGGATTTTTCCGAAAACGCCCTCGTGTTGCACGCTTGAGGCATCAGGACGCCCCGACTCACCCTTCTCCCCTGGTGAGAAAATGGGGCGGGGGGGAGGAGGAGAAAACCGGCATTGGGATGCCGAAAACGCCCTTCGCACCTGAAAACTCTACCCTTGAGGGTCGAGGGCAAACTTCGCAAAAAACCCTACCTTTGAGAGGACCCTGACTGCCGGTCGGTTCACCGCGCAACGGCATCACTGGCTCATACAGTTGAAACCACAGACGAGGGGAGGAGTTCAACGCAATGTTTGTGGGAAAACGCACGCTTGGTCTGATTGGTACGGTCACGCTGCTAATTGCGACAGTCTCTGTGGCCGCGGCGGATACAGGCATTCCTGAACTACATGGTTCACGGCGGCCTACCGGCAACGTGATCTTCATCCATCCTGACGGCGCAGGCCTAAATCACTGGAGCGCTGCGCGCATCTACTGGTACGGTCCTGATGCGCTGAGCCCATGGGATACGTTGCCTGAGATAGCGGCTTACCGGGGACATATGGCGGATATTCTGACTGGAACCTCGAACGGCGGCGCGACGACCCACGCCTTCGGCTACAAAGTCGAAGGGCTTGGTTCTTTCGGCAAGGACGGCGACGGCGATGCTGCGCGCAGCATTCTGGCGCTTTCCGGCTATCCCGGCAGCATCATGCGCGAGGCAATCAACAAGGGTCACCCGGCGGCGCTGGTGAACGATGGCGATATCGCTGAGCCCGGCACAGGCGCCTTCGTCTCCGAAGTCGGCAACCGGAACCTCGACAATGAAATCGTCCGGCAGATCCTCGACGGCCGCCCGGGGTTCGAGGGTGAGCAGCCGCCGCACGTTATTTTGGCTGGCGGCGAAAGCTTCTTCCTGCCGCGCGGCACGCCACAATGCACCCCGGATAATATTTCTCTCGACTGCCATGTACATCGTGACCCGATCACGGGCGCTGGTCCAAGCCGCGAGGATGGCCGCAACCTGCTCAAAGAGTTCGAGGCGAAAGGATATGTGATCGTGCGCACCCGCGCCGAGTTCGAGGCGCTGCGCGAGCGGGTGAACAGCGACCGCCATTATGCGCCCAATGTGCTCGGTCTGTTCGCTGCTGACGATATCTTCAATGACGTACCAGAGGAGCGCCTGATCAGCGCGGGTCTGGTCGATCCGAGCATTGATCCCAATGACAAGCGCACCAACCTGATCCTCTTCGGCAGTCAACCCGGTACGCTGGGGTACAACCCGCCAACTGCCGCTGAAATGACTGACCTTGCGCTGACCATCCTCCAGCGCTGCTCACGACAGGTAGGCAAGCCATTCATAATGGTTGCCGAAACGGAGAGCGTTGACAACTTCGGCAATGCCAACAACGCGATCGGCACGCTCACCGGTCTGAAGCATGCCAATGATGTCATTGAGACGGCGCAGCGCTTCCAGCAGCGCAATCGTAAGACGCTGATCCTCACTGCAGCCGACAGCGATGCGGGCGGTTTGCAGGTTGGTGCGTGGCCCGCAGACAGAAATGTGGCGACCTACAACAACAATCCGACCGGCGAGAGCACGCAAAACGTGTTATCGCCGCTTGATGGGCGCTATGGGCGCAACTCGCCGCCATTCCTGAGCGAGCCGGATGCGTATGGCAAGCGGATGGCATTTGCGGTGAGTTGGGGAGGGACGCCTGACGTATCAGGCGGTATCAACTCACGCGCTCAAGGTCTGAACTCCGCTGAGCTACGCCGCACCTTCCGCGGGCGCTTCGATAACACCGACGTGTACCGCCTGATGTACCTCACCCTCTTTGGCAAAGTGCTGCCGTCGTCGGTTGGTCAGACGGCGCCCAGTCGATAACCGGCGAGGTGACCGTCACGTCCCGCACCTTCGCAGGAGTGACGGTCACCTGCGCTCCGTTCCGATTACTCGGTCTCTGTACAAAATATACACAACCGTCGATCCACAAGGCGCAATAGGCGCTACAGTTCCTCGATGGCATCGATTGAGACGCCAATCGCACTCAGGGCGCGTTGAAAGTCCTCCGTCGCCGCCGTGATCCGTCGCTCTGCCGTCTCTCTGGATGGTCCTGTTGTCGAGAGCGTCACGCGAAACCTGACATCGGCGCCGAATCGTTGTGCCCGAGACTTCAGATAGACATCCGGATGCCTCTCTGCAACTGCCTTCAACACAGGCGCCAGGACCGACTCATCCTTGCAGTTCACCGTCGCCAGTTTTTCGAGGAACACGCTGTCACCGAAGAGCCGTTGCAGCACGGGTTGGAGCGCGCCTTCAAATATCCCCTTGAGCTCTGCAGGCACACCGGGAAGACAGACGATGACAGATGAATCCGTCTCTAGGAGAACGCCGGGCGCTGCGCCAACCGGATTGTCGAGCGGAGTCGCACCCGCAGGCAGGAGCGCCATCTTTTCGCGTGCAGGGGTGATGGTCGGGTCGTCCACTGCGCCTTCGCGCGCGAAGCGCTCGTACTGCCGCCGTACTATGGCGAGCGCATCGGGATGAAGGCTCAGGGGACGGTGCGTGGCGGCTGCAACCGCCGCGATTGTCACATCATCCTGCGTTGGTCCCATACCGCCAATGGTGATGATCAGTCCAGCGGCACGGTCCAGACATGAGCGAACCTCGCGGACAATCGCTTCCATATCATCGCGCACCATCACAGCGCGTTCAACACGCCCGCCAAACCTGGTGATCCGCCGACACACCCAGTTGGTGTTGGTATCCAGCACGTCGCCCTGGAGCAACTCATTGCCGGTCACAACTATCTCAACAGGGATCATAGCGGTTTCTTCTCCCTCTCGCCTTGTCGACGGCTACACCACCACCACAATTGCCAGATCGTTAACGTTGGTCTGCGTGGGACCCGGACGCAGGAGGTCGTCCAGCGCGGCAAAGAAGGGGTAACTGTCGTTGCGCGCCAGCGCTGCGGCTGCGTCGAGTCCCAGCGCTGCAGCGCGCCGGATCGTCGTATCGCTGACCACGGCGCCGGCTGCGTCGGTTGGTCCGTCGCCGCCATCGGTCGCCAGTGCGACCAGGAGCGCGCCAGGCGCATGAGCGAGGTCGGCGGCTGCAGCGAGCGCCAGTTCCTGGTTGCGCCCGCCACGGCCATCGCCACGCAGGGTCACGGTCGTTTCGCCGCCAGCGATCACACACGCCGGTCGGCGGATCGGGTGATTGCTGACCGTCATCTCACGCGCAACGGCAGCCAGGACGCGCCCGACATCTCGCGCTTCCCCCTGCAGAAATGTGGTGAGCAGCAGGGTGTTGAACCCCTCGTCGCGTGCGACTGCCAGCGCCGCTTCGGCTGCCATGCGGTTGCTGCCGATAATCAGGTTATAGACTCGCGCCAACGCCGGATCGCCCGGCTTCGGCGTCTCAGCGATCTCGCCGCGCGTGCCGCGCCGCAACCGATCCAGAATAGCGGCTGGCGTCTGATGTGTCACGCCATACCGTTCAAGCACGCCAAGCGCATCGGCGAAGGTAGTCGGGTCGGCGACGGTGGGACCGGAAGCGATCACATCGAGTGGATCGCCAACCACGTCGGACAGAATGAGGGCGACGACGGCGGCTGGCGCTGCCAGGCGCGCCAGCCCGCCGCCTTTCAGCGTATCGAGATGGCGGCGCAGTGTGTTGATCTCATTGATCGATGCGCCACACGCCAGCAACACTCCTGTCAGACGTTGCAAATCATCAAGGGTGATCCCCGGCGCGGGGCGCGTCAGCAGCGCCGATCCGCCGCCGGAGATCAGCGCCAGCACCAGGTCGCGCTCGGTGGCATGGCACAGGAGATCAGCAATCCGTTCGCCAGCAGCGACGCCGCGGGCGTCGGGAATCGGATGCCCGGCTTCAATCACTTCGATCCGGGGTTGCAATACTGCCAGATTGTCGGGAGTAACGTGCCCGTCTTTGACGACAATGATGCCCCCGGTCAGGCGCTCGCCAAGAATGCTGGCGGCAGCGGCAGCCATTGGCGCGCTCGCTTTGCCTGCCCCAACGATCCAGCAGCGGTCGAAGCGAGAAAGGTCGTACACCGTATCGCCCACGCGGAGTCGTTCGCCGTCGCGCTGCAAGAAACGGCGCACAGCGGCGCCTGGTTCAACAGCGGCAACTGCCGCAGCAAGCATGCGCGCCACAGCGCCGCCATGCGGCAGTGAACGGAGCGTTGCTGTCAGGAATGCATCAGCATTCATACTGCATCCACCAGCGCCTCGAAGCGGTCGATGTCATTTCGAATGACATTAAGACTGGCGCGCCAGAAGGCAGGCGCACGCAGATCGAACCCCAGTTGCGCCGCCAGGTCGATGGGACTCGCCAGGCCAGTTGAGGCCAGCAGGTTGTCGTAGCGCGCTTGAAACGCTTCGGGAGCGCGCTGGTACTCGGCATACAGCCCCAATCCGAACAACAACCCGAACATGTATGGATAATTGTAGAACGAAAATCCACTGCTGTAGTAATGCCCCTTAACAGCCCACATGAACGGATGCAACGTCCGCTCATCCAGCACATCACCATAGGTCTGCTTTTGCGCGTCAGTCATAAGCGCACACAGCTCCGACACCGAGAGTTCACGCACTGTGCGCTGCTCGAAGAGCGCTGTTTCAAAGATGAAGCGCGCGGTAATATCGACGACGACCTGGCAGGCGCCGCTGAGGAACGCCTCGAGGATTTCGAGCGTCTCCTCGCGGGTTGCGTCCTGCAGCGCCGCGTTGCGCACAATCGTCTCGCAGAAAATGCTCGCTGTCTCCGCCAGGGTCATCGGAGTATCGCGGTTGAGCATCGTCTGCTGCGCTAGGTTCAGGTTGTGATAGCCATGCCCGAGTTCGTGCGCCAGCGTAAACACGCTATCCGCCGAGGAGTCGTGGTTCACGAGGATGCGCGACTCATCGCGTCGAAGCGGCATGCAGAAAGCGCCGCCGACTTTTCCGGCGCGCGGTTCGGCATCGATCCAGCGTTCGCGGAATGCGCGCGCCGCAAATGCTCCCAGACGCTGTGAGTAACGCGCGAATTGGGTGACAATGAATGCTTCCGCATCGCTAAACTGCCAGTTGCGTCCGCTGGCGCCAACTGGTGCAAACAGATCGTACCAGGCGAGACGTTCGACGCCGAGCAGCCGCGCTTTGGCGCGCAAGTACCGCCGGAAATCGGGGAAGAACTCGCGCGCGGCAGTCATCATCGCATCGAGCGTGGCGCGGTCGATGCCGTTGTCGAAGAGAGAGGCGTCGAGGGGAGATGCCCAGCCCCGGCGACGGTTGAGCGTCAGAACCTGGCCTTTGATACTGTTGAGCGCTGCTGCAATCGGCAGCGCCGCCCGTTCCCAGGCGGCAAGCTCGGCTTCATATGCGCGACGCCGCACCTCACGGTCAGGGTCGCGCGCCAGATTGCGCACCTGACTCATCGGCAGCTCGACCACCTGCCCATCACGCTCGATAGGGACCATGAGCTGCGACGTCAGATTCTGGTACAGGCGCGTCCAGGCGATCCCGCCCGACAGATCGAGTTCTGCCGCAAGCTCCTCTTCGGTTGGCGACATCAGATGACGGGCTTCTTCGGCAGCGCGCCGCACCAGGTAGGCATGATCGCGCGCGACAGTCGAGCGCCGGATCAGCGTCTCGACATCCAGCCCGCCAATCCACGCGGTTAACCGCTTCAGCAACTTCGTCAGTTTGACGCTGTCCTGCAGCAGCAGACTGAGCGCTGCCTGTGCCTGCTCGTTCCGCGAGTCGGTTGCAACGAAACTGTAGCTGTAGGCGCGAAGCGTGGAGAATTGTTCGAGCAGTTCATTCAGCGCTGCAATAACAGTGTCAAACGCCTTGATAGCATCATCATCCGTTGCCTGACCATCGCGGCGATCAATCCCGAGGCGATCAAACAGCGTCGTGACATCGTCAAACGCCTGACGCACCGCAGTCAGATCGCGGTTAAATTCTGGCGAGTCAAGCGCCGGGTAGACAACCGTCATATCCCAGTGAGGGAGAGTTTCGCTTGCAGATGTGGTCATCTGTTCTTCCCCTAGCACTTAACGCATCATTGGGAGGCAGTATAAAAATATGGTACCGCATGACGAGCAAAATTTCGAGTCTACTTCTTGTCCTATTGTAACGTCGGAAAGCGCCTTAAAGCGTCGGTTTCTCTAGAAGTCCACGCCTTACAGCGCCTGTTTCGAGCGTCGGAACGTCCCAACTCCTCCTTCCTCACAGGTATAGATTTTTCCAGCGAGCCCTTATGTTGCATCACCCGCTTGAAGCGTTGGGATGCGCAAACTCCCCCAACCCCCCAACCCTTGCGTGCGGAGGGCGCAGAGGCGCAGGAGAAGGGGGTAGTGGGGATGAGGGGACAAAGGGTGTCAGGATGCGGCAAACCCGCTTTGCACTCTAAAAAGCCTCCCCATGCGAGCGTCCTACCTCCTCCTTCTCCCCTTAGTGGGCGAAGGGGGCAGCTCACAAGTGTAGATTTTTCTGGCAAGCCCTCATGATCGTCCGTTTGAGGCATCAGGACACCCCAACTCCCCTTGTGGGAGAAGGGGGGGAGCTCACAAGTGTAGATTTTTCCAGCAAGCCCTTACCCGGCATCGCCCGTTTCAGGCAGCAAGCCGCTTCACCTCTCCCTTCTCCCCTGGTGGGAGAAGGGGGTCGGGGGGATGAGGGGGAAAAGGGCGTGAGGATACGGCACATTCGCTTCGCATGCCAAAAAGCCTACACCTGAGAGGAGGGGGGGAGGGAGGGATGAGGGAAACAAGGGCGTCAGGATACGGAAAACATTTTGATCGTACTCTCCAACCGAGTGGAGCGGGCGAGATGAGGGGAACAAGGGCGTCAGGATACGGAAAATATCCATTGCACCCCAAAAACGCTCCACCTCTGAGGAAAGGGGCAGGGGGTCTGGCAAACCCTTCCGTCGCATCGCCCGTTTCAGGCAGCAAGCCGCTTCACCTCCCCCTTCTCCCCTGGTGGGAGAAGGGGGTCGGGGGGATGAGGGGAAAACCAGCGTCGAGACGCGGAAAACGCGCTGCGTATCTGGAAAACCCTACACCTGAGAGAGGGGGGAGGAGTGGACACAGAGCGTCATAACGCGCAAAACACACATGTACGTCCAAAAAGCCTACCCTGCGATCCGAGAGCACGAGATGAACCATAGCGCCGAGACGCGCAAAGCTCGCCTTGCATCTCCCAAAAACCAACACCCACGAGATTAGAGAGATAGGGGAGCATCAGAAAGCGGCAATCCCCAATCACACCCTAACAAATGCGCAAGATAGTGAAAAACCTTCACAAATATGATGACTGCACTTATGCAACCGAGACCAGCGTCACCTTTCCACTAACGGGCAACGGATGCACCGCAGGCGTGTTCGAGATAGCGGAAACGGCGGAAGGTCTGGAAAAACGCCAGGCACTGATCGATGGCCAGATCGGGCGGCGGCGCCTGCACAGCCGCCATAATCTGCTGTGCCGCCTGCTGCAAACAGAGATCCTGACACTCGAGCGGCGCACCGTGTGCGCGCAGCCGACGAAACTCGGCTTCCCACGGCACACTGCACGCATGATGTGCAACTACCCCGATAACATCAGGGACAATGGCATGATGACGCAGCCAGTCTAGCCCGAGACAAAATGTAACCGTTGCACATGGCGACCGCTCAACAGCCAGTTTCAACAATTCCGCTTCGTGACCGCTTGCGAGCGCGAGCAATGCAATATCATCAGCGCGAAGCGCGTCAATGCTACGTGGCGGAACATCAAGCAATTCCGCGAGCACCTGAGCCAGTGGTTCAGCCAGGCGATCAATGGGCGCGACACAGGTTAGGCGCCAGCGTTGCAACCGGGCGAGGCGGATCAAACGATGGAGGCTGATGGCAATATCAGGGTATGTAAAGTGGAAATCAGAGAACTCGTCGGCCCTGCTTCCGTCATCGTGGGTCGATCCCAAGTATGCAGCGCCATGGTCAGCATAGAAACGTTCTCGAAGGGAACGGATGACGCCGATCTCACGGTGACGCTCGACTGCGTGTACATACATCTGAATGCGAAGGCGACCAGCCTCATTCGTGGCACACTGCAGAGCTGCCCGGAATGCCATCTCTGCCTCATCGTATGCGCCGAGGCGTAAGTGGCAGCGGCCGATGAGCACATGAACACTACTATCGTTTGGGTAGCGTTGACGCGTCAACTGGAGGTGGTAGAGCGCGGCGTAATCGTCGCCGCGGAGAAACTGCGCTAGCCCAAGCTGATAGTGGACGGCGGGGTCATTGGAATCAAACGTCAAGCAGTGTAGCAGAGCGTCGATCGCCTCTTCGTATCTGCCGAGTTCAATCAGGATGCTGCCAATGTTGAAGTACGCCAGGAACCCGCCTTCTAGATTCGCAACTATGCGGAACTCTTCCGCTGCTTTTGCCAGTAAACCATGCCGATGGTAATAGTTGCCAAGGGCATCGTGCGCCTCTGCGAGATGCGGGTTATGCTCCAATGCGCGCCGATATTCTTCTACCGCCTCTTCAACGCGGTTCGCCCGTTCGAGCACCAGACCCCGTTGAAAGTGAACAATCGCCTCATCATGTTGCGGCTCGCCGAGCATAGCCGACTCTCCTTCAGTTAGGCCGCGTAGGGATAGATGGCTTCTCATCAATTTCTCAGAATTA
Organism: Roseiflexus sp.; assembly: GCA_025062325.1. Taxonomy (GTDB): domain Bacteria; phylum Chloroflexota; class Chloroflexia; order Chloroflexales; family Roseiflexaceae; genus Roseiflexus. The sequence goes on from JANXAL010000116.1 coordinate 111,107, forward strand.
TAGCATATGAGAACCGAGGAGCGGGAATTGAGAGCCGGGTGCCGATTGTTCTGGCAATTCCCCGCGCTACTCGTCTGTTTCAGGCATCAGGATGCCTTAGTTCCCCCTTCTCTCCTGGTAGGCGAAGGGGACCAAGGAGATACCACAAGGGTGGATTTTTCAGCACGCCCTTCCGTTGCATCGCCCGTTTTAAGCAATGAGGACGCCCTGACTCCCCTCTCTCCCCTAGCGGGAGAAGGGGGCGAGGGGGATGAGAGGGACAAGAGCGTTAGGATGCGGTAAATCCGCTTCGCACCCCAAAAAGCCCACACTTGAGAGGGATGGGAGAAGAGAGCAGGGGGAACAGGGGGAACAAGGGCGTCAGGACGATAAAACGCGCCTTGCATCTCAAAAACTCCGCCCTCAAAGGGGGTGGGTGAATGAAGGGGAAAAGAAGGCGCCAGAATTCGACGAAGACTGTGCAATTCCAAAACCTACCTACGCACGCTCTCCAATTACCCTGGCGCCGCACGCCGCGCTTGCGCAGTGCTGGAGCGGGGCAACGCCGCGCCCTTACGCGCCACCGTCCTCCGGCTTCTTCTCCCCTTCCACCCTCAACATTTCGATAACCGGCGTTAGCGCCTCGCGCTGGATTGCAAACAGGCGCCGGACGCCATCGGTTGCGAGGTCGATCAGAGCGTCGAACTCTGCGCGGCTGACGGCGCGCGCCTCGGCGGTGGACTGCACCTCCACGATCCCGCCATCCTCGGTCAGCACCAGATTGCAATCCATATCGGCGATGCTGTCTTCGCTGTAGTCGAGATCGAGCAACGCACAGCCAGCAACATACCCGGCGCTGACAGCCGCAACGGCGCGTTGAAGCGGATTGACAGCGAACCGTCCAGCGGCAGTCAGGCGGTGCATAGCCAGTGCCAGCGCCACGTACCCGCCGGTGATCGACGCAGTGCGAGTGCCGCCGTCCGCCTGCAGCACATCGCAATCAATGGTGACTGTAAACCCATTCAGCGCCTCAAGGGACACAGCAGCGCGCAGCGCGCGCCCAATCAGGCGCTGGATTTCCTGCGTGCGCCCTGAGAGACCGTTGCGTTCGCGGCGAGTGCGCTGCATTGTCGAACGCGGCAGTAGTGCATATTCGGCTGTGACCCAGCCACGCTGTTGATCGCGCAGCCATTGCGGAACGCCCTCTTCAACGCTGGCAGTGCAGAGGACGCGGGTATGCCCCATCTCGATCAGTGCTGAACCTTCGGCATAGCCATACGTATCAATGCTGATCCGAACCGGGCGCAGATCGGAAGGCGCTCGCCCATCATTTCGCACCATACGCACCCCTATGAACCGACAGTGGTATAATCGACGTTGTGCAAGATTTCACGGTTTGGTTACCATGACAGGAGCTGCCAATGACGACTGCCCCTCCCCAGGTTCCCTTCAATGCTACGCTGCGCGACGGACGCACCGTTCACATCCGTCTGATAGAGGCGGGAGATAACGAACGGCTGATTGCCCTCGGAGCGGCGCTGCCCGAGAACGACTGGCTGCATGTCGAGAACGACCTGCGCAGCCCGGAAGTGGTGGCGCGCCTAGTCAATGCCCGCGATGCTGAGCATTGGCGACAGATCGTAGCAGTCGCGCCCGATGGCGCAATTGTTGCATATGCATCAGCGCGCCTGTTGCCGGGTCGTTCGAGCCACGTAGCTGATATTCAATTGATTGTGGACGAAGCCTGGCGACGCTGCGGGCTGGGCGCTGTCATGGCAGGTGAAATTGTCGCCCACGCGCGCCAACTGGGAGCAGCCAAGGTGTTCGTCGACATGGTCGAGGAACAGACCGCTGGCCAGGCCATCTTTACGCGCCTGGGCTTCACACTCGAAGGGCGCCTCATCAATCACATCCGTGATCGTCAGGGAAAACTGCATAATCTGGTTGTCCTCGCATGCCACGTCGAATGAACGCGCAACAGCGAAGGTCCAACGCTGCGTGGATAGCATTGTGCAAAAAAGTTGACGGGAAGACACAAAGGCGCAAAGTGCGGCAATTCACACGATAACGTTTGCGCCTTTGTGTCTAATGCTCAGAGAAATCCTTCAGAGCCGGTATGGAGAGGATTCTACCCCTCTAGCGTCGAGAGATCGCCGGGATCCTGCCCCAACGCTTGCGCCCTGAGCACGCGCCGCATGATCTTACCCGAGCGCGTCTTGGGCAGCATCGAGACGAACTTAATGCTCTCCGGTCGCGCGATCGGACCCATCTCGCGCGCCACATGCGCCTTAAGCTCATCCTCCAGCGCTGGCGTACCTTCGATGCCATCCCGCAGAATGACGAAGCAGTGGATCGCGGTGCCTTTTATCTCGTGCGGCAAACCGATAGCGGCCGCTTCTGAAACCGCCGGGTGCGACACCAGCGCGCTCTCGATCTCCGCCGTGCCCAGGCGATATCCCGACACCTTGATCACGTCGTCAATCCGCCCGATGATCCAGAAATAGCCGTCCTCGTCCTTGCGTGCCGAGTCACCCGCAGTATACATGCCGGGCGGATCGCTGTTCCAGTACTGATTGACGTACCGATCCGGGTCGCGCAGAATGGTGCGCATCATGCCGGGCCAGGGCGACTTGATCACCAGCAGACCGTCCTCATTCGCGCCCTTGCTGCGCCCCTGCTCATCAACCACATCCGCCTCGATGCCAAGGAATGGCCGGGTCGCCGATCCGGGCTTGAGCGGCGTTGTAGGATTGGGCGTAATCAGGAAGCCGCCGGTCTCCGTTTGCCACCAGGTATCCATGATCGGGCAGCGCCCCTTGCCAATGACGTTATAGAACCAGCGCCAGGCTTCAGGGTTGATCGGCTCGCCAACCGATCCAAGCAACCTCAGGCTCGATAGATCGTGGCGGTTGGGCCAGGCGTCGCCGAAACGCATGAGACCGCGAATGGCAGTCGGGGCTGTGTAGAGAATGTTGATGCCGTACTTCTCCACCAGGCTCCACCAGCGGTTCGGGTAGGGATAATTGGGCGCACCTTCATACATGAACGATGTCGCCCCTTCGATCAACGGTCCGTACACGATGTATGAATGGCCGGTGACCCACCCGGGATCGGCAGCGCACCAGTAGCGATCCTCTTCTTTGAGGTCGAACGTGAAGTGCAGCGTCGCCGACACATGGACGGCGTAGCCGCCGTGAACGTGGACGACGCCCTTGGGCTTGCCGGTGCTGCCGGAGGTATACAGGATATAGAGCGGATGCTCGGCATCGACCGGCACCGTCTCACAGCGCGCCGAGGCGATTGGCAGGCTCATCAGATCGTGCCACCAGTAGTCGCGGCCCGCCTGCATCTCAACCTCGTGCCCGGTGCGTCGCACGACGATGCAGGTCTGGATCGACGGGCTATGCGCCATGGCTTCATCGGCGATCTTCTTCAGTTCGACAATCTTCCCGCGCATATAGCCGCCATCGGCGGTGATCAGCACCTTCGACTGCGCATCGGCAATGCGCTCGCGTAACGCCTCGACCGAGAAGCCGCCATAGATCACCGAGTGCGCCGCGCCGATCTTCGCGCATGCCAGCATCGCAAAGACGAGTTCGGGGATGCGCGGCATGTAGATCGACACGATGTCACCCGGCTGGACGCCCATGCTCTTCAGCACATTGGCAAACTTCGACACCTCACGGTTGACGCCGAAATAGGAGAAGGCGCGATAACTGCCATCCTCACCTTCCCAGATAAGCGCCTGTTTGTTGCGGCGAGCGGTCTTCAGGTGGCGGTCGATGGCGTTGTGCACAATGTTGAACTTGCCGCCGACGAACCATTTGTAAAACGGTTTGTTCGAGTCATCGAGCACCTTTTCCCATGGCTCGTACCACTCCAGGCGATTCGCCATATCCGCCCAGAAGAGCTGCGGGTGCTCAATCGACCACTGATACAGTTCGTCCCAGGTTGAGAAGCCTTTCGAGCGCATGTATGCTGTGATGTTGGCTTGCTCAACGATGTGCGGCGCAGGCTGGTAGATACCCTGTTCGTCCTCGAACTGACTGATCGTTCTCGGTTCAGCGACATCGATCGACATGCAGGTTCCTCCCTAAGCATATTGACACTAGTAGGCAACCGAAATCCCATTACCCTTCCATTGTGCTGAGGTCGCCAAGCGGTTCGCCAAGCGCCTGAGCGCGCAAAACACGGCGCATAATTTTGCCCGAACGGGTCTTGGGCAGCGTTGGTGGGAATGATACCGTTTCCGGCTTGGCAATTGGTCCCATCACTTTGCCGACATGAGCTTTCAACTCATCGGCAAGCTCTTCCGATGGCGAATATCCGGCGCGGAGCAACACGAACGCATGGATCGCATTCCCGCGAACCGGATGCGGCAACCCGATCACTGCGGCTTCTGCCACTGCGGGGTGCGACACGAGTGCGCTTTCGACTTCGGCAGTGCCGAGGCGATATCCGGAAACCTTGATCACATCGTCGGTGCGACCGATGATCCATATATATCCATCAGCGTCGCGCTTGGCGGCGTCGCCAGTGAGATACATGCCAGGGTAGCGGCTCCAGTACTGCTCGATGTAGCGCTGATCGTCGCCATAGATGGTACGCAGCATCGCGGGCCAGGGACGCTTGATGACGAGCGATCCTTCGACGCCTGGCGGCACGCTCTGCCCCTGCTCATCAACAACATCGATTTCAACGCCGGGTGCGGGGAGTCCGCACGACCCCGGCTTCATAGGCAACGAGACAAAGTTCGAAATCATTGGGCGCGACGTTTCCGTCTGCCACCAGTTGTCGATCACCGGGCAGCGGCGCTGTCCGATCACCTCGTAGAACCAGCGCCAGGCTTCGGGGTTGAGGGGTTCGCCCGCACACGCCAACAAGCGCAGCGTGCTTAGGTCGCGGCGCTTGGGCCATGCGTCGCCATACCGCATCAGTCCGCGCACACCGGTTGGTGCGGTGAACATGAGCGTCACGCCATGCCGTTCAATCAACTGCCACCAGCGATCCGGGTAAGGGTAGGCGGGCGCTCCTTCATACATCAGCGTCGTGATGCCGTGCATCAACGGCCCGTACAGCACGATTGAATGGCCGACGATCCAGCCCGCGTCGGAGGTGCAGAAAAGCGTATCTTCTTCTTTGAAATCAAGAACGTACTTCAGAGTCGTGTAGACATCCACCATGTAGCCGCCGAGGGTATGGACCACACCCTTGGGCTTGCCGGTAGAGCCGGAAGTGTAAATGATAAAGAAAGGATCTTCGGCATCGAGCGGCTCGCTCTCACAGCGCGCCGAAGCGATCGGCAGGCTCATCAATTCGTGCCACCAGTAGTCACGCCCGGCGCGAATATCGACTTCGTGTCCAGTGCGCTTAATGACCACGCATGTTTCGATCGACGGCGCGTGATCAACGGCCTGATCCGCAATTTCTTTCAGTTTGACGATCTTCCCGTTGAGCAGGCTGCCATCTGCCACCACTAGCACTTTGGCATGTGCATCCTCGATGCGGCTGCGCAGCGCCTCGGTTGACAGACCGCCATAGACGACCGTATGCACGGCGCCGATACGGGCGCATGCCAGCATCGCGATTGCCTGCTCTGGGCAGCGGCCGGTGTAGATGGCCACCCGATCTCCTTTGCGCACACCCAGCGATTTGAGCACATTGGCGAACTTATTTACATCGCGGTAGAGTTGCCAGTAGGTGTAGGTGCGAACAATGCCATCTTCGCTTTCCCAGATCAGCGCCACCTTGTTTTTGCGCCATGTCTGCACATGACGATCCAGGGCGTTGTACGCCATGTTCGTCTTGCCGCCGACGAACCATTTGTAGAATGGAGCATTGCTGTCATCGAGGACGGTGTGGAACGGCTCGAACCAGTGCAGCGCCTGCGCTGCCTCTCCCCAAAATCCCTGCGGATCTTCAATCGAACGACGGTAGACCGACTCATAGTCGCTCAGGTTCGCAGTGCGAGCGGCTTCCTCCAGCGGACCAACGACAACGTCAGCGACGGCGACGTTGTTGGTCGAACCAATCGCGTGGGTGAGTGTCATCCGTTCACCTCCTGGCGTCAATGCTGTGCGATCAGAGCGACTCGCGGAGAGCGCCCATTGCCGCACGACATCGTGCTGTACAGGGCTTACACCATAACTCGGGCATATGCGGGGATGTGTGTACTGATTGTAAACACTATATGCGGATGATGTCAAGTCAACTTAAGGCTGGGATAAAGATTGTGTAAAAATAAGGCAAGGCGAATTGGCAGGCGCATCACGACGAGAGCCCCTCATGCCTCGCGCTGTGCGCTGTCAGCGAATGGGGAAGCGCATAAGCAAATGGCGCCGGAGAACGATGAACCCCTCCTCGCGCCTCGCGTCTCTCATCTCGCGCCTTCTGCCTCGCGTCTCGCGCCTCGCGCCTTCTGCCTCGCGCCTACCGCAGACACCCGCCAGCGCGCAGGAGGTCGCGCAGGCGTGGCATGCCGTGCGCTTCGAACATGCTGACCTGGGCGAGGAAGAGCTGCGCAGTCGTCAGCGCATCATTGAAGGCATTGTGTTCGGGGTAGACGGGCAATCCGACGCTTTCCGCCAGCGCGCGCAGGTGCAATGCCGGTTCCTGCTCAGATCCAGAGCTATCAATTAGGCGTTGATGGCGCTGAAAATGCCATGCCAGTCGCGCCGTGTCAATGGCAGGACCGCGCGGCTCGACGCCGTACAGCCGCCGCATCGCCTGGCGTAAAAAGCCGATGTCCACGTCGGCGACGTGCACCACCAGCACCCGTCCTGTTAGACGCCGAAGAACGGTGGGAACTACCTCGTGGAGCGGCGGTGCGTGCTCAACGTCCTGGGGGAGCAGACCATGAACCCGAATAGCTTCTGGATTAACCGGGGCATCATCTGGCGGGCGCACAAGAGAGTACCAGCGCTGATCCATGCGAATGCGCCCTTCGTCAATATCGATCAATCCAATCGCCAGCAACGCATCGCGCCGCGGATTCAGGCCGGTAGTTTCAACGTCCATCACACTGTACGGCACGTCGCGCCAGGGCAGCGCCGGGTCGGGACGCGGCGCTTCAAGGTACCGGGCTACGGACTCGGGGAGACTGGCCGGTCGGCGGCGAAACAAAAACATGGCAGCCCTCTCACGCCATTAGACTGGTCTGAAATGTGACCGCCACCGCCCGCTGCGCCACGGCGACAGCGCGCAGCGCTTCTTTCAACTCGCGTCGTTCAAGGGGAGTGAGTTTGTCAACCTCGACCCGGTTGCTCGGCTCGAGGCCCTGGCGCAGCTGTTGATACTGCCAGCGCAGGCGCAGCAGTCCAATCAGTTCAAAGGCAGCGATCAACTCCTCAGCGCTCGTTTCGCTCAGGCTGCTCCGGTTTGCCGATTTGCGAAGGCGGGCGATAGTATTGGTATCGGGCACGCCAGCTTCGAGCGCAAACAGGCGCGCCAGATCGACGATCATCGCCGTTCCGCGGTACTTCAGGTCGATCACGCCGCGCTGATCGCCGCGACGTTCCAGCACTAACTGACGGAAGAAGTTGATCGGCGCCGTCTGACGCAACGCTGCACGCGCCAACCGCCCCAGGAAAATCCGATTCTCACGGGCGCGGAGGATGATCGGGCGCAGGGAGGCCTCTGTGTCCAGCGTGCCGTAGACCGGGCGCAGATCGAAGAAGATCGCGGTCTGGAGCAACGCTTCTTCACTGGGGACGCTGATCCACTGCCGAAAATAGTTTTGCCAGACTGATCGCGGTTGGCGCCACTGCGGGTTAGTCGCCATCACATTGCCCGGACACCGCGGGAAGCCGCAGCGCACCAGTTGCTCGACAACCCGCTCTGCCAACGCCTCAAAATAGGCTTCAGCGCCCTCCGGCGCATTGTCGGCGTAGATCAGCGCATTGTCCTGGTCGGTGCGCAACGTTTGTTCGTAGCGCCCTTCACTTCCCAGCACCAGCCAGGCATACGGGCACGGCGGGGGACCCAGCGCTGCCTCAGCATCCCGAATGATATGCACCAAGAGGGCATCGTGCGCTGCCGCCACAGCGCGCCCGATATCGCTCACCCTGGCGCCAGCGTCGAGCAATCCGCCGACGGTGGCAGTGACCTGTTCAGTATAGGCGCGCAGGTCGGCGTCACTGCGCGCCCGCACCAGGCGCTGCGGCATGAGCAGCGGGTTGTGACTCTGCAGACGTAGAAAATCACGATAACTCACCACGCCGATGATCTGCCCGCTGTCGCTCAATGGCAGGTGGTGCACCCCGTGTTCGATCATTTTCAGCAACCCCTCGAACACTAGGCTGTCGGCTGGCACGGTCACCGCCGGCGCACTCATCACCTGTGCAATTGGGGTGTTATAGTCGAGTCCCTCAGCAACAACCCGGTTCCGCAGGTCGCGGTCGGTGACAATGCCGCTCCCTGCATCGAGCACGCCATACGGCGGCAGATCGACGATCAGCGCCGATGCCTGCGCCTCACGCATCCGACGCGCCGCTTCACGGACCGTGGTGTCGGGAGACACGGCGACCAGCGGCTCTGTAATCAAGTCGCGCAGGCGGGTCTGAAACAATTCGGGAGCAGCGGCGGCGTGGCGTTGCTGGAGCGCCTGTTCAAGCCGATCCGTAATTGATCGCGCAAAAAATTGCGCAAATGAGGGATAATCACGTCGTAACTGATGAAACAATGCCGCTGGAATAAGATAGCAGAGTGTCGCTTCGTGCGCGCGCACCGTGCTGATCGGCGGTTTGCCTCGAATGAGTGAGACATAGCCGAAGCACTCCCCCTCACCCAGCGTGTCGGTCAATTCCACCACGCCGTCGCGTTCCCGCAACAGATCAACGCTGCCGCGCCGGATGAGATAGAGGAACGAGGCGGGCTTTCCCCCCTGCGTCAGGATCTGAACGCCCTGCCCAAAATACTCAATCTGCACGGCGCTCGCAATGCGTTGAATCTGGATCAGCGGCAACTGGCTGAAAGGCGGGTGTTCCAGAAGAAACCGAACAATCTCGTCCATCGCATCGTCACCTCATCGTGCGCTGCGAAAATCCTTGATGTTCAACTGCAACGCAGCGGTGCCGTTCCACTCATCAGATTCGAGCGTATATGCGATATCAATCCAGCGCGGCTGCTCGAAATAACGCGCCAGATGGCCAAAGCGAAACGCGATGGCATCAAAGGGACCCGCACCGCTGGCATCGGTCAGGCGCAATTTCAGGTGTTGCCCTTCGCTCCCCCGTGGCCACGCGCCAATCACCTGCACCCGGCTGCTCATCAGCACCGGTTGCGGATTGCCCTGACCGAATGGCTCAAGCCTTGTCAGCTCCTTGAGAAGATCATACGACAGTTCGCTAAGCGGAACTTCGGCATCGACGCGCAGGCTGGGAATCAACAGATCATCAGGCAGGCGCTGTTCGGCATAGTGCAGCAGGCGCGCTTCCAGCTCAGGCAGGCGGTCAGTGGCAATCGTGAACCCGGCTGCTTCTGTATGCCCGCCGAAGCGCTCCAACAGATCGGCGCAGGCAGTCAGCGCCTCAATCATACTGAACCCCGGCACAGAACGCGCCGAACCGCGCGACCATGCTTCACCTCGTTCGATCAGCACGGTCGGGCGCCCAAACTCCTCAACCAGGCGCGCCGCCACCAGTCCGACCACGCCAGCCGGATACCCGGTGTCGTCAAGAACAATAATCCGCTGATGGTGCTTGCCCAGCGCCCTGATCTGTGCGCTGGCTTGCTCCTGGACATTCTTCGACAGCTCCTGACGTTGACGGTTCTGAACATTCAGTTCGCGCGCCAGATGGTATGCGATATCGAGTTCTTCGGCGAGCAGCAGTTCATAACTCAATCGTGCATTGTCGATCCGACCAGAGGCGTTCAGGCGCGGTCCGAGCCCAAAACTGATATCAGTCGATGTCACCCTGCCCGGCGTCAGACCGGCGGCTTCGATGAGCGCGCGCACTCCTGGTCGCTGCGCCGCATTGAGCGCTCTCAATCCATGCGTGACCAGAACGCGATTCTCACCGACCAGCGGTCCCATATCGGCCACCGTGCCAATCGCAACGATGTCGAGCAGATCATCTTTCTGCAGCGTTGAGCGCAGACCGCGTCGCACCAGCGCGCGCGCCAACTGATAGGCAATACCCACGCCAACCAGATGCTTGAACGGATACGGGCACCCTGGTTGTTTCGGATTGACAATAGCCAGCGCATTGGGCAGGCGCGCCGGCGGTTCGTGATGGTCGGTAATGATCAGGTCAAGTCCCGCAGCGCGCGCGTGCTCTGCTTCACGCACATTACTGATGCCGCAATCGACGGTGATCAGCAGGCGAACGCCTTCACGCGCCAGCGCATCGATTGCCGCAATATTCAGACCATACCCTTCACGAACGCGATGAGGCACATAAGGCTGAATCATCCCCCCCATAGCGCGGATCACCTGGACCAGCAACGCCACAGCGGTCACGCCATCGGTATCATAATCGCCATAGACCGCCATTGGCTCGTGGTTCTGAATGGCCGCGACAATACGCTGAACTGCCGTTTCCATGCCGCGCAAACCAAAGGGGTCATTCAGCCGATAGTCGGGAGAGAAGAACTCTCGGATGGCGCTCTCGCTCCGCAGACCGCGCTGATAGAGCACCGCAGCGATCAGCGGCGGAAACTGGCGAAAGGCGGCAATGAACTCGGGCGGCGTTGGATGGATGAGCCAGCGTTTATTGCGTGCAGACAAACGAGGTGCAGACATGCCAGAGCGCTTTCTGCCCGTTCAAGAGACCGTTATCGTAAGCATGATGTAGACCGCTGGCGCGCTAAACAGCACACTGTCGATCCGATCAAGGATGCCGCCATGGCCAGGGATGAGACTGCCTGCATCTTTCAGCCCCACCTGACGCTTGATGAACGATTCGGACAGATCGCCAATCGGCCCAGCGATACCAGCAGTAATACCAATGAGCGCTGTCGCCCAGAGCGAGAGTGGGAGGCCAAACAGCGCCACCGCCAGAAAAGCGCCTGCAAGCGCGCCCAGCATTCCTCCAGCGGCGCCTTCCCACGTCTTACGCGGGCTAAGCGTTGGCGCCATTTTGCGGCGTCCCCAGCGTTTACCGACGAAATAGGCAAAGACATCCTGTCCCCAGGTTGCCATCAACACCAGAGCAATCCAGGCAGCGCCGGGCTGTGGTTGGAGAGGGGCAAGCAATCCGCTGCGCAGCGGAGTTTCCAGGGCGCGGAGCAGGATCAGAAACCCCAAGAGACCGCCGACATAGAGAGCGCCGCCGAACGTCAACGCCCATTCCGCCACCGCGCCGTACTGAGCGTGGCGCGATGCACAGGCCGCCAGACTGATCATCACGGCCAGTCCAAGAGCAGGCGCGAGCAGATCAACGCCGCTAAGCGCCTGAATGATCATCGCGCCCAGCACCAGCGCCGCAACAACGACGCCCAGTGCATAGTTCGACTGATACCCGCCATGACTAAACGCCGCATACAACTCGCCCAAGCCGACGACCGCCGCAATGACCACCAGCACTGTAAACGGCCAGAAGCCCCACCACACGCAGACAACCACGAGCGGCAGCAGCACAACCGCGCTCAGCACCCGTTGGACCAACGCGCTAGGATTCCTCTGAGAGTCCGCCGAAGCGGCGTTCGCGTTGTCCATAGTCGTGAATGGCCTGACGCAGATGTTCAGGACTGAAATCGGGCCAGTAGACCGGCGTCGTCCAGTATTCGCTGTAGGCGGCCTGCCAGATCAGAAAATTCGAGAGGCGCCATTCGCCGCTCGTGCGAATGATCAGATCGGGGTCGGGCATTCCGGAGGTCGAGAGATGATCGCTGATCATCTCCTCCGTCACATCCTCGGGCCTGACGCCGCGCGCGATCAACTTCCGCACCGCATCGACGATATCAGCGCGTCCGCCGTAATTGAAGGCGACAGCCAGCGTGATACGGGTATTATGGCGCGTCAATTCAATGGCATCAAGGATTTTCTGCCGCAGGTCAGCGGAAATATTATCGAGGCGACCGAGGTGACGCAAGCGCGCGCCCTCGCGGTGCAGATTGATCGTCTCGCGGTCGATAAAATCGCTCAGGATGCGCATCAGGCCATCGACTTCCGCCGACGGCCGCGACCAGTTTTCCGTGGAAAACGCGTAGAGTGTCAGATATTGCACTCCCTGCTCGGCGCACTCTGTCACAATCCGGCGAATATTCTCCGTACCAGCGCGATGACCAGCAAGACGCGGCAAGTGGCGCTGGCGCGCCCAGCGCCCATTCCCGTCCATAATAATTGCAATATGCCGGGGAATGCGTGCGCGCTGCGACATGTCACCCGTATCCTATCACGAACTTGAACCGTTCAGCAATATCAGCGCTTACAAGCGGCGCACCGGGGGCATCGAGATCCTTAGGATGCGCCGCCTGCGCAGGCGCTGATTCAGATCTCCATAACCTCGGCTTCTTTTACCGCACCGATATGATCGAGTTCTCTCACATAGCGATCAGTCAATTCTTGCAATTTCTCCTGGGCGCGGCGGTGCTCATCCTCCGAAATCATCTTCTCGTGCTCCAGGTCGCGCAGATCTTCAAGCGCCTCACGGCGAATGTTGCGCAGCGCTATCTTTGACTCCTCAACGCGGGCGCGCACCAGCTTAGTCAATTCCTTGCGCCGCGCTTCGGTCAACGGCGGGATTGCCAGACGAATCAGGCGACCATCGTCGGTGGGCGTAAGACCGAGTTCGGAGTTCATGATAGCTTTGGAAATCGCCTTGACCATGTTGGCGTCGAATGGTTGGATGACCAGCATGCGCGGTTCAGGCACAGTAATGGTAGCGAGTTGGTTCAGTGGGAGGGTAGTGCCATACGCTTCAACGTGCAGATGCTCCACCAACGCTGGCGTCGCCCGCCCTGTTCGAATAGTCGCCAGATGGTTGCGCAACGCCTCTGTCGCCTTTTTCATTCGACTTTCAGCTGCACGCAGGACGTCATTGACCATACGTTTCCTCGTTTCCTTCTACGCGGTCGGAAGAGCGAACTGAACCCCCACCGCTTCCCGTTGGCGCAACTGTCGCCGATGCATTAGAGCGCTACTGCGATGGATGATTGCTGACCAGCGTACCGACATGCTCACCCAGGACAATCCGCTCGATATTCCCTGGCGTTAGCGGATCGAACACGACGATAGGGATATTATTATCCATGCAGAATGTTAGCGCCGTACTGTCCATGACGGTCAGTCCACGACTCAGCGCCTCCATATAACTGATATACTCGAAGCGTTTTGCGTCCGGGTATCGACGCGGGTCAGCGCTATAAACGCCATCGACGCCGTTTTTTGCCATCAGAATAATCTCGGCGTGAATCTCCGCCGCGCGCAGCGCTGCTGCGCTATCGGTGGTAAAGTATGGGTTGCCGGTGCCAGCAGCAAGGATAATAACGCGCCCCTTTTCGAGGTGGCGCGTGGCCCGTCGGCGGATGTATGGTTCGGCGACTTCATCCATTTTAATCGCAGTCATGGCTCGTGTAAAGACGCCCCGACGCTCCAATGCGTCCTGAAGCGCCAGTGCATTGATAACCGTCGCCAGCATGCCCATATAGTGCGATTGCGCCGCATCCATACCGCGGGCAATGGCCTGATTGCCGCGCCAGATATTTCCCCCGCCCAATACAACCGCGACCTGGACGCCAAGCCGAAGCACGCGCTCAATCTCCTGCGCATAATAATCGAGCATCTGCGGGTCAATTGAGTGAGCGCCGCTGCCTGCGAGCGCCTCGCCGCTGAGCTTGAGCAGAATGCGGCGATACCGAGGTTCGGCCATGATGCCTCCCTATGCCAGGCGCAACTTTTCTTCCGACGAGCGAACGTCCGCTGTAGCCTGTTCGCTCATCGTCCGGCGGGTCAGAGCCTGGCTTAACCGCCGAGTTCGTATCGAACGAAGCGCCGCACAACGATGTTCTCGCGGATCTTTGCAATTGCCGCCTGGATCTTCTCTTCAATTGTCTGTGACGAGTCCTTGATGAACACCTGTTTCAGCAGCACATGTTCTCGATAAAACTGCTCAGGCGACATGCCACTGGCGACAATCTCGCTTTCCGGCACCTCTTCAACGCGAAGGTAGCGCGGATTCATGGCTGCGACCTGCATCGCGATATCACGCGCCAGTTGAATGAAATCGTCAGTGCGCGCCACAAAATCGGTCTCACAGTTCAGTTCGACCATCGCGGCAACGCGTGCGCCATGATGGACGTACACTTCGATACGCCCTTCCTTTGCCTCACGCCCCGCGACCTTCTCGCGCACGCGCATGCCGCGCTTGCGCAACTCTTCAATTGCCTTCTCGACGTCGCCATTGGTCTGCTCGAGCACATCCTTGCACTCCTTCACGCCCGCGCCGGTGCGCTCGCGCAGTTCCTTCACCATCTGTGCGGTTATCTCGGCCACGATGACTCCTTCTCTCTGACATAAAAACAGGGAAGATCGAAGGCGGCGCTCCTGCCTTCAGTCTTCCTTGCGTCGCTTGCACCATCATCACTACTCGACCGCCTTGGCTTCATCCGCCTCCCCGGCGATCGCGCGTTCCGCCACTGCCTGTTCATACGAGCCGCCATGCGTCATATCGGCCTGGAGCGACTCACGCCGATTTTGCCCCTCGATGGCGGCATCGGCGATTTTCCCGGCGATCAGACGGATGCTGCGGATTGCATCGTCGTTACACGGGATGACATAGTCGATCGGCTCTGGATCGCAATTGGTGTCTACCATTGCCACGATCGGAACGCCTACTCTATTGGCTTCCCGAACGGCGAGATTTTCTTTATGCGGATCGACGATGAACAATGCGCCCGGCAACCGATCCATCGCTTTCACGCCGCTGAAGACCTTGTTGAGTTTTTCAATCTCCGCCTCGCGTTTGAGCGCTTCGGCCTTCGTGAGTTTGTTGAATTCGCCGCGGTCGCGCTGTTCTTCGAGATCTTTCAGGTATCGCAATCGCTTGTGGATGGTCACGAAATTGGTCAGCATCCCCCCCAACCAGCGTTGCGTGACGTAAAACTGCCCGGCGCGCGTCGCCTCTTCGGCGATCGTTTCCTGCGCCTGTTTCTTGGTGCCGACGAACAGCACCTTCTCACCTGCCGCAACAGTTTCAACAATGAACTGATACGCTGCCGTCAGACCGACGATCGTCTTTTGCAGATCGATGATGTGGATGCCATTGCGCGCCGTAAAGATGTACGGCCGCATTTTCGGGTTCCACCGCTTGGTCTGATGCCCGAAATGCGCCCCTGCTTCAAGCAGCGCTCGCATCGAAACGAGCCGCTGCGCTCCCTGAGTCATACCTGGCTCTCCTTATGCTTCAGACCCGCAGGCGGCCGCCTGCTGAACGAATCCCTCCACCGCTCCCGTCGATGCCGCACGACCGGCATGCGCCGGCAGGAGAGGCGGCGATAGAGCGATGTGTGTAATGAAGCGCGCCGCAGCGCGCCGTCTGGTAGTATAGCACACAAGCAGGGGGTGGGCAAATCTCGATGCCGTTTTGCACGTTGCCGCACGGTATGGTACGATGACAGCGAAGCGGATGTACCGTAATCATATCGGCGACGCTGACGTTATTCGTGATGTCCGATGTTCCACAGAGAGAGCCCGCGACTGGCAGCGTTCCGCGGATCCTGTTCGCCATCTCCGATACTGGCGGCGGCCATCGCTCAGGGGCGCAGGCAATCGCAGCCGCGATCGCGCAGCGTGTCGGTGATGCGGTCGAAACGTACATCATCGATATCTTTACGCATACTGGCGTTCCGGTCGTGCGGAACGCGCCGGTCGTCTACGATAAGCTCTCGACGCGCTGGTTGCCGCTCTATGACACCCTCTATCGCCTGACTGACGGTCGGCGGCGGATCGATGCGTTGACGAAAGTCGTCTATTTCGCAGCGCATCGCAACATTTTGCGCGTGCTGGAGGCTGTCCGTCCGACGCTGGTAGTGTCGGTGCACCCCCTGCTCAACCGTCTGATCGGCAATGCGCGCCGCACCTATCGCCTCTCATTTCGTTTTATTACTGTTGTGACTGATCTGGTGAGTCTGCACGCATCGTGGGCCGACCCAGATGCAGAGCTGTGCATCGTTCCCACCAACGAGGCCTATGAACGAATGCGTCGCCTGGGCATGCCAGAGAGTAAACTAATACGCACTGGCTTCCCTGTCCATCCCAAATTTGCTGCCTACCATCAGACTCGCGACGCCGCGCGGGCAAACCTTGGTCTTGTGCCGGAGCTGTTTACTGTGCTGGTTACGAGCGGCGGGGTGGGATCCGGTCACATGGAGCACCTGGTGCGCAACATTCACACGGCGTACCCACAGTTGCAGTTGCTGGTGGTGACAGGGCGGAATACAGCCTTGCGCGAGCGCCTCGAGAAGGGCGGGTTTGGTCCGAACGTGCACATCTTCGGATTCGTGACGAATATGGAAGAGTTGATGGCCGCCAGCGACATCGTGATCTCGAAGGCTGGTCCTGGCACGCTTATGGAGGCGCTGGTCATGCGTCGCCCAGTCATTGTCACGCAGGCGGTCGGCATGCAGGAGCGCGGCAACATTGACTTCGTGCTCAACCACGAACTGGGGTTGTTCTGTCCATCGATTGATCGTATCGTGCCAGTGCTGGCGGAGTTGATGGAGCCATCGACCTATGCGGCTGTCACGGCGCGTCTGGTTGATGCGGTTCCGCGCGATGGCGCCGCACAGATCGCCTCCATTCTGCTGGAGCAATTGCACTTGGCGCCACCCGTCCGTCGCCGTCGTCGCCTGCGGTTGCCATCGGTGCGCCTGCCACGACCGCGTGCGCTCGTGCGGCGGTTGCGTTTGCCGCGCCTCAGAGGGCTGGGACGCTGGCGAAGACCGCCGTCGGGCAGACAGTTATAACAACGTTGCGCGTTGCAGGTTACGGGTGGCAAGGCGGCGAGTGGGAAGGTGGCGTGTGGTAGCAAAAGAGATTCGCCCGCGCGTTGGGTGCACGATGCACGTTACCCGTTGCACGCGCGGAGGTTGTAGGCAGGGAGGTGCGAAGGTTGCAGGTCGGGACTGAAATCCCAACCTCTGACCCCCGCTGAACGCTCTGGACACCGTCGACCATGACTGAGAGTTCAACCAGACCATCGGATCGACGCTGGTGGATTGCAGGGTTGATCGCCGCAGCGCTTTTGTGCCTATGGTGTGGGGTGTTCGCCGGTATCGGCGGTTGGGTTGCCGGACGTGACATCGGTCGGCGCGAGGCGCGCCTCGAACTGAGCGCAACTGCCGCGTTGCAACCAGTTCTGCCAGAACTTGGCGTCCTGGTTACGCGCCTCGACCGCAGCGGTCCGGCAGCGCGCGCTGGCGTGATGCGCGGCGATGTGATTGTAGCGATTGAGGGAGTGTATGTGCAGGACGCGCGCGATCTGCGCGATCAACTTGCACGCTATCGTGCAGGCGACGCTGTTCGTCTGACTATTCTCCGCAATCAAGGCGAACAGACGGTAAGCGTGGTGCTTGGCGCCTTCCCTGGCAATCCGCGGTTACCATATCTTGGCGTGTACTATACCGCTCGTGGTGAAGAACCGGCGGATTTGTGATGCGCCGTTCTGTCTCATTCGAGAAGGGTGAAATCGGATCGACGCCGTCGCCTCTCTCGCGACGGATTGTGTTGTTGCTCGCAACGCTCGCTGGCATTTGCTGGGCTGGCGCACTGACCATGCTAATTTGGGGAGGGGTTGACCGACAGCAACCTTATGATGCCCCAGAGCGCATGGTATATTATATACTGATTATTGCTGCCGCTGCGCTGACGTTTACGCCGGTAGAGCGCCAGTTTCGCCTGACCGGTCTGGCAGTCGAGGGGGTCTTTGGAACAGCGCTGCTTCTGTATACGCTGGCATTCGTGCCGCCGCCAACCGCGTGGTTGCTGTCTCCGCCAGACGCGCCGGTGTATGCCGTGATGGCGCTGGCTGTCTTCTGGTTCTGTTCATCGCTTGCAATGCCGCCGCTCTATGCCGTAGGGCAACGTCTTTTCCGGCAACGGGCGCGACGCTATGATCGCCGCCGCGCACGACGTCAGGCATATGAGATCGGATTGCTTGCCGCATTCGTGATCATTCTGGCAGGCCTGCGGACGCTGACGCCGGTTGCAGTTGCGCTGGTTGTACTGATCATCGGGGTTGCTGAGGTATTGTTTCTGTCATTTATTGAGCCTGAACCATGATCCGGATTGCTATCATCGGCATTGGACTGATCGGCGCGTCCCTTGGCATGGCGCTGCGTTCCGCAAACGAGCGTGAGTCGCCGTTGGGCGCCATTCATGTGACCGGTTTCGATACCGATGCGCGCGCGCTCGCGGAGGCGCGCGGCCGGCTTGCTATTGATCGTGAGGCGCGCACCCTGGCCGACGCGGTGCGTGACGCGCACCTGGTCATTGTTGCGGTTCCGGTGCAGACGATTCGGACCGTGTTTGCCGACCTTGCGCCGCTGCTGCCCGCTGGGGCGACGGTCACTGACGTGGCAAGCACCAAGACGCAGGTTCTCGCGTGGGCGCGCGAACTGCTGCCCACAACCGTCGACTTCATCGGCGGACATCCGATGGCAGGGAGCGAGAAGTCCGGTCCTGCCGCCGCATCGCCCGATCTCTTTCGCAATGCCATCTACTGCCTTTCGCCACGCGAGCAGACTCGCGAAACCGCAGTGCGCCTCGTTGAGGCGATGGTTGAGCAGATCGGCGCGAAACTCTACTATATCGATCCGGTCGAGCACGATGCGTATGTGGCTGGCGTCTCGCATCTGCCGTTCATGCTCTCGACAGCGCTCATGGACATTGTGAGCCGCAGCCCCGGCTGGCGCGAGATGGCGCCGCTGGCAGCCACCGGCTTCCGTGACGTGACCCGGCTGGCATCGGGCAGCGCTGAAATGCACCGCGATATCTGCCTCACCAACCGCGAGGCGCTGACGCGCTGGCTCGATGAAATGTCCCAGCGCCTGGCGGAACTGCGGGATCAGGTTGCCGCCGGGGACGGCGAGGCGCTGCTGGCCTGGTTTCGCCGCGTGAAAGAGGCGCGCGATCAGTGGCTGGCGGAGCGCCCCAATATGCGTCCCGGCGAGCACGAGTTTCACGCCATGATCGATATCGCATACGAACGACCGGGACTCTTCGGACGCTGGGGTCCCGGATCACGTCAGCGCAAGCAACTGTAAATCGAGGTTCCCATGGATCGTCCAATCCGCGTACTGATCGCAAAACCAGGTCTCGACGGACACGATCGCGGCGCAAAAGTCATCGCCCGAGCGCTACGAGACGCCGGTATGGAGGTTATCTACACCGGCATCCAGCAGACGCCGCAAATGATTGTCGAGGCGGCGCTGCAGGAGGATGTCGACGTAATTGGTCTTTCGATCCTCTCCGGCGCTCATATGACCCTGCTGCCGCGCGTAATGGAATTGCTGCGCCATCACGGGATGCATGACGTGCTGGTGGTAGCGGGTGGAATTATTTCCGACGAGGACGCCCGGATATTGAAAGAGCAGCATGGCATTGCGGAAGTGTACGGCCCCGGCGCTTCGACCCATGAGATTGTGCGCTTCATTCAGGAGCGTTGCAGAACGAGGAACTGATTGCGTGGATCTGGCACAGGCGTTGCTGGAAGGCAATCGGCGCGCGTTGGCGCAGGCGCTGACCCTGGTTGAAACCGGCGGTTCGCAGGCGCGCATCCTGCTTGGCGCCCTGTTCGCCCACACTGGTCGCGCGCATATCGTTGGCGTCACCGGCGCTCCCGGCGCCGGTAAGTCGACGCTGGTCGCCGCACTGGCGGCGCACTGGCGACGCGCTGGTCGAACAGTCGGGATTATTGCGGTTGATCCGACATCGCCGTTCACCCGCGGCGCCATCCTGGGCGATCGTATTCGTATGCAGGCGTTGAGCGGCGATCCTGGCGTATTCATTCGCAGCATGGCCAGTCGGGGGCGATTGGGCGGCATCGCCCGGGCGACCGGCGATGCCATAGCCGTGCTTGACGCTGCCGGTTTTGATGTGGTGCTGGTCGAGACGGTCGGCGCTGGTCAGGGCGAGGTTGAGATTGCCGCCGCCGCTCATACCACAATTGTTATCGAGATCCCTGGCGCCGGTGATGATATTCAGGCAATCAAAGCTGGCATTCTCGAAATCGCCGATCTTCTGGTTGTCAACAAAGCTGATCGCAATGGCGCTGAACAAACTGTGCGCCAGTTGCGCACAATGTTGAGCCTGGCTGATCGTCCTGCCGACGGCTGGACTCCGCCAGTGCTGACCGCGGTTGCCACACGCGGCGAAGGCATTGAAGCCATTGCAGCAGCAGCCGAACAGCACCTCGTCTACTTGCGCGAAAGCGGGCGCTTCACTGGGCGCGAACAGGAACGCGCTGCGCGCGAACTGCGGTTAATCTTGCAGGAGACAGCGCTTGAGCGGGTGCGCGCACTCGTCCCGACTTCTGAGTGGGATGCGCTGGTTGCCCAGATCGTCGCGCGTACGCTCGATCCGTATGCCGCTGCGAATCAGTTGCTTGATCGCGCATTATCCCACTAGGAGGATAGGAGGTCTGCCTGAATATCTGAGGCCGCGCGTCGTGGCAAGCGAAGTGACGCGATCTACCTGCTCGAGCGGGTTTCTCAGAAAAGTTGACGCAAAGGCGCGAAGACGCAAAGGCAGGGAGTGCAAGGCTATGCGTCTTTGCGTCTTCGTGTTAAGAGCAATGCCGTTGAGAAGATCGCTTCGGCGCCGGCGTGCCTTGCAATGACGACAGGGCATGGTTCCGGACAGATGTGAAATCAGTACTCTTGGGGAATGCCATGCGCGTCTTAGGTATGGTATAACCAACACTGGCACTGTTGAGACGCCGTTGACACATCGCTGTTTCAGGAAGAGGTCTGCATGGAACATCACGCTGCGTTCGACTACATCCGCGATCTCCTGACCCTGCCGGAAGTCGTCGAAACACGCCACCATATGCATCACAGCATTCCCAAACATGATCATCTGACCCGTTCGGTCCGCATGTCATACCATCTGAGCCGGTTGCTGCGCGCTGATGTTCGCACCTGTGTGCGCGCCGCGATGCTCCACGACATCAACTCGCGCGCGGGCACGTTGACGACGCACGGACAGTTGGCGGCGCGTTGGGCTGCCGAAAAAGGCGAAGACCCGGCAGTCTGCGCAGCGATTGAGAGTCACATGTATCCGCTCGGTCCGGCGCCTGCATCACGCGAGGCGTGGGTGCTGGTGCTGGCTGATAAAGCCGCGTCACTGGGGGACATCAAGCAGTTCCTGGTAGGACTGATCGACGGGAGCAGCTTAGCGAATCGCCGTCGCCTGAAAGAAACCGATCCCCACTATCGGCAGCGAGCCCGGCGGCGCCTGTTCCGACGCTGGTGCGCACGGTGTACGCCGTAGCTTCGTTACGCAACCGCTGTTATAGCTTCTCCCAGACGTCGCGCCGCTTCGATAAGCTGATGAGGCGGGTACAGGCTAAACGCCAGACGCAGGGTGTTGTGTCGCGGTTCGTTGAGATAAAAACGCGATCCGGGAAGGTACGCAACGCCTGCCTGTTCGGCATGCGGCAGTAACGCTCCGGCGTCGATCCCTTCTGGTAATTCCACCCACTGAAAGAACCCGCCGCCCGGTACAGTAAAGCGGCATCCTGGCGGCAAATGATCGCGCAGGCCGCCTGCGAGCGCATCGCGCCGCTCGCGATAGGTGGCGCACAGGTGCGCCACTGTTGCATCGAAATCGCCGGATGCACAGACTTCGGCAACCGTTAACGCCACGAACGGATTGAGCCCGCCGCCGCTATCGAGCAATCCGCTGCCAATCAGTCGTTGCGTCAGCAACGCATCAGAGGTCAGATAGCCGAGACGCAACCCCGGCGCAAGCGATTTTGAGAAGGACCCGATACGCGCCACTGTACCCGGCGGCGCTATGCTCCACACTGATGGCGGCGCGGGAGCGTCGTAACTCAGTTCGCGGTACACATCATCCTCAACCAGCAGCACACCGTGCTCTGCCGCGACTGTCGCCAGCGCCCTGCGGCGTTCGAGACTCATGCACGAGCCAGTCGGGTTGTGGTGTGTGGGAACACAGTAGAGCATGCGCGCTCGTTTGCCACACCGCGCCAACTGCGCCAGCAACGTCTCCAGCATATCAATATTAATACCGTTGGCATCTGCTGGAATGGCGACTAGTTCCAGTGGATGGTCGCGCAGGATGCGCACTGCCAAGTGATACGTTGGCGACTCGACCAACACCGTGTCGCCAGGGGTTGTGCAAAGCGTACAGAGCAGGTCGAGCGCCTGTGATGCGCCAGCAGTGATCACGACGTCGGTCGGCTCAGGTGCGCGTGCATCGGTGTGGGCAAGGCGGGTGCAGATCCACTCGATTAGCGGCCCGGGTCCGCGTTCAGCGCCATACGTAAGGGCTTCGGCGCCATAGCGTTCAAGCACTGTTGCTGTGGCGCGCCGCAGCGCCGCCACCGGCAGCACAGCAGGATCGGGATGTCCCCAACTAAGGTCAAGAATACCGGGACGGTGAACGATTTGAAGAATAGGGAGCACGGGCGACTGACGCATTTAGAGAGCACATCACGTGTTCTATTGCAGGCTAACGGCAATGCTTTCGATCAGTTGTTCGTGGGTGAATGGCTTGTGCAGAACCGGCAGTCCGACGCGCTGGAGAAATGCGCTGCTCCGCTCACCCATGGTATCGCCAGTCAGAATCAGCCAGCGTAAAGATGGCTTGAGCGCGTTAAGCCGTTCGTACAATTCAACGCCGTCTAGTCCAGGCATCTGCAGATCGGTAATTACCAGCGCATAATCGTAGGCGAGCGCGCGCGCCAGCGCCTCTTCGCCCCTAGACACGGCATCGACGCGGCATTCCAGACGTTCTAGCGCCCGCTGCGCCATAGTGCGCACCAGATCATCGTCTTCGACGAGCAAAACAGAGAGATTTCGCGGTATGGAGGAGACTGGCGGCATTCGATGTTCCTTGGACGTCTCGTCAGTCCGTCGCAGGCGTACTCTAAAGGTGGTTCCAACGCCTTGAGTGCTCTCTACCCACACGTCGCCGTGATGTTGCTGGACTATGCTGTACACCACGGCAAGCCCCATCCCCATGCCTTGCCCGACCTCGCGTGTAGTGAAGAACGGCTCGAACACACGCGACAGGTGTTCCGGCGCGATCCCCGGTCCGGTATCTTCAATCGCTAGCACGACGCTGTCTGAGTCCGCGCTGGCGCTGAAACGCAGGTGACGCGGTTCGCCGGGCAAGCGAAGCGCCAGCGCCTGAATGGCGTTCAACGCGATGTTGAAGACCACCTGCTCAATCTGATGCACTTCGCCCAAAACCCTCGGTAAATCAGGAGGCAGATCGACCGTCACGACAACATGCTCGGCAGCAATCTTGGATGCCAGGCGCTGCAGCGTCTCATCGATAACCAGCGACAGATCGACAGGAGCGAGTTCCAGCGTGCGAGGTTGCCCAAACGCGCGCAGTTGATGCACAATTGCGGCAGCGCGCCGTGCTGCCCGTTCGATCTGTTCGAGATCGGCGCGCACTGAAGGCGGAATATCCTCGCCAAGCTGCAGTTGCGAGAGACCAAGGATAACAGCCAGCGGATTATTCAACTCATGCGCAGCGCCAGCGACCAGCCGACCAAGCGCCGCTAGTTTTTCGTGCTGACGCACCTGCGCCTCGAGTCGCCGCAGTTCGGTCACATCCTTGATAACCACCAGCACCTCATCGTAGTCCGGGATTAGATCGAACGATACTAGCGCCGTAAAACGACTCTTGTCAGCCCGGAGCAAGTCCATCTCGAAACGTTGCGATTCCCCCTGGCGCACCTGTGACCAGGCGCGTGTCAGCATTGTGCGATGATCAGGCGGGACAAGCCGCAACAACGATTGACCGGCGAGTTCGTGACGCTGATACCCAAGGGCGGTTAATGGCTCCTGGTTCAGCGGTTGCATTGACATATCGGGCCGACAGACGATCAGCACATCGGGCGCATTCTGGATGATGGCGTCGAGATACGCACGCATCGCTTCCGCTTCGCGGTAGAGACGCGCGTTCATCAGTGACGTCTCACGCATCTCCTGGTTGGTTTGCGCATTGCGAATCGCCTGCGCCAGTTGTGATGCAATCGCTTCTGCCAGTTCCATGTCGCGCATCTCGAACGGACGCTGCCCGCTGAGCAGCTCGAGCAGGCCAATGACCGTATCATCGACGAGCAACGGGACAATCGCTAGGTATGAAGCGTCGTCCGGCAACCGTCGCAGCGCCAGCAGATCAGGCGTTTGCATGCGCAGATTCTTGACATCGACTATGCGAGAAATCCCGCCTGCCAGCGCCTCGCGCTCTTCCTGAAACATATGCGTGAGCGGTCGATCACCGAGCTCAACTCCAGACGATGGGCCATGAGAATGCTTGAGCCAGAGATGACCATCAGCGTCATGCAGCGCAATCGCCGCAGCGTAAAGGTTCATTGCCTGAACGATGATAGAGAGCGTTGTCCGTAGCACGTGCTCAAGATCGGTCGAGCGATTGATCGTTTGACTGACGCGCAGCAACGTGGTCAGCTCCAGATGTAGTTGTTGCATCTCCTGTTCAGCAGCGCGCTGCGCAGTGACATCGCGGCAGATCAGGTCGATTTCAACTGCTGACAGGTCGATTCGGATCACCTGAGCAGTTGTCTCAAGAACTATTGGCTGACCTTGAACACTGAGCGCCTCGAAAGTCCAGGGAAGGGACGGTTGCCGACGAATGCCTATCTCCTGAAGGCGCCATCGCACCTCAGCCTCACAGGCAGGAGTTACAAGGCTGAAGAACGACATGCCGGGGGCGGCGCCGACCCGGGCGGCGGCAGTGCGATTACAGCGAAGAATGTTGCCATCGACCGACAGACTGAACACCATATCCTCCACCTGTTCGAATAACGGACGGTAATATTGTTCAGATCGAAGCGACGTTTGGTGGAGTTGCGCACTCGTCACAATAGCCGTCGCCAGGTCGGCGAAACGACGGATCGCCGCATAGTCATCTTCGTTCAGTTCAGGCGGATGGTACCAACCCGCGCAGAGAACGCCAATAACACTCCCCTGATGATAGAGCGGCTGATCGAGCGCCGCCCTAAGCTGATGCGCTTCCCAGAACGGACGGTACAACTCTGTTTCCGCCTCAACATCGGCGAAGAACAGGGTGGCGCCTTCACGAAACGTGCGCCCAATTAGGCTTCCAACCAACGGCAACGTCCTGCCCCGGAGACGCTCGGCAACACCTGTTGCCATAACACATGCAAGAAAGTTAGGGTCGCCGGTAGGAAGGTAGATGCTGGCGTGGTCTGCTTGGAGAAGGGTCATCATCCGGTGACAGATTTCGTACAGCGCTTTGTCGACGGTTCTGAGCGATATGATCTCTAGCGCTGCATCCGATAGAGCGCCAAGAAGACGGCAGTGCCGCGTCGCTTCCTCACGTTCGATAATCCGCGCCAGAAGCGACGCTACCAGGGTAGCAACGGCGCTGACCTGCATCTCCTCATCAGGGGCTATGCTGCTGCCCCACAGATGCAGAATGTATTGGCGTTGCCCGCTTCCCGGCATGAGATACGCTACATGCCCGCGTGCTCCCAAGCCGAGCGCCATGCTGCTGGAGACGTCCGCAGCGCTGATGAGCAGAGGGAGAGAGTGCTGGAGCGCTAGCGCTAGCGTGCGTTCATCAAGAGTGATCGTCCTGAGTCGCGGCGGTGCGTACCGCACAGTGAACGACGATCCGGCGCTATTCCGGGCCATGACTGCAAGGCTGACGCCTGCAGGAAGGAGGAATGCGCTCAACTGATCACACACTTCACGGAGCGATGTGGCGCCGGAGAGCTGGTACAGACGCTGCTGCAGGGTGAGCATCAGTTGGTGCAGCATTGCCGGGCGTGAGGGTTCATACAACGTGACCGACACCCATCCCGCATTGTCAAAAGAGATCGGCACGGCTTCGACTTCGACGGATACAGGTTCGAGGCGCTGAAAGACGCAGGGGACGCCAGGCGTATTGCTGGAAGCGCAGGCAAGCGCCTGATGAAAACGCGCGTGGAGTGAGCCATCGATGTCTGCTGGCAGGATGGCAGACGCAGGCGCCCCTGCCTGAACATTGAGGATGCGGCGCGCTGATGGGCTGATTGCAGCAATAATGCCAGCAGGATCGATCAAGACAACGGACCACGGCGCCGTATCCACCAGGCTGAACAGCAGATCGCGCTTAGATATTGTTTCGTTGCTTGCCGCATGGAACGCAGCAACTGACGCCATAGTTCACCATCAGGCGATGGACGTCGTTCGAGCGTGTGCCTGATATTTCACGAATGATGCCGCAAGGATTCCCAATCTCAACAGTATTGCATTGTAACATAGGAATACGGCACGCAACCATATGCGCATTACCAGACGTACTATGTTCGACGTAACCGGCGATCATCAGGTACAATAGGACTGATGTTGTATATTGTCGCTACCCCAATAGGCAACTTGAGCGATATCTCGTTGCGAGCGCTGGAAACGCTGCGCTCGGTTGATGTGATTGCGTGCGAAGATACGCGCAAGAGCAGCATTCTGCTTCAGCATTACGACATTCATAAGCCATTAGTTTCATTCCATGAACACAACGAACGTGAGGCAGGCGAACGCCTGATGGGACTGTTGCGCCGGGGAAAGGCGGTGGCGCTGATCAGCGACGCTGGCACCCCTGGAATCGCCGATCCGGGGTTCACTTTGGTGCGCAGCGCAATCGCTGAGGGTATCAATGTTACGATGATTCCTGGTCCGGCAGCGCTGATTATGGCGCTGGTCCTTTCCGGGCTGCCGCTCCACAGCTTCACGTTCCGCGGCTTTCCACCGCGCAAACCTGGTCCGCGCCGCCGCTTCCTCGCAGTCGACCGCGACTCGCCTCATACCCTCATCTTTTATGAAAGTCCCTACCGCATTGTTGACCTTGTGCAGGATGCGTTAACGGTCTATGGCGACCGACCGGCCGCTCTGGCGAACGATCTGACGAAGAAATTCGAGCACGTGGAACGCGGAACGCTCTCTCACCTGCTTACCTACCTGACATCGGCGCGGATACAGGGCGAATATGTGCTGGTCGTGGCTGGCGCGCCAGCACGTACTGCGCATGACAATGACGAATAGAATTCAGGCCGATGGACTGTGAGTCAATTTCGCACCTCAAAAAGCCTTCCCCTGAGAGGAAGGGAGGACAGGGAGGATGCTCAACGAGGGGAGATTTTTGCGGCCAGCCCTTTTATTGCATCGCCCGTTTTGAGCGTTAGGATGCGCAAACGCTCCCTTCTCCCCCAACCCCGCGCATGCAGGGGGCGAGGGGGGCTTACAAGTGGAGAGTTTTTAGGGTACGACGGAAGTTTGCCGCGTCCTGCCGCCCTGTTTCCCCTCATCCCCCCTACCCTCTTCTCCCACAAGGGGAGAAGGGAGCGCTAGGGCGTCCCACTGCCTGCAACGGGCGATGCAACGCGAGGGTGTGCCGGAAAAATCTACACTTGCGAGGGCGAGGGGGGTGGGAGAAAGGAGAAAGGGGGATGAAGGGTGAAAAAGGGCGTCGGGATGCCGAAAACGCCCCTCGCACCTGAAAAAACGCCACCCTTGAGAAGCGGGGATGAGGGCAAAAGCGGCGAATCAGCCCTACCCCGCCATCAGTTCGCGATGCAGCGCGCGCACGACACTGTGCATCTCTTCTTCCGGAACAATGAAGGAGAGGTGATGCGAGGCGTTGCCGTAGACCATTGCCAGTACGGTAGCATGCACCCGTGCCAGCGCCGCCAGCGCACGCGGCGCCAGGTTTGCACTCCCCGGCGTGCTGAGCACGGCAACCAATGCCACCGGCGAACGCAGGCTGAGCGTGCGGAGCGCGTGGTTTTCCCGTTCGGGCGACAGGCATGCCTCGACGCGCTCATATGCGTACTCAACGTCAGCCATGCGGACTGCCAGGAGCAGGCTTCGTTCGCTAAAGCTTTGGGCAAAGGTCAGTACTTCGACTCCGCACCTCGTCAACTCGGTGAGCACCCGCGTCGCTAGTTCCGGCGCCCATCCGAGTTCCGCTGCCGCCAGTGGGCTCATATTGATCTCGATAAGACTAATCGAAGGCGCCGAGATAATTGTCCGCGCCGTGTCGGACAACGTGCGCGGTTCGGCGACCACTCGCGTACCAGGGACATCAGGTTGCGTCAGGCTGCGGATGTGCAGCGGAATATTGCGATGGGCGAGAGGAGTCAGCGTGCGCGGATGGAGCACCTCCGCGCCGAGCGTGGCGATCTCAGCCGCTTCGATGTACGACAATTCCGGCAGGGTGCGCGCTTCGGGCACGATCTTTGGATCTGCTGTGAGAATGCCTGCCACATCGGTCCAGATAACCACCTCATCGGCGTCGAGCGCTGCTGCGATCAGAGTTGCTGAAAAGTCGCCCCCGCCACGCCCCAGCGTGGTGGTAATGTGCTGACGAGTGGCGCCGATATAGCCAGTCACAACCGGGACGATACGCGACTGAATCAGCGGCAGCAGGCGTGTGCGCGCCCGCGTGGCGGTTTCGTCCGGCAAGGGGCGCGCATTGCCAAAATGATCATCGGTCACAATCAACTCAGCGCCGTCGATCAACTGCGCCGCGATGCCAGCGCGACGAAGCGCCACCGCTAGCAACAGACCGATGAATCGTTCGCCGATAGCAGCAACTGCGTCGCTGCTGCGAGGCGAATGTTCACCCAGCGTTGCGAGCGCGCGTACAATCCGATCAAACGATTTGAGCAGATCCGCCCAGGATTGATAGAGCGTCTCGCGTTCCCAATCGTCAGTGACAAGGCGTTCGGCAAGGGCGCGATGACGCAGCCATAACTCACGGCGCGCCTGTTCGGCATTGGACAGGTGACCGCGCGCTGCGGCGCGTGCGGCGCCGATCAACAGGTTCGTCACCTCAGGCATTGCGGTGCAGACAACGATCAGCGCCTTACCTTCATCGACGGCGTGACGAACAATGCGCACCAGATCATTGATCCGCGCAGCGTCGCTTACCGCCGCCGCACCAAATTTCATCACAACCATAGGCGCACTCATTCTTGGTCAGGATCGTCTGGCGGTAATGGCGGGCGTGGCAGTAAACCGGCGCGCTCTACCACCTGTGGAATGGCTTTGGTCCATCCAACCGTCATGATGTGCACGCCGCGCACTCCTTCGATGGCGAGCAATTCCTGAGCGAGTTCGGCAGCGATGGTTATGCCCTCCTCTTCAGGTTTATCGGCGCGCTCCATCCGCTCAATGACCCATTCGGGCACGCGCGAGCCGGGCAGATGGTCGCGCAGGAAACGCGCCGACTGCGCCGATTTGACCACCATGATGCCCGCAAGAATGTACGCCTTCTGGTGCAATCCGGCAGCGCGAGCATCCGCCATCCACTGCCGGAAGCGATCAAGATCAAACAGGATCTGCGTTTGGATGAACTCAGCGCCAAACTGGATTTTGCGTTCGAGACGGGCGACGCGCTCAATATTCGGATTGGCGACGCCGCCGAGGAAAAAACGGGGCGGTTCGGTTAGCGCAACACCTGATTGAAACTTCCCCTCGTCGCGCATCGTGCGCAGCATTTTGAGCAACTGAAATGAGTTGAGATCCAGTACATTTTTGGCGTCGGGATGATCGCCGATCTTCGGATGGTCGCCGGTCATGGCCAAGAAGTTGGTGATGCCGCATGCCGCACCGCTCAACACGTCCGCCTGCAGTGCGATCCGGTTGCGGTGCTGGCATGTCATCTGGACGATCGGTTCAAGCCCTAATTGACGAACGATGATCCCGGCGCCGAGCGCCGACATGCGCCCCAGACCGCGCTGATTATCCGTCAGATTGATGGCATCGACCGCATCGCGCAAACCGAGCGCCAGGCGCTCGACGGCAGCGCGGGATGCGCCGCGCGGCGGTGCGATCTCACCGGTAACGACGATCTGCCCTGCCTGCAATCGCCGCTGGAAGTCGCTGAAGCTTTTCATAGCCATGAATTGTAACAAATGTTCAATCGTGCGGCATGCGCCGGGCGACCAGCACCGTGCGCGGACAGCGATCCAGAAGATCGCCGGTCAAATCTTCGAGCAGCACACGATCAAGGGGACCGGCAGCGTGGTGGGTTCCAACCGCAAGAATATCGTAGTCTCCCTCGTGCAGCTCTGCCAGAATTTCATCCAGCACCAAACCAAAACGCACCCGCATGGCGACCGGGATGCTCTGTTCACGCAGCCAGGCAGCCGCCTGGCGCAGCGTTATCGCTTCCGGCGTTTCGCCTGCCAGAAAGGCCGCTTCATCGGCAACTAGCGGCGCCAGCGCCTCGAACACCACCGGTTGTTGCGAGACCACATGCAGCAGGGTGACGGACGCCCCCAGCGGCGTTGCCAGCAACGCTGCATACTTGGCAGTAGCAAACGTGTGCTGGTCACCGCCGCTCGCCAGCAGGATGCGTCGGATCGGGCGCGCCGGCCCGCTGACCCGGAGCACAGCCGTGCGCAATCGGCGCGTCAGCGCGTCGCTGCGTCGGAGGGGCAGCAAGCGCTCCAAGGGACGCTGAAGCCGACCAAAGATCACCAGATCGTGCCTCGCTTCGCTAGCGACTGCCAGAATCGCTTCCTGGGGCGTACCTTCCACTACGCGGCGCTCTACGACGATATCTGGCGGGAGAGCCAGGCGCGCAACAGCATCATCAAGCAGTTCCGTGTGACGGATGCCGCCGCCTGTCACCAGCGTTACCGACGTCGCAATCTGTCCAACGAACTGAGCGGCAGTAGCAAGCGCTTCGTTGCGCCAGGGACCCGGACCGGCGTAGATCAGCACGTTCATCGTTAGAAGGCGAGCAAAACAATCGGCACAACGAACATTACCGACAGAAAGACTATCAGAGTTTTGCGGTTGCGCACGATGGCGTCCTGCAACCGCAAGATTGATCGCTCAAATGCGTGATAGAAAAACAATAGCACAATGAGCGACAGGATCGCCACGCTGACCATTTCCACCAGCACGATTGTGAACGCCGCAGCGCCGCCGACGATCAACGCGGCAACCAGCGTGTCGATAAAGGTCGTGATATTTGCTCCCATGATATACGGCAACGTATTTTCGCGCCGCACCAGACCGCGCACCGATAGCGGCACCAGGATCGAGAGCGAGACCGAAACCGACATCGTGACTGAGGTCACAGCCATTCCGAGCGCAAACATAACCATCGGACGATACACTACTCGTCCGATGCGACCAAATGCGTTCGACTCCGGATCCACCTGGGGCAGTGCGCGGTCGAGGAGGGCAAACGCTATGAGCAGCGCCACGATGCCTGCGCCGAATTGCGCCCATCCTGGAACGCCGAGCGCGTCGATTGCCGCCAGAACCGGTTCATACAACCAATCAAACACCGACTGCAGCGGGGCTTCTGCCTCAGCGTGCACCGTTTGCACCAGTCCTGACGTTAATGCCCACATGCCAAGCGCCATTGCCGGCAGGTAGATCGCAGCGGTCGTGATCAGCGCCTGTACGCCAATCGCAACGCTTGCCGCACGTCGATGCCCGCGCAGATAATACAGAAACCCGACCCCGAGCACGATCAACGAGGCGCCCAGACGTGACCCCGTGATCATGGTAAACGTTTGCAGCGCGTCAAGGGTTCCTGCGGCGAAGAATGCAACGGCAATCGCCGCCACCGGCGAGCCGCTGAGAAACATATATGCCAGCAGCCAACCGAAGCCGAGCGCACTGACCGGACTGGTGACGCTAAAAAACGCAACCATCGCCCGTCCGTAGTCACGCGCCCCTTCTTTGAGCAGGTCGAGCGCCAGTACAAAGATCAGCACGCCTGCGACCGCCGATGCGATACGCAGCAACCAGCCGGGGATCCACAATGTGCCGCGAACGTCACTGGCCGCCTCCGGGACTGCCTCGACTTTGACTATATCATCGTCGTTCATGACCCGCCACGCCACACTGCGCCTTCATCGGTCAAAATCAGCCTTGCGGCGCCCTGCGTCTCAAGATAGCTGAGGTGCGCTGCAACCGCCGATACAAAGATGGCATACTGCGGCAATCCGGTGATCGTCAAGCCGAGCGTCTTCTGAACCCGACGCGCTATAGCCAGGGTGTCGCCGGGTTCGGCGAGCGCGTCCCGCACTGCGCGCGAGGCGCGCTCAATCGCATGCCGATTTGCACGCAACGCCGCTTCCAGGTTGCTGCGCGGCGTCAACTCGCCATGACCGGGCAGGAAAAATCGTTCGTCCCTCGTTGCCAGTCGTTCCAGCGATGCAATCTGTGCAGCAACATCGTGGGCGTATGGAATGCCGTGCTTTGCCAGCACCTCGGATCCAAAAAACCCGTCTGCCGCAAAGCACACGCCGTCGAATGCCACGCCGATCTGTCCCAGACTATGCCCCGGCAGCGCGACAATTTCCAATCGCACCCCGGCGATTTCCACGGCGTCCCCATCAAGTATGTGGTGGACCGACACACCCTTTGCCATGAGCCATTTGGTTTGGAGCGCAGCCGGTGGGCTTGCTCCAAGCGCCAGGTAGATCGGCTCGAGGCGCGGGTTTTCGATGAAGGGCGCTTCGAGCCGCGTCGCATACACCGCAACGCCGGGAAGGTTACGCACCAGGTACTCATTGCCGCCGATGTGGTCGGCATGGTGATGCGTGCTGATAATCGCCCGAAGCTGAAGACCTGCCTCATCGAGCGCACGCCGCACCATGCGACCGGTATCTTTGTCGAGACCGGTATCAACTGCAATCGCACCGTCGTCACCGGTCAGGATGACACCGAGATTATTGGCGCCCGGAACGTAGGCGGTATGGGGGGTGATTTGGTGTAATAACGGCATGGTATCAGGGTCGAGACGTTGCAGTGCAACGCCTTTGCTGAGGGCGCGGCAGCGCCGCGCCGCTGCGATAATCCGCCTGCACTCCCTAACCTTTTCTCACCTGCTACGTTCAACCTTCCTTCTGCCGTTCTCTTCGCTTTTTGAACTCTTCGATCATTTTTGCTGCCGACTCCTGACCGCGGCGCATTTCGCCAGCACGCGCGCCCATGAGCAGCGATGCCACGGCATAGAGCAGAAGCCCTACAGCAAGGACGCCTAACACGATCTGGATAATGCCGAACTCAGCGCCGGTCGCCAACGCCAGATTGAGTGCTGCAAATGCAAGAAATGCAGTTGCTCCCAAGGTGTACGCGCGACGTGTCATTGGCCGATCAACCGTAGTGCGTGCCTGATATGCCAGAATGCCTGCGAAGATGAGCGCAACGATCAGACGAAGTGTCCATTCATTCATGTCGCTGTTCTCCCTCCACTATGACCGTATGCTCCCAATGCTCAGCGCTCGATCTCCCCTTCAACAACGTTATCTTCGCAGTGATCCCCGGTCCTGAGCATCCCCCTTTCATGAACGCACTTTTGCATGCAGACGTGTAAGCTCCTCGGTAACAATCGCTTCGTCCAATTTCTGGAACAGCGGCGTTGGCGGTTGGATCGGTTGTCCTGGCGCAAGCACGCTGATCCCCCAGGCGCCAGCGCTGGCGGTATAGTCGCCAGTCAGGACGAGGCGCGGCGTTCCGTCTGGCGCTACAGATTCTTCAATCCGCGGCTGGGGCGCAATGGTTCCGCTATAGCCGAGCAGTTCGTGCAACCGCTGGCTGCTGAACGGCAAAAACGGGCAGAACAGCACCTTGAGCGTATCGACCGTGCGCAACGCCACAAACAGGACAGTCGCAGCGCGCTCCTGGTCGTTCTTGACAAGTTTCCATGGCTCCTGCTCGCTGAGATACTGGTTCGCCGCCTGCGCCAGCGCCATCGCCTCGTTCAGCGCTGCACGCAATTTGACCCCATCGAGCAGCGCTGTTACGCTCTCGAACGTCTGCTGGGTCGCGGCGATGAGCTGACGATCCGCATCGGTCAATGCTCCTGGCTGCGGAACAACGCCGAAATTGCGGTGGGTGATGCTGAGCACCCGGTTCGCCAAGTTCCCCCATGTCGCCACCAGTTCGCTGTTCACCCGCTGCACGAAATCCGCCCAGCTCCAGTTGCTGTCGCGCGTCTCCGGTCCATTGGCGATCAGGTAGTAGCGAATGGCATCTGGTTGATACCGATCCTCAATCTCTGGCATCCACAATGCCCAGTTGCGACTTGTGCTCATCTTGTCGCCTTCGAGGTTGAGGAATTCATTGGCGGGCACGTCATACGGCAACGCCAGATTGCCGTAGCCGATCAGCATTGCGGGCCAGATAATGGTGTGGAAAGGAATGTTATCCTTGCCGATAAAATAGTACGAGCGCGCTGGCGCCGTGCCATCGGGCAGGCACACCCACCAATCCTTCCAAGCGTCTGGAGCTCCGGTGCGCTCTGCCCACTCAATCGACGCCGAGTAATAGCCGATCACCGCATCGAACCAGACATAGATGCGCTTATCTTTGAATGCCGGGTCATCGACTGGCACCGGCACGCCCCACTCCAGGTCGCGGGTGATGGCGCGCCCGCGCAGCCCCTCGCGCAGCCAGTTCTGAGTGAAGAATAGCGTATTTGCGCGCCAGTAACTCCGGTCAACGCTCTCGAGCCAGGCGCGCAGCTTTGGTTCGAGTTTCGCCAGATCGAGGAAGAAGTGCTCAGTCTCACGGAAGGTGACCGGTGCGCCATCAAGCACCGAACGCGGCGCAATGAGGTCCTGCGGATCGTGCAGATGCCCGCAACTGTCGCACTGATCGCCCCGCGCGCGCGAATACCCGCAATGCGGGCAGGTCCCCTCAACGAACCGGTCCGGCAGAAAGCGTCCCAGCGTCTCGGAATACGAGCCGACCATTGTATCTTTGTAAAGGTAGCCGTTCTCTAGCAACCGCAGGAACATGTCGGTCGTCACCCGGTAATGATTGTCAGTGTAGGTCTGTGTAAACAGGTCGAACGAGATGCCAAGCGCCTGAAACGTTTTGAGGAAGGTTGGATGGTAGCGCCGGATGACATCCTGCGGCGAGATGCCCTCGCGCTCGGCAGCAATCGTGATTGGCGTGCCATGGCAATCGGAGCCGGAGACCATCAGCGTCCGACTCCCGCGCAGGCGATGGTAGCGGGCAAAGACATCGGCGGGCAAATAGGCGCCCGCAATATGACCGACATGAAACGGACCGTTGGCGTAGGGCCAGGCGACTGCGACCAAAATGTTGTCGGGCATAGAGAACCTCTAACTTTCTATGCTGTGTGCAAGGATAGGCGAAATCTGGCGATTATGCAACCCTCAATACAAAAGCCGTGGGCGCTTTTGCTGCCCACGGCCTGCGTTTTGTCGTACAGATCAGCTTACCCCGGCGACACGCAGACCGCAGGCAATGTCATGCACATCCCCATAGGACGCAGCGCGCTGGGGTAGCGGGCGGTTCGCATGTCACGCAGAGTTTGCACGGTTTTCAATGAGT
This sequence comes from Roseiflexus sp., assembly GCA_025062325.1. GTDB lineage: Bacteria > Chloroflexota > Chloroflexia > Chloroflexales > Roseiflexaceae > Roseiflexus. The sequence continues at coordinate 146,579 of JANXAL010000116.1, forward strand.
CCTCACGACGAATGTGTACGTCAGGAGTATAGCACGTTTGGCAAAGGATAGTCAATTGGTATAAATGTTAGGATGCGCAATTCGGGTTTGCCGGTCCTTCTCGACCCAATAGCGCAATCATCACGAAACTCTGGCTGAAACACAGCGTCTTGCTGCGTTCCCTGCGTCGGGAGATTCTTACTCGTTCTCGGCAAGCTCGACCTCACGGCGCAGGTCATCGATGGATTGCGGCGTTCCGCTGCGCCGTTGCGCCCGCGCAGGCGTTGCAAGCAGACGCTCTGGATTAGCTGGCGAATGGAGCAGATGCACCGTTTCGAGCAGGCTCTGCAACTTGTCAGCGGCTATCAAAGCGGCATCCTCGCCGCCATGGCGCTGAATGATAACGGTATCGCGATTATTGACCGCTTCGTCGAGCAGCGCCGCCGGTCGAGCGCGTGCCTGCATGCAGGTTGTCTGAACAGGCACACCGATCTCCTCAACATACATTGTACAGAGACACCGTATAGTGCATCCTGCTCGTCGTCACATTCTCATACTCCTTAACAATCCCTTGATGACAAATCTAGTGCGACGTGGTAGCATTATTGTAGCTGACAAGGTGTAGCATCGTCGCCTATGCATTTCGCCAGATACCTTGAGCGCCTCAGAACCACCCTTCCGTGCGGTGCAACCCTGTATGTTTTCAGCCCGGATGGTATCGTCTATGCTGTGAGCAGAAATTGCATTCGCCGTCTGGATCCAACCCGGCGCGCAGAGGATCGCGCCGATATGCTGCGGTTCATTGACAGCGGGCAGTACACGCAGTACCTGATCGGTTCTGCCAAAACCTCGGACGAGCACCCGGCAAACGCCACTTACAAACTCGGGTTTGTGCGCCCGCACAGCGCCTTCACGCCGCACGCTCACGGCGCAGAGCATTTCGTGTTGAGCATGGGGTATGCGTCGTGCGGGTTATACGATTACGAACGCGAAGCAGTCGCTCATGTGCGATTGATCCCCGGCTCGCTGCTCCACATTCCGGCGTTAATGCCACACTCGTTCAACAACCGCAGTGATGATCCGCTGCCGCTGGTCATCGCCAACACCGGCATGGGCATTGACCACGACGACTACGCAATCACGGCGGCGATGGCGGAAGAACGGGCACGCAGCGGCGATGAGGCAGCAGCGCGGTTAGTGACGGCGCTGCGGCAGCTCGAAGCGGAAATGGCGGTTGATCGAGTCCACGTTGAGGTGTCGCTGCGCGAGCGCCTGGCGATGCTACTGCGACGACTCGCAGGCGTGCTGGAGGGAGGCGCCTGAATGAAATGCCCGCATTGCCTAGCCGAACTGAAATACCGCGAACGCCGCGACAAAAAGTGCCCGCAGTGCCAGAAGCAATTCGCTCTGGAGCCGCGCGAAAACATGCTGAAGATGAGCGACCTGCGGCTGCACGGCCTCGCTGACCGTTTGAGCCATCGGGGGACGTACCGCTACACACCGGCGCAACTGGCGTACTTCGTATTCCGGCGCGAACTGCAGTCCATATTCAAGACGGAGTTTTCATGGTCTGAACCATCGGCAGTGGTCGCTACTATCATATTTGGCATCGTTTTTTTGGTTACTCTCGCGTGTACGCTGTCCCTCATTCTGAGGGATCGCTCTCTATTTTCGGCTGTTGTTGCGCTCGGTATTGGCGCTCTTATTGGGTCGATAGCAGTTGGCCTCTACTATCGGGCGATGAAGTCGTCTCATCCGTACCGCCGCCTGCTGCCGGTGATAGAGTCTTTTGAGACAACATACGTCATTCCCTGGGTAAGTGTGCATGGACCTCTGCCCGGACGGGTGACCGACCAGGAAATCGCGGCGCTGCGCCGGGCTCAGCTTCACCCGTCGCAGGTGCGCGCTGTGCTCGCCTCGCCAGTCGCTGATGTGCTCGACTGCCTACGGGCGAATGGACTGCCGGATCGCCTAGGTCTGGCGCTGCTCTCTACTGATGGACCGTTCTCCGCAGCCGATGAACGCATTCTTGCGCTGCTACGCCAGAACCCGCGGCTGCCGCTGCTCCTGATCCATGACGCCAGCGTTGCCGGGTGCCTGTTGCCCGTGCTGTTGCCGGGCAAATGGGGGCTGTCACCGAACCATCGCGTGATCGACCTGGGGTTGCGTCCGCGCCATGTGAAGCAGCAACGTTTGCCCTGGAAACGCGAGCAGGCGCCGCAAGAACTGATCAATCTTCTCGAGCGCCGGGTGCGGATGCCGGGCGGACTGACCCTGGAGAACGAAGAACTCGAATGGCTGCGCCAGGGTTTTGTCACATCAGCGCTCTTCATCCCGCCAGCTCGATTGGTCAACGTCGTGACCAAGGCAGTGGAACGGTTGACGTCGGCGCCGGTCGCCGCCGGACGAGGCGCACTCGCGCGGACTGTTGACCCAGAGGCGCAGGCGCAAGCAGAGGCGCGCGCTATTGGGTTCATGACCTGGCCACAGCGATAAGGAGCGGCGTGATGTTATTCGGCACACGAGTGCGCCACAGCAATCTCGACGCTGCGCTGGAGCGCAGCATTGCGCGCGCGGGGATGGGCGGGGTGCGCTACACCCGTCGCCAGCTCTACTACGAGGTCTGCCGAACCCTGTTGCCGCAATCGCGCGTCGTGGCCGCTGCCGGTCGAGTGACTGCCGTCGCTGGATCATCGCTGACCCTTGCGCTGCGCCGTCCGCATCCGCTCTGGATCGGAGCAATGAGCGCATCGCTGCTGACGGTGGTTCCATTTCTTGTGCGGCGGTTGCCCTTCACGCTCACGCCGCCACTGACGGAGAACGCATTCAACGAAGCGCTTGCCGTGTATCGCGCGAACCACGGCGATCCGCCTGGTCTGCTTCCCGACGACGTACCACCCTCTATAGCGCTCAATGATCGCGAGCCGGACCTCTACGACTACGGATTGGCGTATGCGCTCGTCTGTCAGGATGCGACTATTGCCCGGATGTTGCGTGCCAACTTTTTGCACATGGAAATGTCCTGTGCGATCCTGTCGCTGGAAGAAGCGTCGCCGCTGCCGGACGCGCTGGTCGCCATGCTAATGCGCGGTTCTGCGCCACGCATTTTGCTGCTGCACGATGCCAGCCTGGAGGGATTGCGCTTTGCCGCCGCTGCTGCGACGCTGCTTGATCTGCCGCGCGGCTTCCGGGTGCGCGCGTTAGGATTGACTCCGATGCACGCGCTGCGCCGCCATCTATTCGCCATACGCCGCCCTGAGCCTGTAGACCGTCTTCCCGCGTCGCTCAACCTGATCGAACGCGCCTGGCTGCGCGCTGGTTATCGCGCTGAAGTCGCTGCGCTGCGCCCGGTGACGCTGCTGCGCACTCTTCATCGTGTCGTCCGACCAGCGCAGCGCCGCGAGTCCTGGTTCTCCAATCTGCGCCGATGGCGCCAAACCGGTTACATGAGCTGGCCTGAGTAGCAGGAGAGATGCCCGTGACACTGAATCCGAGGGTGATAACATATCAAGACGAACTGCTTGCGGATGGCAGTGTGCGCCGCGTCTTCAGCGACGGACGGCAGGAATGGCGTCGTCGCCTGCCAGATGGTCGGGTCGAGTGGCGCGACAACCAGGGCTATGCCGGGATCGATGAACTGCTCGGCGACGGGATCCTCAAGCGCACGTTCAATCAGGGGCAGGTCATTTATGCGCGTGAGCAGGGGTACGGTCGCACCCTCTGGCATCGCGGGCAGGTATTGACCGTCAATCAAACATCCTTTGGCGGACGGGTCGGCGCGATCTTGACGAGCATGGGAGCGGGATTTCTGCTCGGTTCGCTGGTGTTGCCGCCGGAGTATCTGAGCCCTGAAGAGGAAGAGATGCTACGCCAGAAGATGCTGCAACAAAAGCAACAGATCGGCAGCAGCGGCGGATGGGGAGGCGGCTCGGAGTGGGACAGCGGCGACAGCGACAGTGATTGGGATCAGCCCGAGCCGGTCACAGAGGGCGCCACATCCGACAGTGGTAGCTGGGGTGGCGACAGTTCTTCGTTCGACGGCGGCGACTGGGGTGGCGACGGTTCTTCGTTCGACGGCGGCAGTTGGGGTGGCGACGGTTCGCCGTTCGATGGCGGCGACGCTGGAGATGTGGGGGATTTCGGATGAGCGGCTGGTTGTGTGCGGCGCTGACTGCCGAGGGAGCAGAACACGATCTTGCGGCAATGGGCGCAACGCCTATTGCATCCAATCATTGTGCGGCGCTCGGCGCGCTTCCTGACGGTTGCCATACGAATGTTTTCTGCACTGATCATCTGGTTGCGGTTGGCGCCGTTACGCTGTTCAATCGCAGGGAACTTCTCAACATGCTGATGCGCGACGGCGTCGCCCTGCCGGGCGATTGCGCCGACGGCGCGATTCTTTTGCACTTGTACGCCCGGCACGGCCCGCGCGGCTTCGCTGCCGCTGATGGAATGTTCGCGCTCGCTATCCTTGACGGGGACGACCTGGTGCTGGTGCGCGATCACGTCGGAACGCGCACGCTCTTCTATGCACGCGCTGGCGACCACTGGGCAGCGTCGGCGTCGCTGCACGCGCTGCGCGCCTGGCCCCGTTTGAATGCCCGTCTCAATCTGAACGCGGTGCGCGCCTTCCTGACCTTCGCCTACCTTCCAGGAAGCGAAACGTTGATCGACGGCGTCTCTGAAATGCTTCCGGGACGCTGTCTCCGTTTGTGCGCCAGCGGCGCCTGCCATGAAGAGGTGTTCTGGGAACCGCGCGAGGATAAGTGGGACGACACGCTTCCGGCGGAAGCATACGCCCGGCGCTTGCGCGATCTGCTCGAACAGGTGGTCGCTGCGCGTCTGCCCGCCGGGCAACCGGTCGGCGTCTTCCTCTCTGGCGGCATCGATAGCAGCCTGGTCACTGCCCTGGCGGCACGGCTGCATGACCGACCAGTGCGCACGTATGCGATCAACTTCGGTGAGGAATTCCCCAACGAACTGGCGTACTCCGGTCTGGTCGCCGCGCACTGTGGCACTGAGCACACCGTGCTAACGTTCGATGGAACGACCATCGCCGATCATCTGGCAGAAACGGTGGCGCTGCTCGATTGCCCGGTCGGCGACCCGCTGACGACGCCGAATCTGCTCCTGGCGCGCGCCGCAGCGCGTGATGGTCTGTCGGTCATTCTGAACGGCGAAGGAGGCGACCCGGTGTTTGGCGGTCCCAAGAACCAGCCGATGCTCGCCTTCGAGTTCCACCGCAACGATCCTGACCCGGCGGCGCGCGCCAGCGCCTATTTGCGCTCGTATCAGAAGTGCTACGATCAGCTTGAGCGTCTGCTCACCGCCGATGTGCTCGACGCTCTACGTGATGCGCCGCCGCTAGAGCGCCACGTGCAGCCGTACCTCGAATCGCCGCGGATGACGTCGTTCCTGAATCGTCTGCTCTATACCAATCTGCGCACGAAAGGCGCGCACCATATTCTGCCGAAGGTCGAGCGGATGACGACCGCGAGCGGTGTCGAAGGACGTTCGCCGCTCTTCGCGTTCCCCCTGGTTGATGCGGCCTTTGCCATACCCCCTGCGCTCAAACTGCGCGGTGTGCATGAAAAATGGGTTCTGAAACAGGCCGTGCGCGATCTCCTGCCGCCAACCATTCTGCAACGTCCGAAGAGTGGCATGCTGATGCCAGTGCAGTACTGGCTGCACGGTCCGCTGCGCGATCTGGCAAATGACCTGCTGCTAGGACCAGCAGCACGGACGCGGGGTTTGTTCCGCGAACAGGTAGTGCGCGACTGGATGCGCCGCCGCGGTCTTGTCTGGCGGCGCCATGGGCAGTTCATCTGGTTGCTTATCACCCTGGAACTGTGGCTGCGTGCGTTCGATCTGTAGATGATGGGTTCGATAACAATTGTACGTCATCCTGATTGCGTGGCAGATGAACTGGCCAGCGCCCTGACCGCCAGCGGTCTGATCTATGGCTCAGGTGATACCTATGCGTCGTTAATTACTCCATCATCGTGCGTGGTCGATCCCGCTGCGACTACGGCGCTTGTCGACGACCTGGCGCTGCTCTGGCAATTCTACCGCGCCTGGAACGATCTGTACCGCGCGTCGCTGGCTGGCGAGGCGCCGCGCTGGATCGCCCGGCTGTGCGAATACGGTCTCTCCCCCGAAGAAATTCAGGCGCAACGCACGACGCTCACCGCCGGACTCACGCCACGCTTTTGCCGAGTTGACTACATCGCGATCGGTCCGCAGCGCGCGGTTGCCGAGGTGCAATGGAAATCGGGCGGGCTGGGACTGTTTTCCGGCATTCACGACGTTCACGCAGCAACCGTTCCCGCAACTGCCGGGATGCCCGGCAACCTGGCAGGTTCATTCCGCGAGATGATCAGACAGTGCAGCGGCGATGACCCGGTTGCGGTCAACCCAGTCCGATCCGTCTGGTACCGCGGCGAGCACTATCTGCGACGCGCCTGCGACGGGCAGGGCATGCGCTACATCGTCTTTGATCGACGCGAAGGAGCGCAGCGGATCATTGAGCGCAACGGCAGATTCATGGTTGCCGACAAAGGCAGGTTGTTGCCTGTCAATTTCCTGTACGCGCAGGAACTCTTGCCGGTGATTGCGCCTGCCATGATTGTTCGCCTGGCGCGGGCTGCGGTTGATGGCAGGCTCTGGATTGAGACGCCGCTCAACTACGTCTACCGCCAGAAGTGGGGCATGGCGCTGCCCTTCATGCCAGACTATGCCCATCTCTTCGACGACCGGCTGCGCGCGCTCTTCGGCGCAGTCGCATTGATGCACGGCGAGACAATCGATCTCACCGCACTGGCCACTGGCGTCCCAGAAGCCATTGGACAGCAACTGCGCGCAGTCCGAACTATCGACGATCTCGCCGATCTTTCAACGGCTGCCCGGCGTCTGCTGGTGCTGAAGTGCGGGAGCGGCAGCGGCGCATACTACAGCCAGGGGCGCGGCGTGCTGCGACTCAATGGCTCGCGCAGTGTAGCGCAGAAAACGCTTGCTTTTGTGAAGGAACGACTGGCGCAGGGCGAACCGTGGATCGTCCAGCGTTACGTGGACGCGACATATCCGGTCGATGTGTGCCTGCCGTGGGCAACACATACGTTGCAGCCTATTGACGCACACGCCCGCTTCATGATCTACGCGACCTTCGATGCGCACGGAACGCCGCACCTCATCGGCGGGCTTGGCAACTTCAGCAGCGAGTGGAAAGTCAGCGGCAAATCGGCGCGCCTCGATGAGCGAGGTCGCATTGCGGGAGCGGCGTTCAATGAGATGCGGTTTCTTAGGGGTTAGAAGTTAGGGGGTAGGGGTTAGATCGCTTGCCTTAACCTTACGCTTCCTACATTTGTGCAGTCCACTATTCACGCCTGCAGACTCGCCACACAGCCACCAAGGGCTGAGAGCGAGCCGCTTGCAACCTTCTCACGTTCAACTTTCCACCCCTAACCTGCGACCTTCCCACATTCAATGTACAATATGCAGCGCGCAACCTTCCTACTTACACCCTCAACCCTTTGTGTCTTCGCGACCTTGCGTGATCGAAAACGTTCAATGTGCAATTGCGATCGCAGCGGCGTCGTTGCAATGCAACCGGGCGCGCCACCAGGGCTCCCGGCAGCCGCCCGCGCGCCCCGACGCGCCACCGGCCTCCGATGGGCCCGCCAGCGGCGTGCCCCTACAGGTGCGCCACCCGCGCGCCCCGACGCACGACCACTTGCCACCCTCGCACCTCTAACCTTCAACCTCTGCGCCTTCGCTCTGCTGCCTGCGCCATGCTTCGTACTCGCGGCGACCCTCCTCGCTCAACGGGTAGTAGACCTGCAGTGATCCGCCCTGCGCCAGTTTCAGGCGGCTGAACTCTTCCCATTCGGCATGGTGACGCGCTACTCGCACCACTTCGCTCGCCAATTGCTGCGGAACGACCACCGCGCCATCGTCATCGGCAATGATGATGTCGCCTGGCAAGACCAGCACGCCGCCACATGCCACTGGCACGTTGTATCCCCACGGCATCAATCCCGCCTGAGTTGCATAGTTCGGCGTAAACCCGACCGACCAGAGCGGCACGTCTAGTTCCCGAATGCGCGCCCAATCACGCACACACCCGTCAACGACCATGCCTGCGCCGCCGCGCCCTTTGAAACAGGTCGTCAGCATCTCCCCGACGCAGCCAGTGGAAGGATCGCCGAACGCTTGCACCACCAGCACATCACCTGGTTCAATCGTCTCGAAGACCATCCACAACGCGCTGCTCTTCTCTGCGTGTTCCGGTCCCATCCCGGAAGGGACATCCTCCCGCTGCGGCATGAACTGAAGCGTCACTGCCGGACCGACAACCCGACGACCAGGAGTGCGCGGCAGCGGGCCGCAGATAAAGGTGCGTTGCACACCCATTTTGTACAGAGTCGCACTTGCTGTCGCGCTGCTTACATCGCGCAACTGATCGATCAGCGCCCGCTCTGGTCGCACGATGCGTCCGTGAACCGGCAGGGTGATATCCGCAGGAGGCAGGCGGTCAACTGTTATAATCTCGTCTGAAATCATTCCACCCCCTGTATCTTCGCGTCATTCAGACTCTGAGCAACCCTTCGGGTCAAGCGCCGTGAGAGATTACTGCAGCGCCTGATTATGCCATTATATCGCCATCTCCATCTCCTCATCGTAGACATGCCAGAAGACGCGACAGACGACACAGAATCCGCACGACTCGAACAGGCGCTGCGCCAGCGTGTTCCAACTGCCGACGCTGAGCAGCGCCTGGGTCAGCCCCATATCACGCATATTTCGGAGCGCGAGCAGGAGCAGCGATCGCCCAAGCCCTCGATGCCGATAGGCGGGGTGCACGCCGATCAGATCGACCCATGCGCTGGCGAACCCAAGACGCGCGTTCTCTTCGGCGCAGAGTGAACAGCGGCAGAATGCCGCCAGTGAGCCGTCTGGGGCGACTGCCACAACGTCAAGGCGCGAATCATAAGCGGGGCTGCGCATCCAGTTCACCCGCTCAGCAACCGTTTCAGATGCAGTTGCAAATGCGGCATGATGAAGATCAACAAGCGCTGGCGCTTCAGACTCGCCCGCGACCGAGCGCAGCGCGAAACCGGGAGGAATGGGAGGATCGGCGATTGGGAGATGGAGCCAGCGGCGCATGCGGATCATGTGCCACTCCTCGCGGCGCAGACCGGTGCGTGCCAGCAACGCCACGCGGTACGGGTCGTCGTCGCGCACGGGGACGCAGAGGACAGCGCGCTCGCCATGCTGCTCTGCGCTGGCGCGCGTCTGCGCCGTCGCCCACGCGATCGCTTGCGCTTCAAGCGTCTCGTCGCGGGCGCATGGCAGGGCGAAGTAGAGAAACACATTGCCTTCCCAGATCATGGCGAATGCCACGGGACGGTCGCGCTCGTCAATCCATAATCGGGCATCATCACTGGCGCCAAGGCGGGTGCGAATGTCGTGTACGGGGGGCCAGGGATCGATGCGATCCTCAGCGCGGCAGGCAAGGATCAGGTCGATAACCGACCGGAGATCGTCGGGATGGCGGTAGGGACGGCTGGCAGGCGGCTTCATCGTCGCCTCCTTTCACGAACAGCCCTGTTCAACGCTGCACCGGTGTTTACGTTCAGTATACCTGGTTTTTGGGGATGGCAGAGTGGCGGTTTGTTTATACGAAGGTAAGAGGCAAGAGGCGAGAGGCGAGAGGGGTTGGAGATTAGGAAGGTTACAGGTGGGAAGGTTGCAGGTAGAGACGTTGCACTGCAACGTCTCGCAGCGTCGCACGTCGCATGTGAGAAGGTGGGAAGGTTGAAGGCGGGTTGCGCATAGGGAGATTGCAGCGCCGCGCCCGCAGACCACACCCCGGCAGCGCGCCTGGCGTCGGCGACGGTCATCAGCGGGCGGATCGCCACGCGGTCATCCGTAGGGGCGCGCCGCCGCGGCCGTAGACATCCGTGTAGCGCGAGATCGCTGCGGGTTACGCATTACATCCTGTCAGGTTGAAGAGAAGATAGAACGTCCTCTGTGCTCTCTGTGTCTCTGTGGTTCTATCTCCAGCCGCCCGGTTTACGAATCGCCAGCAACACCGACGATACCTCAATCCACACACCTATGCTGCTGTGCTACGCTGGCAATGACATCGTGCGTCATCACGCGGAGAGATTGATTCCCTTCGCTTGCAATGACACCTGATGCCTAATAATTGAACAGGCTCAAAAGAGAGGTTTTTCTATGTTTGCCAGTCGCACTGCCGCGAAACCGCATACCCAGCGATGGGTGTATCCGCTTGTGTATGCCTTGCTGGTAATTATCTTCTTCCTGCCGCCATATGCCGAAAAACCATATGCGCCACAGGAGACCTCGAACGTTATTCGGGAACTGATGGTTGCCACCAGCCATCCTGAGCCATATACCGCACTTGCGCCGCTATTCCACCTTGCGACTGTTGCGCTGATCGCGCTGATCGCCTGGCGCCCTGCACGAGCCGGACGCACGCTGGCGGCGTACATGGGGTTGAACTACCTGATCATCGGCTGGGTGCAGGGACAGAATGTGACAGAAACCTATGGATATGTCGTACACACAGGCAATGTGGTCGCCTGTGCGCTGCTGGGAGTCATCTGGCTGGTTGTGGCGCTCCAGAACCGTCTCAGCATTTCATTCGCTCATCTCGACTGGCGCCACTATGCGCTGATGCCGCTGGCGCTGCTGGCGTTCTGGTCGCCAGCAGCGGTGATCGATGGCGTCGTCCGCCCTGATTTCAACCCAATGCTGCTGCTCACCTCACCGACCTATGGTCTGTCGTACTGTCTGACGACGCCGGTGTTTCTGTTTTTGCTGACCATTGCGCTGCCGAATGTGCCGCCGCTTGCGTACAGGATCACCGCGTTCAATGCGCTGCTCTACGGTCTGATCAATATGACGTCGTTTTTCGATCCTGCCATGTGGTGGATGGGCGTATTGCACATTCCGCTGCTGGCGATGTCGATCGCGGCGCTGATCCTGGTGAGACATCAATCCGGGTAATGGTTGTCTGGGGGCTGCCCGGATGTCTGCGGGCGCGGCAGCGCCGCGCCCCTACGGGCGATGGCGCATCCGACTGGCCACGACGCATACGCCGCATCGCGCGGGCGGGCGCGCCGCCGCGCCCCTGCTTCTCACCTTTCCACGTGCAACGTTCCTGGGTTGCTGGCGGCAACCGAAGACAGTGCATCGCGCTGTCTCTACCTGCGCAGCCTGTACTTTGCAATCCCTCTCGTCTCTCGCTCTTGCCCCCTGCCCAGGGTTACGCAACCGTCACCCCCTGTTATGCAACCATCACGTCGCACATTCGTCTAATCAGATAGGCTATAGGGTGAACGGTTCGTCGTTCGCCGTGTGTGCTGCCGACAATGGGGTCGCGCACATCTTCTGAACTCAACACGCGCTGACTCCTGCGTCGTTCGTGGCGCGGGCACTACGGCGCGTGTTTCTTTATCTTCTCGCACTCCTCGCATGTTCAGCTCCACGCGCCAATTGCCCGCACAGGAAGGAGGCGCCGCCATGGCAGCGGAATTGACGATCAGCTGCATCAAGGCTGATGTTGGCGGGTTCGTCGGGCATTCGGCAATCCATCCGGCGTTGAAAGACGAGGCGGGGCGGCAACTGGAGATTGCACGTCGCCACGGTCTTCTGATTGATTTCCACGTTACCGCGTGCGGCGACGATCTGGGATTGATTATGACCCATCGCCTGGGCGTTGATAACCGCGAGATCCATCGTCTTGCCTGGGATGTGTTCGATCTCTGCACGCGCGTGGCGAAGGAACTGAAACTGTATGGCGCCGGGCAGGACCTGCTGAAGGATGCATTTTCCGGCAATGTGCGCGGTATGGGTCCGGGCATCGCTGAGATGACCATCGTTGAGCGCCCGTCCGAGCCGATTATTGTGTTCTTCGCCGACAAAACCAGCGCTGGCGCATGGAACCTGCCGCTTTTCCGCATGTTCGCCGATCCCTTCAATACGGCAGGTCTGGTAATTTCCCCGGCAATGCACGAAGGATTCCGCTTCCGTGTGCTCGATGTTCGTAAGGGTGAAACAATCACCCTCAGCACGCCGGAGGAGATGTACGACCTGCTAGTGTTCATCGGCGCACCAGGGCGCTACGTGGTGGAAAGCGTGACCGCGAAGAGCACCGGCGCGATTGGCGCTGTATCGTCCACGCAGCGACTGGCGCTGATTGCCGGGCGCTACGTCGGGAAGGACGACCCGGTCTGCATCGTGCGGGCGCAAGGTGAGTTCCCGGCAGTCGGCGAGGTGCTGGAGCCATTCACAATGCCGCACATCGTCGAGGGATGGATGCGTGGATCGCACTACGGTCCGCTGATGCCCTGCCGCGTCGCTGATGCCCATCCGGGGCGCTTCGACGGGCCCCCGCGGGTGATTGCGCTGGGGTTCCAGGTCGCTGATGGACGGCTGATCGGACCGCGTGATATGTTCGACGATCCCAGTTTCGACGAAGTGCGGCGGCTGTGCAATGTCATCGCCGACCACCTGCGCCGTCACGGTCCGTTCGAGCCGCACCGCCTGCCGATGGAGGAGATGGAATACACCACCCTTCCAGAGGTGATGAAGAAACTCGCAGACCGCTGGCAGCCGGTGAACGGTCACGCGGTCAGCCCGGAGCAGGTGGAAGAGCTGCCAACTGGCGTCTGACAATGCACATCATAGAAGGAGGTGGACTATGCCGATCCGTGACTGGCAGCATGCTGCAGAACGCGCCGCGCACCTGATCGATGACCGGCAGCACTACGTCGAAGGCGCGATTATCGACTGGCTGATCCGCACCGGTCAGTGGGATCCGCTGGCGGAGGAAAAGATCCGCGCCTGGCTGGAACGCCAAGCGGCGGAGATGGCGGAGAAAGAGCAACAGACGAACAACTGAATCTCGAAGATCAACGCCTCATCTGTGCCGTGCGGCGACTCCCCGAGGATGTCGCCGCGCGGACTGATGACCATTGCACCGCCAAACGATGCGTCAGGCTGTGCGGGATTTTCAAGTGCATTGACGATCAGCGCCATCACTCCCAGGGTTCTAACGGCATCTGCGTATGCCTGACGCTCCTCACGCAGCCAGCGCTCCAGGTCGGGAGA
>JANXAL010000075.1 GCA_025062325.1 Roseiflexus sp.
TCGAGCGACGCTGGCGGCGCGCCTGGATGCGTGCAGCGGCGGTCACGCCGATAAGCCAGCAGCACAGGGAAAGAATGCCCAGCGCAAGTGCGATCTGAAGGAGTGTGATCCAGTCAACTGGGGTTTCGCCGGGCATGGGTATCTCCTCACGCTTTGCGAACGGGGTTCGATGCGGCGCTCGCAGCCAGCGCCATCCGGCGCTCGCGTCGCTGCATGTACTCCGCCAGATAGTAACTGCCGATCACGAAGATCGCCGCCGCCGCCTGGAATCCGATGCCTTCCCACGTCGGATACAGCCCGAACCAGAACCCCGTCCAGTACGGCAACTCCAGCCAGCGGATCGGATGGATCGGCAGCCAGCCGATCACCTGCAGGACGTTGACCGTGTTGCCGACCATCTGGAGCAGCACGGCGCCGATGAGCACACCGGTGACGATCAGCATCTTCTTGTGCGGCAGTTTCGCCTGCATGACGAACACTGCCAGACCGACCAGCAGCGTGAGCAGCAGCCCAATCGCCACACCGGCGAAAACGACCGTCATATCGCCTTCAAGGGTCAACGCCTGCAAAAACAGCACGGTTTCAAACCCTTCGCGGTAGATGCTGGCGAAACCAAGCGTAATCAGTCCAAGCCACTGCCCTGCCTGACCGCTGAGAATGCGCTTCTTCTGTTGATGGAAGCTTGCCATCCAGTCCTTCCAGTACACATCGTGGAAGAACCAGTTCGTAATCAGCAGCAGCACCGCAATTGCGATCAGCGACACAATCGCTTCCAGCGTTTCGCCGAAGCGCGCCATCGCCATCAGCGCCCCCTGAGCCAGCACCCAGGTCGCCACAGTGGCGCCCAGCGCCAGCGCCGTGCCAATCCAGAGCGGTGTCCGAAAACGGCGCTGTGCGCCGACCTTGAGACTGCCCATCAATGATGCCAGGATGAGGACGGCTTCCAGCCCCTCGCGGAAGACAATGACCGCTGCATTGGTTGCGATGGCGCCCGGTGCGTTTTTCCCCGCCAGCGCCTGTTCGGCTTCTGCCAGCGCCTGATCGAGCGCGGCGCGCGTGGCGGCGATCTCGGCAGGCGCAGCGCGCCGTTCGATCAGATACGCCAGACCTTTGCGCTCTCCCTGACCGTACCAGAAATACCCTTCGATAACCGGCTTATACTGCGGCGCAAACGCGATCAGTTTGACTTCGGGACCGATCTCCATAATTGCGTAGGCTTCCAGGCGCGCCGACTCCGCCAGTTCGTACTCGCCAGCCCGAACCGCCTGCTCCATCTGATCGAGCGCCGTGCGGATGACATCGAAATCGGCGCCGCTGTCCTGCTTCTGCCATTCCTGTGGCAGGAGCGTGGCGAGATCAGTGAGCAGGGCGGTTGTTGAGGTTCTCACCGCTTCCGGGTCGGCGACGGCGCTGCGGTTGCCGGCATTGGCGAGCATCGCGCCGAGGGCGCCGAACTGTCCGGCGACGCGCTCTGTCAACGCAGCATCACGCTGCTCCAGGAGATCGCGCAGGTCGGTAAAAGCGGCGAAGGCGCCAGCGTGGAACGTGATCGCTTCGCGGATTTCGAGGTCGATCGTCACCTGACCGTTGCGCACACCGCGTTCGTACTCAATCGGCACAAGCTGCAGAAAACGCAGCATCTGACCCGTGCGCCGCTTCTGCTCCGCCGGGCTGAGCGGCGCTGCCCGGAATCCGCGCAGCGCCTGTTGAACGGCGTCCAGAGGAACGGCAAGATCGTCGCCTGCCTGTGCCGCCTGCCGCAGTCGAGCGAACGCTGTGCGTGCGGCATCGGCGGCGGCATTGCCGCGCTGTTCGGCATACACCGGCGCGAGGATTGCGAAATACCCTTCGGCGAGCGCCGCCGCTTCGGCGCGCCGGCTGGCGAAACCCCGCTGATCGGCGGCGCTCAGGGTCTGCAACGCCTCGTTCAGGCGCGCCTGATAGGTATCGAGCAGATCCGCCTGAACTGCCGGGATTGCATCGGCAGCCGGAATGGCCTGCGTGGCGGCATCATGTACAGCACGGGCAGCATCGGCATTCGGGCGCGAGAAGCGCGTGGCGTGGCGAAACTCGCGCACTGCCAACCACTGTTGCGCTGTCCTGGCATCCTCTGCGCGCAGTGAACCGACCACGACATCATACCCGCCAGCCAGGATTGCCATCCATATATGAGAACGAGCGACGGCGAACGCGGGAGCATCACCAGTTGTGAGCGCCTGTTCCGCGTCTGTAAACCCGGCGCGCGCGCGCGCATCGGCGTCTGGTGCGTACCTGGCGATAGTTGGTGACATGGAGGCGTAAGCATCATGCGCCTCCGCCAGGCGCGCGCGCGCCCGCCGGATCGTCGCGCATCTGCAACTGGATCTGGACGAGCACCGCGCGGATCAGTTCAGCCGTCCGACCGGGAGCGGGCGACTGCGCTGGCGCCGCTGAGGGCGTCAGGAAGAAGAAGATCAGAAGGAATGCTATCGCAAAGCGCATTGATGAGCACATAAGGCAGCCTCTATCACTCGGCAATCTTCACTCCCAGGACGCCAGCGACCTGACTGATCTGACCGGTGATCGCCGTCGCGCGGTTTTGCGCCTCGGCGCCGAGCGTATCAGCCTCTTCGGGAGTAAAACGCCTGCCATTCTGCTCCTGAGCGTAGATGTCGGCGACGAACGCCTTCAGATCGCGCAGCCCCGCTGCAATCTGTTCCGCCTGCGCCGGATCAACCGACTCGACGCGCGGACGCACTTGCGCATAGACAATTTCTAGTCCGCCAAGAATGTCCTGAATATCGGCGAGGCGCGAAATGACATTGAAATCGCGCTGCGTCGACGCATCGCCCAAGACAAAGCGCGAGTCGCGCCAGGACGCAAAGTATTCGCTCATCGTGGGAACCATGACGACCAGCGCCGTAAAAGCGTCCGACTCAGTCGGCGTCCATGCCTCTGCCGCTGCGTGCAGGTCATTCGCCATTTGCGTCAGCATATCAACGCCCGCCTTGAGCACGTTGGCATCAGGCAGCGTCTCGCCGAACTCGATAGCGCCATTTCCATTCCAATCCGCAGCGACTCCCGACGCGAACGCCGGTTCGGTTCCCCAGAGCGTACCTTCGGTCACGCCGAAGAGGTTGCCCGGCTTAGGGAGCGTTCGTCCATCGGGGAGCATCAGATCGAACGACACGGCGTTGTTGGGGTCCTCGTCGCCAGCCGCGCCAGCATCGAGATCGACATCGAACTGCGAGAGGCTGGGAGTGCCAGCGACAATCCCTTCCATCTTCTCGTAGATTGGGCTGGCCTTGATCCAGGCGGCGCGAGCGGCTTCGATTGCGGCAATGGCCTCCTGCCTGCGCGTGGTCCACAGCGCGTTGTAATCGAAGTTCGTTTCCTTCGCCAGCGCATAGTAGCGATCAGATGACGCCTGAAGTTCGGCAGCTGCGGCGGTCAGCGCGCGTGTCTGCCCGAGCAGATACTCTTTGATGCCGCTGAGGTCGGCGGTAGCAGCGGCAGTCGGCGTTGGAGGCGGGGCGGGCGGCGCCTGACTGCAGGCGGCAAGCGCCCATAGAATGGGCAGAATGATCACCAGCAAACGCAATGGGCGCACCATATGCTCTCCTTGCCGGGGTTGCGCAGTCTGCTTGATCGAGGCGTCAACCCTGATGATAGCGACATTTCAAACCTACAATGTTAGCATATGCTAATAAAATCGATTTGTCAAGATAAAACAGAGAAAATAGACCAACACATGGTATACACATTTTCTATGCTATAATGCCGTCCACTTTTACTGCTTTGCATTGCATCGGAACGCTGCGGGCTAAAGCTCTGGCTGAGATCGTGAAAGCCCCCGCAGGGCTTCTACGTCCTGAGCGAGGGCTTTAGCCCGCAGCTCAAAGGACGCGCAGATCGGTAGCACGGGTTTACCGAATTCATTTCTTGATCTCATAAGCCGCAGGCTGTCGCTGCACAGTCCACCTGCGCGGGTTGGACCAGGCGAGAACGGATACACGGCTCGAAGACTGCCAGAAAGCCATCGGAGACGCCAGGAAGGAGATCGCTATGGGGTATGATGTCCCGGTTTCCCGTACCGCGCTCATCGCGCGCGATGCCGCCGATCCGCTGGCGCGTTTTCGCGATCTCTTCCATATGCCCGACGATCTCATCTACCTGGACGGCAACTCGCTCGGTCCGCTGCCGAAGCGCACCGTCGAGCGGATGCAGCAGGTCGTTCAGGAGGAATGGGGGCGCATGCTGATCAGAGGATGGACGGCGTGCGACTGGATCAATGCACCGGCGCGCATTGGCGGCAAGATCGCCCGATTGATCGGCGCGCACCCGGACGAGGTGATCTGCGCCGACTCGACCTCGGTGAACCTGTTCAAAACGCTGGCGGCGGCGCTGGCGTTGAACCCGGATCGGCGCGCGATCCTCTCGACGCCGGATAACTTTCCGACCGATCTCTACATCGCGCAGGGGTTGATCCGGCATCTTGGCGGCGTTCACGAACTGCGGTTGGTGGAAGGAGAGCGGATCGAGAAGCATCTGAACGATCAGGTTGCGGTGCTGCTGCTGACCCACGTGAACTACAAGACCGGGCGCATGTACGACCTGGCGCATCTGACGCACCAGGCGCATGCCTGCGGCGCGCTGACGCTGTGGGACCTGGCGCACTCGGCGGGGGCGGTTCCGGTGGATCTGAACGGCGCTGGCGTCGATTTTGCGGTCGGGTGCGGCTACAAGTACCTCAACGGCGGTCCTGGCGCGCCTGCCTATCTGTTCGTTGCGCGCCGATGGCAACCGGCGTTCAGTCAACCGCTTTCCGGGTGGATGGGGCACGCCGAGCCCTTTGCCTTCGATCCGGTATACGAGCCTGCGCCGGGGATCGGGCGCTACCTGTGCGGCACACCGCCGATCCTCAGTATGCTGGCGCTCGAATGCGGCATTGATCTGCTGCTCGAAGCCGATATGCAGCAGGTGCGGGCGAAATCGCTGGCGCTGACCGACCTGTTCATCCAGCTTGTCGAGATGCGCTGCGCCGGGTATGGACTGGAACTGATCACCCCGCGCGACCACGCCCTGCGCGGCAGTCAGGTCAGTTTTCGTCATCCGCAGGGATACGCGCTGATGCAGGCGCTGATCGCCGCAGGAGTCATTGGCGACTTCCGCTCGCCAGACATTGTGCGCTTCGGATTCGCGCCGCTCTATCTGCGCTTCGTCGATGTCTGGGACGCAGTTGACCGCATGCTGCACATCCTTGAGGAGCGCGCGTGGGATCGCGAGGAGTTTCGACAGGTGAAGCAGGTGACGTGAGGCTGTAGGTGAAAGGTCATACGTGCTACAATAGAACGAAACAGCGTTGTTTAGCATTCGTGCTTTGCCCCATAAGAGGATCAACGCACTGTGAGGAGGAACTCCCGTGACGCAGACCGCTGTCAACCCGCCGCAGACCAATGCGCCTGCCGAGGATCCGTTCCGTTATGGTTGGCGCCTTGTACTGCGTCCGACGCCTGAGAATCCTCATCACCTGGAGCAGGTTCCGCTTACCCTGGAAGATGTGCTGCACCCTGAGGTGGGAGACTTCATCGTGCACAGCGACCGCCATGAGACCGACCGCATGTATCTGACCGAGGTGCTGCGCGCGCGCCTGGAGCCGTCTGGCATTGCGATTGTGCTGAGTGATGTGCGCATCGCCTGGGATGTTCCCGACTTGCGCGCGCACGGACCGGACGTGATGGTCATCCCAGGCATTCGCGAGCGTCGCAACTGGAGCACGTTCGAGGTGGCGGTCGAGGGGGTGCGTCCGGCGCTGATCATCGAAATCACCTCGCCAGAGACGCGGACGAATGACCTGGAGATCAAGGTAGAGCACTATGCACGGGCAGGAGTGGCGCAATATGTCATTGTAGATGACATAGGTCGGGGTGGCGATCGACAGTTGCGCCTGCTCAATTACCGATTGGAAGCGGGCGTGTATCGACTGCGATCGCCAGACGCGGCGGGGCGGGTGCATCTGGCGATTGCTAACCTGTGGCTGGGGGTGGAAGGCGACCACGTCGTCTGTTATGATGAACGGGGCGTGGCATTCGATGACTATGTGACGGTCGTGCGTCAGGCAGCGGAGGCTGAGGCGCGGGCGCGGCAGGAAGCCGAGGCGCGAGCCGC
Organism: Roseiflexus sp.; assembly: GCA_025062325.1. Lineage (GTDB taxonomy): Bacteria > Chloroflexota > Chloroflexia > Chloroflexales > Roseiflexaceae > Roseiflexus. The sequence continues at coordinate 6,148 of JANXAL010000075.1, forward strand.
CGAGGCGCGGGCGCGGCAGGAAGCCGAGGCGCGGGCGCGGCAGGAAGCCGAGGCGCGCCTGCGCGCTCTTGAAGAGGAACTCCGACGTCTCAGGTCAGGTCAATAGCGCCGCACCGTTCACTGTGAGGCGGGTAGATGCGTTTATTCCCTATAGCAATCTGTTGTTTCGCTGCCGCTTTCGTTTACCCGCTGGCGCATTCGTTGTTCAATAGCAAAATCACGGAGCCACAGAGGGGGTAGAGATAACGCATTCGCCTATTCGCTGCCCCATTTGCTGCCCCATTCGTTGCCGCATTCGCTGGCGCATTCGCTTATTCGCTGCTGCTCATCGCATCCAACGCCTGCCGCAAGTCCGCAATAATGTCGGCAACATCTTCGATGCCGATCGAGAGACGCACCGTGGCATCGCTAATGCCGCGTTCCGCCCGCTGTTCCGGGGTCAAATCACGGTGCGACGCGACAGCAGGCGCACTCGCCAGGGTATAGATATCCCCTAGGGTTGTCGCAGGCAGAATCAGCCGCAACGCATTGAAGAAGCGCGGCAATGTTTCGCGGGTCGCCCCCCGCAACTCGAAAGTCACCAACGCCCCGTACAATCCGCTAAATGCTTCCGTCGCCAGTGCGTGTTGGGGATGGGTATCAAGCCCTGGATAGCACACCGACGCGACTGCCGGATGACTCGCCAGCCACGCAGCAATCTCAGCCGCAGAATGGCATTGCTGACGCACGCGCAACGCCAGCGTCTTCAAGCCACGCAGAATCTGATACGCCTCGAATGGTCCCAGCGTGGCGCCCAGCAATCGTGCCTGACGGCGCAGGGTATCACGCACCAAGCTGGTGCGCGCCACAACCACGCCGCCTGCCACGTCGCCATGCCCGCC
>JANXAL010000081.1 GCA_025062325.1 Roseiflexus sp.
GAGTGACGAGTGACGAGTGATGAGTGACGAGTGATGAGTGACGAGCGATAAGTAACGAGTGGCAGGGGATAAGAGTCGATCCGAATAACTCAGGGAACAGTGTCGTTGCGAGCGAGGCGAAGCAATCTCTTCGCGCACAGGAGATTGCTTCGGCGCTGGCGTGCCTCGTAACCTTTGCACCTGCACCCCAATCACCACTCGCCTCTCGCCCCTCGCCTCGCTCCTCACGCCTCCACTCGCCTCAACGCCCCCGCCACCTCAAACGGATCGACCGTGACGCATCCAGTGGCGAACAGTTCCATCGCCCCCCAGTCGTTGCGAACGCCTAGCGCCGGTCCGCGGTCAGCAAAGCGCGCGATGACCGGCATATCGCGCCATGCGCCGTCATTGTCAATGAACGGCGGCAGTGCAATGCCAACATTGAAGGAGCGCACATTGTGGTGGTCGATCATTGTCCGAAGCACTGGGTAGATGAGTGATGTCAATCGTTCCGCAAGCAACGTTGCATCCGCTGTATATGGCAGCAACGCCACGATTTCACGATTGCGCAACGGCGTCAGATGGGCGAACATTCGACCTGCGGATGTTTCAGCAATTAGCAGACCCAGATCAGCGTGCACAGCGATGAGATCAGAAAAGTAATGACTGATTCCGCCATACTGGAGCGCAGCGCGACGCCAGAGTTCCGGACGGGTATAGTGCATCTCGCGCGCCAGCGACATCTGCATATGCCCGTGCGCGATGGTAGCGCCGCTGCGCGGCAGGCAGTTCCAGGCGATCATTGGGTAGATCGCCTGCGGATCGTGTCGGTGCGCCGCTACGAGCCAGCGTAGCGCCACCTCCAGGTAATCAGCGAATTGGTCGCGGTTGAAGCGTAGCGGATGCGGCTCGTCGAACACGACCAGACCGTGCCAGCCGTCGTACTTAGCGATGTTCGATGCAGTAACACAAAAGCGACCGCGAATCCGCCCGAAGATGTCGGCAGTGGTCGCTTGGAGCGGCTGAGCAAAAAAGTCAAGGTGGTTCAATTCCGCATCAATCCAGGCATTCAGCTCTGCATCACTGATCGTCTTGCCTGCAGGACGCAGAGCACGCAACGGATTGAACAGAGTCCCTTCGAGGGTGAAACGATTGACGACTCGAACGATCGTTTGGTGACGCACCTGCTCGAGGCTGCCGAAATTACCGGCAACCCATGCCTCCATCTCGTGGGGGATGACCGTTTGCCCCTCAACGCGCTGAACGAAGAATAACCGTTCGCACCGCGCACAATCCGCTGCGGGCAGCGCAGCAATGCGCTCGGGGAGTATCGTGATCATAGACATGTGCTTCTTGCGACGATATATGTGGTAGTATACCACCGGCAGCGAGGGGTGAGAGGCAAGAGGTTGAAGGTTGCGGGTGGAAAGGTGGCAAGTGGGATGGTTGTAAGGTTGCATGTGATGCTGAACGTTCTAACCCTCAACCTCCAATTCAATTCCCTGCTCTCATGCTGCTTCGCAGTCGAAGATGGAATGCTGAGGATGCAGAAAATACATCGATGGATGTGAGCGTTTCCAGGCGTGCAACTGGCGCCCGGACGCCCTCAACAGGCGTTCGGTCACAGCGTTCGACGACTCAACCCACCGGTTGCGCACCCATACCTTGCGCCGACGTCGCCGGAGAAGTTCCCCTCTCAAGTGGAGGCTTTTTGGGGTGCGAAGCGGGTTTGTCGCGTCCTGACGCCCTTTTCCCATCATCTCCCCTGCCCCCTTCTCCCACCAGGGGAACAGGGGGAGGCGGAACGTCCCGTTGCCTGTGTGCCCTCTCGTCCCTTGATCTGCTGCGGCGGCGCATCATTGCGTACAGCGCCGGAAGGAGGCGGAGCGCCCCGACGCCCGTGTGCCGGACAGTGGCATCGGCGGAAGAAGCCAAGATGTATTGGCCAAAGGAGGCGGAGCGCCCCAACGCCCACGTGCCCCCTCATCCCCCCTGCCCCCTTTTCCCACCAGGGGAGCATGGGGCGTGAGACGTCCCATTGCCCGAAACGGCGATGCGATGCGAGGACCTGCTAGGAAAAATCCACCCTTGTGAGGCGGCGCCGCACCTGCTCCCAGCTGGGCATGTTTTTTCCACTTGTCTTGCTCGGAGCTAATCGACATTCTTCCAATGAGCGGTGATCAACGGGGTCAGTGACACGCGCCAGCGATACCTCACACCATCCTTGACACTAAGCGAGGTGGGTTTATTATACCTCTAACCGTGAGTTCTTCTTGGTTCTTGAACGCACGTTCATCGAGGCGTACCATCCATGAACCACGTGACACACGCGCATGCCACGCTGCTGCGCACACTTTGTCTCTTGATCAGCCTAGCGACGCTGGTTGCGTGCACCGCTCCAACAAATCAGACAACTATGCCAACGGCTGAAGCGCTGCCGACTGTCGGCGCATCGCCAACCCCTATTCCCTCTCCCCTTCCAACACCAACCCCCATGCCGACTGCCACGCCGGAACCGCGCCTGGCGGAAGGGGTCTACATTGCGGGCATCGAAGTCGGCGGGTTGACCCTCACCGAAGCGCGTCAGGAGCTGGCAACGCGCCTGGCGCCGCTGCTGCGTCCGCTTGATATCCGTGCAGGCGAACGGGAAATTCTGCTGCAACCCGAAGATATTGGCATGCGCATCGAGATCGATGCCATGATCGACGCTGCGCGCGCGGCGTCAGTTGGCGAGCGCGTGCCGTTACAGATCGCGTATGACGAAGCAACGTTGCGTGCGACGCTGACGGCGCTTAACGAAGAGGTCAGCGTTCCTGCGCAGTTTTCGGTCATTACCGACACCAAAACCATTTCGCGCAGTTTTGTGATGAGCGGCGGACTGAGCATCGACATTGATACTGCAATGCAGCAGATCAATGATCGCCTCCGTTCGGTCGGCGCACCGCGCCGCGTGACCCTGACCCTCGTTCCGCAGCGTGGACCCGACATTCGCCCGGATCCGCAGATGCTTCAGGATCAACTGGAAGCCATGGCGGACTCCTGGCGCGGCGTGATTGGCGTCTACGTCTATGACCTGACCAATGACGAGGTTGTTGCCGCTATCAATCCCGATACCGCATTCGCGGCAGCAAGCACGATCAAGATGCCGATCATGCTCAACGCCTACATTAACCTGCCGGAGTTCACCGAGAAGCAGAAGACTGCGTTGCGCAGAATGATCGTCGACAGCGACAACCTGGCGGCGAACGCACTGCTTGCTGCGTCTATCGGCGGCGTCGGCACCGAAGATGCTATCGTCGGAGCGGAGCGGATGAGCAAGCTGCTAGCTGATCTCGGCTTTCCTGAAACATTTCAATACGTGCCTTTTGAGGCACAGGATTACATCAAACTGAAGAAACTCAAGGTGAAGGCTGGTCCTGCCCGCGGCGGGAAGCCGCCCTACACCGATGCGGGGCGCTATCTGCGCACCACGCCGCGCGAAATGGCGATGCTGTACGTTGAGCTTGATCGTTGCGCGCGCGGTAGGGGGTTGCTCCTGGAACGATTCAACGATACGCTCACGCCGGAACGGTGCCAGGAAATGCTTGACAATCTGGCGGAAAATGGCGATGAGCGACGTATGGTTGCCGGCATCCCTAAAGGAGTTCGTGTCGAGCACAAGAGCGGCTGGATCGCCGATATGCAGGCAGACGTCGGCATTGTGCGCTCTCCCGGCGGCGATTATGTCGTCGCTATTTACGTGTATCGCCCAATCGCATCGGGCGATGCGCCGGTTCCCGACCGGATTATGATGTCAACGATTGCAGCGTTTTCGCGGCTGGTCTATACCTACTTCAACCCGCTGGTCGCGTCGTGAGGCGGTATCATTGATTCCACACGTCGGACAGGATGTTCAGGCGCTTGGTCTGCGAGGAGAAACGGGCGAGCAGGGTGTATGAATGACCGCGCACGGGTATGAATGAACACTCCTGGTGAATGTTTGCGACGTCCTGACGCTTTTTGCCCCCTCATCCCCCTTGCCCCCTTCTCCCACCAGGGGAGAAGGGGGAGGGGTCGCATTCTAACGCTCAAGACGGGCGATATTACAGAAGAGCTGGCCGAAAACTTTGTGAGCTGCCACTTCAGATGTTTGTCGCATCGTGACGCTTTTTGCCCCCTCATCCCCCTTGCCCCCATCTCACACCAGGGGAGAAGGGGGATTTGGGGCGTCCTAATGCCCAGAGCGGGCGATATGACGTGAGGGCTTGCCGGAAAAAATCGACACTTGTGGGATCCCCTTCTCCCACCAGGGGAGAAGGGGGAGGGGGCGCATCCTAACGCTCAAGACGGGCGATATTACAGAAGGGCTGGCCGAAAAAAATCTGCGCTTGTAAGCCGCCCCCTGCTCCCGTGGGGGAGAGTTTGTGAGACGCGATCGATGTTTGCCGCGTCCTGACGCTCTTTGTACCCCTCATCCCCCCACCCCTTTCTCCCGCAAGAGAAGAAGGGGGAGTTGAAGCATTCCGATGCCTGGAATCAGCAGTGAACCAAGAGGCTTCCTACACCTGTGAACATCCCTCCGCCCCCCTCTTCCACAAGAGGAGAAGAGGGATTTTGAGCTTCCCAACACCCGATGCGGGCAATGTAACGCATGAGACTGCCAGAAACAACATCCGCTTCAGAAAAGGGGAGCTCCCGAAGCTCACAACGTGTAACTTCTGGACCCGGACATCGCTCCTTCCGTCACGTTTGTGACGCATTGTCAGGTTATACTATGGGAAAAGGCGCGGGGCTCAGGACAGTCACCTAGGACGCAAGCGACCGTGACCATCACCGACTGGCGACTGGCAGCGGGGCAAACCCGCTGTGCTGCGCAGCGGGCGCATTGGCGCTATTCCCTGGACTCGATTTAAGAGAAGGAAACACTCAATGACACAACCAGCCGAGTCGCTGTCTTTTTCAGAAGTGTTTCAGCGCTTTCGCACAACCGTCGGCAATCACACGTTTCGCGGCCTGGTGCTGGTCGGTACGTTGCAGGCAGATACATCATCGTTGCTGATTGCCGGTCTCAACCCTGAGCGAGTGGCGTTTTTGCTCACCGATCTGTCCCGATCAGGGGGATTCATTGCTCAGTGTTGCGAGCGGCTTGCGGAGATCGCCGATCAGGTATCGCTGCGCTGTGCGCCAGACGACTGGTTTTGCCCGCATGGCGACCATTCCGATGTATTGAGCGTCTACACCGGGCTGCGGGCAGTGCTCGATCGGTGGAGCGACCTGGATCGCCACGAGATTGCAGTGGATCTGACCGGCGGCAAAGCGACGATGACCGTTGGTCTGGCGAAGGCGGCGCACGTGCTGCGTCTGGCGTCGGTCTATGTTGACAGCGACTACGACAAAAATCGTCCGATTCGGGGAACGCAGCGATTCGCCATGCCACAAGACCCCTATCTGGTTTTCGGCGATCTGGAGGCGGCTGAAGCGCGTCGGTTGCACAATCATCACGATTATGCTGGCGCTGAAAAGATCTTCCGGGATCTGGCGCAGCGTGTGCCAGGCAAGCAGGAATATGCGATCTACGCTGACCTATCGGCAGCATACCTAGCCTGGGACAGTCTGGCGCCGCAGCAGGCGGAAGCAGCGCTCGACTGCGTCCTGGCGCACGATATTCTGCCTGCCGATCTTCAAAAGATGCGCACGACGCTGGAGGCGCAGCGTCGGTCACTGGCGCGGCTGACCGCCATCAACCAGCGTTTGACCCAGCGCAATCCACAGACCAGCGATGCCCTCGCTGCGCTGAACGATCTTGATCAGGTTCTGGCGCTTCTCGGTTCATTGCATGGCGCGGCGCTGCGCCGTGCGGCACAGGGACGCTACGATGTCGCGGCGCTGATGCGCTACCGCTGCCTGGAACTGCTCTCGCAGCATCGTCTGGCGACCTATGGCGTCTGGACGGCGGAGCCGTCGTTCGATGCCGTGTTGCAGCGCGTTCCCGACCTCAACGAGCGATACCGTCAGGTGCAGCGCACACAGGGGTTCCGCAAACTGTACGACCTGCCAGAACGCTCGATTGCGCTCTTCGATGGCTACATGCTGCTCCAGGCGCTCGACGATCCGCTGGTGCGCGGGTGGAACATCAGTGAGGTTCGCCAGCGTTCGTATGTCCGCAATACCAGCATTCTGGCGCACGGGTTCCGCCCTATCTCACGCCAGGAGTACGATCAGTTCGCCAGTCTCGTGGATGAAGTCCTGGATCGCTTCTTTGCGCTCAACCAGCTATCGCGCCAGGCATGGGAACAGATATATCAGTTCGTTCCGCTGGCTGATTAAGGAGGCGAGGATGACGAAAGAACGCAGACGCGGCGGCGACAAGCGCAGTTCCCAATTGATCCATCAGCGGCGGCTTTTTCTCATCCGCCGTCTCATTCGGGGACCGGCGACGGCGCAGGATCTGATCGATGAGGCGAATGCAACATTTACGAATGTGCCGGAGGGGATCTATCCGGCGGACGCAGCCGCTGCGCTACGCCACGACATTGCTGCGCTGCGCAGGGAGTACGGCTGTGCGATTGATCGTGATGAAGACGGCGTCTATGTGCTGACATCGCCGGGAAACCTGGCGCTGATCGATCTGCCGGACGGCGAGATCGAGGCAATGGCATTTCTGCGCGATGTCTACAGCGAGAGCGATCTGCCGATCGCCGCTCAGATCAGCGCGCTTCTGGGACGAATTGAGTCGCTCATGCCCGAAGATTGTCGCAACCGGCTGCGTAGTCTGACCGCGTCGCCGCGGGTGGATCGTCCGCAGGCGCCAGCCGAGGGCGTCGCCGAGATGATGTACGCGCTGAAAGGCGCCCTGCGCAAGCATGAAGTCGAGTTCGACTACCGTTCGCCGCACACGCC
>JANXAL010000109.1 GCA_025062325.1 Roseiflexus sp.
TGCTGGAGGCGCAGCTTGAGCTCATCAACGGTCTCCGTAATCGGTGGGATAGGATTGCGCATCGGGGAGGCTCCTTCCAGCATCAACGGCTGACCGGAGGATACCACACCTATGCACAATAATCAATCCGAATTGATATTAGAAGGTTTCAAGTGGAAGGTGGAAAGTCTAACCCCTCACCCCTCACCCCTCAGTTCTTGGTTCTTGGTCTGGAAACAAAACCAGTGCACCGAGCGTTCATGGTTATGGTTATGGCGGCTCAAACCGATTGCTCGAAAGGAACGCTCGCATGCAACCTGTACCGTCACAGCCGCGCCAGCGGCGCCACTGGTTCATCAATCTTCTGCTGGCGCCTGTCTTCGTCTACTTCCTCTTCGTCGCTGGATGGCTGATGGCGCGGACAATCTACGAGGATCGCTGGTGGTGGCTCTTCCTGCTGAATGCTGGAACGCCCTACCTGCTCCTGCCGCTCCCCTTTACACTGTTGCTTGCGCTCATCGTCCGTCGTCCGCTTGCGATTGCGTTCAGTATTCTCCTGCTCGTGCCTGGAGCGCCGCTGCTGGCAGCGCCCTGGATGCCATCCGTCGCTTCCGACGTCACTGCGCGGTCATCGGGGTTCAGGGTGATGACCTTCAACATCAACGGCGCCAATGATCGCCCGGATCGCGTGATTGCGGCGATCCGCGAAGCGCGCGCCGACATCGTCGCGCTCCAGGAACTCAACCCCGATATCGCCGCCGCACTTGAACACGATCTGAAGAACGACTATCCCTACCAGACACTCGATCCGCAGTGGGGCGTCACCGGGATGGGGGTGATTAGCTGGTTTCCGTTGCGCCGCTCCGCCGCGCAGTTGCCGGGCGACTACTGGATTGGCGATCCGCAGGCGGTTGAGATCGATGCTCCAGGCGGGACGATGACCCTGCTGAATGTCCACGCCATCCCGCCGGTTGGACCGCGCGACTGGATGACGTGGGCCATTGGCGAACGTGAGCGGCAGATGGAAGCCATCGCCGCCTTTGCGCAGAATCGCCGCACACCGCTGGTTGTCGCCGGTGATATGAATGCCACGCCCTTCCATCGGGCATACCGCATCCTCGAAAGCGAGTTGATCGATGTCTGGCGAATATGCGGCAATGGCGCCGGGTTCACCTGGCCCGGCAGGCAACGAACGCTCTTCGGAGTTCCCCTGCCATCGTGGCTGGTGCGCATCGACTACATTTTCATCTCAGACGACCTGACATGCGTCAATGCATCGGTGGGACCGTGGGACGGCTTTTCGGATCACCGCGCGGTGGTGGCGACGTTGGTTGTGGGGCGATAGTAGAAAGGCGAAGCGCCGGTTTGCTATTGCGAGAACACGGATCTGCACAGATGCAACGGATTGACACGGATCGACGTGCGCTAAAGAGCTCAATCTGTGTGAGTCTGTTTTCCCAAACACTGCTTCAGCCGAAGCATCCAATCCATCCATCCTGCGAATTCATGACTGCACCCCGTAACGACTGAGTTCTTACTCTCTACGGTCGTCGGTGTCGGTTGAGTTCTTCGACGAGCAGATACACCGTCATAGTTCGGCTCGGTCTGGCTGCCTTCGCAGACAATCAGAAACCGCTGCCGCACGTTGCGCACATTGGCGGTGCGTCCGCGTCGTCCCCGGATGCGTTCACTCCTCTGTCCCGGCCTCCCCATGACTCGCCCCCAGGAGTTCACGCACATTGCCAATGAAGGGGATCGCGCTGTAGCGCCCAAGGATGTAGTCTTTCTCGAATGAGGCGTCGTTACGCACGATCTTGCCGTCGATGCGATACTCCAGGAGCGAATAAAGGTCAGACGCACCCTGGCGCGATTTTTCGCCTTCACCCTTACTCCCACGCGCGCTCGTCAACGAATGGTTTAGCGCCTTCGGGCAGGGCAGGCACAATCTCAACGCGGCAGTGGAGTTTGAGCGCATCGTACAGCGCCTGTTCAGCGGACTGTTTCAGAGCGGTTTCGTCGGCATCCGTTG
>JANXAL010000045.1 GCA_025062325.1 Roseiflexus sp.
GTCCCTGAGCCCTTATTTCTATTTATGAATACCACATCTTCCCTGAGAAGGTCTTTGAACGAGGATATCTTCTTCGGGTTGCCCTTCTTGACTATGAAGCCCTGCATCCTAGAGTAGCCTCTGACCAGCATAGCCTCTCTCTTAAGCCCGTAGACCTCGATGAAGGGTCTGTTGTATTCTAGTGTTTGCTCGGGTTTTTTGCGCTCATGGACCAAAACCAACCCCCCCCCCCGGGGGGGTGTGGGGGGGTTGGGGGGGGTGGGCCCCACAAGGGCGTCAGGATACGGCAAATCCGCTTCGCACACTAAAAAGCCTACGCTTGAGAGGGGGGAGAAGGGGGTAAGGGAGGATGAGGAGCAAACGGGCGTCAGGATGCGGCAAATCCGCTTCGCGCTCCAAAAAGCCTCCACGTGATAGGAAGGGGGCGGGGGGATCTCACAAGGGTAGATTTTGCCAGCACGCCCTGATGGTGCATCGCCCGCTCTGGGCAGCAGGCCGCCCCAACGCCCCCTTCTCCCCTTGTGGGAGAAGGGGATAGGGGGGATGAGGGGAAACAGGGCGCCAGGACGCGGAAAACATCCATCGCACCCCAAAAACTCTACACTTGTGAGCAGGGGGATGAGGGGAAAACAGGCGTCAAGATGTAGCAAATCCGCTTCGCATCTGCGGACCGCACGTCTGCACAAGTCGGGCGACGGTTCGCTTGCCTTCCCCGCCGGGCGTACAGGGAAGGAGTAGGTTGAAGGTTGAAAGCTACCCCTGACCCCAACTTTACAAAAAAGAGGCGCCATCAATGGAGTACATACGTGAGTTCTTCGCGCCTTCGCGCCCTTGTGTGCGCTCCTTTGAAAGGTATCGCTCCCGACTCCTGTTGCTCGGTTCCTGGTTCTCAAGACACCGCATACCGTCAAGGTCTGGTATAATGCAACCATTCCGAGCAGATGCCATGTAAGGAGGCAGGCTGATATGCCGTCGAGCTTCGTCGAAAGTTTTATTTTTCTCCTGATCGAGGTATTGTCGCTGGCAATCCTTTTTCGTGTGCTGCTCTCGTGGGTCGATCCGCCGGGCAATATGCGGATCACACAAGTGCTGCGCGATTTGACCGAACCAGTGCTTGCTCCTATCCGCAGCATCCTACCTCAGACGATGATGTTCGACTTTTCGCCAATCATTGCAATGTTGCTGCTGCAGGCGATCAGTCTGCTCATCCGTCAGGCGCTGTGAGTCTGAAGCATTAGGAAGCTGCTCTTGCGAAAGGGAGCGACACGCTGAACGTTTGTCAGGGGCATACCGCCTGCTCTACTCATAACTCTACCTCCTCACTCACAATTGATCCGGTTTCGGTATGCCAGTTACGGAAGCATAAGTACGGAAGCGTGAGCAGGGCGTCTGTCCTGTTCTGATCAGTCTGCTTCCCTGGAAGGTTCCGCCCATGAGCCGGGAGGCTACGGTCACATCGCCGGAGACGAATGAGACGATGACGCGCTCTGCACGAGCCGCGCCGATCCTGGCAGGCACAGTTTTCCTGTGCGGCGTCGGCACGCTTGGCGTCGAAATGATCGCCTCACGCCTGTTGGCGCCCTATTTTGGCACATCGCAACCGATCTGGGCTGCGATCATTGGTCTGACGCTGGTTTACCTGGCAGTGGGATATCACCTTGGCGGGCGACTCGCTGACCGCTACCCCGACGAGCGCCTCCTCTATCGGATTGTGCTGCTCTCCGGCGTAGCAACGGCGCTCATCCCGCCACTCGCCGTCCCCATTCTTAGTTTCGCACAGCAGGCGACCGCGCAACTCGCGGTTGGCGGCTTCCTCGGCGCGCTTTTTGGCGTGCTGGCGCTGTTTGCCGTGCCAGTGACTCTGTTGGCGATGGTCGGACCGTTCGCCGTGCGCCTGCAGTTGCACCGCGCTGCGGCTGGCGTAAAGGTGGCAGGCGCTGCCGCCGGAACAGTATCCGCCATCTCAACCATTGGTTCGATTGTTGGAACATTCCTCACTGTGCTGGTGCTCATTCCCGCAATTGGCACCGCTGCAACGACCTATGTGTACGCCGGGTTGCTCGTTGTACTTGGGGCGGCTGGCGCGCGCAGTTGGGGAGCGCTGGCAGCGCTGGCGCTGACTGCAGCGCTGGCGGGATACACCTTATTCTCCCCTCGCCCTGTTAAGAGCGCCGGATGCGATGGATGCACTCTGATCGCCGAGTATGAATCGCCCTACAATTACATTCAGGTCGCCACCCGCCAGGACCCGGAGTATGGTCAGCAGGTCGTTCTCCTGCTAAACGAAGGGCTGGCGATCCATTCGATCTACAACACGGCATACGACGGCAATCCCCTCGACACGCTGACCGGCGGCGGTCCGTGGGACTATTTCGCCATTGCGCCGTTTGTTGTCCCTGGCCGCGATCCGGCATCGGTGCGCAGCCTGGCGATGCTCGGTTCGGCAGCAGGAACAACGCCAGCGCAGTTTCTGGCGATCTTTGGACCTGAGACTCACATTGACGCTGTAGAGATCGACCCGGTGATCATTGAGGTGGGTCGGCGATTCTTCAACATGCGCGATGCTGCGACCGGTCCCGATCATCCGAACTACCGGGTGTACGCTGAAGATGCGCGCTACTGGCTGGCGACTAGAGGCGGAATCTACGATGTGATCGGCATGGATGCTTATCATCAGCCCTACATTCCGTTCCATCTGACGACGGTTGAGTTCTTTCAACTGGTACGGCAGCATCTTGCGCCCGATGGGGTAGCAGTGGTCAATGCTGGCCTGGGACCTAACGGCGACGACCGGTTGAGTCAGGCGATCGTTGCAACGATGGAACAGGTGTTTCCTCAGGTCATTGTGATTGAAACGGCGCGTCTGAGTAATCAGATTATTATTGGTGTGACCCGTGAGATCGGCGATGGCTACGCTAATCTGCTCGAAGCGTATGAACGCCTTGAGCATCCGGCGCTGCGACGCACTCTTGAGCGCGTGTACGTTCCAACACGCCGGTCTACTGCGGTGCATGCGCCATTTACCGATGATCGCGCCCCGGTGGAACGACTCGTGGACTCTTTGATCTTCGAAACGTTGACGCGCTAGTGCGCTGATGAACGAACGAATCCGGCATACCTGCGCCGCTGCGTTAGCGCCCTCAACGAGGAAGATCGAGTCTGGACATTCGCGCTGCGGGCTAAAGACCTCGCTCAGAGTGTAAGAGCCTCAGAGGGGCTTGCCCAATCTCAGTCTTGGGCTTCTTCTCCTGTCTGCTAGATTGTGCTGACAGGCAGGCATGGTGGCATGGTCATTCTCTCCGCCTTCGTCGAAGTTTTGTTGCCTGTCACTATCGTTGTAGCGAGCGGCTACGCATTGCGGCATCGCTTTGAACTGGATCTCCCCTCACTCAATCGACTGAGCATGTATGTGCTCGGTCCGGCGCTGATCTTCACGACCATTGTGCGCATCGATGTGGCGGGCAACGAGGCGCTGCGTATCATCGCCGCCTCGGTGACGATCTGCCTAGGTATGGGGGTTATTGGGCTGATCACCGGTGTGCTTTTGCGGCTGGATCGCGGGAGTCTGGCGGCGCTGCTGCTTTGCGTGATGTTTATGAACTCGGGCAACTATGGCTTGCCGACCAGCCGCCTTGCCTTCGGCGAAGCTGGTTTCCAGCGCGCGCTACTCTACTTCATCGCTCAGACGATATTGGCGCAGACGCTGGCAGCGCCGATCGCCAGTGCCGGGCAGAGCGACCTCAAAAGCGCAGTACGACAGATGTTTGCCATGCCGCAGATCTATGCTGTGACGCTTGGATTGCTGGCGCGTTTCAGCGGGATCGATCTGCCGCACCGCAGCGACGCATTCGGAAGCGCCTTTCGAGGCGTGGCATTGATGGCCGATGCTGCGCTCCCGCTGCTTCTGCTTCTGCTGGGGATGCAACTTGCAAACGGGACTGCCGTTGAGGATGTGCGCTTGATGGCAGTTGTCGCGGTGTTGCGTCTGGGAGTCTCGCCAGTTCTGGCGTATGGCATTGCGCGAGCGCTGGCGCTCGACGATCTGGCGTGGCGCGTGGTAGTGCTGGAAGCCAGCATGCCAACTGCCGTCAATATGGCGCTCTACTCGCTTGAGTTTAACGCGCGCCCACGCTTTGTCGCCGGTGTGGTGGCGGCAACGACAGTGATGAGTCTGGTGACGCTGACGCTGTTGCTCAGTGTGCTGCGGTAGGCAGGCGAGAGGCGAGGGACGTAAGACAAGAGGCGAAAGGAGAGATGCGACGCGCATTCGGTCATTCGCTTCTCTTCGATTCTTCGCTTCCTTGCTTGCTGACAGGAGAAAGGCGCGCGTTGGCGGGTGGAAAGGCGGAGGGTGTCCGTTGCGCGTTAAGCGTGGGAAGACAAGAGGAAGATGAGATAACATAGAAGGTTATCGATTGAACCTCCTAACCCCTAACTCTTAACAAGTATAGATTTCCCCGGCAAGCCCTTACGTTGCATCGCCCGTTTTGAGCGTCAGGATGCGTAAACTCCCCCTTCTCCCCTTGTGGGAGAAGGGGGTAGGGGGGATGAGGGGAACAAGGGCGTCAGGACGCGGCAAATCCGCTTCGCACGCCAAAAAGCCTACATTTGAGAGCTTCGCCCCCACCCCCGTGTGCGGAGGGCGCAGCGGGGGAGAAGGGGGCAAGGGGGATGTGGAGAAAACAGGCGTCAGGACGCGGCAAATCTCATATCGTGCCAAAAAATCTATCCCTTAACCCCCAACCCCTATGCCCGCACCACTAGATACCCGATCAGCAGAATCAACTGAAAGACGACCGGGACCAATCCGCCGCCGATCAGTTGCCCGCCACGCCAGTCGTAGAGCGCGCTCCACAATCCCGCCGCCAGCCAGAACGACCAGCCAATGGCGCTAAGCCAGAGAAGCGCCGCCAGCGGCTGAGCGCCAAGCAAAAGGGTGATCAACGCTGCCAGCATAAGGAACAGACGCGGCTGTTGCACCCGCGGATACAGATAGAGTGGACGCATGCCATCCTCGCCGCCGCCGCTCATCTCATCGAGCGCGACGGCAGCAAGCGCTACCAGTGGCCATTCGAGCAACGCTAGCAGCGCCATCACTGCGATCGCCCCGATCAAGCGTGCATCCGGGATGGCATGTTGAACAAACGAACGATCAGCAAACAGCATCAGCGCAGGAAAGGCTGCCAGTCCGAGGGCAGGCGGAAGCACGCGCATCAACCGTGCAGACGTAACGTTCCGCGTATTCGGATCGCTGCGCGACTCCTCTACCAATCGAACGGACGCCGCGCTCGATTGCACGCTAAGCAGCAGGAGATCCGAACGCGCATCACTTCGGAAAGGAGAGGGTTGGTCGCTGCCGGTCGTTTGATGGCAACGCATTACTTCCAGCACGATGCGTTGCAACAACGCATCGGAGTTGCTGATGGCCGACGTGATCAGCACGCCCGGCAACAGGCTGCCGTCGTACAGTGCGCTGATAAGCCGGGCGTCTAGCGG
This sequence comes from Roseiflexus sp., assembly GCA_025062325.1. GTDB lineage: Bacteria > Chloroflexota > Chloroflexia > Chloroflexales > Roseiflexaceae > Roseiflexus. The sequence goes on from JANXAL010000045.1 coordinate 5,497, forward strand.
CAACCCTCCCACAACCTGTATCAGCACAACCTGCGTGTTCTCAGAAAACTCGGTGACCTTCATCACACGCAGGCGAGACCAGGGCACGAGAGTCCTGCCACGCAGCCGATGAACGATCAATCCCTCCCTGCGAACTTCCACGGTCGGCAGCAGATGGTATATAACTGATGCGACGCCAAGCAGGAAAATAAGGACGATATGCGCCTCTACCAACAGCCACCAAGGAACGGGAAGCGGCCGCAGGTCGAGTTGATTGAACACCGGCAGTGGACGCAACCCGGGAAATGTGAGCGCCAGGTAGGTCATAATCAGCGTCAGATATCGCAGGACGGCTGCTCCAGCAATGATTGCTGCGCTCCAGGTCAGAATCATGCTGATACGGCGGGGATACTGTCCGACCACAACATCGCCGGAAGCGTCTGCAGCGGCGGGTATGGCATCGCGCTGCGAGGCGCGTTGCGCAAAAAACGCTGTTGGGCTGAGCAGGAGCCGGAACAGTGGCGAGCTAGCGTGCTCTTGCAATTCAATGCGTCGTTCTGTCGCCATGGTGCGCGCTGCACGATCAGCTTCGCTAAGCAACGTCTTGACCAATTCATCGAATTCGCTGATCTGTGAGGTGATCAGAAATGCCGGACGAAATCCCAGGCAGTAGACAAAACTGTACCATCGATGCCAACCGGTCAGCCACCCGCGATCCGTTTCGACCAGCAACACATAGCGATCGCCAGCCTCAGTCACTTTGATTGCGCGGATATTTTCCCATGGCACCGGCAACCAATCGTTGACGAACGCGACCAGCATGCCGCGTGCACTGGTACGCACCGTCGGCAGACTGTTCCGAAGAAGCAGCGCAACCGCCAGCGCCAGCGCCAGCCAGACTAGTTCAGGCAACAGATCTGTCAGCCCGGTGGGCTGAGGATCAGCGTTGGAAATAATGCGGACCAGATCAGCGAGCCAGGGAAGCCGGGCAAACAGAGCGGTATCGATGGAGTAGATCGACCAGAGCAGACTCAGGACGTCGCGCCCCAGCAGCGCCAAAGCAAGAAGAACTATGATAGTCGACAGAACCTCTACCGTGATGGTAAAGCGGCGAGGGTAACGATGCACTTTTTCAACGTTCACGCACCCGTCTCCGTAGCATCCGGCAGTTGATCTATGCCATCCATCAAGGTGCGCACACGCAGCGCTGCGCGATCCAGCAGGCGTTGACAGGCCTCGGCAGTTGCAACGCCCTCTTCATACAGCGCCAGCGCCTGCGCCAGCGGCAGATCGCCAGACTCAAGCTGTTCAACAATCTGCTGCAGGCGTAAGTACAGCATTTCGTACTCCTCACCAGGAGCAGGCTCATTAGTCGGCATCATACGTGCACCTGTTGACTCCATAGCATCCGCCGTGCTGCATCCCTGAGTCGGCTTCAGGCAATACGTAGCGCTACCTTACACTACATGAACGTGAGAAAGAGCTGGGATTACCACATTTCTCGCAGAGACCGACACAAAGACGCAGAGGCGCACAGTTTCGCTCAAGATGATACCTTCGCGTCCTTGCGTCCCTACATTCATTAACCTTTCTGGAAAAAACCCTTGAAGAAGCGTCCAGATCGCGCCATCATTGCCGTGGGATCGAAGCGCTCTGCGTCGAAAGACCATCGCCGGATGCTGATGGTTCCACGCGGGCGCGGAAACGACCTCGTCGCACGATGACCTCAATGTGATCGTCTGGCGAAACCTGGCTTGCGTCTGTAATGAGCGCCCCTGTCGGTGACTGGACGACTGCGTACCCGCGCGCGAGCGTTGCCAGCGGGCTGAGCGCAGCGAGGCGACCGCGCGCCCCATCGAGATGGGCGCGTGCCAGGGTGAGACGGCGCTCCAGCATTGCGGTTGCACGACGCATGAGGTCATCAATCTGTTGACGGTCGCGTCGAATGCGACTTTCTGGTGACCGCAGGTCCAGGCGCAGTTTCAGACGGGCAACCGCCTCACGCGCCCCTGCCAGACGTTGCGCTATTGCAGTTTCCAAGCGGGTGCGCAATTGAGCAATATCGTCGCTCAGTTGCGCAATGTCGGGTGACACCAGTTCAGCGGCTGCGGAGGGCGTAGGGGCGCGTACATCGGCGACAAAATCGATAATTGTTGTGTCGGTCTCATGACCGACCCCGCTGACAACGGGGACCGGGCTGGCGAACACAGCGCGCGCCACCTGTTCATCGTTGAAGGTCCAGAGGTCCTCAGCGGCGCCGCCGCCACGCGCCACGATAATGACGTCCACATCAGTCTTGTACAGCGCGTAGAGGGCATCGATGATCGTATCGGCGGCGCCTGCGCCCTGCACCCGACATGGGGCGAAGACCACTTCGGCGAGCGGGTAACGGCGGCGCAGAATATTGAGCATATCCTGCAGCACCGCGCCAGTGGGCGACGTCACGATACCGATGCGGTGTGGCAGCGGCGGCAAGGGTCGTTTCCGCGACGGATCAAACAGACCTTCCGCCGCAAGACGCTCCTTCAGACGCTCGAACTGCGCCTGCAGCAGTCCGATGCCCGCGGGGCGCAACATATCGACGTATAGTTGAACCTGACCGCGCACCTCATAGAACGCCACGCGCCCATGAGCAAGCACCGCTTCGCCGTTGACGGGCAACGCTGTCAGACGCGAGGCGACCGACTTCCACATCACTGCCCCGATCTGGGCGTCGCCTTCTTTCAGGGTGAAGTAGCAGTGACCAGAGAAGTGACGACTGAAATTTGAAATCTCCCCTTCAACCCATACATCGCGGAGCAGATCATCGGCGTCTAGCAGGTCGCGCAGGTACATGTTAAGTTGAGAGACGGTCAGTAGCTGCATAAGAACAAACCGACATCCTGCTCCGTCGAACGCTTCCTGAATGATGGCATCACCGCGCCGCTAGGATAGCGGCTCTATTACCATCAGTGGTTGACCATACTCCACCGGTTGCGCATTCTGCACCAGAATCTTCACCACGCGCCCGGAGAACTCGCTCTCGATCTCGTTCATCATCTTCATCGCCTCGATAATACCAACGCGATCGCCAGCATGAATGATATCACCCTCCTGAACATACGGCGGGTCCTTCGGCGACGGCGCGGCATAGAACGTTCCAACCATCGGTGCAGCGATGATCTTGCCCGGCGGCAATGCATCCGGCTCCGGAGCCGGTGTAGCGGGCGGCGGCGTCTGGACCGGCGCCTGGACAAGGCCAATCGGTGGCGCCGATGGTTGCACCGTTGCGGCAATCGACGGCGTGACGAACATGGGAGCCGGCGCGTGATGGTGCAGGGATGGTCCCCGCTTGACGTGCAATCGCGTTGTTCCGCGCTCGATCGAGATCTCGCTAACGTCCGTTTCACTGATAATTCGCAACAATTCACGCACGGCGCTTAGACCGAACTCTTCTTCGATCGATTCGGTACGATTGCGCTCATTTTCGCTCATAGTGCTTCTCACTTCCTGCGGTAATGCTGCATATGAGAGACTTTTCACAACGCAATTATAACACGGAGCAGGAATGTTCCGGGAACGACACGGCGCGCACCGCAGCGTATCGCCAACCCGGATTCTGCGGTTCATGAGAGGAGGGAAGCGTTGAACGTCGAAGGTTGAACGTTGAAGGAGGAAAGAGTGGCAGTTCAAGGGTAGCAGGCGGGAAGGTTGAAGGCGGCGAAAAGATAGGACATGGCTTGCCGAAATTTGAACGTTGAACGCCCTGACCCCCAACCCCTATCAGGAGGCAAGATGAGAGTCGACCGATACCTTACATCGCTGGCAACAACGCTTGCAGCACTTCCCCGTGAACCGTTGCGCGCAATCGAAGAGGCGTTGTGGCAGACCTATCTGCGCGACGGAACGATTATCATCTGCGGGAACGGCGGTAGTGCTGCTACGGCATCACATTTCGCATGTGATCTGGCAAAATGGACGATCAATGATGGTCGTCGTCGTCTACGCGCGCTTGCACTGACCGATAATGTGCCGGTAATGACCGCCTGGTCGAATGATACGGCATACGAGCGCGTCTTTCTTGAGCAGGTCATATCGCTCTATCGTCCCGGCGACACGCTGGTGGCGATTTCGGGCAGCGGCAACTCGCCAAATGTGCTGCGCGCCGTCGAATGGATGGCAGCTCAGGGCGCCACGACCATTGGGCTGACCGGTTTCGGCGGCGGCAAGCTGGCGGGTCTGGCGCAGATTGCCGTCGTAGTTCCCAGCCGCTTTATGCCTGAGGTTGAAGATGTGCATAGCGCCATCTGCCATAGCCTGGCAGTGGCGCTTGGCGAGCGGATCAGCGCCGAATACGTATGACTCTGGTGATCGGTCTTGATTTCGGCGGCACCAAACTGGCTGCTGGCCTTGTCGATCTGGCGCGCGGCACTGTGCTGGCGCGCCGTGTGACGCCGACGCCGGTGGCCAGGGGCGCTGCTGCCAGCCTGGATGCGATGCTAACGATGGCGCGTGAGCTGATCGATGGCGCGCCAGCGCCGGTGCACGGCGTCGGCGTCAGTTTCGGCGGGCCGGTGGCTGCCGACGGACGCACCGTGCGCCTCTCAATGCACGTTGCCGGATGGGAGAATTTCCCACTGGCTGACCGTCTCAGCAATGCCCTGGGCTTGCCAACTACGGTCGCAAACGACGGCGACGCCGCAGCGCTGGCAGAGTTTCACTTCGGCGCAGGACGAGGCGTGCAGCATCTCCTCTATCTGACGGTGAGCACGGGCATTGGCGGCGGCATCATTATCGGCGGGCGATTGTACCGCGGCGAGCGCGCCTGGGCCGGTGAAGCAGGACATCAGGTGCTGAAACCGGATGGACCGCCCTGCCCGTGTGGGCGCAACGGCTGCCTGGAAGCACTGGCGTCCGGCTTGTCGATAGCTCGCGAGGCGCGCCTGCGGTTGCGCCGCCCCGAAGGCGTATCTAGTATGCTGGCTGCCATCCCGCCTGATGCACTGACAGCGCAACACGTTGCGGAAGCCGCCGCTGCTGGCGACGCACTGGCGCGCGCGGTCTGGAACGAGGCGATGGGGTGGCTGGGGATCGGCATTGCCTCAGCCGCCAACCTGCTTAACCCCGGGCGGGTGGTGCTTGGCGGCGGGTTGACCCGCGCTGGCGCTCTCCTGTTCGACCCGGTGCGCCACGTGGTGGCGCGCCGCGCCATAGACCCGGACCTGACGGTTGTACCCGCCGCGCTCGGCGATGACGTCGGCATTCTGGGGGGAGCGGCGCTGCTGCGCGAATCTTGACAGCCCTGCATGCGGGTGCTAGAATTCCAAAGGAATGGCCCCGTAGCTCAATTGGATAGAGCGGCAGCCTCCGGAGCTGCAGGCTACTGGTTCGAGCCCAGTCGGGGTCACCAATCGAAAAAGGGGGTGTACAGGATCGTGCATCCCCTTTTCTTTGTGACGGACCTGGATTGCACTGCTCGTGCCGCGAGCGGGACTGAAACCTGGACTATAATTTCTCCTGTGCAAAGTCTACGCAGGCTTGCCTCGAACGAGCAGAATGGATGCCTGCTGTATCCTAAAGCCCTTTTTTCCCCCTCATCCCCCCTCTCAAGTGTAGGCTTTTTGGTGTGCGAAGCGGATTTGCTGCATCCTGACGCCCTTTTCCCCCTCATCCCCCCGCCCCCTTCTCCCACTAGGGGAGAAGGGGGAGTTAGGGCGTCCTAATGCCTGAAACGGGCGATGCCGAGTAAGGGCTTGCCGAAAACGCTCCACTTGTGAGCTTTTCCCCACCTCCTCACAAATGGAGCGTTTTTGAGGTGCGATGGATGTGCGCTGCGCCCTGACGCTCTTTGTTCCCCTTCATCTCCGGCCCCCTTCTCCCACCCCCCTGCGCCCCCTGCGTGCGGAGGATTGGGGGGAGAAGGGGGAGATGGGGCATCCTAACGCTCAAAACTGGCAATGCAACGTAAGGGCTCGCAAAAAATCTACCCTTGTGAGGGAAGGGAGCCGGGGGATAAGGGAGAACAGGCGTTGGGATGCGGAAAACGCGCTGCGCATCCGGAAACTCTACCCTAGAGAGCCTCACCCTCTGCAAGGAGAGTTTCAGTGCTCTTCTGTGAACCGAAAATAATGACAATTGCAATCAGGCTATCGCAATGATACTATCCGTGGTATCATAGGAGAGTAAACATGGCCGACTGCGACAAACTGCTGGAGAAGGCGCGTTGATCGCCAGCCAACCTGCGATTTGACGAGTTGTGTCAACTGGCCGAATGCTATGGCTTCGTCCACGATCGCACGAGGGGAAGCCATCGAATCTCCAAGCGACCTGGATGGAAGGGAGTGTTGACATTTCAGGATGATAAGGGAAAAGCCAAACCCTACCAGGTACGTCAGCTCTTGCAGGCGATCGAGATCATCTCTAGTAATACTTGAGGTGACAGACCTGATGACTCCTGGATAGTCAGCCAACCGGGAAGCCGGATGAGCGTGGATAGGTGTTGTGGGTCGATATGTCTCCGAAGTATAGCTGCAATATCATCTGGAGCCCCGAGGACGATGCGTATATTGCGACGTGCCCCGAATTTCCGGGCGTTTCAGCACTCGGTGACACTGTTGAAGTCGCTGCGACTGAATTGCAGAACGTCCTCGAGGCGACGATCGAAACATACCAGCAGGAGGGATGGCCGCTTCCTGAGCCACGCCGCCTCACGCCGCACAGTGGCAAATTACTCGTGCGAATGCCGCGATCCCTGCATCGTGAGATCGCTCTGCGCGCCGATGAGGAAGGAGTTTCGATCAATATGCTGATCGTTGCTCTCCTCTCCGAGGCGCTTGCCCGCCGACAATCAACGGCGCCATAATCCGGTTTATGCGCCTGGTCTGGCATCGACCGCTATATCTCGTCCTCGCCGTTCCAGCGCAACAATCAGGATAGCCACATCAGCCGGGTTGATCCCAGCCAACCGCGCTGCCTGCCCGACCGTCGCCGGACGGAACCGTTGCAGCGTCTGACGCGCCTCGTTGCGCAACCCGCGGAGCGCAGCGAAGTCGAAATCGGGCGGAATGCGGCGCGATTCCATCCGACGCAGACGTTCGACCTCGCGCTGCTGTTTTTGCAAATACCCGCCGTACTTCGCTTCGATCTCCACCTGCTCTGCAATATCGCCATCGCACAGCGGCAGATCGAGCGCCTGCCGGAGTTGCTCATACCGGACTTCGGGGCGGCGCAGTACGTCTTCAGCGCTCATTTCGCTGCTGAGCGGCGCAATTCCAGCTTCGCTCAAGCGAGCATTAATCGCGGCTGACGGGAACAGACGCCGCCCACGCAGCAGACTCAGGAGGCGCTCTTTTTCCTCGCGCTTGCGCTCGACCGCTTCAACCCGCTCGCGGTCAACCAGTCCCAACTCGCCCGCCAGCGGCGTCAGCCGCAGGTCGGCATTATCGGCGCGCAGCAGCAAACGATGCTCTGCGCGCGAGGTGAACATACGATAGGGTTCACGGATTTCCTTGGTGACCAGATCGTCGATCAATACGCCGATGTAGGCTTCGTCGCGGCGCAGGATGACCGGCGGCTTCCCTTGAATGAAACGCGCAGCGTTGATGCCGGCCATCAACCCCTGTGCGGCGGCTTCTTCGTAGCCGGTTGTGCCGTTGATCTGACCGGCGAAGAACAATCCGGGCGCGCGGCGCGACGACATATCGGCGGCGATCTCGCCAGTCGCCAGCGCATCGTACTCGATCGCGTATCCGATGCGCATCAACTCAACGCGGCGCAATGCCGGAATGCTGCGCAACATCGCCCATTGCACGTCTTCCGGCAGTGAGGTGTTGCATCCCTGGACATACACCTCATTCGTCGACCAGCCTTCGGGTTCGAGGAACAAGCCGTGGCGCTCCTTATCGGCGAAGCGCACGATCTTGTCCTCAATCGAAGGACAGTAGCGCGGACCCACGCCCTCGATGATCCCGCTGAACAGCGGCGCCCGATGCAGATTGCGTCGCACGATCTCGTGAAACTCTGGCGTCGTATGCACCAGGTAGCACGGCAACTGCGGACGCCAGGAGTCGAGGAACGGTTCCGGATAGGCGTGGGCGGGCGCGCCGGTGAACGCCGGTTCGGGAGGCGTTTGGCCCAATGTGCGGTAGTAATGCCCGAAGAAGAGCGGCGTCGGACTGCCGTGCTGCACACTGGTCTGCGAAAAATCGATGGTGCGCGCATCGATGCGCGGCGGCGTGCCGGTTTTGAGACGCACGAGCGGAAAACCAAGCGCTGCCAGGTCCTCGCCAAGCGCTATGGCTGGAGCTTCACCAGCCCGCCCTGCGCCCCAGATCGCATCGCCGGTAATCGCCCGACCACGCAGGAAGGTGCCAGTGGTCAACACCAGCGCCCGACTCTGGTAGACCCGGCGGGTATGGGTGACGACCGCGTAGTGACCGGGCAGGATTCCTTCGAGATGGTTCGATGGCGTATCGCTGCCGTTGCGCCTGAGCGGTTGCGGCAAGATGATGCGCTCGACCATCGCCTGCCGCAGGTCGAGGTTTGGCGTCGTTTCGAGCGTTTCCTTCATCACTTTTGCGTAGAGGCGCTTATCCGCCTGAGCGCGCGGCGCCTGCACCGCCGGTCCTTTGCTCTCATTGAGCAGGCGAATCTGAATGAACGTGCGGTCGGTCACCCGCCCCATCAACCCGCCAAGCGCGTCGATCTCGCGCACCAGATGCCCCTTCGCTGGTCCGCCAATCGACGGGTTGCACGACATGTGCGCCAGTTTGTCAAGGTCAATCGTCAGCAGCAGCGTGCGACAACCCATGCGTGCCGCAGCGTGCGCGGCCTCGCATCCGGCATGACCGGCGCCAATAACAATGATATCGTAAATGTATGGGTGGACACTGTACATATGACGGGAAAATTGCTTCGCGTGCGATATATCGGGCTATCAGCAGAGATGCCCGCATGGTTCGACAACGACAGCATTCATTATACCTGGTTTCCTGGAGCGGATCAGGACGATATGCTACAATGAGGCCATGATGATCCGCCGTGATTGTGCACATATTCGCACGGATCTGTCCATCGTCCTGTGCGCGTTCGTTATCTTACTGCTGACTGGGTGCTCGACCGCCCCCACCACCGACGAAACGAACATTGGGGGCGGGATTTCACCAGAGGCGGTGACCGAGAGTTTCTTTGAAGACCTGCAACGGGCATTACAGGATCCGAATTTGCACCAGGAAGAGACGCGCAGTTTCTGGGCTGAACGACTGGCGGGATACTTTGCGCCTGCCGAGCGCGATGTGCAGCGGATTGCGCTGCGCCGTGCATTGGCGTCGTTCGCTGGCGGTCTGCGCCAACTAGCGGAGGACGAAACCGCAGTCTTCGAGCTTCGCGGTCTTCAACCAGTGGAAAAGGTTGCCGACGATGGCAAACAAGCGCTGGTGCGCCTGCCTTCCGCTTCGATCTCAATGACGCTCATACGCACAACGGAACGCGGCGCGTTTGTATTCTACGAGCAAACGATCAGTCTCAGTCGGGTGATTGGCCGTCCCGACGGCACAGTGCCGACCATCAAAATTGATGGGCGATGGTATTTGACCGAAGGATGAGAGTCTATGGGATTGAAGAACGCGCTGTTCGAAGATCAGAGCGCTGTTACGCCAGCGCGTGAGATGACCACGCGCTCTTGGGATCGCCGTCAGCAGCAAACACAGGCACTGGCGCGTCTCGACTGTTTGAGAGGCGTCGCGCCTGATACTCTGGCGCGCCTGGCGGCCTGCGCGACATTGCGTGCATTTATGCCGGGGACAATTATTGCGAATGAACTGCATCCCCTTTCGTGCCTCATGCTGATCGTGCAGGGATCAGTCAGCCTGACCCTCCACGACCGCGCCGGGCAGGAGGTGTTGATCGGCATCCTCGAACGCGGCGACTGCCTTGGCGTGGTATCGTTGTTTGGCGACCGGTTTCGCGGAGCGACGGTGCGCGCCGAAACCGTCTGCTACCTGGTGCAGATTCCGCTCACAGACGTGCGAGCGATGCTGCCTAGCGCCCCCGAACTGGAACGAGCGCTGCGCCAGATTTATCAGCAACGCCTGGTCGAGAGCACGTTGGGTCGTGTGCCGCTCTTCAGTCGTCTATCACCAGTCGAGCGCATCCATATCGCCAGAGCGCTCCGCCCGATCCAGTACAGTCGCGGTGCAGTCATGCTGCAGCAGGGCGCTATTGGTGATGCTTTGTATATCATCATGTCAGGTCAGGTGGTGGTGGAGCAGAACGGACAGGCGATCGCCTACCTGGAAGAGGGCGACTTTTTCGGTGAGATGTCGCTGCTGACCCGCCAGCCGCACAATGCCGACGTGCGGGCGCTGACGCCGGTGAAGGCGCTGGCATTGCCCGCGCAGGACCTGGAGGATCTGCTGGCGAGCCAGCCGGAGCTGGCGAAACAGTTGCGCGAAGTCGTTGAACAGCGAAAGGCGGCTGGCCGGGCGATACAGAATGATACAGAGCGCCAGATGCAACTGGCAATGGTGCTCGAACACGGACTACGCCGGGGAACGCATGTTCTGGTGCGCGATCTGAGCCTGTGCAAGCCGGGATGCACCATTTGTGAGGATGCTTGCACGTCGCGCCACGGTTCCAGTCGCATTCATTTTTCCGGTTTGACGCTCAATGGACTGGAGATCGCCGATGCGTGTCGACAGTGTCGGGTGGGCGCTGAATGCGTCGAAGCATGCCCGGAGCATGCGATCATCTGGAATGACCGCAGGGCGCTGATCATCACTGACGCCTGCACCGGTTGCGGCGAATGTGTGCCTGCCTGTCCCTACGATGCGGTGCATCTGAAACCCCTCGCTCCTGTGCATCAGTCGCCGTTGTGGAGTTTGTGGGAACGCTGGCAGCGCTGGAGAACGCCGGTTATTCATCTGGAAGCGGCGCATCAACCGCGACAACGTGCGCACAAGTGCGACCTATGCCATGGTTACAACGACCTGGCATGCGTGAGCGCCTGCCCGACCGGTGCGCTCCGTCTTGCGCCGGTTGAGGAAGTATTCCCATTGTGAACGGACATGTGCGCTTGACATGAGCATACTGCCGCGTTATGATGGCGCGCAGAAGTTAGGACACGGTTACGGTAGCGTCGCGTAAGCACGCGAGCAGTCGCATAAGGGGGCCGCGATGGCGACTCGAACCCACCGATTGGCAGGTCTGGCGCAGCGGGTCGGGGCCTGGGTGAGCGATCATCAGGCAATCGGCTGGTGGATAAGCGTGCTGCGCCTGGGTCTCTTCCAACTCGGCATGGGAATCGCGCTGGCGCCGATCACCGGCACGCTCAACCGCGTGTTGATTGGTGATTTGTACGTCCCCGCCGCTATCGTCGCGTCATTAATGGCCATTCACTACTTCGTATCGCCGGTACGCGCGATCTTTGGCTACCAGTCGGACGTACATCGCGCAAAAGGGCGTTGGCGTATGCCCTATATCGTGCTGGGCGCAGTGCTGACCTATGGCGGGCTGGCAACGGCGCCGTTTTCGTTGATCCTGCTAGGCCCCGGCAGTTCGTTGCCATTCACCGTAGCGCTTGCCGTTTGTACGGCTATCTTCCTGGCATACGGCATTGGCGTCAACATTGTTGAAACAGCATACCTCGCTCTGGTCAGCGACATTACGCCGCCACGCGAACGGGGCAAGGTGCTGGCAGTGTTGTGGATGATGCTGGTCATTGGAACGATTGTCAGTTCGATTATCATCGGCGCCATTCTCGAAAACTATTCGCCCGTGCTGTTGATCCAGGTGATGCAGAGCTCAGCGGTGATCTTTGCCGTCCTGGCAGCGATTTCGGTTTTGGGTCGTGAGCGGCTCCGTCCTGATGGGACTCTCATCAGCCACACCGAGGACATCCGAATCCGGCTGACACTGATTGAGCAGTTGCGCGCAGTCTGGCAGCAACCCGGATTGCGAGCGCTCTTCGTGGTGCTGTTTGGAGGAACGCTGGCGCTTGCCACGCACGATATTTTGCTCGAACCGTATGGCGGTCAGGTGCTTGGCATGAGCGTTGCAGCGACAACGCGACTGACGGCGCTGTGGGGTGTGGCGATGATTACTGGCATTGCTATAGCGGGTGTCGCCCTGTGGCGCGGTCGGTCGCCGATCAGCGTTATCATCAGCGGATGCGCTGCTGGCGCGTTAGGGTTCCTGGTGGTCATCGCCGCAGGCGCCAGCCTCGATGTCACGGTGTTCCGCAGTGGCGTCTTCTTTATCGGCATCGGTCGCGGATTGTTCATTGTCGCTTCGATAGCGTTGATTATGGCGCTTGCTGATCGTGCACACGCCGGGTTGTTCATTGGTCTGTGGGGTGTGACACAGGCGCTGGCGCAGGGGTTCGGCACAGTCGGCGGCGGCCTAGCGCGCGATATTGTTCAACTGCAAACTGGCAGCATCCTGCTGGGATATACGGCGGTCTATGCGACAGCGTTCGTCATTCTGCTGATCACGCTTGGCTTGATCGCGGCGTTGCGGTTGGGCCGCCAGTTGCGCGAGGGAGCGGTACGCTCGCCGTGGTCAGGGCTGCAGGATTTGCCGGGTGATCAGATCCTGTTCTGAAAGGCGCGAGGCAAGAGGCGAGAGGTGAGAGGGGTTTGGGGACGGAAATGTTGCACCTTGGTCGAATGTTGACCGTCGTCTAACCCCTAATCCTTAATCCCTAACCCTTCTCCCGGTTCTCGGCTCTCAGTTCCTGGTTCTCAGTTCTCGGTTCTTCACATGCCCGATCTCCCTCCGATACTGCTGCGTTACATCGCACCGCTGGTCTATGCACTGGCGCTCTGGTGGGCGTCGACTGCTGCCATCATTCTGCTCTACCGCTTGCCGCAGCGCACGTATCGCCTGAGTTTTGTCGCCATCACCCTGGCGGCGCTGGCATCGCTCTACGGCGTTTGGCTAGGGCGCGGTGATGCCAGCATGTGGGGAGCGTATCTGGGATTCACCTGCGGGACGCTGGTGTGGGGATGGCAACTCGCCGGATTCTATATGGGATTCGTGACCGGGCCGCGCCAGGAACCGTTTGTCTGGCATCCGAGCAACGTCGTGCGTTTTGGGCAGGCGATTCACGCGAGCCTGCACCACGAACTCGCAGCGCTAGGGGGTGCTGGAGTCCTGGCGGCGCTCAGTTGGAATGCGCCGAACATGCTGGGGTTATGGACGTATCTGCTGCTCTGGCTGATGCATCTGGCAGCAAAGATCAACATTTTTCTGGGAGCGCGCAATTTTCACGCTGGCTTGCTACCGGATCATCTTCGTTATCTGGGAGTGTTTTTGCGCTATCGCCCGATGAATGCGTTCTTTCCCCTCTCCGTCACCGGTGCTGTCGTGATTGCAACGTTATTCTGGCGTTGGGCGCTGCATCCGAACGCATCCGATTTTGAGGCTGTCGCGGGTGCGCTGCTCGGTTTTCTCACGCTCCTTGGTCTGCTTGAAATCTGGCTGCTTATGACCCCGCCCGTTGGCAAGGCATGGGGAGAATGTCGAGTGGATGGCGGGTAGACGACCAATCACCAGTAATGAACGAGCGGCACATCAGTCATGCTCAGCAATCCAGGTCTTGCCTGACGGATGCTGGGAATCGCGTTGACCACCAGGGCAGCGGTTGCAATGTCGCCATGAATGCCGCCAGCGATGGTCATCCGCAGCGGCGGCTCACCATCAATCGCAACAGTGTCTTGCGGATCCGGCGCGCCGACGTACATCTGCAGCTCAAGCGTAATGACTTCGCGCTCGCCAATGTAGCCGCGCACGATCTGATGCACGCCAGCCACCTGCCCGGCTTCCACCGACACGTGCTCTGTGGTGATGGCGCGTTCAGCAATCACCGGCATGATCGTATCATCCCCGGCATCAAGTCGCCATCCCAGCGCAGCAGCAATCATATGCATCGACTCGGGCAATCCGACGTGACGCACTGTCCCCTCGCGCACCCGCTGTGCAAATTCGTCCGTCGTCAACCCGGCGCCGATCTTTCGCTGCAACGGTTCCCGACGCTGTGCCGCATCCACAATGCGCAGCACGCGAACGGCGCGCACTTCAGCACACGCCGCCGTCAACATGATTGGCAGCGCATCCATTGCGTACCCGGGGTTTACCCCTGCACCGAGCAGCGTCACACCAGCCGCACGTGCAGCAGCATCGAGGTCCGCCGCCAGTTGCGGGTGCGCGCTCCAGGGATAGGCAAGTTCTTCACACGTCGAAATCACATCCGCTCCGGCAGCGATACATTCCTGGAGTTGCGACGTTACAGCGGCAAGCGACGATTGCGTGGCATGCAGCACAATATCAGGACGCACGCGCTGCAGAGTTTCGACTGCGTCAGCGCTGACCACAATGCCCATCGCCTCGCGCCCCAACAGCTCGCCAAGATCGCGCCCGGCCTTCTGCGGATCAATGTCAATCGCGCCGATCACCCGAACACCAGATCGTGCGCACGCGAGACGAGCAATACCTATGCCAATCGGTCCAAGTCCGTAACAAACGACGCGTATTGCCATACGCTTTGTCCTTCCGGGCGGATATACGTCATGCTATAATAGCGCGCTGCTAGCAGAAATGTCAATTTCTTATGAAAATTCCGACCATTCTGATTATTGATGACGATGTTGTGCTGCTGGCGCGGTTGGCGACAATCCTGAAAGAAGCGGGCTATGAGACCGCCCAGGCGACCAGCATACGGCAGGCAGAACAGGCGCTCGGCAACGCGCCGATCGATCTGGCGCTGATCGAGCCTGCCATTGACCACCGCGCCGGATGGGAGTTCCTTCCTCGCTTGGCGCAACGTGTGCCAACCATCGTGATAAGCGGCGAAGGCCTCGAAGAAGACGTTGTCCGCGGATTTGACGCTGGCGCTATTGATTATCTCACAAAGCCGTTTCGTACCGGCGAATTGCTGGCGCGTTTACGTACACACCTGCGGTTGCGATCCGGCAGCGCGGTTGCCGCGCCCCGCGTTTCGCCCGCTACCGATCAACCTGCCCCTGTGTCATCCCCAGCCCAGCCTCCTGTAGCCGCCAAAGTGATCGATCTTGGCGACGATGACGCGCTGCTCGACGAAGCTTCGGAATATGCGGCAGACATGCCGGAATCCTCTGCCCGATCACCAGCGTCGGCATTATCTGCCAAGCGCCTGCGCCACGAGCGTTCCCCCGCAGAAGAGGAAGAGTCAGTGTTCATTTCTCATACTGAAGAGCGCGGGCTGATTGTCGACCAAGCGCGAGCGGATGTTGACGAGCTGCGGGTTGACGAACTGGAGCGATTACCGCTCGGCGTTCGCCTTCGCGCTGCCCGTCAGCGCCGACGCATTACCCTGGTACAGGCGGAACTCGACACTAGAATCCGCATGTCGTACATTCAGGCGATGGAGGAAGAAAAATTCTCCCTGCTTCCGCACGGGCCGATGACCGAGACGATGGTCAAGACATACGCCGCCTACCTGGGGTTAAGTGTCACGAATGCGCTTGAAGAGTATCGCAAACGCCACTACACCGCGCCAGTCGAACCAGTGGTCGCGCTAGGCGGATCGTCGCTCCCGCGATCTGCGCCGCCGTGGTGGGTGTGGGTCGCGGTGGTGATACTGGCGCTGGTCGTCGGGATCGGCGGCATCTTGGCGCTCGACCCGGCAGGCGTGGCCGCCCTTGGTCAGCGTGCACGCATGCTATTTTCACCGCCAACGGCGACGCCTACTCCAACACCAACGCTCGCACCGACGGCGACTCCTACCTTGACTGCAACGCCAAGCCCTGTGCCAACAGCAACAGTCACGCCAAGCCCGACGTCGGAACCGACCGCGACAATAGAGCCGACATCGACGCCAACGTCCACAGCGCGTCCGCGACCAACGCCGCGTCCGCAACCGACGCCTGTCCCGCCGACGCCTGTCCCGCCGACGCCTGTCCCGCCGACGCCTGAACCTCAGCCCGAACCAACAGCTCAGCCGTAATGGCTTCTCCGCATGCCTTGGCAAGGGTGACGCAAAAGCGCAAAAATGCAAAGTGGATAGGGACGGCAGTCCGGCAAGCGTTCGGGTGCTGCGCCTGAACGTTCGCCGTGCTATGCGCAACGGACAGTTCCCGCGAACGTCATCGCCAACCGGATGCAACGTCTGGTACAATAAATAATTGTCGCCTATGATGTACGACGATACGATCGCAGCCATTGCCACGCCTCCCGGCGAAGGCGGAATAGGCATCGTGCGCATCAGCGGGAAAGATGCGCTCCACATCCTGGAGCGCATCTTTGTGCCAGCGCGCCCTGGTCCCTGGAAGCCCTACCGGATGCGGTATGGGCATGTGGTTGATCGCCAGGGCGCCAGAGTAGACGAGGCGCTTGCCGTCTTTATGCGCGGTCCGCGCAGTTTTACCGCTGAAGATACCGCCGAAATCTCGGTACACGGCGGTCCGCTCGTGGTTGAGCAGGTGCTGCAGCAGGCACTGGCAGCCGGGGCGCGAGCCGCCAATCCCGGCGAGTTTACGATGCGCGCCTTTTTGAATGGACGAATCGATCTCACCCAGGCGGAAGCGACGCTCGATATCATCACTGCGCGAACAACCACGGCGCTGGCGCTGGCGGAGGCGCAACTGGAGGGTTGGCTTTCGCGTGAACTGCGCCGCATCCGCGACCTGCTCATGGATCCGCTCGCATACTGCACAGCACTGGTTGACTTTCCCGAAGATGAGGTTGAGCCGCAGGACATCGAGACCCCTCTGACGACGGCAGTCCAGGCGCTTGATGCGCTAGTCGCTACGGCGCAGCAAGGGATTATCTACCGCCAGGGGGCGCGCGCCACGCTAGTTGGTCGCCCGAATGCCGGAAAGTCGAGCCTGTTGAATGCGCTGCTGCGGATCGATCGGGCAATCGTGACGCCGATCCCTGGAACAACGCGCGATACACTGGAGGAAACCGCCAATCTGGGAGGCGTGCCAGTAGTGCTGACAGATACTGCCGGAATTACGGAGAGCGCTGATCCGGTTGAGCGCCTTGGTGTAGAACGGAGCCGTCGAGCGATAGCGCTGGCGGACCTGCTGCTGCTAGTGGTTGATGGCACACTCCAGCCTGCCGACGATGACCGCGAGATGGCGATCTTGACCAGAGGCAAACGTACCATTCTGACTGTCAACAAGATCGACCTGATTGGCGGTGCTGATGCAGTGCAGGAATGTGTAACATCGATGCGATGTTTTTATGAGGATGCGCGTGGTGCGCCTTTCGATGCGATGGTAGCGGTTTCGGCGCTGACCGGGCAGGGGCTGGATGCGCTTGGCGCAACGATCGCACGCCTGTTGCTTGGCGAGTCGTCTCCTGCCGATGGACGCCTGGTGACGAACGCACGGCATCGCGATGCACTTGCGCGCGCTGCGGATCACGCCCGTGACGCGCTTGACGGTTTCCGACGCGGCGTATCACCCGATCTGCTGGCGGTTGACCTGACTGCCGCGATCAATGCCATCGGTGAAGTGACCGGCGAGACGGTCGGCGACGATCTGCTGCACGCCATCTTCAGCCGCTTCTGCATCGGAAAGTGACAGCGTCATGCACTACGTGCGCCCTCTCAGCCTCGTTGCTATCGCGCTACTGCTCTTTGTGGCAGCGCAGGGCACGGGCATCGAGCTGTTTTTCCACCTGAGCTACCTTCTGGTCAGCATCGTGCTAGTGGCATACCTGTGGGTATGGCTCAACCTGCGCGGTCTGAGCGTGCGGCGCGAAGTCTTCACACGTCGTGCGCAGGTCGGGGACGTGATGCGCGAGCGTATTACTCTGATCAACCACTGGTTTCTGCCCAAACTTTGGATCGAAGTGATCGACCGCTCAAATCTGCCGGATCACAGCGTCGGTTTCGTAACGTATTTGCCAGGCTACGAGCAGCGGCGCCAGGTCATCCGCACCCCCTGCACCATGCGCGGGAAGTTTCGGCTGGGTCCGGTAACGCTGGCAAGCAGCGATCTCCTTGGTCTGTTCCGTCTCCAGCGCAATATTGCGGGTGATGATGAGATCCTAGTCTATCCGCGCACCTCGCCCCTGCCTAGCTTTGCGCTCCCTGGCGCTGAGTTGCCCGGCGGTCAGGATCTCAGACGACGCACACACCACACTACCCCGAATGTTGCTGCCATTCGTGACTATCAACCGGGCGACAGCTTCAACCGCATCCATTGGCGGAGCACAGCGCGCCTCGGCAGATTGATTGTGAAAGAATTTGAACTCGACCCGACCGCCGAGGTCTATGTCATGATCGATATGCACGAATATGTGCAACTGGCATGGTGGCCAAGGGACGGAAGGTTGACCATGCGAAGTCAACGGACTGCCGAGTCCTCCGAGGAATATGCCGTGCATGCAGCAGCGTCGATTGCGCGGCACGCGCTCGAACAGAACCGCGCGGTGGGATTGATCGCCTGGGGACAGCGCCGCGAAGTCATTCCACCTGAGCGCGAGGCGCGGCAGTTGTACAAAATCCTGGAGGCGCTGGCGGAACTGCGTGCGTATGGGTCCGCGTCATTGGCGGAAGTGTTGAGCGCTGAAAACGCACGATTCGGGCGCAATTGCACGCTGGTGATCATCACTCCGTCGCCGGACGAGCGGTGGGTCACAGGAGTGCAGCACCTGCTCTACCGGGGCGTGCGCGTCGTCGCCATCTTGATCGATGCGCAATCGTTCGGCGGCGAGCGCAGCAATGAGCCGATCCGCACGCGTCTGGCGGAACTGTGCGTGCCAACTTACACATGGAGACGCGGGCAGTCGCTGGAAGCGGCGCTCGCCCAACCTGCGCTGGCTAGTGTGCAGCACACAGGCATAGCGACAAATGTTGCATTGTCGTAAAAATCGTCAACGTCACGACATCCACTCAACGAATCAGTTCGTACCACACGGTACACGGGATAAGAGATATGCATTTCCGGAGTGCCGTGATGAACCGGGTCCGAACCTGTGATCTCCGCCTGACTATCGCTGATCGAGATTCTGAGTCTGAAGGCGACGCCTTCTGGCAGACCGACATCACCGATGTCGCTGAGAGACGAGCATCTTCGAGCGAAACGCTTGATGACTCAACGCAGATGTACCTGCGAGAAATCGGGCAGGTTGGGCTGCTGAGCGCCGAAGAAGAGATTGCGCTAGCAAACGACATCAGTGCTGGGCGCGAAGCGCAAGAGCGGTTGAAGACGCAGCATTTTGACTCGGCGGCTGAGCGTCTGCTGCTCGAACAGCGTGTGATGCAGGCGGAAGAGGCGCGCCGTCGCCTGATCCAGGCAAACCTGCGCCTGGTCGTCAGCGTTGCCAAGAAGTATATTGGCGGTCCACTCTCATTTATGGACCTGGTTCAGGAGGGGAACATTGGTCTGATGCGTGCCGTCGAGAAGTTCGACGCTAGCAAGGGCAATCGTTTCTCGACCTACGCGACGTGGTGGATTCGCCAGGCGATCACACGCGCCATCGCTGAACAGAGCCGCCTCATCCGGCTGCCCGTGCACCTGAGTGATGTTATCGCACAGCTGCGGCGTGTCGCCCGGAGGCTCGAACAATCGCTAGAACGGGAGCCGACTATCGAAGAGATTGCCGCAGCGGTTGGCATGCCAGAGCGCAAAGTGAAGCTGCTGTTGCAGGCGTCGGCACAGCCAATCTCGCTGGAACAGCCAATCACGAGCGATGGCGAGGGGCAGATCGGCGAACTGCTGGCGGATGATAGCGCCGATGCGCCGATGGAGATTGCCACGCAGCGCATGCTCCAGCACGATCTGGCACAGGCGCTGATGGAACTGCCCGACCGCGAGCGAGCGGTGCTGCAATTGCGGTACGGTCTGACCGACGGCCGCCGCCGGACGCTTGAGGAGATCGGTTCGACGTTTGGCATCACCCGCGAGCGCACCCGGCAGATCGAAGCCGATGCGCTGCGTCTGCTGCGGCGCCCCGACGTCGGTGCGCGGTTGCAAGCGTATCTGGAGTGAAAGAATATACCTGATTACCCTCTAACCAGCAACAGTGCTTCATCGGGGATTATGAGACGATAGGTGGCATTGATACAAAGGCTGCTATTTCTTGCCTCGTGTCGCACAGCCACCTATCGCTTCCTTGATCGAATCTCAGTCATAGCGCCTGACTCATCCGCTACTTTGCTAAATTCGTTTGCTGGATCGCAGGTTTCATCATAAGAAATACCAGAGCAACCAAATACAATGCAACCACGCTCCACATTCGTTGCCCGGTCAAACGACTAAAAATAAAAAGGATCCACGAAATTCCCGCGAAGATAAGGCCTCTTTTTCGGGTGTTGGGAATCAATCCTAGTGCAACATGGTCATAGAAATCCGGATATTGCGGAAAGCACGCTAGCGCAAGAAGGAGGCGAGCTGCAGGGTCTTTCCAGCGAATTAGCGCAATGCACAACAAGAAACCGGGAATAGTCCAAATAACTACTAACCTGCGATATCTTGGTCGTACAATATTCTCTAGCCAATCAAAAGGCCAAGATTGGAGTATAGGAATCGTCACCACGCAAATTATGATCATTCCGATCAAAACCAGGATTGCTTTCCTTATACTCGGCTGCACAGCTACTGCAGCCATTGCAAGGGGGGGCTTTACGACGGAGAGAGGCGAAAGAAGAGAAAATAGAAGAAAGAAGGTTAACAAAATAGACCACTGCGCATCTAAAACACAAGCCCAAAATGAAGCTGAGGCGAGTATAGGGGTACAATGTGGCATTCTGATGTGAATAGCATAAGCCAGTAAGAATGATGAGATTGCAAGGAAAATCGAAACTGCCAAATCATCGCTAAGATATGCAAGAGGAAATATCAAGAGGATTGCGGGCATCGGATAGAGAAGGACATCAGGAGGAAAGGTTTCAGGTCCAAGATTGGTAAGTTTATATGGATTATTTCCAAGCAAAAGAGATCGTGCAGCATTGAGTGGCCAAGAGAAGTCGCCGGCGTGACCCCCCAAAAGCCCGCGAAAATAGTACGAAGTTCCAAAAACCACTACACCTGTTAGAAAAGCCGCGATAACCGATCTAATGCGAGAATGCGATGATGGAAGACTATCTGTTTGAAAAAGGTATGTATACATAACACAATAGATAACCACACGCAGCAGAAGTGCGGATGGTTTGGTAAAGTTGCCGGTTGTGCCGTCTCCCGGCATTGACTACAGCGAAACAGCAATGTACTCGGCAAAAGAATGAGGCTCGGGAATGGGCAGGTTATCTTCGAGTAATCCCCGAACGTGCATCTCGATGGCCTCGTGCATATTGCGCGTGACCTCTTCGCGGGTCTTGCCAGTTGCGATGCAGCCGGGCAAATCCGGTGAGTAGGCCGAGTAGTTGCCATTGGCTTTTTCGACAACGATCAGAAAGCGATACATCTCTACCTCCCGCCTTTCCCGGATTTCGGCAACTGCGCTTGCTTCAAAATGCTGTTGAGTGTACCCGGCGCCAGATCGTCATTAGGATGACCAGCGATCGTTACACGTCCCGGTTTGACAGGATGCTTGTATTGCCGATGACTGCCTTTTGTGGCAACCAGATACCAGCCATCCTCTTCAATCAACCTGATCACATCACGAACCTTCATCGGCGTTTGGGCTCACCTTAAGTGGCTGGCTCTGACCGGGGATACAAACACTATTTTAGCACAAACTGAAGGCGCACTAGAATGATCGTGCGCGGCGGTGAAATAGCGCTCGAGTCGATGATACGTCTTCACCGAAGTGCGCGTGATGTTCTCCGCCTTGAGGATCAGCGTTTTGACGGCGGCTGGCGCGGCAATAATCGCGTTAGCGACGTTAACGTCCGTAAACCAGGCTGACGTAACCAGGACATATTCCTGTGCAGCGCAGACATCGTGGATGAGCAGCGCGATATCGAACGGGCGTCCAGGCTTATTGAAGTAGACCCGTATCGCGGGCATCGGAATCCCCTCAGTGTTGAAGCGGCGCAGGTGGAGTGTAGCACGTGCGAGGGGCGATGAGAAGCGCAGGAAATTGCTCGAACGATCTATTCTTAACGAGCGAGACTCTCACGGGACCCAATATATTCAAGCACCGCCTGGGTTATCAGCCCTGAACGACTCTCACCGTGTTCACTCGCATATTTATCCATCAGATGTAATACACGCTCCGGCAACGTAATATTGACCCTGCGCGTTGTACCCGATAATTTTGTAACATCAACTGTAACGAATGCCCAGATCCCTCCGGCATAATCGGAATTACTTTGATGCAATTCAACCGGTTTTGGCGTTGGGATAGGCTCGCCATCTGCTAATAAGCCTTCCAGATGGCACTCAATGGCTTCAACGGCTTCTTGCAACGCTTCATCGAGCGCTTCACCTGCGCTGAAGCAACCAGGCAAATCAGGCACAGTAACGCCATAATCACTTTCAGGGTCCTTATGGACGACAACAGGGTAACGCATCGGCGATCACTCCTTCTCCGACCAGGACCATCCGGCTTGACGGTAGATACTCCTCAACGTCCCTACAGGTAAATCTTTCTTTGGATGCGGAACAATCACTCGTCCAGGCTTATCAGGATGTTTGTAGTGGTAGTGGCTGCCCCGAATATGGACCAGTATCCACGATTGTGATTGGAGCAGGGATCGGCCCCGGCGAGGATGATCTCGGCGCGCACGAATTGGGCCTGGTATACTTCTACGAAGAAGAAGCTGTTCGACCACGATATTCGACGCAAGGAAGGCTCAAGCGCGATGAAATCACTTATCCTGTCCATTACAGCATTCGTGTTGCTTGCAGGGTGCGGCGTGCCACCTTCCGCAGCGCCGGCTGGCGCCACCGTCATCGTCCCGTCAACCCCGGTTCCAGACACCACACTTGTGCCGACTAATGCTATCGCGACCTCTGCGCCGACCACTGCTACTGCGACCTCTGCGCCGACTACTGCCATCACAACCTCGGCGCCAACCACCGCAATTGCAACCTCCGCACCAACCACCGCAATTGCAATCCTCGCGCCAACTACCGCCATCGCAAACCCGGCGCCGACCACGGTAGCGGCGACTACGGCGCCGACCACAGCGGTTGCGACTTCTGCGCCGACCACCGCAGTTGCAACCCCTGTGCCGACCACTCCCCCTACGACTGCCCCGACCCTCGCGCCGCCTATCGTTGCACTAACACCAGCGCCCACAGCGGAGTCAGGTGCGATTGCGGTTGATATTATCGGCTTTGTCTACGAACCGAATCCCGTTGTGATCCGCGTTGGCACGACTGTCATATGGACCAACCGCGATACAACTGTGCATACCGTAACCGCTGAGGATGCGTCCTTTGAGTCAGGGTTGCTGACGCTGGGTGCAACCTTTCGCTTCACCTTCACGCAACCGGGTGAGTTCTCCTACATCTGTACGCGCCATCCTGCCATGGTGGGAATTGTCCAGGTGACGCCGTAAGGAAGGATCTATGCGAGCGTCCATTGTAGCGATAGGCATAACGGTCGAACCGCAGTGAATTTAGGTGACAGCGCTCAGGGCTTGTGTTTGGTTCAAGTACTCTTCGACGGCTGTGAGAGCTCTGTCTGAATTGCTGCAATCACTCGCATAACGCCCTTCTCAGCGGTACGCTGCTTGATAAGCCCCTCTTTCGCGGCGCCTGAGACACTGATTGTTGTCGTTCCTTCAGAGAACGATACGATTTCAATCCCAATCAGGCAGGGATTCATGTTCAGAAAGCCGGAGCCGATAATACCCATCACTGCTGGATTTGGCGACTCTATCGCCTCGCTGTCTTGAATCTGGCCCAGCCTTGCCAGTACGTCAACAATGATTCGCAGTGCTCGTTCCGCATCGCAGGACAAGGTAAGCGACTGATTGTATGTTTCAGTCGGAAGGAAGCGAGAGACGAACGATGCGCCGATATAACCGCCGAGAGCTCCACCAAGACCGCCAAAGCTTCCGCCAACTGCGCCTAACTTGCCAAGTTCGCGTGCAAGTATTTCGTCCTTGTTCATAACAACCTCGTGTGCTGAGCAACGAATATGGCTTATTGCAGCCGATGGAGTAGATACCAGTGACTGCAATGCGGTCAGGCGCCCACGAGATCGCTGCTCTGGACCGGCGGAGGAAGCCACCGTTCTAGAACTGCATCGGTTTGATGCAGGATGCAAGTGACAGTTGCTTGCAGCTTTATCCAGGAGTGGTTTGAGAAGCGCCCGTTAATGCCCGACGCCAGCAGGGCATATCCAGCAGTGCGCTTCCCGCGCGAGTGACACTTATTGCCAGGGTGGGGGCGGGTGCAGATGACCGTCACCCGGGCGGAGAGGAGAGCAACCTGCTGACGCCTGGCGCCGCAGGGACGCATTCGACGTGTGCCTCCCGGCGCAGGTGACGGCCACCTCTCAGGCAAAGGAAAGGGGTCGCGGGCATGACCCCTAACCCCTACTTCCTAACCGCTACTTCCCCGTGCGCTTCTTGATCTCCTCAGTCAGCAGCGGCACGATCTCGTTAGCATCGCCGACGACACCATACGTAGCGACGCGGAAGATTGGCGCGTCCGGGTCTTTGTTAATCGCTACAATCGTGCGCGACGAGCGCATGCCCGCCAGGTGCTGGATCGCGCCAGAGATGCCGATCGCCATATACAGTTTCGGGCTGACCGTCTTGCCGGTCTGACCAACCTGATGTTCATAGGGCACCCAGCCAGCATCGACGATCGCGCGCGACGCGCCGTAGGCGCCGCCGACCGCTTCCGCAAGCGGGGGGATCAGTCTGTAATAGTTCTCGGGCGACCCCAGGCCGCGCCCGCCCGACACGATAATTGCCGCGTCCGCCAGGTTGACGGCGCCCTGCTTCGGCGCAACACTCACGACCTTTGCCCGCATCGGCACGCTAGGCATGGCTTCCGTCACCACAACGCCAGAACGACCAGGGTTCGGCTGCGGCTCCGGAAAACTCTGCTTGCGCACTGAGACGACCGCCGTTTTGCCTGGAGCGAACGCCAGTGTATTGATGACGTTACCGCCGTGCGAGCTGCGGACAGCGCTTACCGTGCCATTTTCAAGCGAAACATTCGTTGAATCGGCGGCGACGCCAGTATCGAGCTCCGCCGCTAGCGCCGCACTAAAGTCACGCATTTGGAAACTGGCGCCGGTCATAATCAGGATGGGCTGATATTTCTTCGCCAGCGCTGCCGCCGCTCCAACATACGCATCAGTGGTATACTGCGCCAGCGCACTGTCGTCAACCACATATGCTGTATCAGCGCCGTAACTGAAGGCGACGTTGGCAAGATCACCAACGCCAGCGCCCAGGATCAGCGCGCCGACCTTCATGCCGTTGGCATCAGCCAGTTCGCGCGCTTTGCCGAGCAATTCCTTCGACACCCCGGCCATCTCGCCCTGGCTGGTTCGCTCAATAAAAACCCAGATCTCATTCGCCATAGACGTGCTCCTGTCAGATAACCTGCGCTTCTATCAACTTGTCGACCAGTTTCTTGACCTTCTCAGCGGCGTCCTTCCCTTCGATAATTTCACCCTTCGGGCGCGGCGGCGGCGGCACGCGATTGACCAGCTTCAGCGCGGGAGTCAGATCAGCGGCGCTGAGACCCAGATCCGCCGCCGACCAAGTCGGGATCTCGACTTTAGCGACTTTGCGGATGCGTAGCAACGACGGATAGCGCGGTTCATTGATGCCTTTGACGACCGTCACCACGGCGGGTAGGCTCGCCTCGACCGTTTCGACGACCTCTTCGAGATGGCGCTCAGCGACAATCTTACCGCTTTCGAGTGAGACAATCTTGCCGACATATGTCAACTGTGTCCAGCCGAGCAAGCGCGCCAGCGCTGGCGCGAACGCTCCGGTTTCGTCATCGGTTGAGTTGCGACCGCCCAGCACCAGGTCAACATCGCCAAGCTTCTTGATAGCTGCAGCAGCGACCCGCGCAGCGCCGAGAGTGTCCAGGTTAGTGAACGCCGGATCGCTCAACAGCAGCGAATCAGTGGCGCCCATCGCAAGCGCGCGACGAATCTGTTCTTTCCAGTCCTCTGGACCGATGGAAAGAACGGTGACCTTGCCGCCCAGTTTTTCGTTCCATTGCAGCGCCTCCTCGACGGCATACTCATCGAAGAGGTTCATAATTTGCTCGATCCCATCGGCGTTGATCGACAGATCCGCGTTGATCTTGACTGAGTTGTCGCGCGGAACCTGTTTCATGCAGACGACAATGTGCATAGCGCCTCCCTCTCGCGCCGCCGCTTATCAGCGGCTTCGCATCAATGCTTCTTCCCCCGATTATCCTGTTGTGCTGGTAACACGTTGCATTATAGCATGATGTTCATCATGCCCATTCATCTGGATTATACGCTGGCAGCTCGCGGCGCAGCGGCTTATTTTCGCGGAAGCCAAGCGCGAAATCCGCCTGGAGCAATTCCTGCAATTCGCGGGTGCCTTCGTAGATAATGGCGCCACGAGCGTTGCGCAGATAGCGCTCGACGGGATATTCGTCGCTGTAGCCGTAGGCGCCGTGGATCTGAAGTGCATCATCGGCAGCCTCAAAACTGCTGACAGTCGCGTGCCATTTGGCAAGGGTTGTTTCGCGGGTGTTACGGCGCCCTTGATTCTTCATCCAGCCCGCGCGGTAGACGAGTAGGCGGCTAGTGTCGAGTTTGCGCACCATATGGCTGATCATGCGTTTGACCAGTTGATGCTCGGCGATGGGAACGCCAAATGTCTGGCGTTCTTTCGCGTAGCGGATGCTGGCTTCCAGGCTCGCCTGAATGAGTCCGGTCGCTCCGGCGGCGACAGTATAGCGTCCGTTATCGAGCGCCGACATGGCGATCTTGAACCCTTCGCCCTCTTCGCCGAGCCGATTGGCGACCGGCACGCGCACGTCCTCCAGGATGACCGAACCGGTATTGCCAGCGCGCACCCCAAGCTTGCCGTGGATCGGGCGGCTGCTGAAACCAGGCATGGTGCGCTCCACGATGAAACACGAAATGCCCCGGTTCCCCTTCGACGGGTCGGTCTTGGCAAAGACTAGGAAGTTGTCGGCAATATCGGCCAGGCTGATCCAGGTTTTCTCGCCATTCAGGATGTAATAGTCGCCGTCGCGCCGTGCGGTGGTGAGCATCGCGCCGGCATCGGTGCCACTGTTCGGTTCGGTCAGGCAGTAGGCAGCGATCTTCTCTCCTTTTGCCTGCGGGATCAGGTACTTCCGCTGCTGTTCTTCCGTTCCCCACTGAAACAGCGTCAGCGAGTTCAAGGCGGTGTGGACGCTCATGACCACCCGCAGGAAACTGTCGACCCGCTCTAGTTCCTCACACACGACTGCCAGCGCCAGGTAGTCCATCCCTGCGCCGCCGAGCCGTGTTGGCAGGCAGATGCCGAGCAGCCCAAGCTCGCCCATGCGCTTCAGAATGGGACGAATATGAGGGCGGGTCTCCGGTCCCTCCATCGCCGCGCCGCTGCGGTCCCACTCACGAATGAAGGGAGCGACCTCTTTTTCGGCAAATTCGCGCACCGTGCGGCGCAGAATCTGGTGTTCCTCGGTCAGGAACATGTCGTAGTTAGCGGTGAAGTCCATTGTCGTTTCTCCTGAAACTACACCTTCGCAGGCGGTACATTCCCGGCTTCGAGAATAGCGCGGCGCACATCGACGCGCAGCAACAGCGCAATGCCGACAATGAAGAAGACGAGCAGCAGCAGGATTGCAATACGGTAGCTGCCGGTGAACTGGAGCGCCAAACCAAATACGAATGGCCCAAGCCAACTGGTGCCGCGTTCGCTGACTTCATACAGGCTGAAGTACTCCGACTCCTGCCCTGGCGGGATCATTTGCGAAAAGAGCGACCGGCTGATCGCCTGGCTCCCGCCCAGCACGAGCGCAATCGCCGCTGCCAGGATATAGAACTGCGTCGAATTGCCAGGCTGAATCCAGCCATACGCCGCAAAGATCACGCTTGTCCAGATCACCAGGCTCACCAAGAGAGCGCGGGTGGCGCCGAGCCATCCGGCAATGCGCCCAAAGACGAGCGCGCCGACGAAGGCGACGAACTGCACCATCAGAATAGCAGAAATCAGCGTGGACTGCTCCAGCTTCAATTCTTCGGCGCCGAACTGCGAGGCCAGGGCGATCACCGTCTGGATGCCATCATTGTAGAACAGATAGGCGCCAAGGAACACGAGCGTCTGCGGATAGTGGCGCGCTTTGCGGAGCGTCTCCCACAACTGCTTGAAACCGATGGTCACGTAATGTTCCCCGGGCGGAATGCGTTTGATTGGATCGCGCCGGCGCAGCGCCAGCAGCGGAATAATCGTGAAGATCGCCCACCACATGCCTGCCGATGTGAGGCTGATCCGCACAGCATGCTCGGAAGAAACGCCAAACGACTCAGCGTTTTGGAACAGGAGCAGGTTGGCGACGAGCAACAATCCGCCGCCAAGGTAGCCGAGCGCCCATCCCTGCGATGATACGGCGTCACGCCGGTCGGGACTGGCAATCTCTGGCAGAAAGGCGTTGTAGAACACGATCGATGCGCCAAAACTCAGATTAGCAATCAGAAACAGCAATCCGCCAAAGAGATAGTTGCTGCCATCGAGAAAATAGAGCAGCATCGTGGCAATGGCGCCCATATAGGCGAATACGCCCAGGAGATGCTTCTTCAGATGGGTGTAGTCGGCAATCGCGCCCAGGATCGGCAGAAAGAGAACCTGAAGCAGCACCGAAAGCGAAACCATGTAGGGAAAAAACGCGCCAGCGGCGACCGGGATGCCCAGCGGATAAACGAACCCGGCGGCATCGGCGGCGCGCCGTGTCACTGAGGTCAGATACGGACCAAGGAAGACGGTGACGACCGTGGTGGAAAAGGCGGAATTCGCCCAGTCGTAGAAATACCAGCCGACCTGTTCGCGGCGATCATCAGTCGCAGCGACGCTGGCGCTGCGGGCGATCTCGATCCCCATACACTCCTCTCTTCTCGTAACCCCTCGTATATCACGCCTCTCGTCCACCGGAGACGGTGCAAGGTCTCTGCGGCACGCCTCGCTCCTGCCGGAGACAGTGCAGAACAACGTCGCTACGGCGTATCTCGTGTCTGCCAGAGACAATTGCGGGGCAACGTCTCTTCTCGGGGCGCCTGGCGACGGCGCGGTGCGCCGTCGCTTCTGCGACGCACCGCGCTGCAGAGGAGACGGTGTGCCGCACTGTCTCCTCTGCAGCGCGTCTTATGTCTACTTCCCCTTCCACGTCGGTTGACGTTTCTCGAGAAACGCGGATGTTCCTTCCTTTGCGTCCTCGGTGGCCACAATCGAACCAAAGAGCGCCGCCTCGTACATACATCCCTCCGCCAGCGGCATGTCCAAACCACGATTGATCGCCTGCTTGATGGCCGTAATCGCCAGCGGCGCTTTCGAGGCGATCTTCAGCGCCAGCGCGCGCGCCTCATCCATCAACGACGCTGCTGGCACGACGCGCTCGACCAGACCGAGGCGCAGCGCCTCTTCCGCTGAGATCATGTCGCCGGTCATGCAGAGCAGGCGCGCCGCCCCCGGACCGATCAGGCGCGGCAGACGCTGGGTGCCGCCCCAACCGGGAAAGATGCCAAGATTGATCTCCGGTTGACCGAGCATTGCGGTTTCGGCAGCGATGCGAATATCGCAATTCATCGCTAGTTCCAGCCCGCCGCCGAGCGCATACCCATTGATTGCCGCGATGATCGGCTTTGTCATCTGGTGCATGAACAGACCAAGCTCGTGAGCGGCTTCGCTGAACCGTCGCGCGGCATCAGCGCTCGGCAACACCCGGATTTCGGTGATGTCGGCGCCAGCGGCGAATGCGCGGTCGCCAGCGCCGGTAATGATGGCGACTCGCTGCGATGCGTCAGTCTCGAACGCACGCAATGCCGCGAGAAGCTCGGCGATGGTCGCCTGATTAAGCGCATTGCGCACCCGTTCACGGTTGATCGTGATGATCGTCAGCGGACCGTCGGCGGACACGAGGATGTTGTCGTAGGTCATAGCGCATCCTCCTTATCTGCAGTACGTACAGGGCGAGCGTATTATAACAGGCGAGAGGCGAGAGGCGCGAGAGATGAGGGGTTGCAGATAGAGACATTGCGTCGCAACATCTCCACAAGGCGTGAAGAGTTAGAGGAAGTGTGAAGGTTGAAGGCGGGAACGGTACAGACGGGAAGTTTGCGGGCACTGGCTAGGAACGCCTCCGACCCGTAAGGTCTCCATTGCGGATCACGCTCCGCAATGGAATGTCACCAGCGGAACAGCCTTCGGCTGAGGTTCGCAACGTAGCTTGACTTCGAGGATCTTGGGGTAAAGGCCGGACGAGCGCCCTGATGGACGCCTTCAGAGGGACAGCATTGAGGTGTGCGTCTCCATGGATTGCCCAAAACGGGGGTTCAGGGGTGGCCTCCGAGATGATGGTGAAATGATTCCGGCAGGCGCCAGCGTTTGGCGCCCAGCCACATTGTAGGGGCGCCCTGTGTAGGCGCCCTCATAAGTGTAACGTTTTGTGAGTGCGATGGATGTTTTCCGCATCCTGACGCCCTTTTCCCCTCATCCCCCCGCCCTCTCCTCCCACCCTCACAAGTGCATTGATAGCAATGAATAAATGTTTTTCGCGTCCTGATGCCCTTTTCCCCCTTATCCCCCCACCCCCTTCTCTCACAAGGGGAGCAGGGGGTGGTTGCATATCTTGACGACCAGAACGGGCGATGCAATGGAAGGGGGTGACCAAAAAAATCTACACCTGTGAGCTTCTCCCACCAGGGGAGAAGGGGGAGATGGGGCGTTCTGATGCTCACAACGGGCAATGCAACCTAGGAGCGTGCTGGAAAAATCTACCCCGTGAGCCGTGGGCGCTCCGGAGGTAACGCGCATACTGCTCGCGCTTCCGCGAGAAGTGTAAACGGTCACGACAATGGCTCTCCGCGCGTGCGTGTAACGGCATTTGACGCAATCGTGCACAATTCGACGAGATGCACTGCCGTTCAAACAAAGGTGTACAATCTACCATCGATGACTGGGCGCTGAAGAGTCTTTGCACCTTCGCGCCTTTGTGTGAACCGATTGGAACAGTGCTCGAGCGAACGGGGCGCGAAGAGGGCAAGCCATCATCAACAGCTTCGCGCTAAAGGTCTTTTCGCTTTTGTGCGAACTTGTTTTGAAAGGAGCACTCTATGCACATCGCAGGAAACGGCGCCCTGATCACTGGCGGCGCTTCGGGGTTAGGAGCTGGGGTGGCGCGCCATCTGGCAGCGCTCGGCGCAACAGTGACGATTGTCGACGTCAACCGCGAGGCAGGTGTGGCGCTGGCAGCGGAACTCGGCGAACGGGCGCGCTTTGTTGCCGCCGATGTCACCGACGCCGAACAGATGCAGGCGGCGGTCGGAGCAGCCGCAAGCGACGGCAACCTGCGCATGCTCGTCTGCTGCGCAGGCATCGCCACGGCGGAGCGCACCCTGGGCAAAGAGGGACCGCTGCCGCTCGACCGATTTACGCGCGTGATCGCAGTCAACCTGATCGGCACCTTCAACGCCATCCGGCTGGCTGCTGCAGTGATGGCAGGCAACACCCCTAACGATGACGGCGAGCGCGGCGTGATTGTCTGCACTGCCTCGATTGCAGCATTCGAGGGGCAGATCGGGCAGGCAGCGTACAGCGCCTCGAAAGCGGGTGTGGTTGGTATGATACTGCCGCTGGCGCGCGAACTGGCGCGGCACGGGATTCGCGTCATCGGCATCGCTCCGGGAACCTTCGACACGCCGATGTTGGCGGGGTTGCCCGAGGCAGCGATTACGGCGCTGGCGCAGCAGGTTCCATTTCCGCCACGTCTCGGTCGACCGTCGGAGTTTGCTGCGCTGGTGCAACACATCGTCGAAAACCCGATGCTGAACGGCACAACCATCCGTCTCGACGGCGCGTTGCGCATGGGTCCGCGATAGCGCTATCACTGGTGGTCGGGCAGTGGCGAAATACCATTGAGTTGGAGCCGCACAGCGCTATTGGAGCGATGCACATGCGTAAATAAATGTCGGTGAAAGCCCCTAAACCGACCGACACCATCTCGATACGAGGCGTGCGATGCCTCCATCTCCTGAAGACCTCATCGCGCGGATTGAGCAGGCGCCAGCGATACTTCCTGCCGACAGCGAGGAATATGCCGCGCTCGCAGCGCTGTGCGACCAGATTCCGCCAGGGGCGCGTCCGCACGATCGCCGGTCTGCCGATCAACGCGGTTCACGCTGCCTGCGACGCCAATATCGCCACCGAGCAGGTCATTGTCTATCCGCTGTCGGGCGATGCCGACATTCTGCCTGCAAGGTGCAGGTGCTACGTGTATGCTCAGAATAGATGCTTGCTCGCAGGGGAGAGCGTCATGGATACCGCGAAGATCTTCAAGAACGGGACAGAGCCGGGTCGTCCGGTTGCCGAAAGAGTATCGGTTTCGCAGCGCCAGAGTGTGCTTGAAACGCATGGGAAATGCAGTCGTGCTTATTCCTGAGTATGACTCGTGGCAAACACTCATCGAGAGTTTGTCCATGTTTTCTGACAACTTCATGGCAGAGCGCAATCAACCGCCAACCCAACCACGCGAGGATCTGTTTGAATGAGGTATCTGCTCGATACGAACATCTGCGTCCTCCTTATTCGGCAAAAGTCGCAGACCGTCTTACAGAAGCTCACGCAGCACCCCATCGCTGATATTGCCATCTCCGCGATTACAGTCGCCAACTGCAATACGGTGTTGCAAGGAGCGCGTACTGTCCAAAACTAAAAGGCGCTCGATTACTTCTCACTGCCCTTGACGATCTTGCCCTTTGATGAGCGGGCGCGGTCGCATACGGTGCGATGCGCGCCTCCCTCAAAGCGCAGAGAACGCCAATCGGAGCGCTTGATGCCTTGCTTGCCGCTCAGGCGGTCAGCTACAGGCTCATTTTCGTAGCCAAAGCAGTTCCGCCTGCCCACGTGGGAACAGCACGCATATATGCGCTCAGGGGCATCGCCATGCGCGGGGGCGCGCCAGCGGCGCGCCCCTATACGTCCTCGGACGCGCTAGCGGCGCGACCCGACTGGTTCCCCTCCCCCAGATGCACGACCATGCGCGAGGGCGCGCCAGCGGTGCTCCTCTACCTGCCACCTGCCCACGTTCAACGTACAACGTTCGACACTCGGCGCGTATCGCTCCCATCTGCGCACGCGCGCTCAAAATGGTGTATCATGTCATTAGTATGACACACATGCTCCAACACGTCTCCGCGCCTGCAGACTATTGCGTACCAGATCAACTGCATACCCACATTACCCTGATCGAGGCGATTGGTCAGCCGCTAGTCATCACTGATCGATCTGGCATCATCGTGTACTGGAACGGCGCGGCGGAAACCGCCTTCGGCTGGCGTTGGGACGAGATGATCGGCCGGTCAGTCGTGTCCCTATCAGATCGTCCCAGTTGGCGGCGCAGACTGTCGCGTGCGCTGGATGCAGTTGTGCGCACTGGTCAGTGGCATGGCGAACTGCTCGTCGAGCGCAGGGACGGAACCAAGGCGGCGGTGCTGGTCAACGCTCGTCTCTGGCGCAGCGAGCCGGAGGATGCAGAGTTCATCATCGGCATCGCTACCGATCTCAGTCAGCAAAAGCGCATTGAAGCGCGTCTACGTCGCCGTCTAGCAGTTCAGCGGCAGCAAACTGCCGAGCTGCATCAGCGTTTGAAGCAGCAACTGACCGATGTGCGCTTAGCGAACCACATGTTGAGTAAGGAAATCGCCGAGCGCATCAGCGCCGAGCAAAAACTGCGGTTCCACGCCACGCTACTGGCTGCCGTCAGTCAGGCCGTTATTGCAACGAACCTCTCGCGCGAAATCATCTACTGGAGCCGATCAGCAGAGCGCATCTTCGGCTGGAGTGAAGCTGAAATGATCGGTCGCCACGTCTATGATCTGGTGGCGGAACCAAAGGATGATGCACTGATTGCAGAGATGCGTGCGACTATCGCCGCTGGTCGCACGTGGGAAGGTGAGCTTACCCTGGTACGACGTGACGGAACAACGTTTCCTGCGTTTGTGACGGTTGCAGCGATCTATGATGAGCAGCAGCGTCGGAGTGGCGCCATTGGCATCGTCAGCGATATGACTGAGCGCAAACGTGATCGTCAAGCGCTGGCGGATGCTAACGCACGCCTTCAGGAAATGAATGCCGACCTGCGCTTGAGCCGCGACCTGCTGCACACCATCGTTGATAATCTCGATGATGCACTGGCATTGATTGATGATCACGGCAGCATCCAGGCAGCCAACCGCCAGTTCGCCCGCCTTTTTGACATGCCGCCAGACGCGCTTCCTGGCAAACCATGCAGCGAGATTTGCCCGGCGATTGCGCCAATTGTGTCACGCACCCTGTCGAGCGGGCTCAAAGCTTCGGGGCGAGTGCAGGTGCAGCGTCCATCAGGTGCGACGGTCATTCTGGATATTCACAGCATCCCTCTGAGCGACGCCGATGAGTCACGGCGCGTGGTGCTGCGCCTGGTGGATGTCACCGAACGTCTGCAACTTGAGGCGATCATGCGCCAGAATGAGCGACTGGCGACGAGCAGCCGTCTGGCAGCGATTGTCGCGCACGAGATCAACACACCATTGCAGTCGATCCAGAATTACCTGTACCTGTTGCATTCTCAGGGATCCGAGCAGTCGTCAGAGTTTCTCAGTCTGGTCAGCGATGAGATCTGTCGCGTGTCAGGATTGCTGCGCCGTCTGCTCGATCTCCACCGTCCCAGCGATGGATCGACCGAACTGATCGATTGCAATACGTTAATCGAGCGAGTGCTTTTGTTGCTCAGCAGCACCCTGGCAAGCAATGGCATCCGCGTGGAACTATCTCTAGCGCCTCATTTGCCGCGGGTGTCGGGGCAGCGCGATGCACTGACGCAGGTATTGCTCAACTTGCTGATGAACGCCGTCGATGCTATGCCATACGGCGGAGTTCTGCGCCTCACAACACGCTTTGTAGGCGAGACTGCCAACCGATCGCTGGCTTCCTGCGTACAGGTTATTGTCGAAGACACGGGACCGGGGATTCCAGCCGATCTGCAAGAACGCATTTTTGACCCGTTCTTCACTACAAAGCCGCACGGATCAGGATTGGGTCTGGCCGTCAGTCGCCAGATTGTCGAGCAGCATGGTGGAACGCTATGCGTGCAGAGCATTCCCGGCAACGGCGCTGCGTTCATTGTCACACTCCCGGTGACAGATGAAGCGTAACGGGCAATGCGTGTCAGGAGCAGGCGTTCATCATCGATAGCATATGCAGCGAGAAACGCAGCCATCTGAAAGAGCGATGTCACGATGCGCGGGCACGGTCGAGTTCTCCTTGTCGAAGACGACCACGCGGCGCTCATGTCGCTGCGCCGCATTCTGGAAAGCGCTGGCTATCACGTCACAGCCATTGCCGATGGTGAAACGGCATGTCAGCACTTGAAGGAGATTGGTAGTGACACATACGATGTCGTGCTTACCGATCTGCGGATGAACAATGTCAACGGCCTAGATGTGCTGCGTGCGGCGCGACGGTTGCCAGATCCGCCAGAAGTCGTCCTCTTGACAGGCTATGGCACGCTTGGCACCGCCATTGAAGCGTTGCGCGCCGGCGTCTACGACTATCTGCTCAAACCCTGCAAGCCAGACGAACTTCTGCGTTCTATCGAGGGAGCCATGCAGCGTCGTTACGATTCTGCGCTGCACCGCGCAGTTCTGCGCGAACAGGCGCGCAACGCTGCATCAGACGAACATCTCATTGAACAGGTGCGCTATCTGCGTGTGGGGGACCTGTTGATTGATCGCTTCCACCGGCGGGTTATCTTCAGAAATAGGGTCATCCAGGTTACGCCGACTGAGTATGAATTGTTGTGTTGTCTGGCTGAAGCGCACGGTCAGGTGCTTACGTTTCGGGAAATCGTACGGCGCGTCTATCTTGATGCCCATGCCATTTCCGATGACGAAGCTCAACAACTTCTCAAAACCCACATTCATAATCTACGGCATAAGATCGATCCTGCCTACATCATCAATGTTCGGGGTGTAGGGTATCGGTTGATTGATCCGCAAACGTTGCATCACCATTCGGAACGCTGAGTGAACTGTCCTTTGCACTATGGCGCTACACCGGAAACGACGCCTGACCATCAGGCATTTGCACGCACTCTTAGCTTCGCGCACAATGCTCATCGCTTATCACTCGTCACACGTACCACTTGTCATCAGTATGAGAGGTATCTGTGCCTCGTGTAATGCGCTCCGATGACTGGGACCGTCTATTTGCGCCGAACGCGCCGAAGCGCGGCGGTCCGCTGCGCGCGTTGATCAACCTCGTGCTGTTCGCTCTTTTGCTTGGAGCGCTGGCTGTAGGCGGGAGCTGGCTGGTGAGCGAGCGCCAGCGGCAGGCGGAACGACTCGCTGCAACGGCAACTGCCTATGTCGCCACGGTCGTGCCGCAACGGACCCGCGTCGCTGGCGCCACACAAACTGTAGCAGCTCAGGGAACAGCAACACGTATTGCGTTACGCACCGCCACGGCGCAGGCGGCAGCCAGTCCAACCAGCATGCCCGAGCCGGGCATTGGAAGCGGCGAGGTCGTGAGGGGCGGCAACCTGCGCCGGGAGCCGCGCATTGCACCAGAGACCGTCATCGGACTCATCTATCCGGGCGACCGGATCACATTCCTGGAACGTCGCACCATTGGCGGGCAGGTATGGTTTCGGATCCGGATCGATCAACCGGCAGCCAACCGATCGGGGGAAGGCGTCCCTGCTGGGACGGTAGGATGGGCATCGGCGCTTCTGCTCTCAACGCCTCCCTGATACGAGAACGTATATCTGTTACGTATCTGTGCATCCCTATCCTAACCCTTGACAGGTCTAGATTTTTTGGGGAACGACAGAGGTTTGCCGTGTCCTGAGGACCTTTTTTCCCCTCATCCCCCCGCCCTCTTCCTCACACGTGTAGCATTTTGAGGTGCGATGGATGTTTGCCGCGTCCTGACGCCCAAAACGGGCGATGCAAGGCGCAGGCTTGTCAGAAAAGACCATACCCTTGAGCCATCCTACCCGCCGCGACTCACATCACGCGCCATCTGTGCGCGGCGCGCTTCCCGCTGGCGCTCCAGGTACGATAGGACCGCGTAGGCTTCAGAAATGTCCTCAATGCTTACCAACCCTAGGTAGATCTCTCCTTCATACACGGCAACAACGCGCGTGCCATGCGCACTCATCACCTGACGCACCTCATCAAGGGTTGCGCTCGATGGGACACGCACAAACTCACGCTGCATAATGCCAGTAACATAGAGATCGCGGGTGTCGCTTGCCAGCGCGCGCAGCACATCTTCGCGCGTGACGATGCCAATCAGTCGATTGCCCTGCATGACGGCGAAATCGGGCTGGTAGCTAGTCAAAATATAATCAACCACCTTGCTCACGCGGTCGCCGATGTCGAGCGTGAGTGCGTGGCGATTATACGCATCGCCAACACGCATGGTTTCAAGCATCGTGCGCGCCTGTCCCTCAGCATTCTCCTGCCCGGCGCCAAGAAAGATGAACACTGCGACTAGCGCCAGCAAGAAGTTTCCGCTCACAATCCCCAGAATGCCAAGGACAACAGCGATCCCCTGACCGAGGAGCGTGGCAATGCGCGTGGCGCGGCGAAAGCCAATGATCATTGCCAGCACAGAGCGTAGAATGCGCCCGCCATCGAGTGGAAACGCCGGGATCATGTTGAAGAGCACGAGCATAACATTGGCCTGCAACAACCACAGCGTCAAACCCTGAATCGACGGCGCCGGAAACGCCCCACGCCCAATCTCCAGAGTCTCAAGATCAAAAACCCCGAACACAAGCGCCGTTCCAGCCACTAGCAGCAGTACGGCAGCAATGATGACATTCACCAGTGGTCCAGCAGCGGCGATGACCAGTTCGTGCCATGCCCTCGATGGGTTTCGCCCTAGCAACGCCAGGCCGCCAAGCGGCAGCAGAATGATCTCACGCACCGGGATGCCAAAAGCGCGCGCCGCAATGCCATGCCCTAATTCATGCAGTGTGACGCAGAGAAAGAGCAGCAGGATCAACAAGGCGCCAAACGCTGCGCCGACTGCGCCATACGACGCTCCGCCAGCAATCGCACCAAGAATAACGATCAAAAAGAATGTCAGGTGAATCTTGATATCGATGCCGGCGACCTGGGCAATTCGAAATGACCATCCCATTCTCGTTCTCCAAAAAATCTAATTCCCCCGCCTTTCCCCCGACAATCGCACCAAACCCCGTCATACTTTTCACTACCGGTACGTCATGATACCAGATTCGGATTGACAACATATGACCACCAGTTGTTGCTGACACCAAACGTCTCACCGCCGACCCGCGGCAGATGGCTGAGCCACCACAGATGGTGGAGACGCATATCGCCGCCACCCCATTCCTGGCAGTCAACCCAACGGGGGCGTCCTGGCATATCGGGAAACGTCAGCCAATCGTCGCAATAACTGATAACTGGTCGCGGATTGCCCCAATCGTAGTCGTGCTCAGAGTTCGGGGCGAAATGCACGTTACCGCAGTGCGCCTGTCCGGGGTGGGTCTTGTCGTAGCGGGTGAAGATGTTCCACAGGTTCTGGTCTGGCGGATGCGCCGCGAACACGCGGCTCATGATCGACTCGACGCGATGACCGAAGTTCTCCAGCATGCAATCGACATCGCGCTCATAGTTGAATGCCATGATGACAAACCTACCAGAGCAGTGATCGGTGTGCGGCACTGGCGGCGAGTTGCACCAGAACGCGCCACGCCCGACCATGGTCGATTCATAGTCGCCAGCGTAGGGAAAGGAGAAGAACCAGACCTCATCCATCTCGCCGCGCTCGTAGCGCCCGATCAGGTCGAACGCCGCAACCTGTGATTCGTAGTCGATCCTGTCGGGTTCGTGCATCCGACGTGATCGCCAGGCAGCGACATAACTTTCTCCCGTGTAACGAAAGCCGTCGATCTTGCGCGGAAACCAGTCGGCGTCGATCCGCTCAACGATGCGGTACCGCACATACCCGCCGCTCGCCTGTTCCAGATCGGCAATGTATTGATGCGCCAGACGTTCTGGATCATTCCAGCCGAAGATCTCGGTCAAACGGCGTCCGCCTTCGGACGCAACCGGCGGGTTGTGTACAATCATCAGAACGCGGGGAAAGACCGGTTCAACCGGTGATCGCGGTGCATTCGGCAGAGTCGAGATAGACGAGGAACGTTCGGCTCTACGTATGCGATTCAAAAGGCGGCGCAGCACATCGCTCATTGCGCGTCATCATCGTTGCCGACAATCACGATATGTGAACGAATCCCAAGCGCAGCGAGTTGTTGCAAACAGATAACAATGTATTTGGCAGCAATCCGTCGCTCTTCCTCCGTAGTGTCGAGCAGCGGATCGTAGCCAGGCAACTGCGACTTCACGAAGAGGCCGTCGAGGATTTCCTGCTCTTCAGGAGTCAGTGCATTCATGGCCGGCGACCCCCTGTTCTGTCGCAAGCAGACCTTCGCATCGTCCCGGCGGATGCCGGGAGTCAGACGCTTCTCAGGAAACGTTAGCTACTTCCCCTCGCCGGTATCTCACTAATAGTACCACAGGTTTCGAGTCGCAGGCGAGGATCGCGGGGACGAGTAAGATGCACCCGCCGACTACGCCTGAAATCATTCCGCCGAGAAGCGAAACACTGTTGTATGACGATACGTCTCACCAGGATTGAGGACCGTCGAAGGGAACTGCGGTTGATTTGGCGAGTCAGGGAAGTGCTGCGTTTCCAGACAGAGCGCGGCATGTTTGGTCAGCACGTGTCGATTGCGAGCAGTCAACGTTCCATCAAGGAAGTTGCCAGTATACAGATGAATGCCGGGTTGGGTGGTCAACACGTCCAGGACGCGACCGCTCGCTGGATCAACGAGACGCGCTGCGTGACGCAACTCGCCAGCAGCGCCATCAATAACCCATGTGTGATCATACCCTCCGCGCCCGTTGCGCAGCTGCTCATCATCGGCGTGGATACGCGCGCCAATGGGGGTTGGCGCAGTGAAATCCATCACCGTGCCGCGCACCGGGCGAATCTCGCCGGTTGGTATCAGCGATGTGTCGATGGGCAAAAAATGACTGGCGAACAACTGCAACTCATGGTGCAGAATGTTCCCGGCGCCGCTC
This sequence comes from Roseiflexus sp., assembly GCA_025062325.1. GTDB lineage: Bacteria > Chloroflexota > Chloroflexia > Chloroflexales > Roseiflexaceae > Roseiflexus. The sequence goes on from JANXAL010000045.1 coordinate 45,664, forward strand.
AGATTGAAATAGGCGTGGTTTGTCAGATTGACTATTGTCGGCTGATCGGTCGTCGCGTGATAATCGATGCGCAGCGCCCCATCAGCGGTCAGCGTATATGTCACAGCAACGCTCAGATTGCCCGGATATCCCTCCTCACCATCGCGGCTGAGGTACGTCAGTTCGAGCGCCGGTTCAGCGGCGTCGGATATGGAACGCGCCGTCCAGATGACCTTATCGAAGCCGATGATGCCGCCATGGAGGTGATGTGCGCCATGGTTGCGCGCCAAGCGGTATGTCGTTCCGCCAAGGGAAAAGGCGCCATGAGCAATCCGGTTGGCGAAACGCCCGATCAGCCCGCCGATGTATGCCGAGTTGTGCAGATAGGGATTCAGGGAGTCAAAACCGACCACGACGTCCCCCAGCCGTCCGTGTCGATCTCGGGAGCGGAGCGATACGAGCGCGCCGCCATAAGTGATGATCTGCGCTTCAATGTCGTGTGCGCCGCGCAGCGTAAAGCGCTCAACGGTTTGATCCTCGACAGATCCGAAAGGTTCGCGAAGCATACCCATGGCCGTCTCCGTGTCATTGCCACCCAATTGCCTGTCGGCGCGCGATGCCTCTCGAGACGCTATGTTGCTGCATCGAGATCTGCAAGCAATGTACGCGCCGCCGCTTCGAGCTGCGCATCACGTCCATAGCGCCACGCTCCCAACTGCAACGGCACATCGACGTCGACCGGTCGACCGCACCCTTCCAGGTCTTCGCCTTCGGGCGTCGTGACGCGCAGTTGAGGCAGTTGCAGCGACGACCCATCGATCAGACGCCGCGTGAATGCGCCAACTACAGCGCCAGCCGTCGGTTTTCCGACAATTTTGCCCATTCCCTGGCGGCGATACGACTCTGCAAAAGTTTCCGCATTGGAACTTGTCAGTTCGTTCGTGACGAGAATGGTCGGCTTGTTCAACACGCGATTACCAAAAATATGCGACGAGTCGGCGACGGAGCGATTGCGGAATGCGCTGAATAGGACGCTGCGACGCATCAGGACATCAAGAATAAAGGTTGCCGTGTGCCCGCCCGAGTTAAAGCGGATATCAACGACCAGACCCTCTTTATTGTGCATCTCGACATCAAGGTCGGTCAGAAACTGCTGGTAGGCGTCGTAATTCATCTTGCGGATATGCAGATATCCGATTCGCCCATTACTGGCCCGATGCACGATCTGTTCATTCTCAAGCACCCACGCGCGATACCGCAGCCAGTCGTACTGCTCCGCCGAGACCGGGCGCACCTCCACGTCTCGTTGCTCGCCGGCAGGGGTGGCCACGCGCAGGATGACACGCCGTCCCGCCGTGCGTTGCAGTAATGCGTCGAGGGACGCATTCGGCGTGAGCGGGGCGCCATTCACCGCCAGCACCACCTCGCCGGGTTGGAGCGCGCCGTCGCGCGCGACTGCCGCCGGACTATCAGGAATAACCTTGGCGACACGAAACCGACCGTTGCGCAGATATTCGACCGGGTCGATTGAGATGCCCAGATAGCCGTCTTGACCGCCACTTCCATCGCTTCTGAACAATCTGACGTGCGAAGAACGGAGCTCGCCGACCATCAGGTTAATTAGGAGGTAAACTTCGTAGGTTGTCTGCGCTCCCCGGATCAGCGGCGCATACCGTTCATGCATCGCGTCCCAATCAATGCCGCGAAAGCGCTCATCGTAGAAGCAATCTCGCAGCAAACGCCAGCATTCTTCGAATATTTGCCGCTTTTCCTGAGCAAAATCAACGACCACCTCCGCCGATATCGCCAGCGTCGTTTGTTCACCCTTGGGAAATTTACGCACTGCAATGGCTCCGCCGTCAAGGAAGTAGAGATGCCTGCCATCAGGTGTGAACCAGGCATGCGATTTCGCACCTGGCGTACTGGTCAACTGACGCGGTCCCTGATCGGCGCGCGACTCATCGAGGGGCAGCACCCAGAGGTTCTGCCGACCTGCAACGGTTGCGCTGCACACCAGATCGCGCCCGTCCGGGCTGATGCACAACGCGATGGCATCCATCTGCGGCGGCGTCAGCAGGCGCAATCGGCGTTCGATGCCGCTGAAGACGATGGTCACTTCGGGTGATGATGCGCGCCCAGATGGCCTGGACGGCACGTTGTGCTGGACAGACGGGCGGTTAGACACGGTATCAGGTTTGATTCCGGGAACCACACTCGGCTTCGGTTCACGATCCGTGTCAGCGTGATGAGCACGAATCAAGCTGGGCGTAGGCGGATAGCTGGCGGATTGTTCGCCGCGATGATCGTGTGCGGGCGGCTCGAACAGCCGCTCAAACTCCGCCTCGTGAAACATCGGCGATTGTGGTTGCAGGTCGATGCGCGCAACCTGCGACTCTGCACGATATTGACCGGTCGTAAAGATAATGAACCGTCCATCAGGCGACCACAGCGGTCCTGCCGCCTGCAAATTGCTGAGGAACGAAATCTGGTGCGCCTGTTCTTCCTCAATGTGCTGCACATACAGGTTGCTGAAGAAGCGTTCGTCCTGGGCGCAGAACGCCAACCAGCGACTGTCGGGCGACCAGGCGAACGATGCGCCGAACACAAAGCGCGCCCGCACAAAGGGGCGATCTTCGCCGCTGACGAGGTCGATCAGACGGATCTCGTCATCGCCGCTAGCATACGCGATCCAGCGTCCGTCAGGCGAAAAACATGGTGCGCTTTTACGCTTTGGTCTGTGAGTCAAGCGGGTTTCGCAACGGGCGGGAAAATCGTAGCGATACACCTCTTCGTCGCCGTGGCGGTCGGAAACATACACTAGACAACGACTATCGGGCGACCAGGCGATATCGCTATCGCGGAAAGCCGTCTGCGACACGCGATACGCCGGTCCTTGGCGCTGATCCCGTTCCGTTTCCTTATCGGCGAAGTCCGCAAAGATTTTGCCCCGCACTGTAAAAGCAACTTTCTTCCCATCAGGCGAGAGCGCTAGCTCATCCACATCGCGCGTGTAGGTCTGCACCCGAACTGGCGTCGTCTTAGCATCCTGATGCACCTGAATGAGGACACGCATGGCGGCGCCGGTTGTCAGATCGAGGGTCCAAACGCCAAAATCACGCTCAAACGCGATCATCTTGCCATCGGCGCTGATCGAGGGCCAGAGCAGACGCCCATTGCGAAAAGCAGTAATGCGTTCTGCGACGCCGCCTTGGCGCGGCACAACCCACAGATTTTCGCAGCCGTCGCGGTCAGACACGAAGAAGATCGTCTGACTGTCGGGTGACCACATTGGGCAATAATTCAGCCCCGGCGCATTGCTCAATTGATAGAAATCATCAGCATCGGGCGCATTCGACACTACCCAGAGTTCGGCGCCGCCATATGGATTGGGACCTCGCCGCCACCAGGGATCGCGCATTAGGCTGAATGCCAGCCAGCGGCCGCAGGGTGAAACGGCAACCGTGCCGAGTCGTTCGTACGGTTGGGCGATCCAGAGCACCGGCGTGCCGCCCGTTGCCGCGATGCGATAGATGGCTGTTCCTTGACGCTCGCGCTGAGAAGTGAAGTAGATTGCAGCGCCGTCAGGAGACCAGCACTCGACAGCACTCTGCGCTTCGTGGTACGTGAGCCGTCGCACTTCGCCGCCGTTGAGCGGCAACACGTACACATCGCCCTGCCCGGTGCGCGATGAAGTGAACGCGATTGCCGATCCATCGGGCGACCAGCGTGGCAGCATATGGTTTGCAGAATGGGCGGTCAGTCGTTCGGCGCGCCCACCGCTGGCAGCGACCAGCCAGATATCACCGGCATACACAAATGCGATGCGAGCGCCGGCGGGATCGATTGAGGGCGCGCGAAAGTAGGGACGGGTGGTATGTTGATCGTCGGTCACGGGCGATCCTTCTCTGCTACAGCGCGTCGTACAACCCCCAAATTATAGAAGCGACTCACGACGCAGGCAAGTTATGCTGGCAACAAATCGCTCATACGTGCATTGATCATTCCAATCCCGGCGACCGCGTCTGATACGCTGGTGCGCTCCAAATCGACGACAGAATACGTTTACTATTATGAGCGCACAGGCTCCGCATGCTCTCGTTGTCGGTACGCCGCGTCCTGAACATCCAGTCCTGGGCACCACCGATCGCCGCCGCGCTGGAGCGATCCGAGATGGATGGACAAAGCCTGTCTTCTCCTTGCTCACAGGAGCTTGCCCGGCATTCGCACAAAGCAGAGAGGCAACGCCATCCAACATTTGTGGATCATCCTGACGCTCTGGATAATGCTCCTCGCAGCGTGCCATGCGCCGCAGTCATCAGACAGCGCAACTTCAGTTCCTGGAACGACGCCGACAACGCCCAATCTCAATCCGGTCGTAGTCGCCACACCTGAACCGCAGCCAGCGCCGCCCACACCGTCACCGTGACATTATGCGCGCGGGCGAATCTGCCACGCACCGACTCGCTCGCACCCGCCGCGAACTGCATCCCGACATCTTCGTCACACCGAGGAAACCTCATTGCGCATCTGACGCTCGATCTGAGCATAGCGCACAAGGCGGCGCCGCACCCTGCATTCGCCAGTTAGCGCTCCGAACTCGCTCACCTCTTTCTGCCGCGATGTGAGGGGGCGACCTCCTAACATGGACTTTACGCTGGTTTTGCTATTCTTGTTTCAGTACCATTGATGAGCAGGTTACGATCTCATTTGCGGTGTGGGAATATGAGCGCGACGCCTGCCAGACGCTGGCGGATCGATTTATGACTGAGCATCCCAGCATCAAAGAGGCGCTCGTGCTGCTCAATGACATCATGAGCGCGCCGGGCAGCGAGGGGCCAACCAGTCCGCGTTACCGCAATTGGCGCGTTGAGTCGGGCCGTGTCCTCGGTGACCAGCGACCCGAAGACGAATGTGCATCAGGCGCTGGCGAACGCGCAACGTCAGCTCCAGGAATCAATTGCACAGCGGGAACTGACGCCGACGCCCAAACCGAATCTCGATCCGGTCGTGGTCGCCACGCCGGAGCCGCAAGAAGCGCCGATTGGCGCCACGACCGTGAGGTTTGGCCTGTACGGGTATGATCCGGCTCAAACACGCCGTATTGTGTGCGCCTTCCACAATCAGCGCCCGGATATTTTCATGCAGCTAAAACCATTCGTCGGGATGTGGTTCGGGTCTGCCGAGTTGTTTCAGGAAGGGGCGCGGCTGCGCCGATCAGTCCAGGCGACAACGTATCGCCGCCATTTGCGCCGGTAGCGCCAACCGCCGCGCCGCTGACGCCGGTCGAGCGCGGGATTCGGGCAGCGCCGCTGCCGGTCGGCGGCGCGGGCATGCCGTCGAGTAAGTTGCTCCTGCTGACGATGGCGTATGTCGAGTGCCTGAACCGACCTGATGGCAAGCCTGCGATATGCGCAACACAGGTGGATCAGGAATATCAGAGGTTTAGCGTTGAAAACCGATCCAGCCCTGGAACTTTTTCGACAGCGCAGTCGTCCTGAGTCAGGAGCGCCCACTGCTGTAGCAATGTCTCATCTTGGTATCATTGCGAGTCGACGGTATTTGACTATCATGATGTCGGGAGTGAATCAGCGCGCCTTTATCTTTATACAGCATACGGCGAACGCATACATATACGAACCGCGCCACCTTCGGGTGATCAGTGCTATGTCAGAGTTTTCCTTCAAAGCAGCAGCCGGTGACGAACCGGGCGCCTCCCTAAATGACCCTGCATTGTCGTCATTAGCAAGGAGTGCAAGCGATGCTTCTGGCCAGCGTAGCGCGGCTTCGGCGAGCGTCTGGCGGACGTCTCGCTTTGCGTCGCCCCGCGAGAGTGCGGCATAGCAGCTCGTTAGCCGACCTCGATTGGATAGGCCCTGAGTCCCAATCCTCCCTCTTGCTGGCGGCAGTCGCAGGAGGTGCGTCATATTCGGGGCAAAAAGAAAGGCAAACTCATGCAACGTTTGTGGATACTACTGACCCTCTGGGCGGCGCTACTTGCGTCGTGCGGTGCGCCGCGACCATCGAGCGATGCAACGACGGCGCCTGGTGCGACGCCAACAAGAGGGAGCGAGACGGTCACGATTTCATTTGCAGTGTGGGAATACGAACGCGATGCCTACCAGACCCTGGCAGATCGGTTTACGACTGAGCATCCTGACATTAAAGTAGTCCTTGTGTCACTCGATGACACGCTGGTGGACGAGTCCGGGAATTACGAATCGATCAATCCGCTCAATTTTCTGCGGCGGATCGTGTCAGCCGCCGATACGGCGCCCTCCTCATACTGGCTAACCCCTGAAGCGTTTGGCACGCCTCTGCTCCTCGACCTCAAGCCGCTGATGGATGCCGACCCATCGTTTCAACGCAACGACTTCCTTCCCGGCACGCTCGAGCGTTACACGGCGAAGGGCGGGATCTGGGCGCTGCCGCGCTCCTACAGCGTACCCCTGATCATCTACAACCGCACCTTGTTCCAGAACGCCAATCTGCCTGAACCGCGCCCCGGCTGGACGTGGGACGATCTGCTGGCAGCCGCCGAGCGCCTAACCGAGCGCAGCGGTTCAACCATCCTCACTTATGGATTCCTGGAACCAAGCGGCGGTGCGCTGACGCTTATGAGCCTGCTCGAAAAGCAGGGAATTAACCCGCTAACGGCATCAGCAGCGGAAGTAGACCTCACAGCGCCAGAATACGTTGCGGCGCTTGAGCGCATCCAGGAGTGGCGCCGCACCGGCGTACTGATCGAACCGTATTCGCACGGCGCTTCTGCCGAAGACCCCACACGTCTAGTGCGCGAAGGGCGGGTCGCTATATGGAGCGACATGTTCTACATCAGCAACGACGACGGATCGCCCTGGACACCCGATTTTCCGGTCGGTCGCGCGCCGTTTCCGAAGGGTTCCTTCTACGATCCCTTCTTTAGCTCGACTGAAGGGTTCATCATCAGCGGCGGCACGGCGCATCCCGCTGCTGCATGGCGCTGGATCGAATGGCTCTCGCGCCAGCCGGTTGCCGAGGACCAGCAGAGTTTTGTTCCTTTCTCGCGTCTGCCTGCCCGGCAGTCGGTGGCGCAGCAGACGGAGTTTTGGAACAAACTCGACCCGCAGACTGCCGAGGCGTACCGCTGGGCGATAGCAAACAGCGGGACACTGCCAAGCTCGCAGTTCGATTATACCGTGATAAGTGCGTTGAGCCAGGCAGTTTCCAAAATCACCAGCGATCCGAAGGCAAATGTACGCCAGGTACTGGCAGACGCGCAACGTCAGCTGCGGGAATCAATCGCGCAGCGTGAACTGACGCCAACGCCCAAGCCTAATCTTAATCCGGTAGTGGTTGCCACGCCGGAGCCGCAGGAAGCGCCAGTTGGCGCCACGACCGTGACGTTTGGCACGTATGGGTATGATCCGGCTCAAATGCGTCGTATTGCGCGCGCCTTCCGCGAACAACGCCCCGATATTTTCGTGCAGTTGAAGCAGTTTGAGTGGACTCCTGAGATGCAGGAGGCGACCGCTGCCACGCTGGCGCAGACCAACGACTGTTTCTTCTGGTTCGGTCCGCTCTCTCGCAACGACGAGGCGGCCCTGCTTGACCTGCGTCCGCTGATCGAGGCCGACCCCACCTTCCCGCGTGATGATATCTTCCCGGCGGCGCTGGCGCAGTACAGTCGTGAAGGACGCATCTATGGGCTGCCCTATTCGATCAACATGCGCACGCTGGTTTACAACCACGCTGCCTTCGAGGCGGCGGGCGTGCAACCGCCGCGCGCCGAGTGGAAGCCCAGCGATTTCCTGGCAGCGGCGCAGGCGCTCACCAGAGGCGAAGGGAACGATCAGCGATGGGGGTATGTACCGCTGGGAGGTCCGCAGGCTGATTTGCTTTTCTTCATCAGTCAGTTCGGCGCGCGTCTGGTGGTTGGCGAGGGCAAAGACCTGCGCCCGAACTATATCGATCCGAAGACGATCGCTGCTATCCGCTGGTACCTCGACCTGAGCATAGTGCACAAGGTCTCGCCGCCGCTCAAGTTTTACTACAAGCGCGACGATGTGAGCGGTCAGGATCGTTCCTATGAGTTGGCCCAATCCGGTCGGGTCGGGATGTGGTTCGGGTATGCCGAGACATTCCAAGAAGGGGTTATCACTCAGCCGATTGCGCCGGAAGGCGGACCTGCGCTGCCAACTGCTGTGCCGCTGACGCCGGTCGAGCGCGACATCCGAGCGGCGCCGCTGCCGGTCGGCGCTGCCGGTGTGCCGCCAAGCGAGTTGTTCCTGCGCGGCCTCTTCATTTCGGCGCGGGCGCAGCAGCCACAGGCGTGCTGGGAATGGATTAAGTTCCTTTCCAGCGATACGTCCCTGATGTATAGCGACATGCCCGCCCGCCGCTCAATTGCACAGTCTGAGACATTTCTCAAACAGATCCCACCGGAGCGCGCCGCACAGTTCGAGGCTATTCGGGCAACCCTGGCCATCCCGTCGCAAAATGTCAACGACCAGAACGCCTTCTACGGTCAGTATTCCGACCCCTACTGGTTCTTCAAGGCGCTTAGCGCTGTTGTTGAGAAAGGCGCCAATCTCGAAAAGGAACTTGCTGAAGCACAGCGCTTTGCAACTGCTTTTGCCGAATGCATGAACCGCGCAAACGCACGAGCGCCAGCATGCGCCAAAGAGGTCGATCCGGACTACAAGGGGTTCAACGTCGAAGAGGAAGAGATGCGTCCGCTGCCTGCCGGTTATGCACCCTGATGTACAAGAGTTGTTTCTCAGGAAGGCTATCGCAAAGACGCAATAAAGTGCGATGCTTTGCGCCTTTGCGTCTCTGCGTCAACTTTTGCAAGCGTTGCTGCAGGATTAGTATGCCATGCGATGGATGATGCGCTGGATCATATGGTGCTGCGTCGTGCTGCTGACCGCCTGTGGCACGACACAAGCGGCGCCAGAGCCGCCAACTCCCACTCCTCTCCCGCCCGACCCGGCGCTTGAACGCCCGACATACCGGGTGCAACGCGGTGTGATTGAACAGGTGGTCACGGTAACCGCCCGCGCAACGCCGGTTGACATGGTCCGGTTGGCGTTTCGGCGCGATGGGCGCGTGAATGTGGTGAACGTCCGCCGTGGCGATGTCGTCAAGCAGGGTGACATTCTGGCAGAACTCCAGCAGGAAGAGGCGCTCGACGAGTTGCGCCGCGCCGAGGATGATCTCGCGCAGGCGCGGCGTGACCTCGAGAGCGCGCGGCTAGCAAAAGAGAAACGGATCAAGGAGCGTGAGCTCGATGTCGAGCGCGCCAGGCGCGAACTCGAACGATTGCTGCCTGGCGGTGAGGCGGACCTGTTCGCAGAACTTCAAGAGCGCCTGGAAACGGCGCAGCGCGAGTTGCGCAGAACGCGCGACGACGCCTCGTGGTCGAAAACGTCGGCGGAGGAAGCGCTGCTCGACCGCGCCGAGGCTCTTTCCGACACGCAAAAAGCGTACAGCACCGCCTACTGGAACTGGAACTGGGTGCAGCGCTACGGCACCGATCCCGAAAATCCGTTCATCACGAACGAAGCAGGTGTGCGGGTCCCGAACCTTCTGACCGAAAAGCAAAAGGAAGAGTATCGCGTGAAATTAATCCAGGCGGAGCGTGCTTTGCGTGACGCCGAGCGTAACCTGGAGCAGGCGCAGCGCGCCCGCGATCGCGCGTATGAAGATGAGATCGTCCGTATTCGCGAGGCGGAGAAGAAAGTCGAAGAAGCGCAGCGTGCGCTTGATATGTTGCTCCAGGGAAAGAATAAAACCATTGAAGAGGCGCGGCTGGCGTTCGAACGGGCACAGGTGGCGCTGGAGGAGGCGCGGAACGAGACGCTCAACAGCGCCATCCGCGCCGTCGAGAACGCCGAGCGCGCACTAGAAAAAGCGCGCCGCCGCGTCAATGATGGACGTGTGATTGCACCGCAGAATGGAACCGTCTTGGCGGTCGCCATCGAACCTGGAGCGACCGTGACGGCATTCGAGCCGGTCATCGAAGTCGCCGATCCGTCGAACGTCGAGTTTGCTGCAACCCTAAGCCCACAGCAGATGCGGTTGCTCTCCGAAGGACAGAGCGTTGAAATTCGTCTGCTATCGCGCCCTGACCTGGCAATCCCCGGCGTTATCCGCCGTATGCCAGCGCCCTATGGATCAGGCGGAAGCGGCGCCGTGCAGGATCGTGATGCCACAACGCGCTTCCAGGTTGTTGATGCGCGCGGACAAACGTTCGAGGCGGGAGTGACTGTTGCGCGAGTCAGCATTGTGCTGGAGCGCAAAGAAAACGTCCTCTGGCTGCCGCCGGAAGCCATCCGCTCATTCGAGGGCCGCCGCTTCGTCATTCTGCGCGAGGGGGAACGTGAACGCCGCGTGCCGGTGCGGATCGGCATCGAAACTGAGGAGCGGGTCGAAATTCTCGAGGGACTGGACGAAGGCGACATCGTGGTTGGATCGTAGTATGCGTCGGATGCTGGCTTTGCTTTCCGTCCTGACTGCAGCCTCCAAGCGCTTGCACGCCAACCTTGGGCTGGCGCTCTGCGCATGGCTGGCGGCGGTCACAGCCGTTGCGCTGGCGTCCGCTATTCCGGCATATGCTGAAGCAGCCAGCCTGCGTCTGCTGCAGGACGAAATTCGACAGCAGGAGGAACGTCAAGGACGCTCGCCGTTTGCGCTGCTGCTGCGGTATGTCGGCGCATGGAACACGCCGCTGGAGTGGGAGCGCGTTGCCCCGGCAGACGACTATCTGCGGCGCGAAGGCATTCCTGGTCTCAATCTGCCGCTCAACAGCTTGGCGCGCCATGTCCGCACTGCGCCGCTCCGCGTGTTCCTGGCTGTCGATGGCGACGCAGTTTTTCTCAAAAATGCGCCGCTTGGCTTCATGAGCGGTCTTGATGATCGGATGCGGATCATCGATGGGCAGATGCCAGCATCGGCAGCGGATGGCGCTGTCTTGGACGTGATGATCGCTCGCGCATTCGCCGATGAAGCTGGCGTGAATGTGGGCGATACGCTCACGATCATCGCTCCTGGCACACGCCCTGCAACGTTGCAGGCGCGCGTGGCGGCGATCTGGGAGCCGGTCAATCGCAACGATCCGGCGTGGTTCTTCCCACCCGACGCATTGAACGATCTGCTTCTCGTGTCGGAGGCGAGTTTCACCGGTCCTATCGCCAGGGCGCTGCGCAACGAGGTCGATCAGGCGCTCTGGTTCGTGCGGCTGAGCGGCGAAGGCATCACCAGCGCGCAAGTCGCGCCGCTCCTGAGCCGCGTAGAAAGTGTGCGCGTGCGCGTCAACGGTATCATCCCCGGGCTGCGGCTCGAACAGGGACCGTCGGAGGCGCTGCAACGCTATCAGGAGCGTGTGGCGACGTTGACGACCCAACTGTCCGTCTTCAGCGCGCCGATCCTGGCACTGACCCTCTACTTTGCGGCGCTGATCGCCGCACTGCTCGTGCGGCGTCAGAGCAGCGAGATTGCGCTCCTCAAGTCGCGCGGCGTAAGAAGCGCACAGATTCTGGGCATGTACCTGGTTGAATGGACAATCATCGGTGCGGCGGCGCTCGCGGTCGGATTGCCGCTAGGGCTTGCCTTCGCCTCAGTAATGAGCCGGGTGCGCTCATTCCTCGATGTCGATCTGTCAGTTCCCAGCGCCCCGCTGTCGCTTGGTGCGCAGAGCCTGACCTTTGCTCTGGTCGTCCTGGCGATTACCGTGGTTGCATCGTTGCTACCGGCGCTTGCAGCAACGCGCCGCACCCTAGTAGAGGAACAGCAACAAACGGCGCGCGCAGTACGCCCGCCCCTCTGGCAGCGCGCCTATCTCGATCTGTTGCTCCTCATCCCGGCAGCATACGGCATCTATCAACTGCAGACAGGTGGAGGACTGTTTCAGGGCAATGCGGATCCGTTCAGCAATCCGCTGCTGATAGCTACCCCGGCGCTCCTCTGTTTTGCCCTTGGTCTGCTGGCGCTGCGGCTTATCCCGCTGATCCTGGAAGGGCTGGCGCGACTGGCGACCATTCCGGCATGGGTTGCGCCGCTGGTCACGTTACGCGCGCTGGCACGGCAGACCGACAGTTACCGCGGCGCGCTGCTCCTGCTCATCCTGACACTCAGCCTGGCAACGTACAGTTCCACCATGGCGGACACGCTCGATGGAGCGATGCGGACGGAGCTGACATATCAGGTTGGCGCGATGACCCAACTCTTCGAGACCGGCGAGAGCGCCGAGCGTGGGCGCCCTAATCAGCCTGGCAGACCGCCGCAGCAATCGCGTCGCGATATTGATATTCGTGAAGAAGCGCGTTTCCTGTTTGTTCCAGTAAGCGAGCATCTCCAGGCGCCGGGCGTGCGGGCGGCTGCGCGGGTCGGGCGCTATGACGCTTTCGTCAATGTCGGTGCGAGTAACCGGCAGGCGCAGTTGATCGGGATTGATCGGACCGATTTTCCGAAGGTGATCACTCGGTTTGACCGCGCCTGGGGCGGCGGCGAGTCACTCGGCGGATTGATGAACCTGCTGGCGCGTTACCCGAATGGCGCACTCGTCAGCCGCGACCTGCTGGGCGAGGGTCTGCGAGTTGGCGATGCGCTGCCAGCCACGTTGCAGCTCTACGGCGATCAGCGCGAAGTGCGGTTCCGCATTGTCGCCGCCATCGATCTCTGGCCCGGTTTCTATCCCCAGGACGGACCGATTATCGTTGCCAACCTGAACTATATCTTCGACGAAATGGGCGGTCAGTACCCGTATGATGTCTGGATCGCCCGCGATCCGGCGATTCCCCTTGAGGAGGTGGTCGCCGGAGTGCGTGGGTTAGGCATCCCGGTGATTGATGTCCTCGACAGCGCAACGCTCATTGCTCGCGAACAGGCTCGTCCGCAGCGTCAGGGATTGTTTGGCGTCCTGACCATCGGCTTTCTGACGGCTGGCGTATTAACGCTGCTCGGTTTTCTGGTTGCGGGATTCATTACCGCACGCCGTCGGGCGATTGAGCTAGGTATGCTACGGGCGCTAGGGTTGAGCGGATCCGGAGTTGCGGCAGCGCTTGTGCTGGAACAACTGCTGCTGATTGGCGCTGGCCTGGCGGCTGGCAGCGGAATCGGCGCACTGGCGGCATTGTTGATCGTGCCCTTCATGCAGGTCGGTGTAGGACCGTATCCTGGCGTGCCTGCATACCCGCCGCGCCTAGCGTGGGAAAGTATGACGAGCATCTACGCGGCATTCGGCGTAACGCTCCTACTCTCGCTGCTGGCGCTTGGCGCATCACTGGCGCGAATCCGGTTGTTCCAGGCGGTGAAACTGGGGGATGTGAACTGAGAGGCGAGAACGAAGAACCAAGAACTGAGAAGCGGGAATCCTGCACCTGCCTCTGGGGGCGTGGGCAGCGCACTGGTCAGTGATGAGTGATGAGTGACGAGTGACGAGTAACGAGGGATGAGTGACCAGTGATGAGTGACGAGGGATGAGTAATGAGGGACGAGGGACAAGGGACGAGGGGTGAGGGATGCAGGGCGAGGGGCGAGTGATGAGTGACGAGTAACGAGGGGCGAGTGATTGGTCTGTACCCTTTCACGCTAACCCCGGGTACGCGAGTCTCTCGCCTGCGCTGACCCATTTGTTTACGTGTCGTTGCAACCATAGAGGCGCAGAGGACGTAGAGATTGAACGTTACAGTTGAATATTGAACGTTAGACATCGAGATCATTCGCTTACTCGCTAACCCATTCGCTTATTCGCTGGCGCTATTCGCTTATTCGTTGATGAATTCGTTGACCCATTCGGTTATTCGTTAACCCATTCGGTTATTCGTTGACCCATTCGGTTATTCGTTGACCCATTCGTTGACCCATTCGCTTATTCGTTGACCCATTCGGTTATTCGCTGACCCATTCGTTGACCCATTCGCTTATTCGCTGACGCGATATAACAGAGCATGAACGCGACAGATCACATCATCCACGCCAGTGGTCTGGTTAAAATCTACAAAGTCGCTGAGCTGGAAGTGGTAGCGCTTCAGGGATTGGACCTGGAAGTGGCGCGGGGGGAGTTCCTGGCGCTGGTTGGTCCTTCCGGCTCGGGCAAATCTACGCTCCTCAACGCCATTGGCGGTCTTGATCGCCCATCCGCCGGACAGTTAATTGTCGACGGTCTTGATCTGACGGCGCTGACGCCTGCCCAATTGAGCGCCTACCGCCGCGAGCGCGTTGGCTTCATCTGGCAGCAGACGACTCGCAACCTGCTGCCGTACCTCAGCGCACGCGAAAACATCGAACTGCTGATGACCTTTGCCGGGCGCAGCGGGCGCGAACGACGCGCCTGGGCGAATGAGTTGCTGGAAGCGGTCGGCATGGCAGAGAAAGCCTCGACTCCGGTCACGCAACTGTCCGGCGGTCAGCAGCAGCGCGTCGCCATTGCCTGCGCTTTGGCGAACCAACCGCGTATCCTGCTCGGCGACGAACCAACCGGTGAGTTGGACTGGGACACGGCGCAGCGGGTGCTGGCGCTGCTCCGCGATCTGCGGACGCGCTACGGTCTGACAATCGTCCTGGTCACGCACGATCCGCGCGTGGCAGAGCAGGCAGACCGGGTGATCGCCATCCGCGACGGGCGAACCAGCACCGAAACGCGCCGCGACGATGGGAAAACATCGGGAGATGAGGTATCGGCGGCGGCAGGACGGAGCGGGCGCGCGCGCGCCGCCGAGGAACTCGTCGTCGTTGATCGCGCCGGGCGCCTGCAGATCCCCAGCGATCAGCGCGCACTCGCGGGAATCGGGCGGCGCGCGCGCGTCGAACTCGTCGACGGCGGCATCCTCATTCGTCCGGTGGAAGATGATCGGATCGCCATTCCGACCGAGGAACCAACCAGTGACCAGCACCACCATTATCTCTATGAGGATGATGTATCCCCTGTGACCTCCCCGGCTGCGCCAGCCGCTCCGCTGATCGAAGTTAGAGGCGTAACGCGCGTCTTTGGCGCAGGCATTCGCGCTGTCCACGCCCTGCGCGGCGTTGATCTCACCATCGAACGGAGTGCGTTTGTCGCTCTCGTGGGTCCAAGCGGCAGCGGCAAGACGACGCTGTTGAACATCATCGGCGGGCTTGACCGCCCGACGAGCGGCAGCGTCGTTATCGAAGGGCGACGCATCGATCAGATGACTCCCGATGAACTGACCCGTCTGCGGCGTCAGATGGGATTCATTTTTCAGAGTTTTGCGCTTTTGCCGACATCATCGGCCTTCGAGAACGTCGAACTGGCGCTGCGCCTGACGAGGCGAGCGCCCCGCCACCAATGGGACGCGCGCGTGCGTCGGGTGCTTGCTGCGGTTGGTCTGACTGACTGGACCAACCATCGCCCCTACGAGTTGAGCGGCGGTCAGCAGCAGCGTGTCGCCCTGGCGCGGGCGCTGGTCACCTCCCCGCGCATCATTCTGGCAGACGAGCCAACCGGCGATCTCGACAGCCGCACCGGGAGACGAGTACTGACTATGCTGCGCACCCTCTGTGACCAGGAGGGAGTGACGCTGATCATGGCATCGCACGATCCAGCCGTGCTTGAGTTCGCCTCCTCGATCTATCACATGCGCGATGGCGTCATTATCGGGTGCGAGCAGGGAGTTACTGCTCGTTAACCTTTTGTAGCCGAACTATTACACAAACCGTCCACATCGCTGCTATACTCTGCCCACAACGTACTTCCCTCCGTACCCACATCTGAGTCAGCCTTGCTGACCTAATGATCGTTTAGCGCAACCGGTTCTCCGAGCCGAGGAGGTCGCGTATGCCTGCTCGTCCTTTGTCGCTGGAGGAACGTCTGGCGGCGCGCGGCGTTTCGCGCCGTCAGTTCCTCAAGTTCTGCGCTGCCATGACCGCAACGCTCGCCCTGCCCTCCACCTTCACCCCGCGCATCGCTAAAGCGTTGAACACCGCAGAACGTATTCCGGTCGTCTGGTTGGAATTTCAAGATTGCGCCGGCAATACTGAATCCTTCCTACGCGCTGAATCGCCCGGTGTCGCTGACATCGTACTGGAGCAGATCAGCCTAGAGTACCACGAGACCATCATGGCGCCAGCCGGTCACCGCGCCGAACAGTCGCTCGATGCCGTGGTGGAACATTATCCCGGTCAGTACATCGCTATCGTCGAGGGATCGATCCCGGTTGCCAACGGCGGGGTGTACTGCACCATCGGCGGTCGGACAGCGTTGAGCATCGCAGAACGGGTATGTTCCAACGCATTGGCAACGATCGCGGTTGGCGCGTGCGCGTGGGATGGCGGCTGGCCCGCTGCTAGTCCGAATCCGACCGGCGCCGTTGGAGTGCGTCAGGCAGTGCCTGGTCTCAAAAACTTGATCAACCTGCCGGGCTGCCCGATGAACGTGATGAATCTGACGGCCGTCATCGTTCACTATCTGACGTTCAAGCAACTGCCAGCAACCGACGAGCAGGGACGCCCCTTCTTCGCCTACGGGCAGCTCATCCATAACAACTGCGAGCGCCGGGGTCACTTCGACTCCGGTCGCTTTGTTGAACGCTGGGGTGATGAGGGCCATCGCCTGGGATGGTGTCTGTACAAGATGGGATGCAAAGGACCGCAAACCCTCTCGAACTGTCCGGCTGTCGGATGGAACGGCACCTCCTACTGGCCCATCGGCGCCGGGCATGGGTGCGTTGGCTGCATGTCGCCGCGTTTCTGGGACACGATGACGCCCTTCTACGAGCGCTTGCCGAACGTCGAGGGCTTCGGCGTCGAGGTGACCGCCGACACGCTGGGGGCGATCGCGGTTGGCGCGGTGGCGGCGGCTGGCGTTATCCACGGCGTCGCCAGCGCAGTTCGGGCGCGTATGCAGCCGATCGCAGCGCACGATGGCGGCGAGACGCTGGTGGAAGCCGCAGAGCGCGCCGTGCAGGTTGTGGAGCAGATTGCAGGACCGGTCAAACCAGCGGAGGCGCCGAAGGAAGCCACGGGGAAAGCCATCGCCCTGGGCGAAAGCGAAGAGAGCATTCGTTCCGGGCAGGACGGACCGTCCGCGTCCTAATGGGTTGAGCAGATCAGGGGAGGAAGCGCCATGGCAAAGATTGCGATTGATCCGATTACGCGCATCGAAGGGCACCTGCGCATCGAGGCGCAGATTGAGCGCGGGCGTGTCGTTGATGCCTGGAGCAGTTCGACGATGTTCCGCGGCATGGAGATCGTCCTGCGCGGACGCGATCCGCGCGACGCCTGGGTGTTTGCCCAGCGCATCTGCGGCGTCTGCACGACCGTTCATGCCCTTGCGTCGGTGCGCGCTGTCGAAAATGCGCTTGATATTCAGATTCCCGATAATGCCCGGCTCATTCGCAACATCATCGCCGGGGCGCAATACGTGCAGGACCACGTCATCCATTTCTACCACCTGCACGCGCTGGACTGGGTGGACATCGTGAGCGCGCTCAAAGCCGATCCGGTCAAAACGTCGGAACTGGCGCAGAGCATCTCCGACTGGCCCAAATCGTCGCCAGCCTACTTCAAAGGCGTCCAGGAGCGATTGCAAAAGTTCGTGGACAGCGGGCAACTGGGGATCTTTGGCAACGCCTACTGGGGGCATCCGGCGTATGCCCTGCCGCCTGAAGCCAACCTGATGGCGGTCGCGCACTACCTAGAGGCGTTGGAGTGGCAGAAAGACGTTATCAGGATCCATGCCATTCTAGGCGGCAAGAATCCCCATCCGCAGACGTACCTCGTCGGCGGAATGGCAACGCCGCTTGATCCAAATGCACAGCAGGCCGTCAATACGATCCGTATCGCACAGTTGAAGACGCTGGCGGAACAGGCGCGAGTATTTGTGAATAAAGTCTACCTCCCTGACGTGATTGCTATCGCCTCTTTCTACAAAGACTGGGCAAAGCTCGGCGCTGGCGTGGGCAACTATCTGTCGTATGGCGACTTCCCCGCCGCAAAGGATGGAAATGTCGCCAGTTACTGGTTGCCGCGCGGCGTTATTGTGAACAAGAACATCGACCAGAAGCCGCTGCCGATGAACCACGAGCGCGTGACCGAATATGTCGCTCACTCTTGGTTCCGCTACAGCGTGGGCGATCAGCAGGCGCTCCACCCCTGGAGAGGCGAGACGATCCCGAACTACACTGGTCCGCAACCACCCTACGACTGGCTCAACACCGACGGCAAATACTCCTGGCTCAAAACGCCGCGCTACGACGACATGCCGATGGAGGTCGGCCCGCTGGCGCGCATGCTCATCGGATACGCTGCCGGTCAGCAGCGCATTCGGGAATTGGTCGACACGACGCTCAAGCAGTTGGGAGTAGGACCGGCGGCGCTCTTCTCGACGCTGGGACGCACCGCCGCACGCGCGATCGAAACAGCGCTGATCGCGGAACTGTTGCCGGGGTGGATCGATGAACTGGCGGCGAATATGGCGTCGGGCAACCTGGCGATTCACAACAGTACGAAGTGGAGTCCGGCGAACTGGCCCAAGGAAGCCATCGGCTGGGGATCGATGGAGGCACCGCGCGGATCGCTCGGACACTGGGTGCGGATCAGGGACGGCAAGATCGTCAACTATCAGGCAGTTGTCCCGACGACATGGAACGGCTCGCCGCGAGATGCGCGCGGTGTGCGCGGACCCTACGAAGCCGCGCTGATCGACACGCCCGTCGCCGACCCAGAGCAACCAATCGAAATCCTGCGCACCATTCACTCATTCGACCCGTGCATGGCGTGCGCGGTTCACCTGGTGGACGCCCGTGGCGTTGAGATCACCCGCGTCAGAGTGCAGTGAGGTGTGCCATGCGACGACGAGTCTACGTGTGGGAAGTCCCGGTTCGCCTAACGCACTGGGTCAATGTGCTGAGCATTACGATGCTCTCGTTCACCGGCTACTATATTGCCAACCCCTATATTTTCGTGAGTCCGCGCGAACCGTGGGGCATTTACTTCATGGGGACGATGCGGTTCCTCCACTTCGTGTTTGCCTACGTCTTTGTGGCGAGCCTGCTCCTGCGCACTTACTGGGCGTTCGTCGGCAATCAGTGGGCGAGCTGGCGCGGGTTGTTCCCCTTTCTGACGAAGGAAGGGCGCACGAACATGTGGCATGCGATTCAGTACTACTTCTTCCTGCGCCGCAATCCACCGGAGGTCGCCGGGCACAATGCGCTGGCGGGAACATCGTACATGATCATTGTCTTTCTGTACGGCTTGAGCGTATTCACCGGCTTTACGCTCTACGGTCAGTTGCACCCGGCGAGCATCTGGCATACTCTCACCGACTGGGTGACGGCGCTGGTGTCGATCCAGACGCTGCGGCTCTGGCATCATATCATCATGTACCTGATTCTGGCGTTTGTCGTTCACCACGTGTATGCCGCCTGGCTGATCGATATGGAAGAGGGGAACGGTCTGATGTCGAGCATCTTCAGCGGCTATAAGTTCCTGCCCAAAGATCAGCAGCCGGACTGGATTGAGCAGGTGATCGCCCAGAACGGCAAGCAGAACGGCAAAGCGCTGCAGGCGGCGAAGGCGGAAACGCGGAAGGTGCAGGTTGCAGGCGGGAAGGTTGAGTCGTAGGGGCGCGCTGGCAGCGCGCCCATGCGCCGGTGGCGCATCCACGCATCGGGGACGCGCCCCCGCGCCATCGGCGCGTTGCAGGCGAAAAGGTTCATCGCCGGGGCGCGCCGATAGCGCGTCCGCGTGGGCGTTGTACGTTGACGGCGGCAGGTTCATCATCGGGGTGCGGCGCGGGCGCGCCCCCGCGCCGCTGGCGCGCTGCAGGGCAGAGACGTTGCATCGCAACGTCGTCGGGTCGCAGATGGGAATCTTGCCGACCCTTGAGGTCTTCGCCGAGGACCTCGCCTGGCGAAGGCGCCTCGGCAGCGGAACAGTCCTCGCCCGCTGCACAGACGTCGCCCGACTTCGAGAGTCTTGAGAGAGAACGGTCATTATGCCAGCTATCCTTGTTCTGGGTCTGGGCAACATTATCATGCGCGACGAAGGGTTGGGCGTGCGCGCCTGTGAACGCCTGATCCAACGCTATCGCCTGCCGGACGGGGTGACCGTGCTCGACGGCGGAACCCTGGGACTGGATCTGCTGCCGCATCTCGAAGGGGTCACCAATCTGATCATCCTCGATGCCATCAATGCCGGACTTCCGCCCGGCGCGATTGTTCGTCTGGAGAATGAACAGATCCCGCAAACCCTGGCGCTCAAAATGTCGATGCACCAGGTAGGTCTGCAGGAGCTCCTGGCGGTGCTGACGCTGCGCGGGCAGATACCGCCGCACATCGTGTTGCTGGGAATGGAACCGCTCTTGATCGAACCGGGGCTGGATCTCTCGGAACCGGTGCAGGTGAACCTTGACGCGCTGGTGGAGGCAGTGGCTGCCGAGTTGCGATCCTGGGGCGTACCGGTGTCTCTGGCGTAAGGGGACACAGATTTGCACGGAGACGACGGACTCACGCGGATCTATGCGTTATGGGAGCAATCCATCCGAGCAAACCTGTCTCAATCCGCGCAAATCCGTGTGCTCTTATGCATCATACCAAATAGAGGGTTCTGACACCCCGTCAATTCACGACTGAGTCACGTATCCATATACTGCTTGCTTCACACAACGGCGCGTGCTAAAATAACTGCACGGATACAATCTACCTGTAAGGAGCATGACGATCAGAGACGATCAGGCGACTCCAAACGGCGGGCGTCGCCTCTATGAAACCCGCCCGCCCCGCGAACGAGCATTCCTCGTCG
This sequence comes from Roseiflexus sp., assembly GCA_025062325.1. Taxonomy (GTDB): domain Bacteria; phylum Chloroflexota; class Chloroflexia; order Chloroflexales; family Roseiflexaceae; genus Roseiflexus. The sequence goes on from JANXAL010000045.1 coordinate 66,379, forward strand.
GTGTGGAACTGACCGGCGGTCGCAGTGCGTGGAAAGCCGAAGACTCGCTCCAGGAACTTGCCCTGCTGGCTGACACTGCCGGTCTTGAGGTGGTAGGCAGTACGTATCAGCGCCTTAAACGTCCCTTCCCGCGTTTTTTCATCGGTCCTGGCAAAATTGAGGAGATTGCCGCACTTCGTGAGACGTTGCACTACGATCTCGTCGTTTTCGACGATGAGTTGACGCCAGCGCAGGCGCGCAACGTCGAGGATGCTCTGCAGACGCGCGTGCTGGATCGCACTGGGCTGATCCTCGACATCTTCGCACGCCACGCACGAACCCACGAAGGGCGCGTGCAGGTCGAACTAGCGCAGTACCGCTACCTGCTCCCCCGCCTGCGGCGGCAGTGGACGCACCTGGAGCGTCAGGCTGGCGGCGGCGGCGCTTCCGCTGGTGGCATTGTCGGCCTGCGCGGTCCGGGTGAAACGCAGCTCGAAGTCGACCGGCGCCTGATTGCACGCCGTATCCAGTGGCTTGAACAACAGATTGAGGAAGTGCATCGTCACCGCGAGGTTTATCGCGAACGCCGTCGTCGGAGCGGCATCCCTGTAGTAGCGATTGTCGGATATACGAACGCCGGAAAATCGACATTGCTCAACGCGCTTTCTGGGGCCAACGTGCGCGCCGAAGATCGGCTGTTCGCCACGCTCGATCCGACAACACGCCAGGTGACGTTGCCCGGCGGGCAGCAGATCTTGCTGACTGACACGGTCGGCTTCATTCAGAAACTGCCGACCCAACTGGTGGCGGCATTCCGTGCGACCCTCGAAGAGATCCGCGAGGCAAACGTGTTGCTGCACGTGCTCGACATTACCCATCCGAACGCGGCGCAGCAGACGCAGACAGTCCTCGATACGCTGCGCGATCTGCGTGTGGAGGATCGCCCGATTCTCACAGTGCTCAACAAAGTTGATCTCATCGCCGGAATGAACGAATCAGAGGTTAGCAAGATTGCAGAAACGCTGGGCATGCCAGACGACTATGTGGCTGTGTCGGCGCGCAAAGGCTGGGGTCTCAATACGCTGTTGCAACGCATCGAGCAGACGCTGAGCGAGCGCATGACTCCGCTGACGGCGCTGATCCCCTACCGCCGCAACGATCTGGTGTCGCTCTGGCATACGCGCGGCGTGATCGACGAAGAACGGTACGAAGCGGAAGGGACGTTGATCGCCGGGCGTCTGCCGGTTGAGCTGGTGCACTGGTTCAAGCCGTTTTCGCGCCCCATTTTTGCCTATCGATGAATCCTCTGCCGCCATTCGCCGCTGTAAGCATGGCAGCGTTGCTTGCCCCGCTTGCGCTGACGCCGCTCCGCGAGCAGTTGAACCCGGCTGACCTGCCGGGGGTTCAACATTTTGTGCGGGTCGGCGAGTACGACCTGCACTACACCGATGAAGGACCGCGCGATGCTCCGGTTGTGCTGCTCGTCCACGGGTTTGCGGCATGGGCATTCGCCTGGCGTTCGCAGCGCGCCGCGCTTGCCGCCGCCGGACGGCGGGTGGTGACGATTGATCTCATCGGCTTTGGCGCATCATCCCGCCCTGCAGCGCCGGTCTACTCGACGCACGATCAGGCGCAACTACTGTTGCAGGCGCTCGATGCGCTCGAGATCGGGACGTTCGATGTGGTCGGGCACTCGTATGGCGGGCGGGTGGCGTTTCAGATTGCGCTGCTTGCGCCGCAGCGGGTACGGCGCATCGTTGCGATCTGCCCAGAGGCGTTCACCGTCGGACGCCCGCCGATCGCGGCGCTCGCCCGCCTGCCGCTGATCGGTCAGGCGCTCGCGTACTACGTCCTGGCGCCGTCACTGGTCGGTGTCGGGCTGCGGTCGCTCTCGAAACGCTACGACTGGCTGACCGACGAGGTGATTGCCGGGTATGCCGCGCCGCTGTACGTACGCGGCACGGCGGCGGCGCAGGTCTGGCAGGCGCGCTCGCCGAAGGATGGACCCCTGCCCGTGCCGGAGAACCTGACGTCGATCCGTCCGCCAACGCTGCTGCTGTGGGGCGATAGCGATAGGGTTTTTCCATTGGACGAGGGGCGTCGCCTGGAACGCATCCTCCCCGACGCCCGCCTGATTGTCTACGACCGCACTGGCCACCTGCTCTACGAAGAACGCGCGGCGGAGGTGAATCGGGCGATTGTTGGGTTTTTGGTCGGGGGTAATCGTTGGGCGTCGGGGCAGAGCGCGGGCGTTGAGTCCGGTCGTGACGAGTGATGAGTGACGAGTGACGAGCGCCTGCCTGTCACCATTCCCGCTGCTCATGGGAGCGCGGGCCTCTTGCACGCCTGCGCTCTCCGTGGCCCGAGCTCGCCCAGCGCCTCAGTCGCGGGCTACGGTTGCGAAGCCCGCCTTCGCGGGCTAGATCCGGCGATACCGGACTATTTTCTCAAACTCCACGAGACCTGCCCTTACGCTCCATCTCCACCGCACTGTCGCTCTACCGGGTCTATGCCGCATTCCCGGATGCGCGCGGCGTGGACGGCGTGCTCCGCCATGCCCGCCGGATGTCTGATAATTCATTGATCCGACTCTCTGTCGTCCCCGCCATTGCCGGTGCCAGATCGCTACGCTAGAATATTCGGCATAGACCCGTCCACATTCAGGAGCCAATCCAATGACCGACCGCATTCTCCTTCAGGTGCTGCCAGTGGAAGAAGAGAGCGAAGACCTCGAAACGACGGCGGCGGCAGTGGATCTGACCGATCAGGCGCAGCGGGCGCTGGCGGCGGAAGGGTACGCGGTGCGCCCCGTCAGCGACGGTATGCGCGGTGATCTACTCGAGATCGTTACCGGGCTGGCGCAAGCGGCGGTAGATCATAAAGCGGAACTGGCGGCGCTGATCACAGCGGCGATCGCCACCCTCAGCAAACTGTCGGAGCATCGCCGCATCGGGAAACTGGAGATCAGTCGCGGGAATGAGAAGCTGGTCATCGAGAACGCCGACCGCGCCGTGGTCGAGCGGACGGTGCGCGAGTTCGTGGATCGTCTGGCGCCGTCCGGGTCTGCGCCGATCCGGGTGACGCAGCGCATTTCAAAGCGAAAGAGGTGAGATGTTCCAAAAACACCCTTGCGCCTGGACATCTGATGCGTTTCGCAGACAGGCGGACGCAAAGGTGCACAGATGGGAAGGCATAGATTGCAAACCTTCGCACCCTTGCGTCTGGAAGTCATTATCAAGGGAGATCAGGTACAGGTTCTTTGCGCCTTTGTGCCTTTGTGTGAGCTTACTTGATTGCAAACTCTGCGTCTCTGCGTCTCTCTTTCCGAAAAACGTTGCACGCCTGCGGCTTCTGATGTTGACGTATGGCCCGGCCGACCCTGACCGAACGCTGTTTCGCCGTTTGCGTCGGCGTGAATGAGTACCACCCCGACGCCGGGTTGAGCGCGCTCCGCTACGCCGAGAATGACGCAAAAGCGGTTGATGCGCTGCTCGGCGATCTGGGCGTGCCGCCGGAGCAGCGCCGCCTGCTCTGCGGCGCTGAGGCGACGCTGGAAAACATCAACGCCGCCCTCGATGATCTGTTCATCAACCGCCCCGGTCCCAATGACCTGCTAATCTTTTACTACGCCGGTCACGGTGTGCCGGTCAGTTTCGACGACGCTGACCCAGAGGTGTTCCTTGCCTCCTGGGATTTCAACCGCGATCAGCTTCAGACAAAGTCATTTCGGCGCAAGCAATCGCTGAGCCTCGCGCGCCTGCGCACAGACTACTTCGAGGGCGAGGGTTCGCGCAAGCGGCTGTTCATCTTCGACAGTTGCTACAGCGGCGATTTCCTCGGTCCTGGCTACCGTGACGATGGCGTGAGGCTGGTGCTCAACGAGGTGCGCCGCCTGCTGCCCGGCGATGCGACGGGTCGCGTGGCGCTTGCCAGTTGCCTGGCGACCCAGCGGGCGCGCGAGGACGAGGCGCTGAACCACGGGCGGATGACGTACTATCTGCTGCGGGCGCTGCGCGGCGACGACCCGGACGCCCGTGAGTCCGACGGTTGGGTGACGGTGCAGAGCCTGCACAGCTACCTGGCGCGCAAATTGGAGCCATCCCAGCACCCGGTGCTCAGCGGCCAGTTCACCCGCATGCCGCTGGTGCGCTTCGACCCGCCGGCGCAGCCGCCCCCGCCGCCGCCCCTTGACCCCGGCGCGTACCTGCAACGGGTGATCGACCTCAACCGGCAGATCGACCTGCGCGGGTTGGGGGGACCGGTGGAGAAACTGCCGCTCGAACGGGTCTATATTGCGCTGAAAGCCGATGCCGCGCCGCCTGCCGAACGCCGTGCCGCCGCCGGGTATGTGCAGCAACTCATGCAGACCCTGGCGCTCGATGCGATCGATCCGTACCAGAAGCAGACGCAGATCCGCCGCGCGCTGGCGCGCGGCGACCCGATCGCGCTGAGCCTGCTGCGCCGATCCGACGAAGGCGATGACAGACTTCTGCCCGACGGACGCCCTGCCCGCCTCAACCTGGGCGAACTGCTGGCGCGCGAACGGTGGGCTGTGCTGCTCGGCGATCCCGGCGCCGGCAAGACGACGCTGGTGCGCTGGGCGGCGCTCACGTTTGCGCAGGCGTTGCAGGCAGGGCGTGAGCGCGTGATTGTGCCGGCGGCGCAGGTGCACGCCGATGCCGATGACCCCGACCGGCTGCCGGATGTCGATCTCGGTCCTGCGCGCCTGCCGGTGCTGCTGCGCCTCGCCGACTACGAAGCTGCGCGCTGGCAAGACGGGCGCGACACCAGCCTGACGATTGCCGACTATCTCGGTCGCCAGCCGTGGCAGGGACAGCCGTTGTTCACCGACCCGGAGCGTGGTCGGAAGCTGCTGCACCAGGCGCTCAACGAGGGGCGGGCGCTCGTCCTGTGCGACGGTCTCGACGAGATTACCGATCAGACCCGCCGCGGGCGGGTGGTGGATGCGCTGATTGCATTTATCCGCGAGTATGTGCGCGATCCGGAGAGCAACGCCTGCCCCGCTGATGAGGAGCGCGCTATCGGCGGGATCGCTGCGACGCCACCGGTCGAGCGTGGCGGCAACCAGATCATCATCACCAGCCGGATCGTCGGCTACTATCTGGCGCCGCTGCCCGCCGCCATGCCGCACTACACCGTCGCCGAGCTGAGCGACGCCGCCATTCGCCGTTTCTGCGCGGCGTAGGGCGCGGCAGTGGCGGAGCAGACCGGCGACGCGACTCTGCCGGAGCGCGTGGCGGCGCTGGCGCAGGCGCTGGTTGATCGGCAGCGCCCCGATCTGCGTGAGCTGGCTGGCAACCCGCTGCTGCTCACTGCGCTGGTGGCGCAGTACGGCGCAACGCCGGGCGAACTGCCCCGCCGCCGGATCGAAGTGTACGACCGGGTGGCTGACGCCTTTCTCAAGCAACGTCCCGATGCACTCAAAGCGGCTGGCATCAATCGCAGCGAATTGCGCTACGCGCTGGCGCAGGTCGCGCTGCGGCTGCACGCCGATCCCGGCCATCCCACCGGATTTATCGAACAGGACGAGCTGCGCGAATGGCTGACCGACGCGCTGAAGGCGATTGCCGCCACGCCGGAAAAGCGGCGGCGGGCGCCGATTGACGCCGACAGTATTATCGCGTATGTGCGCGAATACGGCGGTCTGTTTATGGAGCGTGGCGAGGGCATTTACGCCTTCCTCCACCGCAGCTTCCAGGAGTACTTTGCTGCGCTGGCGCTGAGCTGGGACCCCGAAGAGGCGACGCCGGACATCATTGCCCGCCTCGACGACCCGGCATGGCACGAGGTGTTGATCCTCGCCGTCGCCGACATCAGCCGGACGAAGCCGCCGCTGGTTGCGCTGATGCGGGCGCTGCTGGCCGCCCCCGAACCGGCGCCGGGTCCGCTGCCGCGCAATGCCCTGTTCATCGCCCGCTGTGCTGGCGAGCTGATCCACCCGCCGCCGGAGGATGTGGTGGAAGAAACGGTGGCGCAGCTTATCGCTGCCTGCGCCCCGCGCGCATGGCCCGCCAGCGAGTCCGATGATGCGCCTGAACCGCTGCGCGACGCGGCAGTGACGGCGCTGAAGCAACTCTGGTCGCTGCCTGGCGCAGCGCGCAGCATTGCCCGCATGCTCAGCGCCGCCAACCCGGCGCAGCGCTTTGCCGCCGCTGATCTGCTGCTGGCAGGCGAACTTACCCATCCTGACCTCGTACCGGCGCTGATCGCCGCTGCCCGCGATTACCTCGAACCAGTGGCAGTCATTCTCGTTGCCATCGAACTGCACGCTGAGTCCCATCCAGACGCCTTCACGCCGGTGTTGCTGCCGCTGCGCGGCTGGCTGCGCTCCGGCAAGGATGAGATCGATCCGGCGTGGCGCCTGCTGATCCGCGCCGTCTACACCCCGGCGTGGCGCGCGCCGGATGTCCCGCTCAGCGCCGATGAGATCCTGCTCGACTCGCCGCTCACGCCGCTGCTTGAACCGCTCTGGCGGCAGCGCGCGGACCGCGCTGCCCTGATTGCCGCGCTGAAGGCTCACCGCGCTGCAGCGACCGACCCGGCGCTGGCGCGCGACCTGGCGCTGGCGCTGAGTGTGCTGACGAATGACGACTGGAGCGATCTGCCAGCGCCAGAGCGGCAGGCTGTGGCAGTGCGCATCACCTGGCGCTGGCTGAGCACAACCGTGCATCTGGCGGAAAAGCTCGACCGCACCCTCGCCCGCGCCCGCGACTTCGACCGCAACCGCGCCCTCAACCTTGCCAGCGACCGCGCCCTCGTCCGCGCCCTCGCCCGCTCTCGCGACTTCGACCGCGACCGCGCCCTCGTCCGCGCCCTCGCCCGCGCCCTCGTCCGTGACCGTACCCTCGCCCGCGCCCTCGCCCGCCCCTTCGCCCGCTTCCTTGACCGTGCCCGCGCCCGCGCCCTCGTCCGCGACTACGACCACGACCGCGACCGCGACCACTGGAATGAGATCTGCGATGAGATTGCGCAAGTGCTGGATCAGGCTGAGTCAGCAGCCGATGCCGGCGACCGTCCTGCCATTGCACAGGCGCGAGCGGCGCTGTACGATGTGCGGGCGCTGGCGACAGAGAGCGGGTTCAATGAGTGGTCAATGGCGACGAATACCCTGGCGGACGAGGTGGAGCGCCACGCTGCGGCGCCAGCAGCGCTTAGCGGACGCGGCCGGGTGAGGCTGACGGCGACGACGCCTGACCCTGCTGCCTCGCTGACACCAGCGCTGCGTGCGGCATTGCAGTTGCCCGATGACAATGATCCAGGGCGCAGCGCCGCGCTGGAGCGGGTGCGGGACTGGCTCACGTCTGATGATCCGGTCGCGCGTGCCAGCGCCGGGTTGCTGCTACTCGAAGCGGGTGAGCGCGCACCGAAACACGTCACCGCTGCGCTCGACCTGCTGACCAGCCCGCACGATCTCTTCCGCTACCGCGCTTACCGGGCGCTGGTGCGTGACACTGATGCCGACGAATGGCCGCTTCCGGCGATCAAAACGCTGGCGCGGGTGGCTCTGGGGCAGCACGGACGCGCAGACGCCCCGGCTGGCGAGGCTTATCTGCGTGAGATGTATGCCGGTTGGGCGCTGGACCGAATCAGGCATACCCGCGCCGACTGGATTGTGGAGTGGATCGCACGGTCTGACGCTGGCGATCCGGTCAGTCGCCGTATTCTCAGATCGATCCACCGCCTCGCCGACGAGTGCTGGTCCCCCTTGCTGGACGGCCTGCGCACCGCCGGTCCCGCTACACAGGACGCGATCCTCGACTCGCTCTCCTGGCTGTTGCAGAATACGCCGCCTGACCATCCACACCTGCCAGTGGCGGTCGATGCGCTGCTCGACCTGAGCGCCGCGCCGGCGCCGGTCGGACCGGCGGCGCTGCGGGCGCTCGGATCTGCCCGCGCCCTCAGCGCAGAACAGGCGGCGCGGCTCTGCCGGCTGGCGGAACAGCCTGATCCGCCGGAGGCGCTATGGGCAACCCTGGCGCGCCTGAGCGCGCTGCCGGATGCTGATGCGATCAATGCCGCCCTCGCCGCCGCACCGGATACATCCGCTGTGCGCGCTGCGCGGGTGCGGCAGGTTGTGCAGCGGTACTCTATCGCGCCAGAAAAACTGGCGGGGATTGCGCCGGAACCACGCGACCGCCTCGCCGCGCTGCTGGCGGCGGGGACGGATAACGATGTGTGGGGTGATTACCACGAGCGGATTGCTGATGCCATCCGCGATCTGCTTACTGCACATGATGACCTGCTACCGGAGTTGCTCACACTGCTGCACGCACCGCTCACCGATGAGACCTGGCCCGCGCAGCGCATCGCGCTGGCGGCGCTGGCGCAATGCGCTGCGGCGATGCCGGAGCGCTTCAATGACCTCGCCGCCACATCTGATCTGGTCACGCTGCTGCTGGCAATCACCGCGCATCCGCACAGTTTCAGCGCCCGACGCTTTGCAATCATTGCCCTCGCCGCGCTGCGCGAGATCAACGCCGACGTGCTGGCGGCGCTCTTCCGGCTGGCTGGTGATACGGCAACAGTGCAGGACGATGTAATCGCTGCGGCGCAGCGGCTCAACCGGCTGCACCCTGCGCTCGGCGAACGGTTGCCGGAGGAATTAGTGCAGGCGCTCACCGGCGAGAGCGCCATCCGCGCCTATGTCGCGGCGCAGGTGCTCGAGGCGCTCGGCGCCTCGGCGGCGACGATGATCACGCCCGGTCTGCGCCGTCAGATCGTGACAGTGCTCGCCGACGCTCTCCGCGACCCGCGCAGCCGGCGCAGCGTCTGGCGCTGGGATGGCGACGACATCAAGGAAGACGGCACGCTCGACCAGCACTTCTACCGGGCGCTGCTGCGGGTGGCGGGGTTCCGGGTGGAGTGAAGCGACGGTCACGTGGGAGGCGTGATAGGACACGGATTCACACGGATCGAGATGGATGTGCACGGATTGGAGGTAAGAGCACAACCTCCGCGCCTTTGCGCCTTTGGGTGCGATCAACAGCCTTCAACCTTCCCACTCTCGCGCCGTCATCCCCCAAGACCCTTGAGGTCAGGCGCACCCCCGCCGCAGGCGCGGATCATTTCGCCGCTGACGTTCCATCGCAAAACAGGGTCACCGGCGAAGACCTCAAGGGTCGGGTACGTTCCCACCTTCAACGTTCAACGTTCCCACCTTCAACCTTCGCCGCACGATTTCATACAAAATCACCCCCGCCGCCACGCCAACGTTCAATGAGTCCTGACCGGGCGCCATGGGGATGCGCACGAGCGATGAGCAGGCTGCCATCGTTGCACCGGTCAGACCCTCGGTTTCGTTGCCGACGATGACCGCCAGCGGGAGGGGCAGCTCGGCGTCGTACAGGGTGCGCTCGACGTTGCCGGTCGCACCGACGACGTGGATGCCCTGCGCGCGCAGTTGCCCGATCCAGGCGGGCAGATCGGCGCAGGCGTAGATCGGGATGCGCCCCACGGCACCGCGCGCAGCGCGCACGCATTCGCGGTGGAGCGGGTCGGCGCCGCTGCCTGCCACAACCACCGCCTCGACCCCGGCAGCATCGGCAGTGCGCAGCGTCATGCCCAGGTTTTCGGGGTTGTTAATCTGCTCCGTCACCAGAATGACGGCGCGCCTGCCGGGGCGGTAGTCGGCGACATCGCGCACCCGCCCCCAGATCGCGGTGATGACGGCGGGGATCGGGCGGGTGGGGGTGATCAGTCCCATCAGACCTTCGGAAATGCGGTAGGCGGGCACACCTAGGTCCGCCGCGCGCTGGAGCAGCGCCGCGCCCTCCGGGTCACGCAGCAATTCGCCGGTGTAGAACAGGTCCTCGACCGGCAGATCGTCGAGGGCGCGGGAGGCGAGGAGGGTTCCTTCGGCGAGGAACTGGCCGCGCGCGCGCCGCCCTGCCGCGTTGCCCAGGTCGCGTAAGCGGGCGACAATCGGATCCCTGGCGCTGCTGAGGGTCTGCCCGCCAGCCGGGGGCGGCAGGGCGGCGCGCGCCAGGGGCGGACCACGAAACAGGGCGTCGTCGTCGATGGCGGGGAGCGCCCCGCTGCCGCGACGCACGCCGAGAAACAGATGAATGCCGGGGTACCTCAACGGCGGACGCGGCACAACCTCGCGCCCGTCGAACAGTTCGGCGAGCGTTGGCAGCGTCCACGCGCCAGCCGCCAGGAACAGCAGCACATCGCCGCGCGGCGCAGCGAGCAGGAGATCGCGCAACGCGCGTTCGTGCACGGCAACGACCAGCGCGCGCGTTGTGGCGGCAACGTGCGTTTCTGGCCGGTACGCCAGCACGCCGTCGATAGTTCCCCACCCCGACGCGAGCACACGCACCGCCGCGCTGCCGGCATCGAAGACGCTGGCGACCAGGGCGTCGTGTTCAGCATAGTATTCCCGGCGCAGCAGGTCGATCAGCGCCGATCGGGCGGCGTCCAGGTTTTCGATGACGACAGCCACACGTTCTGTCCTTTTGTAACTGTTCGCGCTCTTCCTGGAAGCATGGGCGTTATGCGCGGCGTCTGGAGGCAGGGCGCCGCGCGTTGGCGCTTGCTGAGGCCATTCCGCCGCTTCTTCTTTTCGGGGGCTGCTCTCGAACCTCCGTTTTGGGCGACCAGGGGCATCGTTGACCCCAACTGTGATGGATTCTGAACAAATATTCCGCTACCCGCTCACCGCCTGGCGCCTGATGGAGTTTGAACAAATATTCCGCGATCCACCTACCCGCCTGGCGCCTAAAGTCGCGGGCTACGGTTGCGAAGCCCGCCACTATAAGCGGATGAAGTTTCTCGAAGACCCTAACGGTTCTTCCTTCTGCACTCAACGGGCACAGACGATTGTCCAGCGCATTTGTCGTTGAGTATAGCACAATCGGTGGGTGATGACCGCAGTACAACTGACAGTCACGCGGGTGGTAGGGGGCAGCATCCCGGTCGGTTAGCGGCGCTCGAGGATTCGCAGGCGATCCAGGTCATGAGCACAGGTGACGGTCATCACCCAGGCGATAATGGGCGACATCCCGGTCGGTCGGCGAAACACAGGCATTCGCAGGCGATCCAGGTCAGTGAGCACAGGTGACGGTCATCACCGGGGCGGCATGCGGTTAGGAAGCAAAATGCCAGCATCAGCAGGCAACTTGCCCTCATCACTCATCACTCATCACTCGTCACTCATCACTCGTCACTGACAGCGGCAACGCTACGGGTCACCGGCTGCCAATGGCGCGCACTGGGCGCGTGACGGCGCGCGCGGCGCGGGCAAGCCCCCGGCGGGCGCGCAAGCTTGCGACGGCGGCATAGTGCCCGGCAGCCCATGAGCGTCCGCCTGCCTGCACGTCGCCGCGGATGATCGCCTGCCGGAGGTCGTCAGCGGTGGTGCCGGGGAAGAGGGTGTAGCCAAGCCCCACGGTCGAAAAGTGGTGCGCATCGCTTCCGCCGCAGGCAGGCAGACCGAGCATGGCGGCAACAGATGCAGCGCGCGCATTCATGCCTGGCAACGGCAGGCTGGCGTTGAACGCCTCGACGCCATCGACGGGCCACGCCGGGTTGTCGCCGCCGCAGTAGCGGAGCAGGTTGGCGCCGAACGATGAAACCAGCCAGTCGAACGGGTGCGCAACGATGCAAAGTGCGCCCTGCTCGTGGGCAGCAGCAATCGTTTCGGGCGCGGGGCGTCCTGGAGGGAGCGCGCGCTCGAGAAACAACACCAGCAGGTGACCGTCGGCAGTGGACACTTCCTCGCCGACAATGACCTCAACATCAAAGCCGCGCGCCATGCGCCGCGCCTCGAGCGCACCAGCGATCGTGTCGTGATCGGTAATGGCAATCACGCGCAACCCGATATGTTCGGCATATTCGAGCACCTGCGCGACCGAACTGTGCCCGTCGCTATAGCGGGTGTGAACGTGAATGTCTGCCCTGCTCCAGATTGTCATGACCAGGCTCTCCTGAGCGCCAGCAGGCGCGGGCGCCAGCGCAATGCACGTCGATAATATCCCATCAGTTCGTCAAGCACCCGGGGCCAGGACCGCTGTTCAGCAGCGGCGCGACCCGCCTGCCCATACGCGCTGCTCAGCCCAGGGTTGGCGATCAGCCTGTTGACCGCTGTGCGCAAACTGTACGCCGACCCAGGTGCGAAGAAGACGCCGGTTTCTTCGTCCCGCACCAGGTCGATGACGCCGCCAGCGCGTGCGGCGACAACCGGAAGACCCGACGCCATCGCCTCCTGCACCACCTGTCCGAAGGTTTCGGTATCAGACGGGAAGACGAACACATCCGAACTGGCATACGCGACTGCCAGATCGTGCCCACTAAGAAAGCCAGTGAAAGTCACTGGCATGCCTGCAAACCGGCGTTCAAGCTGCGGTCGCGCTGGTCCATCGCCGACCAGTACCAACCGGACGCCCTCCATGCCGCGCAACGCTTCCGCCAGCAGATCGAGCCGTTTTTCGGCTGCCAGGCGTCCGACGTAGAGTAACACACGCTCGTCGGGGCGCGCTCCGATGGCGGTGCGCCAGTCGTCGCGCCGGTGCGCCGGGTGGAATCGGACGGTATCGACGCCACGACCCCAGAGGCGGAGACGCCGAAATCCGCGTTTGCGCAAATCTGCCAGAACAGCCGAGGAAGGGCACAGGGTGAGTGCACAGGCATTGTGGATCCAGCGCAGGTATGAATACGCCGCCTGGCGTAACGCTCCCAGCCCATAGTGGACACTGTACGCAGGCAGATCGGTGTGATACGTCGCGATCGCGGGGATACGCAACTGTCGCGCAGCAAAACGCGCTGCCGGACCAAGAACCATTAATCCAGCAAGGTGAATGAGATCGGGGCGAAACTTTCGGAGCGCAGGTACGATGCCCGGTTGCGGCGGTGTAAAGCGGATGTCAGGGTAGAGCGGGAACGGAATGCCGCGCAATGGAATGATCTGTGCGCCTGCATAGCTTGCGGGAGCGCCCTGCGGCGCAAATAGCAGCGCTTCGTGCCCTTCGTTGTGCAGGTGTTCCAACAAGCGACACAGGGTCGTGACAATCCCGTTGACATTGGGCAGAAACGTCTCAGTAATCAGTGCTATCCGCATTCCTGCACTCCCACCTGACTGCTTGCCGCACCATCCACAACCATAGCACATCTGGATTGCGCTTTGACTATGAGGGTGTTAACAGGAGGATAAGGGGAGGAAAAGAATGGGTTAGGGGTTACCCTGCCCACGCGGAACGTTCAACATTCAACGTTCAACGCTCGCCCTCCACCCCTCTCGCCCCTTGTCTCTCGCCTCTTGCCTCAGCCCGCAACCATCGTCGTCCGACGACGAAGAGCACAACGAGCAGGATCAGCGCTAGGGCGATCTGCCAGGATATGGCGCGTCCCTGGATCAGTTCGCTGCCGATCAGAGTGTACGCCAGCATGCCCGGAATGATGCCAAGAGCATTAGCGAGCGCATACGAGGGAAGCGGCATACGAGCGACGCCTGCCAGATACCCGATGAAATCAAGCGACACGATTGGCGTCATTCTGGCAATCAGGACGATCCAGAAACCGCGTGACGCACCGACGCTGGTCAATCGCCGCCAGAGAGGGGTATCCTTCCAGTGCTGCGGCAGCATTTCGCTAGCCCAGTGTCCGAGCGCGTAGGTCACCAGCCCCCCTGCCATGCCGCCAACCCAGGAGAGCAGCGTTCCCTGCCAGACGCCGTAGATCGCACCGTTGGCAGCGGCGATCAGGGAGCCGGGCAGCGGCGCCAGCACCGATTGCAGGACCATCAGCGCCACGCTGACCAGTGGCGTCCACAGCCCGAAGCCGCGCAGCACGGCGGCTGCCTCATCGGGTGATGCTGCGCTGAAGACACGGTGGGTTGCGCCGCTCCATCCGATGAAGATGATCAGAAGGACAAGGGAAAGCGCACCAGCGAGGAACAGCGCCCGGCGCGTCAAAACAGGCACGGGACTCATCGGCGCACTGCGCTCCAGTACCCCCAGTCGTGCTGCAGGAGGCGTTGCGGGAGCGGCACGTGCATCCCCAGCGCGATCAGTGCGCACCGCGCCGTGCTGTGCACTAGTTTGCGCACCGCACCGCGTCGCAGCCGGCGGTCGTCGAGTGAATAGACGGCAAGATCGGGCGCGAACCGGACGCGATAGCCACGATGAGCAAGACGTAGAAAGAGTTCACTATCCTCGTTAACCGGCAGATCGCAGCGAAAGCCGCCCACTGCCGCCAATACCTCGCGCCTGACCGCCATGTTCGAGCCGGATGCCGCCGGAAAGCCAAGAGTGTGCGCCATTCGCTGCCCGCCAGTGAAGACTGTGCTGTACCAGCGGTACGCCGTGGTTGCGTATTTGGGACCATAGACAGCGTCGGCGCTGGCGTAGCGCGCAAAGCGGTCGAAGTAGCCGGGCGCGAAACGCACGTCGGCATCACTGAAGATCAACCAGTCACCACGCGCCGCCGCAGCGCCGATCTCACGCGCTTCTGCAATACCGGCAGGCGAACGAATAATCCGGGTATTGCGCGGTCGCGTGCGCTCGATGATCGCAGGGGTTTCGTCATCGCTGGCATCGACGACGACCAGTTCCACGGACGCGGGAAGAGCGGCAAGAAACCTGCCGATCAATGCCGCTTCGTTGCGGGTTGGAATAACAACACTCAGGGTATCGAGCACTGCACACCTCGTATTTTAGCGGCGAACGTTCGTTCACCGGTGATATCTATCTTTCAACCCTACAGGAAGTTTATCAAGGGTGCATTAAGACCGGGTTAGGTTTTGTTGCAGCAGATCGCGAATTTCGGTCAGGAGTTTCTCCTCTGCTGATGGTTCGGGTGAGGCAGACGGCTCGGGCTTGCCGATCAGACTGTTTAGCTTATTGATAGGAACAACCACAAAGAAGTAAATGGCGGCAGCGATGATCAAGAAGTTGATCACAGCAGTGAGAAACGCGCCGAGTCGCACTGCTCCGAACACCAGAACTCCTGAAAAATCTGGTTTTCCTACCAGTGTAGCAATGATGGCCATCAACACGTCTTTTACCAGCGAGTCGACTACAGCCCCGAACGCGGTGCCAACGACTACACCGACGGCCAGATCGACCACATTGCTGCGCATAATGAACGTCTTGAAGCCTTCAAGCATACCGGGTCTCCTTCTTGCTTGTTGGACGTTTGCCGCACAGAGACGGATAGCAGCACGGGACGGACCTGCTGTGGGCACACCAGATTTCCGTAGACAAAATGATACATGCTCCGGACATTGCGAATTGTACGCGAATCGCCGGGCGCATGCGAGTCCATTCATTCTAGACAGATCGCCAGGCGATGCTATAATAGAACATCGGTACGAGAAACGACGTGTAGACGGAGCAGTGTCATGACCCCAGCCGAGCGCCGTGCTTTCGAGCGACAGTTGCAACAGGAGTTCCCCGATCTCGAACTGCACGCCTGGTATCGCCAGTACCGCAGCCTTAAAGCAGCCTACCCCGATGCCATCCTGCTCTATCGCCTGGGCGACTTCTACGAAACATTCGATGATGACGCCAAACTGGTTGCCGATCTGCTGGAAGTGACGCTCACCTACAAAGAGTTTGCCAGCCGCAAAGGGAGTGATCAGAAGCAGCGCTGTCCGATGGCAGGCATGCCGTACCACGCCATTGAAGGGTACGTCGCGCGGCTCGTTGGCGCTGGCTACCGCGTCGCCATCGCTGAACAAATGACCGAAACCCCCTCCAGCCGCACCGATACCCGCCCGCGTTCGATCTTTGCCGCTGGCATCGAGCAGACGGCAATTACTGGCAGCAATAAAATGGTCGAGCGCAAAGTAGTGCGCGTTATCACTCCCGGTACAATCATCGAGAGCGGGATGCTTCCCGCTGAACGCAACAACTACCTTGCCGCCCTGATCGTTGATCGTGGCCGGATCGGGCTGGCATACGCCGACCTGAGCACCGGCGAGTTTGCCGCCGCCGAATTCAGCGGCGAACGCGCCGCGCAACAGGCGCAGGGCGAACTGGCGCGCATCAACGCAGCAGAGATCCTGGTTCCCGACCGCGCTGAATTGCGGTTGCCCGGTCTGGAACCCTCTAGCGCCCGCCTCGAACACGACCTGGAGTTCCTCACCCGCGAGGAGCGCGAACGGCTCCTTCCTGGCGAACGGGTCGCTCGGCGCGTTGAGCGTGAGAACAAAGCGCGCTGGGCGCATGGGCGCGTCACTGCATGGCCCGAACGACGCTGGGACCTGCGCAATGCCCACGATATACTGCTCCATCAGTTCGGCGTCCGCTCGCTCGCTGGCTTCGGATTGGCGGATCGTCCGCTGGCGATCCGCGCCGCTGGCGCTATTGTGCAATACGCGCGTGAAACGCAGCAGGGCACCGTCGCCAACCTGCGCTCAATCCGCGTCTACACCCCTGGGGACGCTATGTTCCTCGATCCGCAAACGCAGCGGAACCTGGAACTGCTGGAAGGGCACGGCGGCACAACCCGCGGTTCATTGATCGGTGTGCTTGACCAGACGCGCACGCCGATGGGGGCGCGCCTGCTACGCCGCTGGATTTCGCAGCCGCTCTGCGACATTGCGCGATTGCGTGCGCGCCATGACGCTGTGGAACACTTCGTCAACGACGCTATCCTGCGCGCCTCAGTGCGTGAGACGCTGCGGCGCATCGGCGATATGGAGCGAGTAGTCAACCGGGTGATTCAGGGGAGCGGCGTGGCGACGCCGCGCGACATGGCGCGGCTGCGCGAGGCGCTGCGTGCGCTTCCCGACTTGGTCGCCGCACTGGGAGACTGGACTCCGCCGCTGGAGGATGTCGATCTGACCGGAGTTCGCGCCCTCCAGGAAACCGCAACCGTTGATGCCGCACCGCTCGACAGCGCCTTACCCTC
Organism: Roseiflexus sp.; assembly: GCA_025062325.1. GTDB lineage: Bacteria > Chloroflexota > Chloroflexia > Chloroflexales > Roseiflexaceae > Roseiflexus. Next base: position 83,227 of record JANXAL010000045.1, read on the forward strand.
GGAAAATAACTTCGTTGAGCAAGAACCGGCGACTCCAGTGGTGAGCCTGCGGGCACAGCGCGAAGCGCGTCGGCGGGTGTCGGCGCGCTATACCGGAGATGATCTCTTCGATGATGAAGAGGATGACGCCTGCGAAGCAGCTCCATCACCGCCGCCCGTGGCAGCGGGGTCGTCCATTGCACCTGTCGAAGCATCGTCTGCACCGCTGCTGTCGGCTGGGCATGCCGATACCCTGGCGCTCGATGCATGCGCCGATGTTCTGGCATTCTTGGAGACGGCTATCGATGACGATCCGCCAGCATTGCTTGGTGCATCCAACTACCTGCGCGCTGGCGAGAACGGCGAGCCGCCGCGCCGCGTCATTCGCCCTGGCTTCGAGCCGGAGATTGACCAGGTGGTGGCAGCCAGCCGCGACGCACAGCGCTGGATCAGCGAACTCGAACCGAAAGAGCGCGAGCGCACTGGCATCAAATCGCTGCGCGTTGATTACAACCGCGTCTTCGGCTACTACATCGAAGTTCCCAAAACTTATGCCAATCAGGTGCCGAAGCATTACATCCGCAAGCAGACGCTGACGACCGGCGAACGCTATTTCACCGACGAACTCAAGCGCTATGAAGAGATCGTCGAACAGGCGCAACAACGCCTGATCGATCTTGAACGCCGGGCGTTCGCCCGTATTTGCGATACAGTGGCCGGCGCAGGAGCGCGGTTGTTGCGCACAGCGCGCATGATCGCCACTATCGATGTCTTCGCAGCACTGGCGGAAGCTGCGGTGCGTGGACGCTACGTGCGCCCGGAACTGTACGACGACACCCGCCTCCGCATCATCGGCGGGCGCCACCCGGTGGTTGAGCAGACCCTTGATGAAACCTTCATTCCCAACGACATCGAAATGGACACTGAGACGCGCCAGATCTGCCTGATCACCGGTCCCAACATGAGCGGCAAGAGCACCGTCCTGCGCCAGGTGGCGCTGATCACACTCATGGCGCAGATCGGCTCATTCGTACCCGCCGATGTTGCTGAGATCGGGCTGGTAGACCGCATTTTTACGCGCATTGGCGCGCAGGACGATATTGCCACCGGGCGTAGCACGTTCATGGTCGAAATGACCGAGACGGCGGCATTGCTGGCGCAGAGCACGCGCCGCAGCCTGATCATTCTGGACGAGGTCGGGCGCGGCACCAGCACCTACGACGGTATGGCAATTGCGCAAGCGGTCATCGAGTACATCCACAACGAACCGCGACTCGGCTGTCGCACCCTTTTTGCGACCCACTACCATGAATTGACTGACCTGGAGCGCACCCTGCCGCGCTTGAAAAACTACCACATGGCAGCGATCGAGCAGGACGGACGAGTGGTCTTCCTGCACGAGTTGCGTCCCGGCGGCGCTGACCGGTCATATGGCATTCACGTAGCGGAACTGGCAGGCATTCCGCAACCGGTCATCCGCCGCGCTTCGGAGCTGCTGGCAGAACTCGAGCGCCGCGCGCCGCGCAGTGCGCCGTCGCCAGCGACCGCATCCGCTGATGACCATCCGTCAGCAGGGCGAACTACGTCGCGCAGCCACGGCGCGGCGCGCAGCGACCAGCCGCAGGCGCCGGATGGTCAACTGTCGCTCTTCGATCTGACGCCAGGACCAGTGCTGGAGATGCTGCGAAGACTCGACATTAATCAGTTGACGCCGCTGGAGGCGTTGAACAAGCTGTACGAACTGCAAAAGCTGGCGCGTGCAGGCGGAAGGTAGCGTCACCAGATGAAAGGAATGAGCTTCTTCACGCGCTTCTGGTAGTCGGCATACTCCGGGTAGCGCTCGATAAGCCAGCGTTCTTCGCGGCGCGATTTGAAGTGGAAGAAGACCAGCAGCACAACGCTCAACGCCAGTGCGATGCCGCTGCCACGCACCAGCGACCAACCAAAGGCGCCAAGGACGATTCCGCTGTAGATCGGGTGCCGCACGATGGCATAAACGCCATGCTGGATGAGTGTGCCATCGTCACGAGGGCGCGGGAAAGGGGTCAGGTTTGCACCGAGATGCAACAGCCCTATGCCCGCCAGTGCGATGCCGCATCCGCCCAGGACAAATCCAGCGATCAGTGCGCCCTGTTCACGCAGAAACGGTAGCGCTGGCAGCCCTGACAGTTCCGATGGCGCCAGTGCGAGCGCAAACAGTAGCACGAATTGTATGACTACCCACCATCCGCCACGCTCGGTAAATGTTTGGATGATCGACTGCACTTTCTGTACCATGATTGCTGTGTGTAAGTCTACACTGCTGCGCAATGCCATCGCAAGCGGAGAGTCGCGGTACGGAGGGAATGCCAACGAACAACCGAATAGGACGACGAATAAATAATCCTGCTTATTTATTCGTTTCCATTATTCGCTCATCTGCGGCAACCATTCATTGACGCCGGTTCGTCTATTCGTTCTTATTCTTCACTATTCGCCATCAACACTTTTTCGTCAATTCGTTTATTCGTTCCCTTTATTCGTTTATTCGTTTCCATCATTCGTTGACAATTATTCGTTAACACTGCGCCTGACGCCATAAAACTGGCTTTTCTGGAGATATCTATGCACACGAACGAATACGCTAGCGCACTGGAACGTGTCGCCATCGCCGACGAACGCGCCGCCGGGCGCATCTTTATGCGCGGACGCGACCGCGCCGCATTGCTGCACCGCCTCTCCACCAACGATATTCAGCGCTTGAAGCCGGGCGAAGGCGCGCTCACCGTCCTCACCACCCCGATCGGGCGCATCATCGACCTGCTGACCGTTCACGCACTCGACGATGCGCTGCTTGTTGTGACCAGCCCCGACCAGGGACCGCCAGTGTTCAGACATCTACGCCAGAATATCTTTTTCAACGACCAGGTGACCCTGGAACCCGCCGGACGCACCCACGCGCAAATTGCAGTGTATGGTCCGCAGGCGGCGCGCATGCTCACAGAACTGACCGGTGCGGAGATCCGCCTGCCGTTGCATGGTATCACACCTGCAACGCTCGCGGGGGTGAGTCTGCTGATCGCGCGCCGCAAGCCAATCGGCGGCGACAGTTTCACGCTCTACATCCCATCCGACGGTTACGATGCCGTTCAAGCTGCACTCCTCGCCGCTGGCGCAGCAACCCTGGACGCCGCAACGCTCGACGTGCTGCGGGTCGAACGGGGATATGGCGCATTTGGGCGCGAACTGAGCCAGGAGTACATCCCGCTGGAAACAGGGCTGCTGGATGCTGTGAGTTTTACCAAGGGGTGTTACGTCGGGCAGGAAATCATTGCCCGCATGGAGAGTCGCGGTCGCCTGGCAAAGCGGTTGTGCGGTCTCCAGTTGAGCCAGCCGATCATGGCGCCGGCAAAACTCCAGGTCGACGGCAAGGATGCTGGCGATCTGACCAGCGCCGTCATTTCGCCGCGGTTTGGACCGATTGCGCTAGCGTATGTGCGCACCGCGTATGCCGAACCAGGGACACTTGTCGGGATCGAGGGGTCCACAGCGACGGGGAGGGTAGTCGAACTGCCGTTTACGAGATAAGACGCGCAGCTCTATCCTTCGCCGCGCAACCGGCGCAGCTCGGCTTCCAGCGCACGCAGACGCGCCTCAGCTTCGGCGCGGGCTCGGGCTTCGGCTTCGCGGGCTTCGGCTTCGGCCGCCGCGCGCGCCTCCGCCTCCATCCGCGCGCGCGCCTGTGCTTTGGCTTCCGCCAGCGCCTCAGCCACTCGCTCCTCCGATTCGATCACCATTTCAACGAGATCGGCGTAGTCGCCCATCCGCCGCCCCTGCTCGTCGAAACAGTATACCTCGTTCCCCTGCACCCCGATCCAGACCCGCAGCGGTTCCAGCCAGAGCCAGCCGCGACTATCGGGCTTCATCGTCTGGTACGCCATTCCCGCTCGCTCGTAGCCGATCACGCGCACCACTGGCTGGCCACGCCGCTCGAAGGCATCCACGATGACATAGAATGGCACACCCGCCAGATCGTAGTGATCCACCTTCTCGTACAGGTCGAACCGGCGCGTCTCCGGCGAAGTCACCTCGACGATCAGCGTCGGGCGCACTCCTTCCTGCGCCACGTCAAAGGTGCTCCAGTTGCGGATTGTCCGCACGCCGAAGATCACCATAATATCGGGACCGTGCGGGCGAAGATCGGGAACGTCCCACGCAATGCGTACATCGCTGAGAACGACCGCGTCGGGGCGATCCGCCGTGCGCGCGAGGAAGACATTCGTCAGGTAGCGAACGCGCCGCTGATGGTCGTAATTGCATAGCACCTGGTCGCCCTCCTCGGGGTGCAGCAGGTCGATGAGGCGCAACGGAACCAGTTCCTCGTCGAAATAGCCATCGCCGAGGTCGCGGCGCACGATGCGCCACCCATAGCGGAACGGATCCTCAGCAGGCGCGTCAGCGGAAGGCGTTGGTTGGGGGAGTGTTGTCGTCATAGCCTCAGTATACCATCAATGGAAGGAAAGTGCGTGAGAGCACACGGACTCACGCGGAATCAGGACGGATGGGCACGGATCATTATCTCACATCCGTGCATATCCGTCGCATCCGTGTGAATCCGTGTTCCATTCACACACCCAGGCGAGTGCGTAGGAGCACACGGATTTGCGCGGATCAGGACGGATGGGCGCGGATCAAACACATCCGCGCCCATCCGTCGCATCCGTGTGAATCCGTGTCCCATTCGCACCATCCCGCTGACAGTGATTTACTTCGGCATCGCCTTAAGCGCCAGATACGCCGGGCGCGGACTCCAGTCGCCGTTGATCACGCCGTAGCTCGCCTGTTCGTGCAACTCGTTCCCTTGGGCGCGCCAGGGAACGGCAAAGTTGAGCTGCCACAGGAACATGCCGGTCATCCAGGGCGCATACTTGGTGCGCGCCATCTGGTACGCGCGCACGATATATTGCGCCTGCTCCTCAAACGAGGTCTGATTGCCAAAGCCGTACCCTGGCGTGTTGTTGCGCGTCGCCCAGCCGAATTCCGTCACCCACATCGGCATATCGCCCAGCCCGGATCGCACCATGAGCGCGCGCACATCTTCAACGCGGCGGAAGTAAAACTCGCGGCTGTTGGTCCATCCCGGTCCCGGTCCCGGATTGTCGGGCCAGAAGGTGTCGGGCGGGTTGGCGGCGCCGCCAGGGTGCACGCCGACGATATCGACGTTCGCGCGGAAACGCGGATCGGCGAACATCTGTTGCAGGAAGACCAGGTCGCTGACGGCGATGGTCGGCGCATTCGTCTCAGTGCTCGACGGCGCGCCGGACACGACGAGCGCCGCCGGGTCGTTCGCCTTGATCGCCTGCGACGCCTGCACCAGCAGGTCCATGTAGAACGACGCATTCGGCACGCGCCCGCCGTTCTCGACCGCTAGGTTCTGTTCGTTCCAGATTTCGTATGCCTGGACCTTGCCGCGGTAACGTTTCGCCATTTCGCCCATGAAATAAGCGAATGTGCCGAAGTGTTCACGGGACGGCAGACCATTTCTGCCATTGGGCGTCGCCCATGATGGCGCGGCGACGACGCTCAACAACACCTTGATCCCTTCGCGGTGACAGTCTTCGACGATGTTATCAAGTTCGCCCCAGTAGATCGCGCCAGAACGGTCGTGCAGGTCCATCCAGCGCACCTGCTGGCGCACCCAGCCGAAGCCGCTCTCCTTGACCAGGCGCAGCACGCGCGGGCGATCCTGCCATGGGGTCGATCCGTGGCCATACAGAATGACGTTGTATCCATAGGCGAAATTGCTCGCAGGCGGCTGCGGTTGATCGGGCGCAGTTGCGCCGGGAGTAAACGCCGGGTTGCCCTGATGGTGCGCATCGCGGTACTCATTGCCGAGCAGACCGAGCAGAATACGGTAGCGCGGATCAGGCTCATCGGGATGCCATTCCATGCGCTGTCGCTCGAAGTATTGCACCCAGTACACTTTGCCGTCAGCTCGATTGACTTCCTGGAACTGCTCGGAGATCGGGCGCCCAAAGACCGCCAGCCCGCCATTGTTGAGCCAGAAGCTGCGGAACGGCGCTGGCGAATCGCGCAGTGTGTGGCGGGTGAACTCGTCCCACGTACCGTCGCGCGGATCGGGAACCGGCTGGAATGGCGGCTCATTCTCGCGTCCCTTGACAATCTCTGTACCTAGCAGACGACCGAGAATGTAATAGGGAGTGCCGTAGTTCTCCGGGTGCTCTTCGAGAACAGCGCGCTCGAAGTATTGCACGCGGTAATACTCGCCGGGATTAGTGAAGCTTTCTTCGATAAACGGCGCTGAAATCGGGTAACCGAGCACAAAGAGCGCATTAGGCGTCCGCTCCCAGAAGGAGAGAAACGAGTTTACCGCCGTGTGCCCGGTTTCCGGGAAGAAGCGCGCTCGAAACGGCGGCTGAGTCGGCGGCACTTCCTCTGGGCTGCGCGCCGCTGCCTGCGCGCGCAGCGGCAGCGCCAGCGTCCCTGCCAGCGCAACCAGGAGGAGCAGTGATAGGTATCTTGGGGCGCCCATAGCGAGCCTCCGCTATCGAGACGGATTCGCACGGATGCTGTCGCCACCAGCAGATCCGTGAGAATCCGTCGCATCTGTGTGCATCCGTGTCCCGTTCGTTCATGCCGCCAGGGCGACGGTCATTTGCGCCGGGAACCTAATCCTTCGGCATGCGTTGCAGCGCCAGATACGCCGGGCGCGGGCTCCAGTCGCCGTTGAGAATGCCAAACGACGCCTGTTCGTGGAGCGGGTTTCCGTTGCGCTGCGTCCAGGGTATGGCAAAGTTCAAATTCCACAGGAACATTGCCCCTACCCATGGCGCATACTCGCGTCGCCCGATCTGGAAAGCGCGCACGATCCACTCTGCCTGCTGCTCGAACGAAATCTGGTTGCCGAATTCATAGCCCGGCGTGTTGTTGCGCGTCGCCCAGCCAAACTCGGTGATCCACATCTGGCGGTCGCCAAGCCCATACTGCAACGCGAGCGCGCGGTAATCCTCGACGCGGCGGAAGTAGAACTCGCGGCTGGTCACAAAGTTCGGTCCCGGTCCGGGACGGTCGGGCCACATGCTGTCTGGCGGGTTCGATGTGCCGCCAGCGTGGACGCCGATGGCATCGACTACCTCGCGGAAGCGCGGATCGGCGAACATCTGTCGGAAGAACGCTAGGTCACTCATCGCAATGTTGGGATTGTTCGTCTCGGTAGCGGCAGGCGGACCTGACACCACGATGGCATAGGGGTCGTTCGCCTTGATCGCCCGCGCCCCTGCGACCAGCACGTCCATATAGAGCGCTGCCGATGCGACCCGTCCGCCATTTTCGACCGCCAGGTTCTGTTCGTTCCAGATCTGATAGGCGCCGACTCTGCCGCGGTACCGTTTTGCCATCTCGCCCATGAAATAGGCGAACTGACCAATATTGGCGCGGTTGGGCAACCCGTTGCGGCCATTGTCCGTCGCCCAACTTGGGGCGGCGACAACGCTAATCAACAGCTTCACTCCCATGTCGTTAGCGTCGCGCACGATGTCATCAAGTTCTTCCCAGTAGATCGCGCCAGAACGGTCGTGCAGATCCATCCAGCGCACCTGCTGGCGCACCCAACCAAAGCCGCTGTTCTTCACCAGTTGCAGCACGCGTTTGCGGTCCTGCCAGGGTTCGCGATCTTGGTAAAGGTGCGCGTTGAAGCCATAGATGAACGGGCGCGGCAATGAACGCGCGTCATCGCGGGGAGCAGGAGTGAACGCCGGGTTGTTGCGATGGTTGGCATCGCGGTACTCATTGCCAAGCAGACCGAGCAGAATGCGATAGCGCGGGTCGGGTTCATCAGGATGCCACTCCATGCGCTGCCGCTCGAAGTACTGCACCCAGTAGGTTTTGCCGTCCGCCTTGTTCACCTCCTGAAACTGCTCGGAGATCGGGCGACCGAAGACCGCCAGACCGCCGTTGTTGAGCCAGAAAGTGCGGAACGGCGCTGGCGAGTTGCGCAGGGTATGGCGCGTTACGCTATCCCACGTGCCGTCACGCGGATCGGGAACCGGCTGGAATGGCGGTTCGTTTTCGCGCCCCTTTGCCAGTTGCGTCCCGAGCAGGCGCCCAAGGATGTAGTAGGGGGTGCCGTAATTTTGCGGATGCTCTTCAAGAACGGCGCGCTCGAAATACTGGACGCGGTAATATTCGCCAGGGTTGGTGAAACTTTCCTCGATGAACGGGCGCGAAATCGGGTAGCCAAGGACGAAGAGAGCATTCGGCGTATTGCGCCAGAAGCGCGCGAACGAATTGACGGCGGAATGACCGGTTTGCGGATAGTATTCGACAAGATACGGCGGATAGGTGTCGGGCACTTCGTCGGGGCTGCGCGCCGCTGCACGACCTTGGCGGGGCCACGCGACCATGCCGATGATAATGGCTGTCAGGGTCGCCAGTGACAAAAGGCGGAGCATGACGGTCTTCGATTGCTGGGACATACTCTCCTCGCAGTTGTCAGATCACACGATTTCAACCGGTCGTCAGACGCAAGTATAGTCCCGACGACTGATGGGTTCCTGATACGCACCTGATGGGGATGTTACTGATCCGTGACTCTTTATCAGTCCGCCGGTGTATGTTGGCGGATCTCAATGAAGCAGCGCCTGGGACGTGGAAGCCTGCGCCAGAGTGCGCCGCTATCGCGGCAGTTCCTCTAAGGTGACGCGCAGGGTCTGGACGCCATTATCGCGCCAGATCTCGATCTCGACCTCTTCACCAACCTGATGCCGCGCTAAAATGCGCAGCAATGGATGTTCTTCGTCAATACGCTGACCGCCGAGCGACAGCAGAATGTCGCCCGCGCGCACGCCTGCCCGCTCCAACGCTGATCCGCGCCCGACCGCCTGGATGAACAGTCCATAATCGACCGGCAGATTGTACCAGGCTGCCAGACGCGGCGTAATCGGCACGAACTCAATCGGCAGGTAGGGACGCGCCACCCTGCCGCGAGTGATCAGTTGATCGGCGACGTACCGCACTGTGTTGCTCGGAATTGCAAAGCCGATCCCCTCGGCCTGCTCCGCTCCGCCGCGAATAATGGCAGTGTTGATTCCGATGACCTCGCCATCGAGATTGACCAGTGGACCGCCGGAGTTCCCGCGGTTGATCGTGGCGTCGGTCTGGATCAGGTCATCCAGCACGACGTCGCGGGTCTGAAGCGATCGACCGAGCCCACTGACCACGCCAATCGTCACCGAATTGCGCAGGTCCCCCAGCGCACTGCCAATGGCGATCACCCATTCCCCTGGTTGTACGACGTCAGAGTTACCCAAGCGCGCCGCCGGGTAGCCGTCGCCCTCTATTTTGACCAGCGCCAAGTCGCTGAACGGATAATCGCTCCCGACCAACTGCGCGGGCCGTTGCCGGCCATCGGCGAGAATGACGTACAACTGACGCGCGCCTTCAATCACATGGTGATTGGTAATGACGTACCCGCGCGGATCGATAATGACGCCGGAGCCGCGCGCAGGCGGCGGCTGAAATGTTCCGAAGAAGCCAAACTCTGACGGCAATTGCGACACCACCGTCACCACCGATGGACCGACCTCGCGCGCAACTCGCGCTGGCGCCGTGCGCACCGGGTCGCCAGCAACCGTCGTTGGTGGTGAGAGCGGAGGCAGGGTAGGCGCAGGAGACGAGGCGGATGGAGCCGGAACCGCCTGATCCGTCAGCGGCCGCGCAACGAAGAACCAGATCAGCGCACCGCCGATAATGACGCCGATAATGCCGCTCGTCAGGCTCAGCGCACCCAGGAGGGCGTATGTCAGACAGGGGGAACGCTTCTCAGCGGCAGTGCGGTTCTCCATAACGCGGCATGGCACTCAGCCCGAGTCGCATTTGAGGAGCGACGTTGTCTCGTGTCAGCGGTATTGTAGAGGAGAGCGACTATTGCGTCAAGCGCGATGATTGCGGATTGCCCGTCGCGTGATCGGCGACCGACGCTGAAACAGGAGCGGCGGATGCGGGATCGGCGACGGATAATGGCGTGACGGCGGAAGCGGACGGCAGGGTTTCATCTGCCGGGGAAGGCATGGCGATCATCGTGCGGCGGGCGCGCTCGTAGAAGAACTGCGCAATCGACGCAATGACGCCAGCGACCGGTATGCCAAAGAGCACGCCCCATCCGCCAGCGACAGTCCCGCCGAGGAGCAATGCAGCGAAGACTAGCAGCGGGTGCAAACCAATCGCCTGACCCACCAGGCGCGGCATGATGACGTTGAACTGCACCTGTTGCACTGCCAGCAACGCCAGCAGCAGCCACCCCACCCGATCCGGCGCAAATAGGATGGCGATCAACGCTGGCGGGATCAGGGCAAAGAACCCTCCCACAAGCGGGATGAACACCAGCATGGCCGCGACAACGCTGGCAAGAGCGATGTCGCTCAACCCGAACAGCGCCATCACAATTGCATTGGCGATGCCATACAGCAATGAGTTGACGAACTGGGCGCGCATAAAGCCGCCAAACACACGATCAATGACGGCAAACAGGTTGTCCACCTCGTCGCGCCAGGATTGAGGCAGGAGCGTGACGAAGCTCCTGCCGATGCGCGGACCGTCGAGGGTGATGTAGAAACTGAGGATCAGCACCAAAAAGATGTTGAACAGCACCGTGGCGATACTGCCAGCAATGCCAAGCGATTGCTGCAACATGGCGCTGCCAATGCCGGTGAGTTGCTGCGTAATGGCCTCAGGCTGCACCATCGCCGTCAGATCACCACGGAAGCCAAAGCGCCCCAGAGTCTCTTCGAGCTGCGCGATCCAGCGAACGACCAACTCAACCGTTGCTGGCGCCGAGTTGGTCAACGTCGCCAGTTGCTGGGTGACAGTCGGTACGAACGACAGAATGACCACCAGAAGAACGGCGAACAGCGCTAGGTAGATCAGCGCTACGGAAAGCGCGCGCGAAAGATGACGCGGCGGGACCGGAACACTATGTGCACGAATAGTAATGGCTGGCAAGTTGAGCGCCGTCAACTTCGATACCAGCGGTTGCAGCACAACGGCGATCAACCAGGCGAGGGCGAAAAGCAGGAGCGGCGTGGCAAAAAAACTGACCACAACCACCGCGCGCTCGAAGAGAAAAACAGCAGCGCAGATGATAAGCAGCCACAGCGCCACGCTTCCGAGTCGTCCAGACAACATAGCGTCATTATACCACTACCCCCTGCAGATCCACCTCTGCCAGCGCCGTGTAGCGCGGGCCTTCGGGGCGAAGATCGCTGCGGAACAGCACCACCCGCTGCAGGTCCCACACTCGGTCGGCAGGAGGCGTCAGGGCGCGCAGAGCGGCGCCGAGCCGTTGTTGTTGTTCCGCCGACGCTTCGCGTCGCACTCGCCCCAGGGTCAGATGCGGTCGAAACGGTCGAGGGTCAGGCTGAAACCCGAGGGACGGCAGACGACATGCTAGTGCATCGTACCACGAGCGCAGGTGTGTCTCGCCCTCCGATAGCCCGACCCAGATAACCTGAGGACGCTGCAGGTTGGGAAACGCGCCGGGAGCGCCAAGTTGCACGCGCACTGCTTGTTGCCCGGCGAACGACAGCATCATTGCCATCTTCAAATGCGCAACCTGATCGCCTGGAACGTCCCCCAGAAACCAGAGTGTCAGGTGCATCGCCTCCGGCTCAACCCAGCGCACTGGCGGTTGATCACGCTTGAGTCGCTGTTGCAGAACTGCCAGTTCTTCGCGGAGGGCGTTGGGCAGTTCGACGGCGATAAATAGACGGTATGTCTCTGCATTCATGGTTTTCCACCGAGAGATATGGAGAGATTGGGTACAGACATTCCAATGCAACGTCTATACCCAATCTCCCCGTTAATCGCTTGTTGATCGCTTGCCCCTTCGCCTCTCCTCTCTTGCCTCTCACCTCTCTCCTCGCGCCTCTCACCTCTCCCCTCTCGCCTCTCCCCGCTCCCCCCCTGCCTCTCACCTCGCGCCTCTCCCCTCGCGCTTCTCCACCTACCGCGGCATCATATTCTCACGGCTGAGGAATGCCTGACTATCAAACGGCTCCTCGCCATCACGCGGACGAGCGCGCACGTATGAGCCATCAGGCATGAGGATGCGCGCACGCGACGTATCGCGCAGGTACACGCCTAGCAAGTGACGGATCTCTTCCTTCAAGGCGGGCGTTTCGATTGGGAACAGCGTTTCGACGCGACGATCAAGGTTGCGCTCCATCAGATCGGCGCTGCCGAGATAAATATCCGGGTTTCCATCATTCTCAAAGTAATAGATGCGACTGTGTTCCAGAAATCGCCCAACGATGCTGCGTACAGTGATGCGCTCGCTCATGCCGGGCGCCCCAGGGCGCAGACAGCAAATCCCACGCACAATCAAGTCGATCGTCACGCCTGCCTGCGAAGCGCGATAGAGCAGGTCGATCATTTTCTTGTCGACGAGCGAATTGCACTTGAATATGAGGCGCGCCGGTCGTCCCGCCTGTGCGTGGCCAATCTCGCGCTCGATCAACCGTTCAAGACACTCGCGCATACTCACTGGTGCGACGAGCAGTTTGCGGTAGTGGCGCTGGCGCGAATAGCCCGTGAGATGATTGAATAATTCTGACACATCGGCAGCAATGTCAGGACGCGCCGTTAGCAGACCGAGATCGGTGTAGATGCGCGCCGTAGTCGCATTGTAGTTGCCGGTGCCAAGATGCACGTAGCGACGCAATCCGTCATGTTCACGGCGGACGATTAATGCCAGTTTGGCGTGTGTCTTCAGCCCGACTAGGCCATAAACCACGTGAACGCCTGACCGTTCAAGTTGTTTTGCCCAGATGATATTGTTTTCCTCATCGAAGCGCGCTTTCAACTCGACCAGCACTGTGACCTGCTTATCCTGCTCGCGCGCATGCATGAGCGCCTTGACGATCGGCGAATTCGAGCCAACACGGTAGAGCGTCTGCTTGATCGCCAGCACATTCGGGTCTTCGGCAGCCGCCTCAATCAGCGTCACTAGCGGCTGGAACGAGTGAAACGGATGGTGCAGCAGAATGTCGTGCTGGCGAATGGCGGCGAATATTTCTTCACTGCTGCGCGCATGCTGCAATGGCGCCGGCAGAACAGGATAGAACGGCGGGTCCTTCAAGTCGGGACGGTCGATCTTCGTCAACTGCATAAGATCCGACAGGCCGAGCGGACCACGCATTTCATACACATCGTCGGGCGTCAGTTTGAGGTGATGGAGCAGCAGACTGCGCACCCGCTCGGGCATGTTGGGCTGCACCTGCAGGCGCACAACCGCACCAAAGCGTCGCTGACGCACCCCTTCCTCGATCACGCGCAGCAGATCATCGGCTTCCTCTTCTTCTATCTCCATATCAGCGTTGCGCGTGATGCGGAACAGGTAACACTCGACAACATCTTCGCCAGGGAAGAGGGATGAGACGTTGGCAGTAATAACCTGTTCGAGCCAGGTAAAGCAGTGGCGTCGCTCCGGTGGAATGTCTTCCGGCGAGTCGCAGTGACCGCCTTCGATCGGCACAAAGCGGGGCAGAACCGCTGGCACCTTGACGCGCGCAAAGAGTTCGCCCTCTTCCGGATCGTTGATCACGACCGCCAGGTTCAGGCTTAGATTCGAAATATGCGGAAACGGATGCGCCGGATCAATCGCCAGCGGCGTCAGCACCGGGAAGACCTCGCGCTCGAAGTACTCGGTGCATTGTGCGCGCTGCTCCGGCGTCAGTTCGTGATAATCAAGCACATGGATGCCTTGCTGGCACAGTTTAGGTCTGATGTCATCAAGCCAGCAGGCGCGGTGCTGTTCTATGAGCGGAATGACAGCGCGGCGAATCGCTGCGAGTTGCTCGGCTGGGGTCATCCCGTCTGGCGAGCGCGTGACAACGCCAGCGGCGACCTGCTGTTTCAGACCCGCCACGCGGATCATGAAGAACTCGTCAAGATTGGTGCTGAAGATCGACAGAAACTTCACCCGCTCTAGCAGCGGATGGCGCTCGTCCATCGCCTCTTCCAGCACCCGTCGGTTGAATTCGAGCCAACTGAGTTCTCGGTTGAAATACGGCGAAGCAGTGGCCTTCGTCATATCACTCTCAATCGTTTCAACCTCAACGCTCGTCATTGCAACATCCTTGTTGCATTAGTCACATTTGGATACTCAAACCCCTTGCGCACTACACTCGACGCCTCTCAACGAATGCGCCTTCCTCGTCTCTGCTTCCCCTCCTCTACATCCCGCACTTCTCGCCTTTCTACACTGCCATTCTAGACTCAATAGCCGCCATCTCCGCACGTTTGCGTACAACGTGCGATGTCCCGCGCTCTATCGCCAGAAAAGAAAGACAGTATGGTCAGTATACCATCGTGAGTAGCAAAAGCGCAACCGTCAGATGAAAAAACTGTATACAAACAAGACCTCAATCGTCATTGACACGTCCTCGTGTACTTATGATAGCGGTAGGCACTGAGTTTTGACTGACTGTTTCATCCTAGCGTTGGTGTGTGAGCCAGCGCTTTGGGATCTGCTTTTCCCACGCTGCAGAATGGTGGCGCACTTTCCACAGCGCGGATTTCGTTGTGGTTGTGGCAGTGGTCAAGCAAAGGAGGTGCAGCGCGCCAGACGGCGGATCACGGTGATTACTAAGTGGACGAACGATGCCACGCGGCTACACTACGATGACGTAAAACCAGCACCACGAAGGTGAGACCCATGAAACAGCTATCGCTTTTTATGAAAGCGCTTCTTGTCCTGAGCGCTGCCGTCATCGCGTTCGGCTTCGTCGCACCGGCAGCGGCAGTAGTCGTCACTCCATCAACCCCTGATAGTTGGGCGCCTGCCAATGTGCGCGCCAATGCCACTGTCGCCATTACTACGGCGCAACCCCGCTCGGGCGCCGGTTCGCTCGAATTCACGACGAATACTCTGACGCCAGGGCAGGATAAGGCGGACTACGAGAAGAAGTGGAATCCAGCCGACTTCCCGACGCGCACGCTGTCCGGTCTGACGGCGCTCAGCTACGAGTATTACCGCGATAGCAGCAGCACAACCCTTGCCCATCTAGCGCCGGTGTTGCGGTTGTATGTAGCGGATGTCACTCCCGGTTCATCAACCTTTGGCAAGTATGCGCTGCTGATCTAGGAGCCTGCGTACAACGGGACGACGCCGACTCCGCCGGTTCCCACGGATCAATGGATCACCCGGGATATTCTGCACGGCAAATTCTGGATGTTCGTACCGTCGGGTCAATCGATCCCCAGCGGCGTGGTGCAGAACTTCAATGCGACGCTCAACGACTGGATCGTCGGTTCGCCGGTCGGGCAGCCGGGCGATCCGACGCCGATCAACATTGATGCCAATACGCTCGTGTTCGGTATTAATGTCGGCGTTGGATCAGGTTGGGGTGCGACGTTCCGCGGTTTCGTCGATAATGTGACGGCGCGCTGGGGCAATGATGAGGTTCACGCCAACTTTGAGCCTGATCCTCCGGCGTTTATGTGTGCAAACGTCCTGCTCGACAACTTCAACCGCGCTGATACGACCAGAGGATTGGGCAGGAACTGGACCGGCGCTACCAATACGTACCGCATCGCCAGCAACCGGGTGCAACCGTTCACAACTGCGGACACAATCTTCTGGAATGCGCAGCCGCGTGTCTTTGGCGCTGATCAGGCCGCCTGCGTCACGCTGGCGCAGATCGATCCGAACGGGAAGCACCACACCCTCATCCTGAAGGCGCAGTCGGTCACCAATTACGCGCGCGGCATGATCCTGGTCAGCTACGATGCGCCAGCGCGGCAAGTCATCGTTGAGACCGTCGAGCCGGGGCAATCGGGATGGATCACGCGCCTGACCGTTCCGGTCGCATTCAACAATGGCGACGTGCTCGGCGCGCGGGCGCTGGCGGACGGATCGGTGCGGGTGTACCGAAACGGCGTGCAGATCGGAACGGCGACGACCTCGCCATTCTTCGTCAATCGCGGCGGACGGATCGGCGTGTGGTTCCATCAGACCTCTGGGGCGCTCTTTGACGACTTCGGCGGCGGGAACACCACGCCGTAGGCAGTCTTCAGGGCGGGCAAAGGCGGCGCGTTTCGTGCGTCAGCTCTTTTCCTACACGATTTGTCGGGAATAGTACACGGACTCACGCGGATGCGACGGATTGGCGCGGATCTGCATGATGGCAGGCGATCAACCTGTGTGAGTCCGTCTCGATCCGTGCTAATCCGTGTGCTTCCTCTGCACAGCCTCGCGTGCGGTGAGTGCGTCGAACCGCCAGCGCGTCCTATCTGCTCTTCGCTCGCCCCCTCATTCCCGGTTGCGCAAGACGACGATTCGTGGTATAGTAGCAGAGGAATATTTTGACTCTGTAGCTCAGTGGATTAGAGCGCTTCCCTGCGGAGGAAGAGGTCGGGCGTTCGAATCGCCCCAGAGTCGCCAGCACAGAGGGGGCGGCTGCCAACAGGTGAGCCGCCCTTCATATAGCCTTCGAGACGGGGAGGTGACGGAGTGGTTGAACGTGCTCGTCTCGAAAACGAGTTGGGCCTGAAAGCCCACGTGGGTTCGAATCCCACCCTCCCCGCCAGTGATGCGCCCCGGTTCAGGGGCGCCTTTTTTTGGCGGTATTCGCGGGTCAGGGGGTGAGAACCGAGAACCTAGAACCAAGAACTGAGAACTAAGAACCAAGCATTGAGAACTAGGGGTTCGCCTACTAACCTGCCGCCTTCCCATTGGTCACCTTCCCACTGGTCGCCTCTAACCTTCCTACCTGCCGCCTGAAACCCGCGTCAGCGCCGCGCACATGGGCGCGCCCCTACGTTCAACGTTCAACCTTCAATCGCCGTCGCCGTCACGGGCGCTGCTCGCGCGGCTGTGCGCGGCAACGTCAGCAACGCGACGCTCAACCCGCTGGTCAGCACAATCGTCAGCCACATGATGAAGCCAAAGGTGACATGGCTCGCCAGCGGCGGATGATACCCCAACCCGTAATCAACGCCGAACGCCAGCACAAACCACCCGATGACTGCAAAACGCTGCGGAATGGTTACATCACCCAGGCAGGCAGCGAACAGGATCCCCTCGCAGAGCAACCCGATGTGCGTGACGAACAGGACGACCTCGAACGGATCGATGACGCCCGACCCCGTCCACTGGCGCAACCAGAACGCCAGCGTCCAGATGCCGTAGTGAATGCAGGCAAACGCTGTCAACGCATAAAAGAAGGACCAGCGCCTCCCGGCGCGCATACCGAAGAGCGCAATCGTGCCAAGAAACGCCGCTAGCGGGCAGTCGGGAATGAAGGGCCATGCCCAGAGCGGCGATGCCGCCAGCATTGGACCATACCAGACCGCCGCGCCCCAGACCGCGCCGATCAGGTTGGCGACCACGCAACTCCAGAAGACGACTGGAGTGCGCAGGATAAACTCGAAGAGCCAGTACAGAAAACGGAGCATAGGTCATAACATCCGCACCGGCACCCCGCCGACAAAGGCGCCCGGCGGTATGTCGCGGTTCACTAGGCTCATCGCCGAAACCGTCGCCCCATCGCCGATGACCACGCCGGGCAGGATGGTCGTGTTGGCGCCAATTGTGACATCATGGCCGATCCAGACCGGTCCGCGCCGCCATTCGTGGCGGGTAAACTCGTGGCAGAGCACCGTCGAATTGTAGCCGATGATGCAGTTATCGCCAAGCGTAATATCCTGGGGAAAGAAAATATCGAACATAACCATCAGCCCGACCGACGCATGCCTGCCGACTCGCATGCCGATGAGGCGGTACAGAACGTTCTTGAGCGCCAGCGAGGGCGTGTAGCGCGCCAGTTGAATGATGACCGCATTGCGCGCAACCCGCAGATGACCGCCAGTGACCTGCGGAAAGTACCAGAGCGCATTGTGTGGACCCGGCGAGGGAAATATCTGCAACCGCGATTTCCGGGTGGCGGACGTTCCCAGCCCATCAGGCCCAGGTTCAGCCAGAAGAGGGGCGCTCACCCCGGCAACCGGCGCCAGGCGCTGCCCGCGCGATGGCGCCGACAGGTGCGCAGCGCTCCTGAGCGAGTCGTCCATGCGTTGCTACAGGACCTCAATTATCACGTTTAAGATTTTATCGCCCTGGCGAATGGCGTTGACCACGTCCATCCCACTGACCACTTTGCCGAAGACGGTGTGCTTCCCGTCGAGGTGCGGCTGCGGCGAATGGGTGATGAAAAACTGGCTGCCGTTCGTGTTCGGTCCGGCATTCGCCATCGACAGCACGCCGGTCTCGTGTTTGAGCGGATTCTTCTTCGGGTCAACCTCGTCTTCGAACTTATAGCCGGGACCGCCGCGCCCGGTGCCGGTCGGGTCGCCGCCCTGAATGACGAAGTTGCTGATCACACGGTGAAACGTGACGCCATTGTAGAACCCTTCGTTCGCCAGGAAAACGAAGTTATTGACCGTTTTCGGCGCATAGGCGGCCGCCAGGTCAATGACAATCTCACCTTTGGAGGTCATCATCCGCGCGCGGTACTGGCGCTGCGGATCGATCTGCATCGGCGGCGGGGACGACCATTGTTTGTGGGGCATAGCGCGTTCCTCGTTCACATACAAAGGGGCGGCGGTTAGTTGCCGCCCCGATATGCGCGAATCAATACGGAGTAGCAGAATTATAGCACAGGTTCGGCGATGGCGACTGCCGGGGTGCGAGTACGACCTGGCAAAAGGGGAACACGGATTCACACGGATGCAACGGATTTCCACAGGTCTCCCGGCAATAACGTATAATGGTCAACTAACGCGCTTCCTTCGCTTCTGTTTTTGTTCTCGTGACTGGACAATGGCAGACATCCGCCTCAAAACCCTGACCCCGCTCTGGACCGGCGGCGTGGACGGCAGGGCGGACCGCGTCCACGAAACCGGCCTGCTCGGCAGCCTGCGCTGGTGGTATGAAGCGATTGTGCGCGGTCTGGGCGGAACGGCGTGCGATCCGAGCAGGGGTGAATGTCAGCTTGGCACTCAAATGTGCGATGTCTGCCAGCTCTTCGGCGCCACCGGCTGGCGACGGCGGTTTCGGCTTGCCGTGATCAATGATCAGACCGCTCCGCTCTGGCAGGGCGATCAACTCCTGAACATCCGCCCGCCGGGGCGTAACCGGGGGTGGTTCCTGCCGCCGGGACGAATGGGCGAGTTCACCCTGCGGCTTGATAGCGACCAGGAGAGCATTGCGCGCGTGCTCGCGCTGCTGCGCTTCGTTGAGCGCTGGGGCAGCCTCGGCGCAAAGCCGCAACTGGGGTATGGGGTGGTGGAAATTCAGAATTGGGACGAGCTCAGGAGTCAACTGAACGGCTTCTCCTGGAAACAGGCAGCACAACAGCTGGCGCCCAACAAACAGACAAGCAATCCTGGTTTGCCCAACCTGTGCGACTTCGGCTTCTTCCGTTACCGCTTCCAACCGCCCGACCCGGCGTGGTGGAGTCGGATCGGCGGCTTCGAGCGCGTGACGATACAGGTGCGCCCATTTGCCACCCAGACTGTGCCGGTCGCTCCGGCGCTCAAGAACGCCTGGCGTTTCCAGCACTGGCAGCGCGCATGGGGGGATGACCAGCGCTTCTGGGGGCGCGTCGCTGCTGATCGCATACGCGGCAGGGTTGCCGTAAGCTGGGCATATCCGCACGACAGCGGCTGGGAGATCCGCGGCTCGGCATGGCTGGCAGATGTGCGAGATGACCTCGTGTGGCAAATGTTGATCGACGCCAGGATCTGGAATACGACGCTGGGCGTGAGCGGGAAGCTGGAGACCGAGGGGCCGCAGAAGAAAGACGCCCTCCTGACATTTCTGGAGCGCATATGATCGAACGTATCCTGATCCACCGCTTCCGCGGCATCCGGCAGGGCGATCTGAAGGATCTGCGAAAGTTCAATGTCTTCATCGGACCGAACAACAGCGGCAAGACGGCGTTGCTCGAGTTGCTGTACCTCAGCGCCACCAGCGGCCGGCCCGTGCAGTTCATCCGCGATGATTTGCTGCCCGCCGAAACCGGCGCCCTCAGAGCCGCCACGTCGGTGCGCACCGATCTGCTGGGGTGCGAGCCGTTGCCCTACCTGCGCCAGCGCCACGGCAAACGCGGCGAATGGTTGGACAATCCGGCAGTCGTGACGGCGGAAGGCGGACTGGAGATCGATCTGCGCCGCCTTCCGATAGATAAGGTCGCACCGCCGTGGTCAACCTTCCGCCTTGGCGCGCCGCTGCCGGAGTGGGGAGCAGAAGACCGCTTCACCCAGGACGACATCGCCCGGATTGCCATGGTGACGCTGGTGCATCCGCAGGTGCTCGACGACAGCATGATCCCGCCATGGATTGCGGGAGCAGTTAGACCTGTTGCGCCAGCCAGTGCGGAGTCCGTACCACAGACTGCAGGCGCCATGATTGCCGAACAGAGCCAATCGTATACCGCAACGGGCGAAGCGACTGCCGCCCAAAGAGCGACGCTTCAACAGGCTCACCGCGAGGCAGGCGAGCAGGAAGCAGAACGTGATAGCGCTGCTCTGGACTGGCACTACCTCTGGGAACCCGACTGGGTCTACCGCTGGGATCAGCGCCACCCGCTTGATCGCCTGGCGGTGTGGGTGACGCAGGGACAGCGCCCGCATCCTGAACGGGTTCTGTTCTACAACTTCACGACCGCTGGCGCCCATTTCACCGGCCAGTTTGCCAGATGGGCATACCGCACCGTGACCGACTGGCACGAAAAGATAGCTGCCCGCATGGCGGACGTGTTTCCGGCGCTCAAAGATGCGAAAATCGAAGTGCTGGACGCACCCGATAATCAAACGGGGCGCACCGGCTATGTGCGCTTCCCCGGTCGCACCCCGCTTTCCATCGACCACTTTGGCGACGGCGCGCGCCACGCCTTCAAACTGCTCGCGCCGCTGATCGCCCTGGCTGAGACAGTGGACGATGCGAATCCGGGGTTGGTGTTGTGGGAGGAGCCGGAGGCATTCATGCACGCGGCGACCCTGGGACGCCTGCTGAATGTCGTGATCGACATCGTTGCCAGTAAGCCAATGCAGGTGTGCCTGACAACCCAGAGTCTGGAGGTTCTGGCCTGGCTGGCCCTCTATCTCGACGAACAGTCAGCTATCCAACCAGAGCAGGTCGGTACGTTCCATCTCAACCTGGAAGACGGAGAGTTGCGCGTGCGGCCATTCATCGGAAAAGCGCTGGGCGGATGGCTGCGCTTCTTTGGTGATCCGCGCCTGATCGAAGAGGAGGAACTGGCGTCACCGCTGACTCGCCTGCTGAGCGTTCGGGAGGAGCGCGAATGACCGAGATTCTCGTCGTCACCGAAGGAGCAACCGAACGAGAAGTGGGCAGGGTTTTATATGAGCGACGCATACTTTCAAACCAGGCAGCGCCGAAACCACCCCAGTGGCGGAGCAATTTCGGCAGTCGTGAAGGATTCGATAACGTCGTGAAGGCGCTTAAAGACAGCGGTACGATCCTGAGCCTTCGCACATCGAGCAACAAGGAGCGCCTGTTGCTCGTTTTCGACCAGGAGGACGCAGCCACGCCTCAGGATCGGGCCGTCCTGATTGGTCAGGAGCTCGGTCTTCAGTTCAGCCCGTATCAACCGCAGCACTACGATAACCTGTTCGAGTGTAACGAACCCAACCTCCACGTGGTGCTGCATGTGTCAAGCGCTGAAATACCAGGCATCAACCGCAGAGACTTCGACGGGTACATCCTTCAACTATTGCAGGGACAAAACAAAACGAGCTTAGCGAGCCGTCTGTCCAGTGTACAGGCGACTGCAATAAACAATGTGCTGGCGAAAGCTGAACGGGAGATTCCTGATCTGATGCAACGCAATGGATTTCCATTGACCCACGCCAAATCACGGCTCTATGCCTATATCACTGCGTTTCAGTTCTGTCAATCACACGTCTGGTTTGCCAGAGATGTCGTTCAATACGCCGATGAACAGGCATTGCGTCATGTGTTTGCGTCGCTCATTGCTGCATGGGATGCACTGATATGACCCACGACTTCCATGCCCGCTTTCCCTTCGTCCTGCAGGACGGCATCACCCAGTCGCTCGCTGTGCCCTGGCTGGCTGGCGAGACCAATCGCCTGCCGCCCGGCTGGCCCGACCTTGTGCAGATCGAAGATCCTGTTGCGCGGTTCGACGTTCTGGCGCAGGCGATCCTCACACCGCACCGCGAGCGCGCCCGCAGCGGCACACGCGCCCAGAGCGGCGGCTACCGGCGCTGGATCGAGCAGGACGCGCAGGCGTTCATTGCGCAGCGACGGGCGTGGATGCGACTGCTTGGGCTGGAACCGGCGCTGCCCGATCTGACCCGGCTCCCGCGCAGCGCGTGGGCGATCCAGTTTCCTTTCACCCTGCGCACGCCATATATCAGCCGCGACGATCAGTCCTTTCACCTGCTCGACAATCCGCTCAAGAAGGAATGGGTCTTTAAGGTTCCCTACGTGGCTGCGCCGGGCTGGAAAGGCGCGCTGCGCGCAGCGATGCGCCGGATGCGCGGCTACACCGAGCTGGAACAGGAGGCGCAAGACCAGCAGATGGTGCGTCTGTTCGGCAACGTGAGGGGAGAAGAAGTCACATTTGCTGCCGGATTCCTGCATTTCTTCCCCACATTCTTCGACCGGCTCGGTCTGGAGGTGATCAACCCGCACGACCGCGTGAAGGGCGTCGGCGAGCGGGGACCGATCCTGTTTGAGTGCGCGCCAGCCGGAGCGCAGGGGACCTTTACGCTCCTGTACGTTCCCCTCGGTGCGCAGGTTGACGATGCGGAGATTGCCAGCGACCTCGCAGCCGTCGCCGGCGGCATCCGCCGCATGCTCGTCGATGACGGCTTTGGCGCAAAGACCAGCAGCGGATTCGGCACGGCGGAGGAAACGTTGCCGGGTGAAGGTCAACTTGCCGTCGCGACTGCCCCGCTGCACCCGCCCGAACGGAGAATGTTCCGCTCCCTGACTGAACTGCTTGAACGGGCAACAGCAGCAGCGCAGGCGCTGCGCGGAACGTAGGATACGCTCTGCATGGCTTCGCCAACAGGCTGACGCACAGGCGCAAAGCATATGATGGCGCGCTTCGCCTGATCCGCGAAAATCCGTCTCAATCCGTGCAGATCCGTGTGCCATTACACGCCAACGCTCGATGCTTTACAATTAGGAACATGCTGGAACCTGTTCGATGAGTCACAGGCGCGTGAGGCGCTGACGCTAGCGGAAGAGGCCCTGGCGATTGCACAGCGTCTCGTGCAGCAATTCACCGCGGGAGCTCAGGAATGAGCGCAACAGCCGCCAACCCGGCGTTCGACCGCCACGCTCTGCTGGAAGCGGAACTGGCGCGGTTCGTGCAGATTCTGCGCGAACAGTATCAGCCTGAGCAGATCATTCTGTTTGGCTCGCTCGCGGAAGGCGAAACGCACGAGTGGTCGGATATTGATCTTGTGATCATCAAACAGACAGATAAACGATACCTTGACCGTATTCGTGAAGTGCTTTTGTTATTGCAACCCAGAGTCGGAATTGATGTCATCGTGTATACGCCCGACGAGTTTGCGACGCTAAAACGAACGAACATGATGGTTCGTGAAGAAGTTGTCGCCAAAGGGAGAGTGCTCTATGAGCGATCCTGAACAATTGCAGACATTATCGGATCAGCATGACGCAGACGAAGCGCTCGATGTCGCCCGTAAGGTTTTGGATATTGTAACGAATATCGTGACATCTTGAGGGCAATCATGTATCAACTCGACATTCTCGCGCAACACCGCGATGCGCTGCTGCTAGCGGAGGTGGCGGGGTGGGTGCATGACTGGCAGAAGTGCATTGATATGAAGGCGGCGTCCGATTGGGAGAAAGGTTCTAAAGTAGATAAAAGTAAGATACATCAATGGAAGAAAAGAGGTAGCATCTTCAATCCAGGAGACTTCTCTTCCTGTCTCCAAAATCTGACTCTTAATCTTTGTGCGAGCCATGGCGATCTCAAAACAATAGTTGAGATAGGGAGTAAGCCTTCAAGAGCGAGACAATCCAACAATCTTCTCGAACAGGTTTTGGGAAAATCACACGACGCCGCCCATGTAGAAAAAGAACTTGGAGACCGCGAAAATGTACACCTCGCTACGGATTGGCTCTCATCACCATTTGGAATGGAAGATGTACAGCCTGATAACCTCCTCGCACGTCTCCTGGGCAAACCAAAAAGTTTTCTTCAGGGACTCACATCTCAGTCCAGGAGCGATTTTCTCGCCGCACTGAGAGAAGTCTTTTCCGAAGCGTGGGGCGACACACGCCGTCCAATCAACGAAGTCACGCTCTGGGACTGGTCTTCGATTGTTGCGCCACTGTACAAAGCGGAACTGGCTCGTTGCGTTCTCACCAGCACTAGCCGTCAATATAGCGATATTGCCTGGCGCCTCCTCAGCGTCCGCATCAATGGACTGGACTATCTGCTTGCTGTCTCCAGCATTCCCGACCTGCTAGCGCGCAGGGAATTGTTGAAGGATGCCTGGGATCGGGTGCAACGCCTGCTAGAAGAGACCTACCCTATGGGGCTTGAGGTCTATCGGGATGAAAACGGACCGGTCTTCGTCGTGCCGGATATTGATAATCTTCTTCAAAATGCACAGGTCAAAGGCGCTCCTTTGGAAAAGCTCATTCTGTCGGAGTTTGCTCAAGGTACTGTGCGAGGAAATGCTGCTCTCGCCATTTCTGGAGAAATCATTCCTGAACCATTCGCCGATCCGAAACCCTGGAAAGGTCAGCCAGCGTCGCAGGAACTGCCGCCAATTGCAGACCATCTGAAGCGCCAGCCCGCAACTGCCGCCGATCCGGTCTGGCTCGATAGTATCTGGCAGAACCACTACGATGAGATCTGCACCGTCTGCGGTCTGCGCCCGCAGGGACCAGGCGCAAAAGCCAAAGGGCGCAATCTGTGCGATGTGTGCGAGCAACGTCGCGCCGATCGCGCCAGAGACTGGCGGACTCAGTGGCTGTCTACCACCATCTGGCTCGATGAGGTCGCTGATGACAATGGCCGCCTTGCGCTGATCGTCGGTTCGTTCGACCTGACGCACTGGCTGTCCGGCGATTGCGTGCGTTCGCTGCTGGTTCGCGAACCGAACGATCAGAATGGCCGTCACGCTGATAAAGTCGCCAAAAACCCATCCTTCGCCCGTTTGCGTCGCATCTGGGAAACCACCCGCGCCTTCTGGCAGGAAGTCGGTCCGACCGACGACACGCGACGGTTGCAGGACTCGGTCATCGGGCAGCATACCGGACCTGCCGGATCCCGTCTGGAGATATCGGGCCGGTTGCAGCCCGCAACGCCAGGCGCCCGTCTTGAACCATATCACGCTTATGAGCTTGTCCTTCCTGGCGACGTCAGCCTCAGCGCGCTCTGGGATGGGCAACAATTCATCACGTGTGATCATCTGCCCTATTTCAGCAAGCGAATGCGATCAGATATCCAAGAGGCGCTGCGATCTGGTCTCGAAATCAAAATCGAAGTTCCTGGCGGTTACGGCACGACCAGAACGTATTGGGGGACCGTTACCGTCGCTTCAACGTCGAGATCAAGCAGCCCCTTCATTCGCGCCGTCCCCCTCCTCGCCGAGCCGCGCGTCTTTCTGGCGCTTGTTCCCGCCGACCGGGCGCTCGAGGTCGTCGGCGCGATCAAGACGAAGTACGAGCGCGAGATGGGCAAGGTGCGCAACCGGTTGCCACTGCACCTCGGCGTGGTCTTTGCGCCATGGCGCGCGCCGCTGCGCGCCGTGCTCGACGCCGGTCGGCAGATGCTGCGCCAGCGCGCCAGTGCACAGGGATGGGAAGTCGTCTGTTGCGCGCGCAAGACCGTGAACAAGGGCGACCCGCTCCCTTCGCGCTTTCATCCCGACCAGCAGGGGCAATTCGCCGAATGGTTCGAGGTGACGCTCAAAAACGCCGATCACCGGGTGACGTGGCATGTTCCCGCCCTCATGGGCGATGGGCAGACCGAAGACCTGTGGTATCCGTATGTGTTCCTCGACGTGAGCGCCGAACCGACCGACCGCACCCGTCGTTTCCAGGCGCGCAATCCGTGGAGCGGGCAGGACGGCTGGCTGATCCATGCCTCCGAACTGCAACCAGGCGACCGGGTCTTTTTCACCCCGTCCACCTTTGACTTTGAGTTCCTCGATACGACGGCGCGCCGCTTCGATGTGCACTACGACGATCAGGGTCGCCGTCCGCGCCGCACGCGCCCGTTCTATCTGGAAGACCTGGAACGGCTTGAGGAGTTGTGGGGCGTGATGAAGCGCCTGTCGCGCACCCAGCGCCATCAGGTCGTCCGCACCATCGAGGAGACGCGCGAACTCTGGTTTGGCGCGGATCATGAATGTCGCTCACCGTCCGATCCAACCTTCAGGCAATTCGTCGCCGATACGCTGGCGGGCGCGGAATGGCCGAAGGAGAAGCCGTGGAAAGCGCTGCCTGATCGACAGCGCGAGCAACTGATCGAGTCCGGCGTGCGCGGCGAGTTGACCGACTGGTTTGAACTGCACGAGCAGATTCTCAAGGAGGAGGAATGACCGTCTGGAAGCGTCAGCGTTACCTCTTCATCACTCTCGATCCGGTGCACGTGGGAACCGGCGGCTACCGGTTGGGACGGGTGGACAACAGCATTGCCCGCGAACCGGGGACGCGCGTGCCCAAGATCCCCGGCACGAGTCTCCACGGCGCCGCCCGCGCCTATGCCGCGTACCTCTACGAAACGCCCGAAGCCGCCGGGCAAAACCACGATCAGGTCAAGGAGCCAGACAAAAATCCGGTGTGCTACACCTTCGGCTCTATCAGTCAGGGCAAAGCATACTCCGGCGTGGTCAGCATCTTTGACGCACACATCATCCTCTTCCCGGTCTATTCGATGGTGGGACCGGTGTGGGTCAGCACGGTGGAGCGGCTGGCGGAAGCCGGGTTTATCGTCACAAAAGACGGGCAGGAACAGAAGCAGACGCCGCCTGACCTTGAGCTGAATACTGCGCTGCTCACATGGCAACGCAAAACCTCGCTTACGCTTAACCTGGGCTGGCTGATGGTCGCCTTTGGCGGGCAGGCGACCGTGGAAGCGCCGTCTGCGTGGCAGGGCGACCGCTGGAATGCAGTGAAGGGGCACATCGCCCTCGTCCAGGAGGCGCTCTTCAGCCATATCGTCAACAGCAATCTCGAAGTGCGCACTTCGGTGAGCATTGATCCGCAGACCGGCGCGGCTCAGGAAGGTTTGCTGTTCACCTACGAAGCCATCCCCCGCGCAACGTTCCTCACTGTCGATGTGGTGCTTGACGATTATCGCGCAAATGAACAGGGATGGTTGCCGGGAACCGTGAGTAAGACCGGCAAGGGCAACAATCTCCCCGGCGATCCCTGGTCTGGTCCGCTCGATGTCGTGCGGGCCGGTTTCGGTTTGATCGAATGGCTCGGCATCGGCGGCATGGGCACGCGCGGCTTCGGGCGGATGGCAGTTGTGGGACAGCCGCGCGAGGAGACGTATGGTGACGGAAGGACTTCTTTGTGAGGCTGACGCAAAGGCTCATAATGGGACACGGATATGGACGGATCGGGACGGATGCTCACGGATTGGGTGAGGGGCAACAATGGCAAATCAGCATGTGCTCAATCTCGACTATCTGGCGGCGAGTCGAGCGCAGGCGATCATTCGTCGGATAGTCAAAAACAAGGAAACAGAGCGCGGCAAGCCTGAAGATGAACGTAAATCCGAACCGCAACTGGCTCGTGAAACTGATAACGCCGTCACCAAAGCGCTCGGCGTGCTGCAGGAGCACGGGGTGTACGCCTGTTTTCTCTACCTCCTGGCGAAAGAAAAAGACCTCGGAGGGATCATCGTCGATGAAATGCTCACTGCCTTGCAGGAGTTGAAATTTGACTGGAACAAGCCAATGAAACAAGGTCAAACCGACCTGACGCCAGAAGTTGTATTGAAGCACATAAGCGATAATGTCACCCGTGATCTTGAGCGTCTGTTGCTGGCGAAAGAGGTGCTGGAGCAGACGCTGATCTACGCCCGTTATGGCGCGAAGGCGTGCGATGTGAGTGAGTCCCAAGGGTTTGCACAAAAAGGCTGACGCCAGGATGCGAAGCTTTCAGGGGTAGGTTCGTTGGACATGTGCATGTGTTTTGTGCAGTGCGAGGCGTTGTTTCACCTCATCCCCCCAACCTCCTTCTCCCATGCTCTCAAGGGTAGAGTTGTTCAGGTGCAAAGGGCGTTTTCAGCGTCCCGACGCCTGTCTTTCCCTCATCCCCCCTCCCCCTTCTCCCACAGGGGGAGAAGGGGGAGGGTACGCATCCTAACGCCCAAAACAGGCGATGCAACAGAAGGGCTTGCCAAAAAATCGACACTTGTGAGCTTCTCCTGCCCTCCTTCGCCCTCCGCGTGCGGAGGGCTGGGAGGAGAAGGGGGCATGTGGTTGTCCTGATGCCCGAAACGGAGATACCACGCAGAAGCGCGCCGGAAAATCCGCCCCCGTAGGGGGGTGCGAAGACACAGAGTGTGGAGTATTCGAGGTTTTGCGTTCTTGTGTCACATGTTCCAAGGACTACTGCAATGACCTGGCAGGCATACGAGGTGATTTTCCGCTTGCGCACGCCGCTCCACGTCGGCTGGCGCAAGGTGAGCAACCTGCAGATGACGCAGCATTACCTTACCGGGCGCAACATCTGGGGCGCGCTCACCATGCGCCTGACCCGTGATGCTGCGCCGGGACCGGCGACCAACCCCGGGGCGTACCGGCAGATCGGCGATCAGGTTCACCAACAGCTTGCGTTGACCTACTTCTACGCGGCGCTCCAGGAAGGCAACCGCTACGATGTCGTCTTGCCCTGGGAAAACGAGAGCGCCTTCCGCCGCCGCTTTCTCTCCAGTTACGCCAGCGCAGCGTTGACCTACCCGCAACACTCGGCGGATGAGGGGTTGCTGCACGAGGTGGAGTTCATTACGCCTGCGACCAGGGATGACGGGAAGCCGGTGTTCCTCAAGGGGTACATCTTCGAGCGGCAGGAGTGCGACCTGGCGTGGCGTCAGGCGCTCGTACGGCTGCAGATCGGCGGCGAGCGCGGCTACGGTTGGGGTGACCTCGCACTGATCGGCATCACGCCGGTCGACGACGGCAGACTGTTTGATCGCGTGACGTTCGATGGAAGCGGCGCGCGCCCGGTCATTCACGTGCAGCCACCTGCGCGCCTGCTGGCGCACACCTTCGCCGATGGCGTGGACGCCTCCGGCGCCGTCGAGCCGCTCGTTGGACGGGAGTGGCAGTCGTATGCCGGGCAGCGCGTGGCATACACCGGCGTCGCCTTCGCTCCCGGCGCTGTCGTGGAACGGGCACAGCGTTTCATAGTGGAACAGTTCGGCATCTGGGTGTGCCAGGAGTAGGACGGACCGTTCCTGACAGGAAGCGCGTTGAGCTACGCGCCTGGTCCACAGGGCTAGTCATACTGGACTGAGCAGCGTAAGGGCGGGTCTCAGACCCGCCCTTACGCTTCGTCGATCCACCTGCAATGAGCGCGTCCCAGAGCGGGAGCGCTTTGTGAGAATCCGAGACCCGCCCTTACGCTTCGTCGATCAACCTCCTCAACTCCTTCTTACTCAGCCCGGCGAGGAAGTCGCGCAGTTGCAGGTGCCAGAAGGCGAAGCCGCCGCCGACGCGCCGCATCAGCAGGAGGTCGCTGGCGTCGTTGAGCAACGCGGCGTAATTCCAGGGAGCGACGCCCGCATCCCAGAGCGCGACGCGCAGGGCAACGTGGCGGATGCAGGCCATGCCGCCGTGGTACAGGGCAGTAATCGTAAAGGACAACAGCAGCAAAGATACGGCGACCTCAATTCCGGCACGAAACAAGTCCGCAGAGAGCAACGAGACGATGACAACGAGCAGCAATGGGACTGCTGCCCCCACGACGCCAGCCCGCATGGCATGCCACGCTGATCGGTAGACGCCTTCGTTTGGTCGCCGCCGGTCGCGATCGTCAATCTGATCACTGACCCACCCGCCCGCCCGCCCGCCAGCCCGCCCGCCAGCCCGGAGAGCGCTCGATACGTTCGCTTCGCGCGATTATCAGGCAGCCAGTCAGGTTGCAGCCGTTCGATGTAAAACACTGGGCGTGTCGGGGGGTATCGGACGGGAACGGTGCGGCTGTTCGAGGCGGAGACCCGGTCTCGGCAGCACAGCCTGCGGCTGGCTCTTGAGGCTGAGCGGAATCCGTTGACGGCGTTCGGGGAGCCGGTTATCGAGCTGTCTTTTGATCTCCGCCTGAACGTTCCTGAGCAGCAGCGCGCGCTGGCGCGCCAGATCGGGTCCCTCGCGTTGCGCCAGGGCGGTCAACGCCAGGGCGAGCAGAAGGAGGATGCCAGTGATGGACCATGCCAGCCAGGGGTGGGGCCGCAACCACTCAGGGAGCGAGTCGGTGGCAATGTTGACGACAATACTCCCCACAAATGAAACGATGGTCAGAAGCAACGCGATCTACCTGGCATTCAGCGCTGGCAAGCGCATCGTGCTGCCCCCTTCTCACCAGCCTCTGCGATGATCTGGTCTATAATAGCACACGGATGCGCACGGATCGCGACGGATGCGCACGGGTTGAGCATCTTCCATCGCACAGGTCTGCGTCAATCCATCGCATCCGCGCGCAATAGCACACGGATGCGCACGGATCGCGACGGATGCGCACGGATTGCCTCCTAGCACCCCGATCCGTATCAATCCGTCATATCCGCGCGCAATAGCACACGGATATGCACGGATCGTGACGGATGCGCACGGATGGATCGCCTTCCATCACACAGATCTGCGTCAATCCGTCGTATCCGCGTGCGCGATAGCACACGGATGCGCACGGATCGCGACGGATGCGCACGGATGGATCGTTTTCTCCTACACATATCCGCGTTAATCCGTCGTATCCGCGTGCGCAATAGCACACGGATATGCACGGATTGCGACGGATGTGCACGGATGGATCGCCTTCCATTACACAGATCTGCGTCAATCCGTCGTATTCGCGCGCAATAGCACACGGATGCGCACGGATTGCGACGGATGTGCACGGGTTGCCTCTCAGCACCCCGATCCGTGTCAATCCGTCGTATCCGCGTGCATCCGTGTCCCCTATGACAAATCGTGCGTGACTCCCTGCTGTCCACACTGGAACGGGACGTTCAACCTTCCCACCTGCAACCTGCAACCCTTCACACCTCTTGCCCCTCGCCTCTTGCCTCCCGCGTTACGGTCGATTGGTCAGCACCAGCGTTTCGGCTGGCGGCAGGTTGCGGATCTCCACATACGACGCGCCATTGCGCTCCCGAACCGGCAGGCGCTGCCCGACCGGGTGCGGTCCGGCGTAGCCCAGCGGGTCGGCGGATTGCGCCGTGTTCAGGATGACGGTCAGCGTGTCGCCGGGACGGTTCAGCGCCGCATCGACCACAACATCGCCGCCGCGCGCAGCGACGCCGTTTGGGTTGATCACGCACAGCGCCTCTTCGTCGTCGAGGATGCGCGACCAGGCGATGATTTCTCCGGCTGGCGGAAAGGCGAACGGCTGGTTGAAATTCGAGATCGGACGCAGGTACTGGCGTCCGTGGCGCAGCACCGGGTAGGCGGCGCGCAGCGCGGTCAGCGCCGCAATCCGCACGTAGACCGGGAAGCGCTCATCGAAACAGTGGCGTCCGGCAGTGCCAAAGGGACCGAACCCCGGCAGCGACGTATCGCGCGCCTGCGGGTCGAGTCCGGCGCGCCCCGAGGCGCGCGGGTGAAGCGGACCAAACATCGCCTCGCGCAGGTAGCGGTCGGCGCGCCCCCACTCCGGCAGCCACCGCCGCTCCGACGGCTCAGGACCGCCGAGCGCCTGTTCGGTGCCGTAGTAGATGCACGGAATGCCGAGCGTGAAGAGTTGCAGCGCCGTCGCCACCGCCGCCTGATGCTGCGACATCACATCGGTCGAGAAGCGGAGTTTCGCGCCGAAGACGTGATCGTGGTCATCGAGGATCGAGACGTGCCGGCTGCCGAGGTTGCGGTGCGAACCCATCACTGCCGATCCGGGCGCGAACCCGTCGAAATAGGCGCGCGCTGGCGCCAGACCCTTCGCCACATTCCCCAGCGCCAACCGCATCTCGCCGATGTCCAGCGCAGCATTCAGGTTGCGCTCCAGCGCATCCAGGTAGCGCGTCGCCGCAAAATCGCCGCCTGCCACCTCGCCAACTAGGAAGAAGTTGGTCTTCCCCAGGTTGGCGGCGAACTCCTTGATCGTGCCGCAGAAGTTGCGCGCCTGCTCGAACGAGACATGTTTGAGCGTGTCGAGGCGGAACCCGTCGCAGTCGGTGAGCGCAATCCAGTATTTGTAACAGAGCGCCAGGTCGGTCAGCGCACCCGGCGCGTCGAGATCGATGTCGCGCAGCGTGAAGAAATCGGAGCGCTTGTGCTCCGCCGCCGGATCATTGAGGTCGCCAGCCCCCAGGTCGCCGGCGCCAGCCCGCGTGTAGTACTCGATGTTGCGCACCTCATCGGGCCAGGCGGCATCATCGACATCGGGAACGCCAAGGAGCGGCGCGCCGGTCGCGTCCACCCAACTGCCGAATGGATAGCGTCCGGTGGTGTAGCGCGGCATCTCCGCGCCGCCGGGAACATCAGGCGGGTAGCGCCAGTTGGGACCGGAGTGCTGGAAGACAATGTCGAGCAGCACGCGCATCCCGCGTTCGTGCGCGGCGCTCACGAGATCGACCAGGTCCTGGCGCGTGCCGAAGCGCGGATCGACATCGAGAAAATCCTGGATCGCGTAGCCGTGATACGTGTTCAGATGACCGCGCTGCTTGCAGACCGGGCTGAGCCACAGGGTGGTGACGCCCAGCCGTTGCAGGTAGCCGAGTTTCGAGATGACGCCGCGCAGGGTGCCGCCCTGAAACCGTTCGCCGCCCGACTCAGCCCAGCGGTCCCAGCGCCACGGCTCACCGCTGGGCAGCGCCGGTCGCGCCGCCGCCAGGTAGCGCCGGTCGAGCAATGGGCGAGTGTCTTCCTGACCGTCGCTGAACCGGTCGACGAGGAGAAAATAGATCACCTCATCGCGCCAGTCGACCGGCGAGGGGTAGTATGCCACGCGACGCGGGAGTTGCAGCGAGCGCCGGACGCTCGGCGGGCGCGGCCGGCTCAGGGTATCACGGATGAAGTCCATAGCACGTGTCCTTGAATTACCGTCAAGACCCCGAGGTCACACAGCGTGCCTGCCGCACGCGAGAAACGTTCCCCCAGCATCGCTTCCTCGCAGCGCTAGGTCGTCGGCAGAGACTCCAAGAGTCGGAGATGTTTCTTCCGTCAAGACCCTTGAGGCTGAGACAGGCGCCCCCCTGCGCCAGGAGCGTTCTGTCGATAAGGTTCCATCACAGAACGAGGTCTGTAACAAAGACCTCAAAGGGTCAGCCGGGTTTTCCACCAAAATATACGCTCGTCAAGCTCGCTAGGGTCAGCCGGGTTTTCCACCTTCAACCTTCCAACCTGCAACGTTCAACCTTCAACCCTCTTGCCTCTCGCCTCGTCCCTGCCCCTCGCACCTTGCGCTCCCCGCACCCCGCGCCTCTCACCTCTCGCCTCTCACCTCTTGCCTCTTGCTCCCATCACATCCCTATGGTACCACGCGCGGCAACTCTCTCTGCACGTCGGAGTCGGTTCGTTCCCCTGGTGTGACGACTTCTTCCCTTCCTGCGACAGGCGAATGCGCTATACTGGAAGAGCGGATGGGGGGATTTCGCCCCCTCTGCGGTACGGCTGGCAATCCTCCTCGTGCCAGCCTGGAGATAGCGGCGCCGGTTTGAGCAACGCTTGGCTGCACCCCCCACCCCCTCAAAAAACCGGCGCCTGGCGCGATGATGCGCAGAAAGGACGCTACGATGCGACGCATGGTCTTTCTCGTCCCCCTCCTGATCATCACAATGCTGGCAGTGGCAATGCCTGCTTCCGCTGCGGCGCCTCCCTTCGGCAATGATGCCTTCCGCCGCGTCTGGGAGCGCCAGGATCGTCCCGTCGCCGAACAGATCAGCGGACGATCATGGACGTGGGGACCCACGCCGAATACCCCGGCGATGCGGGAACCGCTGGTTGAAGGTTTCGAGGGTATGCGCGTGGTGCAGTACTTCGACAAGAGCCGCATGGAGATCAACGACCCGACTGCCAACCCCTTCTCGCCCTGGTATGTCACAAACGGGTTACTGCCGATTGAGATGATGACCGGGCGGATGCAGATCGGGTACAACCTGTTCGAATGGCGCCTGCCCGCGCGGATCGCAGCGATCGGCGACCCGGATCAATTCCCGACCTACGCCGACCTCATTCGCTTCTACCAGAACCCTGGCGCCGTCAATCCGAACGACCTGTATCGTCCGGCGACCGGGTTCATCAACCCGGATGGCAGCATTACCGGGTTCAACGACTATGTCAATGACCCGGCGACCGTGCTGCTGCCCGGACCCAACAACCATGGCGTTGCCCGCGCATTCATGGACTTCATGAACCAGCG
Organism: Roseiflexus sp.; assembly: GCA_025062325.1. Lineage (GTDB taxonomy): Bacteria > Chloroflexota > Chloroflexia > Chloroflexales > Roseiflexaceae > Roseiflexus. The sequence continues at coordinate 117,767 of JANXAL010000045.1, forward strand.
CGGCCTGGTGTACGAGAACGGACGCTATGTCGTCGCCCAGGTGTACGATCCGCTCTACGTCTTCGGGTTGCCGGTGACGGGAGCATACTGGGTGAAGGTGAAGGTTGGCGGCGTTGAGCGACCGATCCTGTTCCAGGTCTTCGAGCGGCGCGTGCTGACCTACAACCCGGCCAACCCGCCCGCCTTCCGCGTCGAGATGGGGAACGTCGGGCAGCATTACTACTGGTGGCGGTATGGACGTTGACGGTTGCAGGTGGGAAGGTTGAAGGTTGAAAACACGACGTCTGCAGCGGGAATGTTGTGCGACCTCAAGGGTCTTGGCGGAAGAATTCCGACCGACCCTTGAGGTCTTTGCACTGACATCGAGCTGCAATTAAACCATCGCGGGCAGAATGTTCCCCGTCTGCGGCGGGAACGTTGCGCGACCTCAAGGGTCTTAGGGAAGGTGTTCGTTCAGGTGCGAACGTCGATGCGAGCCATTCCTGGACGAGCGTGGTATACTACCAGTATCACGAGATCATCCAGTGATCGCAGCGTATATGCCATACCAGCGCAATTGGATTGCAGGCGTCGTTCTTCTGGGGCTGCTGGCCAGGTGCGGGCAGGCTACGCCGCTCAGTGTTCCGCCAACGAACACGCCTGTCTCACCAGCGCACGAAACGGCAGCAGCAGTGCTAACAGCAGTTGCAGAAGGCAGCGAAGTGCGTGTTGAACCGGCAACTGCTGCTCAATTGCCAAGCCCGACTGCGACCCCTGAACCGGCCACAGAAGCGCTTCCTGCGCCTGGCGCGCCTTTGGCGGCCAATGTGACTGCTGCCGAACAGACGATGCGCTCCTATTTTGCAGCATTTGGCGAACGCCGTGCAGCAGACGCATGGGCGCTGCTTGCGCCAGCAATGCAGGCAAACACAACTTTCGAGATGTTCGAAAGCACAACACTGGCAGTGCAATCGCTCAGCATCACGCGCATTGACTCGGTAATCGCTGCCGACGATCGCCTGATCTATGGCATTACCGTCGAGGCCGTACCGGTTCCCGGTCTTCCCACGCGCTGGAACCCTGGTCCCAATAAGCTCTACGTTGTTGTCATCAACACTCCCGAGGGGTGGCGTATTGCCGCGATCACCGACGAACCGCCGTCGTACTAGAGCGTTTCCTATGACGTTACGGCTTCGTCGGTTTCGTGCTCCTCGTAGTAGCGTGCCAGGCCGCTGACGAGCATCTGCACCAGCAGCGGCGTTGCAGCGTTGCTCATGACTGTCATGTAGCAGTTGTGCTCGATCGCCAGCGCCTCTTTGTACTGCCCGGCGTCCACATATTGCGGCAGGAAGCGACGCGCCTGTTCCGCCATGACACGGCGCACGCGTGAGGAGGCAACCACGCCCAATGCGCGCAGCAGATAATTGGTGAATGACGGGTCATTTTCATCTTCAACAACCGGCGGCTCGCCAATCTCGTCGAGGATCATCTCAATCAGGTCATCGCTGAAATGCAGCGGTTTGAAACGCTCATCGCGGAAGATTTCGAGACTGAATCGGTTAAACGCATCCTGATCGGCGCCGAGTTGCAGCGCCTCTAGGCGAAAGCGGCGCAGGACTCTGCCTGCTGCGTCGATCTTCGCCTGCTCCTCGGCATCCGGCGGACGTTCGAGCCACGTCCCTTCGCAGTTGCTGACTGTCGCCAGGTAGGTTGCGCGTTCGCGACGCTCGCGTCTGGCGCGTGATTGTTCGCCCATATGTGCGATACCCCCTGCGTTTCTGAACGGGATTACTCTCGTGCTATACTTCCATTGTACCCGAAACGTGAATGCTGGCAGCATCGATGCCGGGAGACGCAGATGAGCGCGCGCGTGATCGACAATTTGCGCAGAGCCGAACTCTTTGCCGGGTTGAGCGACGAAGAGCTGATGCAGGTCGCCGGGTTGTGTAAGGCGCTCCGCACGCCTGCAGGGCAGACGATTTTCAACGAAGGCGATACTGGCGATGAACTGTATATTGTCCACGAAGGGACGGTACGGGTGATGATCACTACCCGCCTGTCGGATGGGACCACCGCGCCATCAACGATTAATACGCTCTACCCTGGTCAGTGTTTCGGCGAGCAGGCATTACTCGGCGGCGCAGCGCGCACCGCAACAATCATGACAAATGAGCCGACCGTACTGATCGTCATCCGGGCGCTGGATTTCGACGCGCTGGCGGAACGCAACCCGCGGATTGGGTTTGTGGTGATGCGCAACCTGGCGCGTGATCTAGCGTATAAACTCAACGCTTCCAACCTCCTGTTGCGCGGCAATATTCGCTGGCGCGGCGATGAACTGGGGAAACGAACGGGAGGGTGAGGCGAGACGTCGCCCGCAGAGACGTTGCGGTGCAACATCTCTGCGGGCAATGTCTCTCTCGGCAACGCTTAACGTGCAACGTTCTCCGGCTCCGCAATTGTGATCAGCCGATGGGTCATTTCAACCGCGCCATTAACGATAACTTTGTCGCCAATGCACGCGATCATCGTCACCATTTCGCGTCCCTGCGGCAGCATGTAGTGCACTTCGTCCGGTTTTGCCCAGACCTGCCGGGTAACGACGTAGTGATGTTCGGCGCCATTGGCATCGATCAGCACCACTTTCGCGCCGGGTTTCAACTCCTTTAAGCGCGCGAATGGCGCAGGAATATGTGGCGCTTTGCGGAAGCGCAACACATGCCCCCAGAGCACAATGTTGTCTCCCTGCCCCGGCATTGCGCCCAGTTTGTACCAGCCAACATCGTGATCCAGCACAATCGGCATGCGATTGGCGTCGAGACCGACCGGGACCAGGACGCGATCCAGGTCGATGTCTGCGATGATCAGGCGGACCGGCGGCGCAGCCGGTTGCGCCGTCGGGACGGGGGAAGGAACTGCGGTTGGCGGAAGCGTCGGCGCAGGGATGGCGGTTAGAACTACGGTTGGCATAGGAGTTGCGGTCAGCGCCATGGTCGGCGCGGGTGTTGCCGCTGGCAGCGCTGACGCGACGGGCAACGTTGCTGCGAGCTGCATATTGGGAGCGGACGACATCTGCGCCGGCGCGGCGCCGCAACCGACGATCAGCGACCCTGTGACAATCACTGCTATCCGCCAGAAGAACAGCTTCATGCCTTCCTCCTGACTCAGTGACAAGTGATGAGTGACGAGTGACGGTCGTCCGCTCGTCCTTCTCGCGCTGCTCCGGGATGCGCAGACGTATCGCCCGCACGCGGGTTCTTCACCCTGGAGACTCGTCCGAGCCCCTATTCTGGACGTCTGGCGGACTCGTCGCCCCAGGGATGAACGTTCTCTGTGGTTGGCCTGGCAAGGAAACGTTCAACGTTCAATCCGCTATGACCACTGTCTCTGTCGTGGTTTTGTAGGGACGAAACCCGCGCGCCTGGTAATTCGCCAGTGCGTATGGTCCGTCAAGGGTGCAGGTATGCACCCAGACGCGCCGGGCGCCATCGTCAAACGCGCGCTGCACGCCGGTCGAGAGCAAATGCTTTCCCAACCCGCGCCCATGGAACATTGGCGCCAGCCCGAAGTAGGCAATTTCGACATCCGGTTCTTCCGACTCGGCGTTCAGTTCAATGTATCCGGCTGGCGTACCCTGCACATAGAGCACCAGCAACGTCACGCTCGGACGCGATAGATACTCCAGCAAGCGCTCATCGCTCCAGTCGAGGCGCATGGTCCAGTGATACATCTCGCCGACTGCGCGGTACAGGAAGCGGTAGAACGCCGGAAACGGAATACGCGCCTCTACCACCGTCACATCGGGGTCGGTTGTAAACCAGGGTCGAAACGCTTTCCGATCCGGCAGTTCAAGGTAGGTGGTGACAACGGTCACCCGACGACTGGTTGTTGCCATGATCTGCCTCTGCAAACCCCAGACCATACAGAGTTTCAGGAAGAGTAATCAATGTTGACTATACCATACAGCGGCATAGTTCGTAGCATCCCGGTACGTTAGCGAAACCAGATGTGGTACAATGCACATGTCGTTCCGGTACACTCGCTGTCCGCCCGCGTCTGCTGCCAGCCGCCGGTCGCTGATCTACGCGTCCAGGACGCCCCTCTCGTTCAAGGGAGTGACAATGAGCAATGCACTACGCCATAATCCCGCTACTGCGTGGTCCAGCCTGATTGCTGGTCGCGCCAGCGAGCATGCAGAACGCGGGACCCTCATCTACACACCGGACTCTGCTGCTCACGATTTGTTTGTTCTGCACTCGGGAACGGTACGTCTGCACCTTCGATCAAGTGAAGGGCGAACGCTGACGCTACGCATCATTGAAGCCGGTCAACTGTTCGGGCATGTCGGCGCTGGTGACGAAACGCACTATGATACGTTCGCCGAGGCAATTTCGGCAGTACAGTATGTGCGCATTCCGCGCAGCGAACTTGCCGATCTGCTTGCGGGCGCGCCAGAACTAGGCATTGCGCTGGTCGAGGATATGGCGCAGCATCGCGCTGTGATCAGCCGGCGCCTCGACGAGGTGGCGTTCAAGTCGGTGCCTGCGCGCCTGGCGTCGCTGCTTCTCGATCTTGCACGCCGTCACGGAGGACCGCACGCTGCCAGCGTGCCGCGTCACAGCCATCGTCAACTCGCGGACATGATCAATGCCTACCGTGAAACGGTGACAAAGGTGATCAATCAATTCCGCGATGCACACCTGCTTGAAATCGACCGCTCAAGCATTACGCTGGTGAATGTGCGCCGCCTTGAGGAACTGGCGCAAAGCTGACCAGCATGCGTTCGCTGATTGCCCACAGGCGTGCGGCTGCGTTCACATCCTGCGCCTGCGGCGCTGGCGTCGTCTCGCGCGACTTCACAAAGTACTTGCCGCTGACGGTCGCCACTTCCGGCGCCGTCGCCAGATAAATCGACGTCTGCGCGCCTTCTTCCGGGCTGATCCCCCACAAGCGCTGCATTAACGCCATCATCCCGCTCCAGAATGGACCGTTGTTATGCGCGAACCGCGTGGCGACAAACCCCGGATGCAGCGCATTCGACGTCACGCCCGAGCCTGCCAGGCGGCGCGCCAATTCGTTCGAGAACAAAATGTTCGCCAGTTTCGACTGCGCATACGCTGCCCAACCGTTGTAGCCGCGCGTGAACTGGAGATCGTCCCAGCGCATCTGACCGCCGCGGTGCGCATCCGACGAGACGTTGACGACCCGCGCTGGCGCACTAGCGCGGAGAACGTCGAGGAGCAGGTTGGTCAGCAGGAAGTAACTCATATGGTTCAGCGCCCAGGTCATTTCAATGCCATCGACGGTGACCTGGCGCGACGCGAAAAAGCCGCCAGCGTTGTTGACCAACACATCGAGCCGCGTGTGGCGCTGCAGAAATGTTTCGGCAACCGAACGGACGCCTGCTTGCGACGACAGATCGGCGATCAGCGGCTCGACTTCGACCCCGGTCGCCTGTTTGATGCGCGCCACCGTCGCCGCTGTGCGCTCCCGGCTGCGCCCAACGATGACTACATGCATCCCGCGACGCGCCAGTTCGCGCGCTGTGACTTCGCCAATGCCCGACGTTGCGCCAGTAATGAGACAGACGGGTTTGTGTTCCATCGATTATCCTGTAGGCAAGAGGGTATGTAACCATGATACGTCAGGAACGCTTTATACGTCCATCGGTGGATACGCGGTCAGGCGATCATCGGATGAGGGAACACTTACAAGGGTCGAGCTTTTTGGGGGTCCGACAGATGTGTCTCACATCCTAACGCCTTTGTCGTTCTTGTCCTCATTTCTCTGAGGACGCTAAAAAAACCGCCTTTGTAGGTGGTCTTTCTTGATCTTCTCCATTACGGACCCGCGTTGTGAGCTTTTTATTATCATGTGTCGAAGATATTCGTGCGCAAGGTCAAAATTTCTCGAGAAGACGTTGACACATGCATGCTAAGGGTGTATACTATGCGCAGATCGAATAAAGAAGAGATGCGACCGGTTGCGCTTAAGCGGCTCTTTGGAAATGTTCGGGAAGGTCGCTTTTAAGCGAGTCGAAGCGCATCATCCCAGCAAAAAGGGCGTGAGCGTGCTTCAGCGACTTCGGGAGGGTGCGAACCGAAGGCCCAGCGTGTCTGGGATCTCGCCACAATGCCTGTCAGGGAACACCTGTTCACAGGGTGAACTTGACTGTTGCGTGCGTTAGGCGTTTCGAGTGAGCACAGCGCCCGCTGTGTTGTGTAAGCGGGGTGGTGCTGCAGCTTGTGGTCAACCCGTCCCGGCGTGGTCACTGACCGTGTCCGGACGGGTTCCTTGCCTTAGAGAGGAGGAGCCAGTGACCACGAAAATGAGCGCAGATCGTTCTCTCCATGGACTTTCAAATGGCCTGGCGCTGCAGAATAACGGCGCCAAGCCATCGTCGCCGGCAACGGTTTGCAGTGACTCGATCCGAGCGCTTATCAACCGTGTGCTGCCAAAGGTTAATGAATGGCGTGAGCATCTGACGGTCAGCATCGGGCGAGCGACAGAACTGACCGGTCTCAAGGATACTCAGATTCGCTATTTTGAAGAACTCTACCGCCAGGATCGCGCTGCTGCCGCTCATCCCGGCACGACCCGCTCCTATTCGCTGGCCGATCTCCGCCGGCTCGCAGTGTTCGCCGAGCTGCTGAAGGAGGGGTACCGGCCGGCGCAGGCAACGGAGATTGTTCGTTCATTTGCAGACATTATCGACCAGAGTGCGGCGTATACCATTGTCGATGCATTGCATCGGGAAGGTGACGCAATCACCGACGGCTTCCTGCTTTCGCGTCTGGCGAGCCAGATTATTTTTGCAGCCCAGCGCGAACTCCGCGAACGCCTGCCGGATGCTCAGATCATTACCATGTTCCTCGTCGAGCGACATATCGATGCATCCTCGACAGCGGAGCTTGAGCGTATTGGAAAAGATCTCGCCGCTCACCCGCAGGATGTGCTTGTCGCCGTCGACCGCGCTGCTGTTGTGGGGGAGACGCTCGATAGCAGCGAGAGCGTATGGAATGATGATGAGAGCAGCATTGTGCTCTTCTACAGCCGCGATCCATGGATCGTGCCCGTGCCGAATGATGCGCAGTTCTGTTGTTACCGTCCGCCGTCGGCGCCGGATGCGACGGTCGTTTTTATGGTGCAGTCCGCCGCCCAGGGCGCTCTGCCAGCGAATCTCACCGTGACTACACCTGCGCGCGATCATCTCCTCGACTGGATGGTACGCATGTGTCGCGCGATTTTCCCAGAGTTCCGTCAGGCGACACGCACGCACAACTATCGGTATCGCTCCGACGGCTATCGCCTGGCGCACACGCGCGAAACGCTGAACCGCCTGATGTATCGCGTGCGTGATTTGATTTTCGGCGATGACGCAGACGCAAGCATGGCATGTTTGCTTCTGCCAGATGATCTTTACAAACCGGCGTATCTGTCGATCCTGGCGCACGCCGGGTATCCTGACGAGGTGGCGCGTCGCGCTAGGCTGAGCCTCTACGGTGAAGGCGATGGGTTGAGCGGTCGTGCGTTCAATGAGCGTGAGCCGTTTCTGACCCGTGATGCCGCCCATGATATGCGCGTCTTCGGTGCGCAAGACGAGCGCTGCCAGGTGGCGCTTGCCGTTCCGCTCCTTTCTCATTGGGATACGCATCCGTTTGGAGTGCTCTATCTGGCGTCGCAACGGCCCGCTTCCACGCTTTTGAGCGAGACCGCCTTCGTGGCTTTGGTGTTTGGCAATATTCTCAGCGAACTGCTGGGACGCTGGTGGCTGACGCGCCTGCGCCGTAAGCATGATGATCTGCTGCACACCTATGTGGCAGAATATGTGCGCTGGTTCGACGGAATGGACATGCATGGACCTGAGTTTCACAAGGGTCTGCAGCAGATCGAGCAGATCTGGGATCGGATTACAGCAACGATCAGCAACGCAGGAAATGCGCGAGCAGTTATTGAACGTCTGTCGCGTCAGTATGTGACCCTGGCAGTGCTCGACATTGATCGCAGCCGCCGTCGGCATCGCGGCGATGAGCCGTTCCTGCTTGCTGCGCAGCGCCACGTCCATCAGGCAATTACGCAGATCTTGCCTGGTGTTCAGGGATACTGGTTCAAGAACGACCATACTTTGCTGGTGCTCGATGGCTGTACACTTGAAGAAGCAATTGTCCTGGTTCGACGGATCGCTAGCCGAGTGCAGATGGTGCCGGTCGTCGTCGCTGGCAGAACTGAACGTACTACGATCACGATCAGCGCCGCGCTTAAGTCGCTGTCGTATCAGGAACTCTACGATCTTTCCCACAACGACCGCAACGCGCTGCGTGCAAGCCTCACCACTATCATCGAAACTATTCATGAACAAACCCGCGGGTGTGAACGGATGCTCAAGGTGTTTCAGAATGGCGGTTGGGAAAAAGTGTGATGGTTTGCCGCTGCCGCCGCAAAGCGATGCAGAACGGCGACGGGCGCTCTCCATGCGCCGCTGCGCGAGAATGTGCTTTGGGTTGACGCCTGCGCTCTGACGACCCCTTGTTTTCTTCCGTTCCGCTTGATCCTCGACGCTGGCGCCCCGCGTCCTTTTTTAGAAAATCTCAACTTGACTCTTGTGTTTCTCTAATATACTATAGAAGTGCATATGGATCTCCGACACAATTCTCAGATTTCCCAGATGAGTTGCATAAAGCGATCACTAATCGAGGTTGTCCGTATCCTCCCATCATTATGGAAGGAGCAGCGTTGTGGACGCCCCGTTATTACTCTGGGTTGTCGGAGGCATTCTGGGATTTTGGGCGTACTTCTTTCTTGGTAGTCGCACTGCGTATCATCCCTCAACGCGGTGGCTTCGTTGGTCGTGTGTCTTCGCCGGTCTTCACTTTCTCCTCACTGCGCTTGAGACTCCGTTCGGCGCCCGCGTCCATGCTCTTATCCCGTCCCTCCGCGTAGGCACGGCACTGGTCGCAATCGCACTCTGGCATGGCTGGCTCGTTGGGGTGCGCGGACTCACGCGCACGGAGCGCATCGTTCGTAAGGCGCATCTTGGCGTTGCGCTCATCTTCTGCCTTTTCTGTCTTGCAATCAGCTTCCTTCCTGCGAATGCGAAATTCACAGTTCCTGCGGTTGAACCATGGGTCGCACCACTCCTTATCGGCATCTACCTTGCTGCTGCGCTGTTCCATATCTGGCTCATGACCTGGCGACTGCACCAGCGAGAAACATCGCCGGTTGACCGTGCAGCCTCCAGGTTGCTGCTGGTTGCGACGATCATCGTCTGTGCGAGCGTGATCGCCGTTGCAGGCGCACAGGTGCTGAGGCAATTGCAGCCATATCTCGCCGCGCTGATCACGCAGGCGGGATACGGATCGCTTTGCTGTGGCATTGCGTTGATGGGTTACAGCGCATTGACCTGCACGCAACGGCGCGCGGGCCTCGACAGCCGTCATGATTATGTGGTCAGCGGGTTTGCCAGCCTGGGCATTGTGGCAGTGTACGAGAGCGTCCTGATAGCATTTCACGCGGCAACACCGGGGAGACTAGCGACAGACCAGACGCTGGCGTTGGGGATTGTTCTCATCCCTGTGATCATCGCTACCCACTTCGGACTCGATCACTTGCGTGAGATGCTCGACTGGCTGCGTTTCGGCGGGTCGGCGCGCCAGGTGCGCAGCATGTTACGTGTGATTACACGGCAGATTGGTTCCGAGAAGCCGCGCGACCAGGTGATACGCGATGTGCTGCAAACGCTGGCGCACGCCCTGCGAGCGGAACGCATCGCTGTCTTCTGGTTCGGGAAGGATGAAGCGCATCTGCTCGGCGTACATGGTCGGGCGCCGGAGGCGCCGCTACGGGCGGACGATCTCCGCACAACACGGTTGCAATCGATAAAGAGATGGGCTGGCTACGAGTATCTGTTGCCGCTCTGCATCGGTCGCAGACAGCGTGGCGCTATCCTGATCGGCGGCTCCGGCTGCGGGCGATGGATAACGGACGAACAGACCCAGTTAGAAGCGGTCGGGTTGCTGCTTGCCGCTTATATCGAGCGCGCTGGGTCTGAACCGATCACCATTCCACAACATATCCATCGTCTTGAGCAGCAGAAACGCGACGTGCAGAAGCTGCACGACACGCTGGACGGAGTGCAATCCCCGTCGGTCTTTATCACGACGCTGGGACCATTCAAGGTCGAGGTGGATGGAAAACCGGCGTCCTACAAAGGCGGGCGCATCGGACGACATATGCTCAATGGCATGTTAATGTATCTGGTCGCCAATGCGGATAAACCTGTCCGTCGCGATGCGCTCATCAATATTGCCCACGATCACCGCCGTGGTCGCAGGCCCGACGATGACCCTCCGGATGGCGCCCACTACATCTCCGGGTTGCGCAAGATTGTGCAGCGCTGGGGCATGGCCAACGCATTGGAGATCACCGACACGAAAGTGACGTTGAAGCGCCATTCATCGTGGACAACCGATACCGATCGGGTGGTCGCATTGAATCGCCACGCGGAGCAGGCGATCGCCAATGGTCAGATGAGGAATGCTATTGAACTGCTTGAAGAAGCGTTGGCTCTGTTCCAAGGCGATTATCTGCAAGAGTTCAATGCTGCCGACTATGACATCTTCGAGTCGCATACATGGGCGCGCAGACGTTTGATGATTGAGCGGCGTCTACTTGAGCTCTACCTCGACATTCGTAATCCTACCGATGCCGATCGACAACGAATGCTGCACGTTGCGGTCGGATCACTGACACGCAACGAAAACGATCCTGATCTTGTGAACCTCGCTCGGCACGTGGCGCAGCACTGCGACGATCATCGCCTCCTTCAGCGGGTGCGGCGTACTGACAATAGAGGCAATCTTGAATGACCCGTAATCGGTACCACATTTTCTCTAAAAAACACACCCGCTTCTCTGATTTTTCAATATCTCATAGAATTTCTCGGTCAGATCTCAGCCATTATCTCAACCCGACTCTATACAATGAGTGTTGACGCCGCAGTCAGTGCTGCTCGTATGAGCAGCGCCATTTCAGCGGTGTCGGGGAGGCTGCAATGACCACGTCGGCGCACCCATCAATCCGGGACCGGGTTTTTCGCCCCCATCCGTACATCGTTGGCAGCAAAATCGTTGTTCTCCTGGCATTCGGCGCTGGCGTCCTGCTCGCTGGCATCACACACGCTGCAGCCATTGCGATGCCGATTGCATGGGCGCTGGTCATTCTGGCAGCGCGCATCGCCTACCGCGAACTGACAACGTTCCTTGTCGTGCGTGGAGACACGTTGCTGCTACGACGGGGATTGATCTTCTGGCGCGAGGATCAGGTCCCACTGCATCGCGTCGATGTGCAGACTATCCAGAGTCTGCCAGGCCGCCTGTTCGACTACGGTCATCTGACGATCACCTGCAATGATCGCACCCTGGTGGTGCGCAATATCGGCGAATTCAGGCGGTTGCAGGAGGAAATCGCTCGTTTGCAGCGCATTCCGGCGTTCTGGAGGAGTTTATGAAACGTATTGCATTCACACTGCTTGCACTGGCTCTGATTGTGCTGCTGCTCGGCAAGAGCGCGTCGCGCCTGGCGGAGAGCATCACGCTCTGCTCCATTGGTCTGGCGCTGACGCTAGGCGAGATCGTTCGTGCCGCCATCAGCCGCCGGGTATCGCGCGGGATCGGCGTCGTCGCTCGCACCAGGGCTGTTCGTCAACTCCAGAGCGCATCGTGTCTGAAACGTCGAACCGGTAGGCGCAGCCAGGCGTTTGACGGCGTAACGGTAGTGCTGTCACGCACTGACGCGCGAGCAACGGCGCAGTATCATTCCGCACCACGCTTTGCGCCAGGACATCGGGCGCTGGCGCTTCTCCGCCGGACAGTGTTGCACGAGGTGTTGCTCGCGCACGATGCATATGCCAATCGGCGCGTCATTATCAAACGAACGCTGCCTGGCGCGCCAGTTCATGATCTGCGCCGCGAGGCAGGCATGCTCTTCTGGCTCGAATGGGCGCGGATGCCTGTCCCGGCGCCGCAGTACATCGCTTATGAAGAGTGCGATGGTCGCGGCACGCTGACGATGTCGTACATCGATGGGCAGACGATTGAAGAACTGGCAGGCGCCGGGCGCCTCACAGTCTCGACGCTCGTCCATCTCCTGGCAAAGACGTGCATGGCGCTCGATGCGCTGCACCGCGCCGGGTATGTGCACCAGGATATCAAGCCCGCCAATCTTATCCTGGATCGCAACGGCACGCTGGCGGTGATCGACTGGGGTTCGGCGCGGCGCCACGATCTGCCTTACGACCCACGCACCATCACCTGTACGCCGGATTTTGCCAGTCCGGAGCAGTTACGCGGCATGGTGCTGCCGGGCAACGATCTGTACGCTGTTGGGAAAACGCTAGCAGCGCTCGTTCCCGCGCCGCCGCCAGCGCTGGCGCGGGTCATCGCGCGCGCCACCGGTCCATTCGCTCACCGCTACGCCACTGGCGCCGAACTCGCGCAGGCGCTGCTGGCAGCAGCGCACAACGATGCATAGGGTCTGCTATAACGCTGGCGGATCACCGGGCGCTCCTGTTTCGGTCTTACTGACCGAATCCACCATACCGCAGAAAAAAGAGAGGAGCAAGAATAGCTCTTGCCCCTCTCTCATCCCGCTGACCCGGAGGCGGGCCCGAAAGACGCATTCTTGCACGCCTTCGTCGACCGAAGCTGTACGCCCGCTCACCTATGTCGCTCGCGCCTCAGCCACTTCCGGCGCAAGCGTTTGCGCTGCGGCTGGTGCCGCCGCAGCCGCGCCGTACACCTCGGCGCGCGCTTCAGCGATCAGGTCACCCCAACGCTCGCCAGCCTCGCTGAATGCCGCCTTGGTACGCTCCGCAACCGTGCCCAGCGTTGCTTTCGTCCGGTCGGCAGCAATAATCCCGCCTTTGATGATCGCTTTTGTCACCGGGCGCAATGCTGGCACAACGACCGGCGCTGCAGCGATGGCGGCAACGCCGACCACAATGTTGGGAATGCCAAAAATGGTTTTCTCGAAGAGGACTTCGCCAACCGTTTCGAGTAGCGCCATTGCCTTCTCCTTTCTTAAGGAACGTTCACGAACCTTAACATGCACTTAACTATAACATATCGGACGGGCAATTCAGAAAGATCATTGAAACGCAAGGATGAGGAATCTTTACGCTGGTTAGGGGTTAGGGGTTAGGGGTTAGGGGTTAAGGGTTGAGGGTTAGGAGAACCTTCTATCTTCACACCTTTCGCCTGTGCACTTTTCGCATCTCCCCAAGACTCTCGAGGTCACACCACGTGCGAACAGGGCGCGGGATCGCGCCGCCAGCGCGGTTCTTCGCCGGGACTGATGCGTGGCGCAGACTTCACGGGTCGGGTACGTCTTTGACCTTCCCATCTTCAGCCTTGAGCGCCTTGGGCTGCTTGCCTTTTGCCTCACGCCTCTTGCGCCTGTCAACGAATACGGAACCGAATAAACGAATGGCAACGAATGACCGCAACGCACAGGTTACCTCTTGTCTCACGCCTTACTCACATCGGAGTGACTGGCGTCGGCTTTTGCATCGGCTCTTGCCTCTCGCCTCTTGTCTCGCGCCTCACTCATACAGAGGCGCAACGGCGCAGGGCTCTCCTTGAATTACTCATCCCTCGTCCCTCATCCCTCATCCCTCGTCTCGCTCCTCACCGCCTGCCTCGCACCCGATCATGGTACAATGCGCCCAACGTGGCAACGGGAACAAACCAGCATGCGCACGTATCGTCTTTTCCTCAGTGGTCTCGGCAACGTGGGCCGCAGTTTTCTCGCCATCATGCAGTCGCAGGCGTCGCTCCTCGCTCGACGCTACGGCGTTGCGCTACGCCTGGTCGCTGCGGCGGACTCAGGCGGCGCGGCGATTGACGCGGCTGGACTCGATCCGGCGGCGGTTCTTGCGCTCAAACAGCGCAGACAGAGCGTTGCGGCACTGCCGGGAAGCGGCATCCCCGGCATCTCGCCGGTTGAGGTCGCTCGACGCATCGAAGCGGACATCCTGCTCGAAGCGACACCGGTTAACCTCAAGACAGGGCAACCAGGTCTCGACACGGTGCGCACTGCGTTGCGACGCGGGATGCATGCGGTACTGGCAAATAAGGGACCGCTGGCGCTCGCGTATGCAGAACTGGCTGACCTCAGCGATATGGGGGAGTCTTCTGAAGAGCGCGGCGATCCGCGTGACTGGCCCGCACTGCGTTTCAGCGCCTGCGTCGGCGGCGCATTACCAACGATTGCCATCGGGCGGCGCGATCTGGCTGGCGCAACGATCATGCGCGTCGAGGCTGTGCTCAACGGCACAACGCAGGGCATCCTGCGCGCTATGGAACAGGGTGTCTCCTATGCCGACGCGCTGGCAGAGATGCAACGGCGCGGCCTGGCGGAGACCGATCCCTCACTCGATGTCGAAGGATGGGACGCTGCCAGTAAACTGACCATTATTGCCAATGCCGTGCTGCGCCGTCCTACAACTCTGGCTGATGTCACCGTGCGCGGCATCACCGGGCTGACCGCCGGAGATCTGCGCGCCGCGTTGGAGCGCGGCGAACGGATTGTGCTCCTCTGTCTGGCGGAGCGTCAGGGAGACGATTTCCGCCTCAGCGTCCAACCGACGCCGCTGCCGCTCACCCACCCGCTGGCGCGGATGAGCGCCGATGAGATGGGGGTGGTCTACTACACCGACATCACCGGCAGACAGACAGCCACGACGCTGGAAACCGACCCGACTCCCACTGCCGCAGCCATGCTGCGCGACATCCTTGATATTGCAGCGCGTTGATCTGTGTGAGGTTCTGCAACGGAGCATCCTCTTTCGGTCCAGGCGATTGATGCCGCACGAACGCGCATTGCGCCGTTCGTCCGGCACACGCCGCTTACGCCGCTGCCCGCACTGCGCGGCGACTTTCACCCCAACCTGCGACTCAAACTGGAAAATCTGCAGGTCTCAGGTTCATTCAAGGCGCGCGGCGTGTTCAACCACCTGCTGCAACTCGACGCAGCGCAGCGCGAACGCGGCGTGATCGCCGCATCCGGCGGCAACCACGGTCTGGCGCTGGCATACGCCGCCTGGCGACTGGGCATTCCTGCTACGGTCTACCTGCCCACACGCGCCTCCGCCGACCGCGAGCGACGGATTGCTGCATGGGGCGCGCGCATCTTCCGCTATGGCGACGCCTGGGACGATGCCCACCAGCGCGCTGTCGAGCATGCTGCAAATGATGGGTTGTACTACGTTCATCCATTTGATGATATGCGTACCCTTGAAGGACAGGGTACGCTCGGTCTTGAACTGCTCGCCGACGCGCCCAACATCGATCTGGCGCTGATCGCCGTTGGCGGCGGCGGGTTGATCGGCGGCATGGCGGCGGCGCTCAAACAGGCGCGCCCCGGCATTCGCATCATCGGCGTCGAACCGGTCGGCGCGCCAACGATGACCGTCAGCCTCAATGCCGGTCGGCTGGTGGAATTGCCTGCCGTTCACAGCATTGCCGACACCCTCTCACCGCGCGCACTCAGTCAACGCACGCTTGACCTGGCGCTGCGGTATGTCGATGAGGTGGCGCTGGTCACCGATGAGCAGATGGTCGAGGCGATGCGCTGGCTCTGGACCGAGTGCAACCAGCTGGTCGAACCGGCGGGCGCTGCCGTGATTGCCGCACTCCAGAGCGGCGCCGTCGATGTTGCACGCTATGAAGCGCCGGTTGCCGTTATCTGCGGCGGGAATGCTGATGCGACATGTGTGTTCGATGGGTATAGCACCCCATAGCCTGGGCGGTTAATGGTCTCTGCGTTTTGCCGGAGGTTCCGCTCAGCGCTATTGTGTGAGCTTTGAGCCTGTGCTGTCCGCAAAGCAGTATTCTCAGGAGGAGGATCATGTCCGTTATCGAGCCGGATGATCAGGTATGGCTGCGGCGTCAGCGGGGGCAGTTGATCACGCTTGGCGCTGGCGGGAGTGTTGCGAATGCTATTGCTATGTGGGTGCTGACGATAGTATCGCTTGCTATGGGGGCTGCTGCCCTTGGTAGCCATAATGCAAGCAGCTGGGTCGGCGTGGGGTTTCTCCTTATGTTCGCGTCCATTGGTGTAGTTGTCAGTGGGTTAGTTAGCTCGGTGGCATGTGGGGTGGTCAGCGGGCTGATCGCCCGGCGTACCTGGCGCGCTTCTCGCGGCTGGCTGATTGGCTGGATCATCGTTTGGACGACTCTTGAGATGCCGTGGCATGCTGTGTGTTCCTTGGCGACCCTCGTTGGTATCCTTTTCGAGGAAGGGTGGGTGTTCTCGGTTGTATTGCTTGGCTCAATCGCCGGGTCAGCGTTCCTGGGCGCAGTGATTGCCTTCTTCTTCGCCCTGATCGCGCCGCCATGGAACATTCGGTCCTGATGCCAGACGCCGCTTGCACATTCGACCACGAGATGCGATACTATCCAGAGTAGAACAGATAATCTATCCAGGCGAAACTCCTGGCGGAGCGTAGCACGATGCTCCTGCGCCAAAAGGTTTTGGTGGCGATGCTGCGCGAGGCGCGCAATCGCGCGTCGCGTATTCAGTTGATGAAATGGGCGTTCCTTTTCTCTGTCGAAACGCAATCGCACGCCAGAAACGCCTGCTACCAGTTCGTGCCGTATCACTACGGTCCGCACTCATTTTCGCTCTATCAGGAGATTGATGCGCTGATCCGTCACGGCATCATTGAGAATCCAGGCAAGCACGGCAGTCACTGGAAACTGACAGATCTCGCCGATGATGTCGCCCTTTCGCTCCCTACTCCGGTAAAGACCGATATATATTATGTTATGAAAAGATATGGAGCGATGAGCGGCAAGCAGCTCATCGAACTAATATACGAGAAATATCCTTGGTATACCATTAATTGCAAAGATGAAGTGAAACGACGACAAACGCGACCAGTCGCAGACATCGCCATATACACCATTGGCTACGAAAGACTGTCAGTTGATGATTTTCTCAACCGACTCCTTATGAAGGGCATACATTGTGTTATCGACGTAAGAAATAATCCTGTATCGATGCGCTATGGGTATCACAAAGGCACACTTTCACGTCTGTGCAGCTTGCTTGGCATCGAGTATTTCCACTTCCCAGAACTCGGAGTTCCGGGTTCGGATAGAATAGAACTGGCAATAAAGGATGATTATGACCGGTTATTTGCCAGATATGCGCAAACAACGCTGAGAGATCACGTAGAAGCAATCCAGCACGTCGCTGAGATCGTCGAAACCCGTCCCGGCGCTCTTATGTGCATGGAAGCGAATCCCGCATCCTGCCATCGCCACGTGCTGGCTCAGGCGTTGTCGGATATGATCGATCTTCCTGTCATCCACCTGGAGTGGCCGAGATGAACAATGGTCCCCTCCATCTGCAATCTGTAACCTCTCTGCCTCTTGCCTCGCGCCAAATGCTGGCGGGCGCCCCTTACAAGTGAAGAGTTTTTGGGAACGATGGATGTTTTCCGCGTCCTGATGCCCTTTTGCCCCTCATCCCCCCTGCCCCCTTCTCCCACCAGGGGAGAAGGGGGCGGTTGCACATCCTGACGCCCTTTTGCCCCTCATCCCCCTTGCCCCCTTCTCCCACCAGGGGAGAAGGGGGGAGGGGAGCGCTCTCAAGTGGAGGCTTTTTGGCGTGCGCAGTGGATTTGCCGCGTCCTGACGCCCTTTTGCCCCTCATCCCCCCGCCCCCTTCTCCCACCAGGGGAGAAGGGGGCGGTTGCACATCCTGACGCCCTTTTGCCCCTCATCCCCCTTGCCCCCTTCTCCCACCAGCCGCACGGGCACGCTCGGTCGTCTCTGGACGAGCGCTTTGCCCCTCATCCCCCTTGCCCCCTTCTCCCACCAGGGGAGAAGGGGGAGTTAAGGCATTCTGATGCCTGAAACAGACAGTCAGCACGGGGGATTGCCAAAAAAATCTACACTCGTGAGGAAGGGGGAGGTGGGGCGTCCTGTTGCTCAAAACGGGCAATGCAACCTAAGGGCTTGCCGGAAAAATCTACACTTGTGAGGAAGGGAGAGGTGGGGCATCCTGTTGCCTGAAACGGGCGATACAACGGAAGGGCTTGCCGGAAAAAATCCACCTTTGTGAGAGCGGACGCCCCCCATGCACTAGCTTAGGCGCCTGAACCGGACGAAGCTCGTCGGGAAAAAACCTCTGGTATGGGAGGAGTGACCTACGACACCAGATCGGAGGTATCCCATAACGAGCCCTCTCCATCGTACTAGCATGCTAACGCCTGATCGCCGACCGACTAAGGTCGCGCTGCGCTTGCCCGCCGGACGAGCCAGCGCGCGCCCTGGTCGCCCCACCCCAGGCGCAGCTCGGCGCCTGGGACGGGCTGACCAATACAGCAGACATCGCTGCCGCCACAGTTGGCGCAAATGGCTGCGCGCCGCCAGCCCCTGGCTCGCCTGCGCGCTCAGTGCGCTGCTCGGCGGTGTTCTCGCGCCGTGGCTGACCCGCTCCAGCTGCTGGCGTCTAGTCCTGATCGACCGCACGAACCTTGGTCAGCACGGCAGCGGAGATGACTGGCGGGCACAACCGGAGAATGACTTGCTGCGCGGCCAGATCACCCAGGTCGTGCGCTTGGATCGCCGACGGGGCGAGCATCTCGACGATTCCTGCGCCCTTGCGACACTGCGATGGCGGACGCAGGCGACGGCCAGCCGCGCGAGATGGCTGCCACCGTGTGCCAGTAGGCGGCAATCGTGGCGCCTGGTGAGCTCCCGACCGGTCCGATACCGGAGTGCAGCGGCCAGTCTTGGATGTCGAGCGCCGCCTCCGGCGCAGCCAGACGCCGCTCGACCCGCCTGCACAGGTGACGGTCGAGGGGCAACCATCCCTGTCCGGGTTATCGCGGCGCCGCTGCCGCCCGCCAACGCCGCGACGGCGCGCCGCGGCTGCCAGCGCCACGCGCAGGATCAGGGGCGCTTGCCATGTGCGCAGGGATTGATCTTAGCTGGCTGGCCCGTGCTGCTGACGATTGTGCCGGACGACCTGTGGGATCGGGCAGCAGTGTCGCGCGCGGTGGCACGCGGAAGTCGTGATTCGCTGCCTGAACCATCTGCTGGCGCTGCATCGCCTGCGCTACTGGCGTGTGGCCAGCGCCGCGCTGCTCCTGACGCGCTCACTACTGGCGTGGGCGCGCAGCCGCGCTCTGGCGCAGCAGACCCGCGCCGCCGTGCAACGCACCGCTGTCCCAGCGCCGGAGACGCTACCGGGGCAGGAGCTGTGGGCCGAGGCGGTCGTCAATCACTGGCGGGTGCAGCAACGGGGTCTGGATCTGCTGCGGCAACAGGTGTGGGGAACGTGGAGCGCGGCGCAACTGCCGGACCGTCTGCCGAGTCTGGTGCGCCACCTGATCACCCATCCGCGCTGCGCTGGCCCAAGGCGCCAGGCGAGCACCCCAACCCCCCGCATGCGGGGGGCGCAGAAGCCCAAGCGCAAAGAGGAGCAGCGCCACACCGACCCAACCCCCCGCATGCGGGGGGCGCAGATCGCAGGCTCGGTGTGGGGCGGGACAGTGCACCCCAACCCCCTGCATGCGGAGGTCGCAGGGGGGTGGGAGAAGAGGATGGGGGGATGCCCACAAGTGTAGGTTTTTCGGCAAGCCCTCACGTTGTATTGCCCGTTTCAGGCAACAGGACGCCCCAACTCCCCCTGCTCCCCTTGTGGGAGAAGGGGGCAGGGGGGATGAGGGGCAAAAGGGCGTCGAGGCGCAGAAAACACACTGCGCATCTGGAAACCTCTACACCTGAGAGCTCTTCGCCTCTCCCCTCTCACCCCGCGCCTCTCCCTTCTTGCCTCTCCCCTCTCGCCTCTCATCCCACTTGACAAACTAACCCTCCTTCAGGTATACTCGCAGACGGTAATATTGCATAGGCGCGACTCATATGCATCAGCCGAACGTCAGCATCCTCCTTAGCCTTATCCTCGTAGCCCTGATTATCATCACGGGCTTATAGGCGTTTGGGAGGAAGCGCGCGCGGCGTAATGTAATAAACAACGACACGAGCCCCTCCCGAACGCTCGGGAGGGGCTCACAGTTTATGGGCATATGCTGCCGGTGCTACGGCAACAATGTATCTCCGGCAGGCCCGCGCCTATTGCTCTCAGTGGTCAAATCCGACCATCTCCCCGGCTGCGACGCCGATGTCGCCAATGTGCCGCTGCTGCACAGTTGGGCGCCGATGATGGCGGCGTCTAGCCTGCACGTGTGCAGGTTTGGACGCATAACTGCAGTGCAACGCCAATCTTGTAATCATCGAGAGAAAGGGAGGAACTCAGATGTCCGAAAAGCGCACCGGCGCTCAGGTGATGTGTGAGGCGTTGATCCGCAATGGAGTCGAAGTGATGTTCGGCATCCCCGGCGGCGCGATCATGCCGTTCTACCATGCGATGTGGGAGTACCGCGACAAACTGCGCCACGTGTTATGTCGCCACGAACAGGGCGCAGGGCACGCCGCCGAAGGGTATGCGCGCGCCACTGGTCGGCTGGGGGTGTGCATCGGCACAAGCGGGCCAGGCGCAACCAATCTGGTGACGCCTATTGCCGATGCGATGATGGATAGTGTGCCGCTCCTGGCGATCACCGGGCAGGTCGCTTCTCACGTGCTTGGCAAGGATGCATTCCAGGAAACTGACATCACTGGCATTACGATGCCGATCACCAAGCACAACTACCTGGTGAAACGCGCCGAAGATCTGCCTTATGTCTTCGAGGAAGCGATCTACATCGCCACTACCGGACGGCCAGGACCGGTATTGATCGACGTAACGAAGGACGCGCAGCAGGCCACCATCGTTCCCAACTGGAACATCAAACTCGACCTTCCTGGCTACAAGCCCAACTATCGCCCTAATCTCAAACAGGTCCGCGAGGCGATCAAGCTGATTTTGAGCGCGAAGAAGCCGCTGATCATCGCTGGTCATGGCATTATCATGTCTGGCGCCGTCGAGGAGTTGCGCGCCTTCGCCGAACGCACCCGCATCCCGGTGATTACCACCCTCCACGGCATTGGCTCCTTCCCCGAAGATCATCCGCTTAGCATCGGCATGCCGGGGATGCACGGCTGGGTGCACGTCAATCGCGCCATTCAGGAGTGCGATGTGCTCTTCAATATCGGCGGGCGCTTCGATGACCGCGTGACTGGCAAAGCCAGCACGTTTGCGCCGAACGCGAAGGTGATTCATGTCGATATTGACCCCTCGGAGATTGGCAAGAACGTCAAGGTGACCGTCCCAATCGTCGCTGATGCGCGCCTTGCGCTGCAGGCGTTCCTCGATGAGCTCCCGCCTGATCGCGAAGCGCTTGCTGAACTCCATAGCCATGCTTCGGACTGGATGGAGCACATCCGTGAGATGCAGGCGAAGCACCAACCGAAGCAGCAGTACATCAATCGCGCCAACACCGAAAATATGAGCCTGCCGCCGCACGACGTGTACGCTGCGCTCTCAAAGGCGCTCAACAGTCGCGGCAATTACCGCGTCGTCACCGACGTCGGGCAGCATCAGATGTGGGCAGCGCAGTTGATCGACTGGTATCGCCCGCGCACCCACATTACCTCCGGCGGCGCCGGAACCATGGGCTTCGCCGTGCCAGCCGCGCTCGGCGTTGCCATCGCTTGCCCCAACGAGACAGTGTGGGTCATCTGCGGCGATGGCGGCTTCCAGATGACCAACCAGGAAATGGCCACTATCGTTCAGGAAGGCATCAAGAACATCAAGATCGCGGTGATCAACAACGGCTACCTAGGCATGGTGCGCCAATGGCAGGAACTGTTCGAGAACAAGCGCTACAGTGGCACTCCTCTCTCCGGTCCCGACTTCGCAAAACTGGCGGAGGCGTACTACTGGAAGGGGATTACTGTCGAACATACCAGCCAGGTTGAGGCGGCCATCGAGGAAGCCTATGAGACCGATGGGCCGGTGCTGATTGACTTCCGCGTCGAGCGCGAAGCGAACGTGTTCCCGATGGTGCCGCAGAACAAGAGCATCAGCGAGATGATCCTGGAATCGCCCCACAAGTCATAGAATGAATGAAGGAACCATACTATGAAAAAGCACACAATCGTCGCTCTCGTGCAGGATCGCCCTGGCGTGCTGAGCCGGGTGGTCGGCCTCATCCGGCGACGCGGCTTCAATATCGAAAGCCTGGCGGTCGGTCATAGCGAAACGCCCGGCGTCAGCCGGATGACGATCGTTGTGGAATGGGAAGATGTCGAGCAGGTGGTCAAGCAACTCTACCGCCTGATCGAGGTGCTGAAGGTCAGCGACGTCACGCATGATCCGATAGTCGAGCGCGAAATGGCGCTGATGAAATTACACGCGCCTCCGGCGAAACGCCCGGAGATTGTCGCTCTGACCGAAGTGTTCGACGCCAAGATTGTCGATGTCGGCGCCAATACGATGGTGATCGAGATGACCGGGTCGCCCGCTAAGGTTCAGAATTTTATCGATGTGATTCGTCCGTATGGCATCAAAGAAATGATGCGCACCGGACGGATTGCGATGGTGCGCGGCGCACGCGGTCATACGGCTGAGGAATTCGTTGAGAGCGCGAATGGGCATGCCGAGCGCGTACCGGCGATGAATTAGGCTGGGGTGACAACTATGGCAACGATTTATTACGAAAACCATGCCGATCTCTCCCGCCTCGCCGGGCGCACGATCGCGGTCATTGGGTTTGGCAGCCAGGGGCATGCCCATGCCCTGAATCTCAAGGACAGCGGCTGTGATGTGATTGTCGGTCTCTACCAGGGGTCGAAAAGCTGGTCTAAGGCGGAAGGGTTAGGGCTGAAGGTGTTGCCCGTCGCTGAGGCGGCGAAAGAGGCGCATATCGTCATGATGGCAATCCCCGACACCGCGCAGGCAGCCGTTTACCGCGACGAGATCGGACCGCATATGACCCCTGGCAAGACGCTCATGTTCGCCCACGGGTTCAATATCCGCTTCGGGCAGATCGTCCCGCCGGAAGGGGTCGATGTGAGTATGGTCGCCCCCAAGGCGCCCGGTCATCGCATGCGCGAGGTCTTCACTCAGGGAGGCGGCGTACCGGCGCTCGTCGCTGTGCATCAGGACGCTTCGGGGAATGCGCTGGCCGACGCCCTGGCATATGCGCGCGGCCTGGGCTGCACCCGCGCTGGCGTCATTGAGACAACCTTTGCCGAAGAGACTGAGACCGACCTGTTCGGCGAGCAGGTGGTGCTGTGCGGCGGCGTCTCGGCGCTCGTGAAGGCGGCGTTCGAGACGCTGGTCGAAGCCGGGTACCAACCGGAGATCGCGTACTTTGAGTGCATGCACGAACTCAAACTGATCGTCGATCTCTTCTACCAGGGCGGTCTCAACTACATGCGCTACTCGGTCAGCGATACGGCGGAATGGGGCGATTACACCGCCGGCCCCAAGATCATCACCGATGAAACGCGCGCAGCGATGAAACGCATTCTGGCGGATATTCAGAGCGGTGCGTTTGCCGAGGACTGGATCGAAGAGAATCACAACGGTCGTCCGCGCTTCAACGCTTACCGCGCCCGCGACATCTCGCACCCGATTGAACAGGTGGGGCGTGAACTGCGCCGGATGATGCCGTTCGTCAATCCGCGCGAGGTCGTGCCGGGCGAGGGCGGAGCATGACAAGAACTGAGAACCAATCCGTACGAATCCGTCTCAATCCGTGCGTATCCGTGTTCTATCACAAGCCATGCGTACAGAGGAGAGATCATGTCGTGTAGCGTGTGTTGATCTCCTCACAGGAACTCAGAAGGACGGAAGAAACTGATGGCCGGCTCGATCTGCTACGCCGTGCCGGGTATCTTTCCGACGAAGAGGAAGCCAGGTTGCATACCGAATGCCAGGAAATCGCAGCAATGCTGACGAGCACGATCCGAACACTGGAGAACGTCATCTCATCACGCACATCAACTGCTCACGAAGAACAGGAGACACATAGCCTATGGAGGACTATGTACGCATCTTCGACACGACCCTCCGCGACGGTGAGCAGGCGCCCGGTTGCACGATGACGCTGGAAGAAAAACTCGAGGTCGCCCGTCAACTGGCGCGGTTGGGGGTAGACATCATCGAGGCGGGCTTTCCGGCGGCATCACCTGGCGACTGGGCAGCCGTTCACGAGATTGCAAAAATCGTCGGCACGCCCGACGGTCCCATCATCGCAGCGCTGGCGCGCGCCAACAAGGACGATATCGACAAAGCCTGGAGTGCGATTCAGCCAGCTGCAAAGAAACGCATCCACACCTTTATCTCCTCGTCCGACATCCACATTCAACATCAACTGCGCTCGACCCGCGAAGAGGTGCTTGAGCGCGCCCGGTTGATGGTGCGCTACGCGCGTTCGCTGTGCGACGATGTTGAGTTCTCGCCGATGGACGCGACCCGCTCCGATCCAGAGTTCGTCTATCGTATGCTGGCGGCAGTGGTCGAAGAAGGCGCCACAACGCTCAACATTCCCGACACGGTCGGCTACGCCACGCCTGAGGAATACGCCGAACTGATCGCAGGCATCTACAAGCACGTCCCTGGCGCCGACAAGGTCATCATCTCCACCCACTGCCACGACGACCTCGGCATGGCGGTGGCGAACTCGCTGGCAGGAGTGCGCGCTGGCGCACGGCAGATCGAATGCACGATCAACGGCATCGGCGAGCGCGCTGGTAACGCTTCGCTCGAAGAAGTCGTGATGGCGCTAAAGACTCGCCGCTCGTTCTTTGGCGTCGATACGAAGATTAATACCCGCGAGCTGGCGCGCAGCAGCCGCCTGGTCAGCACAATCATCGGGATGCCGGTGCCGCCGAACAAGGCGATTGTCGGCGCTAACGCCTTCGCCCATGAGTCCGGCATCCACCAGGATGGCGTTCTGAAGAACCGCATGACCTACGAGATCATGGACGCGACGACCATCGGGCTGGACGGCAATGCCATCGTGCTTGGCAAACATTCCGGGCGGAATGCGCTGCGCACCAAACTGGCGGCAATGGGGTACGAGTTCGATAACGAGGAGGAGTTCAATCTGGTCTTCCAGCGCTTCAAGGAACTGTGCGACAAGAAGAAAGTCATCGACGACCGCGACCTGGAAGTGCTGGCGACCGGCGGATCGCTCCATACGCCGGAGTTGTACCGTCTGGAGCATGTGCAGGTGACCTGCGGCACTGGCGTGACGCCGGTGGCGACGGTGCGCATCACCGATCCCGACGGCAACACGCATACGACCGCAGCACACGGCACCGGACCGGTTGATGCGATCTACAAAGCGATCGATAAAATCGTCGGGCGACCGAACGAACTGATCGAGTTCTCGATCAAGGCAGTGACCGAGGGGATCGACGCAGTCGCCGAGGTATCGGTGCGCATCCGCGAGCCGGGCGCTGCGGTCGAAAATCGCGAGTACCACGTCGGACGGCACCGGGGACCGCAGATCTTCAGCGGCTACAGCGCCAATACCGATACCATCGTCGCCGCCGCCGAGTCGTATATGGCAGCGCTCAACAAGATGATCGCCGCGCGCCAGGAGCGCCTGAGCGCCGAGAATGCCGCTTACGCTGCGGGATACGATCGCAACAAGCGGACCTATGCCGTCGATCTGTTCGGCAAAAATGCGACGGAGTAACAACCCACAACCGATGGACTTTGAAAACATCCGTCGCTAGGCTCCCATGGAACACTGCTGATGAAACGTTCGATTGCGTATTTAGGTCCGCCCGGATCCTACAGCGAAATAGCCGCGCTGGCATATGGCGGCGAGGAGGCGATCTACATTCCGCTCACCAGCATGCCAGCCGTCGTCACCGCCGTCGAAACCGGCGCGGCGACCGTCGGCATTCTGCCGATTGAAAATGTGCTCGAAGGGAGCGTCACCACCACCCTCGACCTGCTCATCCATGAAACGAATTTGCGGATCGTGGGAGAGACGGTCATTCCCATTCAGCACTACCTGGTGGGACGCCCCGGTCTGGCGCTCCACGAGATCAAGGTGCTCTACGGTCACCCGCAGTCGCTTGGGCAGTGCCGACGCTTCATCGAACGCTGTCTGCCTGGCGTAGTAACGGTCGCCTCACTGAGCAACAGCGCTGCGCCCGCTGAGGCGCTGGCGGACGAACGGCCAGCAGCAGCGATCGGGACGTTGCGCGCGGCGCAACTGGTCGGCGCTGCAATCCTGGCGAGCGATATTCAGGATCGTTCGGGAAACGTCACGCGCTTTATCGCCCTGGGCAAACACGACCATCCGCCAACCGGCGATGATAAGACCAGTTTCTGCTTCGGCTTCGACCGCGAAGACCGCCCTGGCGTTCTGGTCGATGCGCTCCAGGAACTGTCGTCGGTCGGCATCAATATGACCAAACTCGAATCGCGTCCGTCAAAAGAAGTACTGGGGCAGTACATCTTCCTGGTGGATATTAATGGCCACCGCGAAGATCCGGTGGTTGCCGCCGCTTTGGAGCGCATTCGCGCAAAAACTGGTCTATTCAAAGTCTTTGGCAGCTACCCGCGCTGGCGTGGGCAGCCGTAGCCTGTAACGCAGAAGGAGCCAAGTATGCAGATTCTGCTCTACGATACAACCCTGCGCGACGGAACGCAGCGCGAAGGACTATCGCTCTCCGTTGAGGACAAACTAAAGATCGCGCGAGAACTCGATCTGCTTGGCGTTCACTATATCGAAGGCGGATGGCCCGGCTCAAACCCTAAGGATGCTGAATTCTTCCGACGCATCCGCCGCGTCGAACTGCGCCACGCCAGAATCGCCGCTTTCGGCAGCACCCGACACGCCAACGCCACTTGCGAGACCGACGCCAACATCCAGGCGCTGGTCGATGCCGATACGCCGGTGGTGACGCTCGTTGGCAAGAGTTCGACTCTTCACGTCGAGCAGGTGCTCGAAACCACTCGCCAGGAAAACCTGGCGATGATTGCCGAGAGCATTGCATACTTCAAGGAGCGCGGCAAAGAGGTGGTCTACGACGCGGAACACTTCTTCGACGGATACAAACTAGATGCTGCATATGCGCTGGAAACCCTGACCGCCGCTGCGCGCGCTGGCGCGGATTGCCTGGTGCTGTGCGATACGAATGGCGGCAGCCTGCCGCATGAGGTGACCGAGATCGTCGAAGCGGTGCGACGCCATCTGGCGCACGAAGGGTTCGGCAATGGCGAAGCAGGGCGCGGCCCGATCCTCGGCATCCACACCCATAATGACGGCGCGCTGGCGGTCGCTAATGCGATTGCCGCCGTGCGCGCAGGGTGCGTCCACGTCCAGGGAACGATCAATGGCTACGGCGAACGCTGCGGCAACATGGACTTGATCCCGCTCATTGCCAACCTGCAACTGAAACTTGGCTATCGTTGCGTCACGCCTGAACAGCTCCGCCGCCTGACCGAGGTGTCACACTATGTTGCCGCAGTCGCTAACCTCAACCCTGACACCCACGCACCGTTCGTCGGTCACTCGGCCTTTGCCCACAAAGGCGGCATTCACGTGGCCGCTGTCGCTAAAGTGCCTGAGAGTTACCAGCATATCGACCCGGAACTGGTTGGCAACCGCACGCGCATTGTGGTCAGTGAGTTGTCGGGACGGGGAAATGTGCGCATGCGCGCAGAGGAACTGGGGCTGGACCTGAACGGCAACGAGCGCGTGGTGCTGCAACGGATCAAAGAGCTGGAGAGCCGTGGCTTTCAATTTGAGGCAGCGGAAGGATCGTTCGAGATGCTGGTGCGCCGCGCTGCACCCGACTACGAACCGCCGTTCGAGTTGCTCGACTTTACCGTGGTAGTCAGCAAGCACGGCGCAAACGACATGATCTCGCAGGCGATGGTCAAGCTCAAAGTCGGCGACGAGGTGATGCACACGGCGGCGGAAGGCGTCGGACCGGTCAACGCGCTCGATAAGGCGATCCGCAAAGCGCTGCTGCCGCACTATCCCGAACTTGCCGAGGTGCAACTGGTGGATTACAAAGTGCGCATCGTCGATGCACACCTGGGCACTGCCGCCAAACCGCGCGTGCTGATCGAATCGGCGCGCGGCGAAGAACGCTGGAGCACCGTCGGCTGCTCGGAAAACATCATCGAAGCCAGTTTTATGGCGCTGTGGGATAGCCTGGAACTGCCGCTGGCGCGGCAGCGGGCGAAGGCGGCAGGTCGAAAGTAGGGGCAACCCGCCCAGCCGCCCCAACGAGCGGCAGAAGCGCTCGCAGGCGTAGATTTCTTCGCGAGCCTTTTGTTGCATCACTGATTTCCAGCGTCAGAATGCCCCATCTCCCCCTGCTCCCCTTGTGGGAGAAGGGGGACAGGGGGGATGCTCATAGGTGTAGATTTTTCCGGCCAGCCCTTACGTTGCATCGCCCGTTTCAGGCATCAGGACGCCCTAACTCCCCCTGCTCCCCTTGTGGGAGAAGGGGGACAGGGGGGATGAGGGGAAAAAGCGTCGGAATGCCCTATCTCCCCCTGCTCCCCTTGTGGGAGAAGGGGGACAGGGGGGATGAGGGGAACAAAGGCCTTTAAGACGCCCTAACTCCCCCTGCTCCCCTTGTGGGAGAAGGGGGACAGGGGGGATGAGGGGGAAAAAAGCAATAAGACGCGGAAAACATCCATCGCCCCCAAGAACGCTGCGCGTGTGAAGAGAGCAGGGGCGACCCGGGTGGGGGCGCTCCAATGCGCAGGAGAGACAGCCGCCGGGACGCCCCGACAGGCGTCGCGTCCACATGTACCTGGCGAGCGTTGCGCATCGAATGGCCGGTGATGAGAAACAAAGCGTTGCAATGGGCAAAATCCGTGTGCAGGTCAAAAAGCTGACCCTTGCGCCCCTGCGTCAACCCGTGCAAGGGCGCTGTGGGAACAGAATGCCGCTGGCGCTCACACGCACCGTTCCTGCTATAATGACCCCGGCGCAACCGCGCCGTTTCACGTCGTCGTGAAAGGAGAACACCGATGCCAATCCGCGAATCGAAGTATATCTGGTTCAACGGCGAGATGGTTCCCTGGGAAAAGGCGACCGTCCATGTGATGACGCATGCCCTGCACTACGGTTCATCGGTGTTCGAGGGCATTCGCGCTTATGAGACGCCACGCGGCGTTGCAATCTTCCGTCTGCGCGAGCACATCCGCCGCCTGTTCGACTCCTGCCGCATCTACCGGATGGAACCGCCCTTCACGCCCGACCAGATCTTTGAGGCCTGCCGCGCAGTAGTGCGGGAGAACGGGCTGACCAACGCCTACATTCGCCCGCTCATCTGGCGCGGCTATGGCGAAATGGGGCTGAACCCGCTCCGCTCGCCGGTTGAGGCGATGGTCGCCGCGATTGAATGGGGCGCATACCTTGGCGCCGAAGGACTTGAGAATGGCGTGGATGTGCATGTCTCCTCCTGGCAGCGGGTGGCGCCGAATACCCTGCCAGCAATGGCAAAGGCTGGCGGCAACTACCTCTCATCACAGTTGATCGTCATGGAAGCGGCGCGCAACGGGTATGCCGAGGGGATCGCGCTCGACGTGCACGGCTGGCTCTCCGAAGGATCAGGCGAGAACCTGTTCCTTATCCGCGACGGCATCATTTACACGCCGCCGGTGACAGCGGCGCTGCTGCCTGGCATTACCCGCGATACGGTAATGACGCTGGCGCGCCAGCTTGGATATGAGGTGCGCGAGCAAAACCTGCCGCGTGAAATGCTCTACCTGGCAGACGAACTCTTCTTCACCGGCACCGCGGCTGAAGTGACGCCAATCCGCTCGGTCGATAAACTGCCGGTCGGCGATGGCAAACGCGGTCCGATCACCACCGCCATTCAAAAGGCGTTCTTCGGTCTCTTCTCCGGTGAAACGGAAGATCGCTGGGGATGGCTGACGCTGGTTGCGGATGAGCGCCAATAAAACAAGCGCATACAAGGGCGAAGTGCGCTGCGGGCCGATGAACATGGCGACATAGACATGCCGGATGCGTTCCTACGAATTCGGTTCCTGTTGATGATGGCTCGTCTTCCTCGGATAAAAGGCTAAGGGTAGCAGACTATGCCTCGCACACTGTTCGACAAAATCTGGGATGCCCATATCGTTCGCCCGCAGACGGCGGAAACGCCAGCGGTGCTCTATATCGATCTCCATCTCATTCACGAAGTCACGTCGCCCCAGGCGTTCACCGAGTTGCGCCGGCGCGGGCTGAAGGTCCGCCGACCGGATCGCACCCTGGCGACGATGGACCACTCGACGCCGACAACGCCCCGCGGACCAGACGGAATCATCCCGGTGGTCGATGCGCAAGCGGCGGCGCAGCTTCGCCAGCTTGAACAGAACTGCGCCGAGTTCGGCATCCCGCTGTTCGCGCTCGGCAGCGAGTATCAGGGCATTGTGCACGTTATTGGTCCTGAACTGGGATTGACCCAGCCCGGCATGACCATCGTCTGCGGCGACAGCCATACCAGCACCCATGGCGCATTCGGCGCGCTGGCGTTCGGCATCGGCACCTCCGAAGTCGCGCACGTCTTGGCGACGCAATGCCTGCTCCAGAATCGCCCCAAAACGATGGAGGTGCGCATCGATGGTCGTCTGGGACCAGGAGTGACTGCCAAGGACATCATTCTGGCAATCATCGCGCAGTACGGCGTTGGCGCCGGTACTGGGCACGTGTTCGAGTACACCGGCGAAACGATCCGTGCACTTTCGATGGAAGAGCGCATGACGATCTGTAATATGTCGATCGAGGGCGGCGCGCGCGCCGGAATGATCGCACCGGACGACACAACGTTCGAGTACATTGCCGGGCGCCCCTTTGCGCCAAAAGGCAAAGCCTGGGACGAGGCGGTAGCATATTGGCGCACCTTGCCGACCGACGAAGGCGCAGTGTATGACCGGACGATCACGCTCGATGCATCGCAATTGAAACCGATGATCACCTACGGCACTAACCCTGGCATGGGCATGCCGATTGACGGGCGCATCCCGATGCCAGAAGAGTTGCCTGATCCGGCAGCGCGCCAGGCGCTCGACAAGGCGCTACGCTACATGGACCTGCGCCCCGGTCAGCCGTTGCTCGGTCACAAGATCGATGTCGTCTTTCTGGGCAGTTGCACCAACTCGCGCATTTCGGATTTGCGCTTGGCGGCGAGCATCCTGAAAGGGCGCAAAGTTGCCGACGGCGTGCGGATGATGGTCGTGCCCGGATCGCAGCAGGTAAAGAAACAGGCGGAAGCGGAAGGGCTGGACAAAATCTTCCGTGATGCTGGCGCTGAATGGCGTGAAGCCGGGTGCTCCGCCTGCCTTGGGATGAACGATGACAAGGTTCCGCCGGGTAAATACGCTGTTTCAACCAGCAACCGCAACTTCGAGGGACGCCAGGGACCCGGCGCGCGCACTTTCCTCGCCAGCCCGCTCACTGCCGTTGCGTCCGCTATCGAAGGCGTCGTCGCCGATCCGCGAAAGTACGTGTGAGAGGTGCGAGGCAAGAGGCAAGAGGCAAGCAGGTACAGGCCGAATGGCGCTTGAGAACATCATTCGGTATCGCCCGGTCCAGCCCGCATAAGGCGGGCCTCGCCACTGCAGTCCATGACTTTAGACGCCGGGCAAGCGGGCAACTAAAGTCTCAGGCATAATCCCTGCGCCCGCCGGAGCGCTATCCCGGCGGGATAAGCCACAGGAATGGCTTATATGCGAACTGATCTCAACGGTCTTTGCCACAGGAGCATCGTATGCAACCCATCTCAGTGATCACCGGGCGTATCGTCGCTCTGCCAGTGCAGGATATTGACACCGATCAGATCATTCCCGCCCGTTATCTCAAAGTCACCGACAAATCGGGGCTGGCAGAGGGGTTGTTCTACGCCTGGCGCTTCGACGCCGACGGCAAGCCCAACCCCGATTTCGTGCTCAATCGACCGGAAGCGCAGGGGGCGACGATCCTGGTCGCTGGGCGCAATTTCGGCTGCGGTTCATCGCGTGAACACGCCCCCTGGGCATTGCAGGGGTACGGCTTCAAGGCGGTTATCAGCCCCTACTTCGCCGATATCTTCCGCAATAATGCCCTGAAGAACGGGCTGCTGACCGTTCAGGTCGATGAAGACGCCTACCAGCGACTGGTGCGCCTGTTCGAAGAAGACCCGACTGCCGAGGTGACCATCGACCTGGCAGCGCAGACGGTGACGCTCCCCGATGGATGGCAGACATGCTTTCCCATCGATCCGTTTACCAAACATTGTCTGCTGCACGGCGTCGATCAGCTCGGCTTTCTGCTGAACGAAGAAGCCGCCATTGCGGCGTATGAAGCCTCGCATCCGGCGCGCGTCGTCACCACTGCCAGGAGCTAACCCCCAATGACGCGCCTAATTGGGCTTGTGCGCTATATCATCATTGTGGCTGTGCTGGTCACGCTCATCGCAGCCACGGCGCTCATCCTGTTCGGCACGGTCGAAACGTTCGTTGTCATTCGAGATGTCTTTGCAAAAGGCGAGTTCACCTCGAAGGTCGCCAAAACCCTGCTGCTGAGTTTCATCGAGATCACCGACATCTTCCTGCTGGCGACGGTGCTCTACATTGTGGCGCTAGGATTGTACGAACTGTTCATTGACGACCGGGTGCCGGTGCCGCGCTGGCTCGAAATCCACACTCTTGACGACTTGAAAGATAAACTGGTCGGTGTCATCATTGTGGTCATTGGCGTCGGGTTTCTTGGTCAATTCACCAGTTGGAATGGCGAAACGAACCTGCTGATCTCTGGCGGCGGCGCGGCGCTGGTCATCGCGGCGCTCACGTTCTTCCTCAGTCAGAAGGGCAAAAAGGAAAAAGAACGCGACAAAGATCAGACGGAGTAGAGCATGCACGCAGTTATCGCTGCGCTTCCCGGCGACGGGATCGGACCGGAGGTGGTGGCGGAGGGAGTGCGCGTCTTGCGCGCAGTTGGCGAACGCTTCGGGCACACCTTCGAGGTGCGCGAGGCGCTGATCGGCGGCTGCGCCATCGACGCGACCGGCACGGCGCTCCCCGACGAAACGCTGCGCCTGTGCCGCGAGTCGGACGCTGTGCTCCTCGGCGCAGTCGGCGGCCCCAAGTGGGACAACCCCGAGGCGCCGGTGCGTCCCGAGCAGGGACTGCTCGGCATCCGCAAGGCGCTAGGGCTGTTCGCCAACCTGCGACCGGTGACGCTCCACCCGCGCCTGATCGCCGCCTCACCGCTGCGCCCGGAACGGTTGCAGGGGGTTGACCTGCTGGTGGTGCGCGAACTGACCGGCGGCATCTACTTTGGCGAAAAAGGGCGCGACACGACGCCGGACGGCGGCGAAAGCGCCTACGACGAATGCGTCTACACCACTGCCGAGATCGAGCGGATCGTGCGGGTTGCGGCGAACCTGGCGCGCAGCCGGCGTAAAAAATTGACCTCGGTGGACAAAGCGAACGTTCTGGAGACCTCACGGCTGTGGCGCAGCGTCACGACACGCCTGATACGCGATGAATTCCCCGACGTGCAGCTCGACCACATGCTGGTCGACGCCTGTGCTATGCACCTCATCCGGCGTCCGGCAGATTTCGACGTCATCGTGACCGAAAACATGTTCGGCGACATCCTGACTGACGAAGCCTCGATGCTGGCAGGCTCGATGGGGATGCTGCCTTCCGCCTCGCTCGGTGCGCCTAGCGACAGCGGGAAAGCCACGCGGATGGGGTTATACGAACCCATCCACGGTTCAGCGCCAGACATTGCGGGCAAAGGGATCGCCAACCCCCTGGCGACCATTTTGAGCGTCGCGCTGCTGTTGCGCTACTCATTAGGGCTGGAAACCGAAGCGCGCGCCGTTGAAGCCGCCGTCTGGCGCACCCTGGACGATGGGATTGTCACCAGCGACATCGCTGTGCCAGGTGAGCGCCCCGCCACGACTGCCGAAGTCGGCGTGGCGGTCGCAGCCCGGATCGGCGACGCGCGCTGAAGCCGCCGAACAACCGGGCGAAACTGACGCGCTTCGGCAACCTTTCACCCTCTGCTGTCAACGAATAGGGCAACGAAACGAATAAACGAATGGCAGCGAATGGCCGGGCACTCACCCTTGCGCCTCGCGCCTCTTGCCTTACGCCTAACGTGTCCATTGCCAACGAAGCCCGCTCGGAAGCGCTCACCCTTGCGCCTCGCGCCTCTTGCCTTACGCC
>JANXAL010000110.1 GCA_025062325.1 Roseiflexus sp.
GATGTTTCAAGGTTCGGCAAATGTGAAGAAAGCAGAACATATGGCTTACATTCAAAAGGCAGGAGGTACATTTAATGCGTCAACAAGTTGGGATAGGACAAATTATTTCCAGGTTGTCCCATCTCTGATCGCGCACTTCAATACGCATCCGGCGGTCACCAATATCGACATCGGGGTGCTCGATCCTCCCGAAGCCGGGGTGATCGGCGTGCGCATTCACGTGCGCGGCAAGCCCGATGACCTGAGTGTTCCAGCGGAGATCGACGGCATTCCGGTAGGCATTGTGCGGGGAGACTATCGCCTGCAATGACCAGGGAGACGTCCTATGACTGTGCGCGAACGACTGTCGCCCAACAATGAGACGCGCAGCGGCGGATGGGATGATGACACCCAGTGGAACGAGCGCGCTGCATTCCGTATCGCCGTTGAGTCGCGCGAGGTGGGTGCAGGGCGACTGGTATGGCGCACGCTCGCCTACCACGAGGAGCATGACCAGCGCAAGGTCTGGACCGGCATACCTGACGAAGCGCTGATCGAATGGATCCACGACCAGCTTCGGCGGTCGATTGGCGACGCCGTTCCTGCGCCGGTCAGACGTCTCCAGGAAAGGCCGGAGCCTGCCGTCCCTGCCGACGATCTTCAGCAGATTCCGGGGATCGGACCGGCGATTGCGCGCCGATTGCGCGCTGCGGGTATTACCACGTTCGCGGCATTGGCGGCGTGTTCGCCGTCCGACCTGGCGTTCTGGACGGGTCGTTCCGTTGAGCAAATTACTCGGATGGGATGGATCGAGCGCGCCCGCGAACTGGCGCACCCGGCGCCGCCAGCCGCGCCTGCGCTGGAACCGACGCCATCGGCGGAAATCGAAGCAGCGATGGAGACGCTGCCAGTCGCAGCGCCAGTTGCCGAACCTACAGAGACGCTCGCCGCACCAGCCACGGAGGAGGCGCCGCTGTCGGGGACAACAGTGACTCCGCTTGAGGAAGAAGCGGAACTCGCAGGGACGATGGAAACGCTGCCATCGGTTGAGGCGCCTATCGTTGAAGTGGCTGGAGAAGAAACGCCATCGGTGAAAACGGAAGCGAAGCCTGCTCCAGAAACACCGGTTGCCGGACCTGCCGAAGCGTTCGTCGAATCGCTCGCAGCGCAAGCCCCATCGGTTGAAGCGGCAGAGGCGGAGTCTCTGCCAGTGAGTGAAGCGATGCTGCCCGCAGAGGAAGCGGAATTCCCGCCAGTGATCCCGCCGGCTACGGAAGAAGCGAAATGCCCGGAGTCGACGGAAGCGCCGCCGGTCGAGGCGACTGCCGCCGAGCCACCGGTCGAGGAAGCGCTGCCATCGGCAGCCGAAGAAATCCGGGAGGCACAGGACATGATGCTTGAAGAGTCGCCGATTGTGTTCGCTGCCATTCTGCTCGATGAAGAAGGAGATGTGCAAGATATCCGTCTGACCACGACCGGCGAGCAACCGCCAGAGTGGAACGACCGGCAGGTAGCGCGGTTCTTTGTCGAGACCGGAGCGCCGATTCCCCACGAAACCGCGCCAATATCGCTTCATCTCGAGAATGTGCAGATCGATACCGTTCCAACCCAGCCCAGGAAGGGCGTCCCTTCTCGATTGCGCGCGACTGCCGGTGTGCGCCTCGAAGGGGCAGAAGCCATAGGTGAACAGAGGGCGTCCTGCTATATCGTTCTCCTGGCCTACGACCTCGCCGCAGGTGAAACGCACGTTCTGAGCACGAAGAGGATTGAATGTGCGATTGGCGCTCCAGATGTTCCAGTCACACTCGACGCCGACCTGCCCGAAGTCGGCAGGTATCAACTGCTTCTGGCAGGGCTGATGCCGGAAGCGCGCGCACTAAGCGTCGTTTCAGGACCACGATTGCGGGTGACACCGTAAGTCGTCAGAGCGCCTGACAGGCAGGTCGCAGACCCGCCCTGACGGTCTGCCCTATGAGAGAAGCGACAGGACGATGCTCACTCCGCCTTCTCAAGCATCCGCCGCACGAAGGCTTCGAGGTCGTCCGACGGACTCAACCCCAACTGGCTACGGAGCGTCGTCACGCACACCTGGTACTGGCGCATCGCTAAATGGCGCAGCCCCTGCGCCGCATAGCAACTGATGAGCACCCGGTGTGCATCCTCGTCGCAGTTATCGACTGCAAGCGCCCGCTGGCTCAGCATGATCGCGGTTGGATAATCTTTGCGTTCCTGGTGCGCTCGCGCCAATTGATGGAGCGCCTCGAGATACGCCGATTGGAAGGAGATCCGCCGCTCCTCTGCCCAGTCCTCATAGCGCTCTTCTGCCATGTAATCGCCCTGGTACAGATCGATGGCGCGTCCATACGCCTGAAGCGCACGTTCAACATCACCGCGGCTCCATGCGGAACGCGCTGTCGCAATCGCTTCTTCAAATGCATCGGAGTCGACCCACAGCGCCAGATCGGGCGCAAGCAGGTAGCAGTCATTGACAAACAGCACTACCGGAACGTCGCCTATCACGCGCTTGAACGTCTGACGCAGGCAATAGACGGCCTGGTGAAGGCTGCGCCGCGCCAGTTCCGGTTCCGAGTCGGGCCAGAAGAGTTCGGCGAGACGCTCTTTTGAGATCGGCATATGACGGTGGGCGATCAAGAAACGAAAGAGCGACCGCGAACGCACCCCTTCCCACTGATCGATCAAGACATCGTTGTAGTACACACGCAATGCTCCAAGGGTGTAGACTGTCAATCCCGACGTATGCGACGCTGACTCAGGCGCCGCTGGCGCGCCCGATGACGCTGACGAAGACGGCGGTGCATCGATGGGAGGCGCTTCTGCCGCTGCCTGAGCGCCGGGCGATATTGTCGCGGCAGCGCACTGCGCTGCCGCCGCCGTTTGATCATCCTGCGCTTCTACAGATGGTCGCGCTGTTTCAACTGGAACACGTGCTTCAAGAACGAACCGCTCGTCGGTCAGTACCTCACTCGCGGCTGAACGTCTTGGCAGACCAGGGGGAGCAAGAATGGCGCGCCACCAGTTGAGGAAACGCTGCACTAGCGATGGCGAACGATCAACGAGCATCGGCAGTGGCAGGAAGAAGAGCTTAGCGTCCATCCAGGTCCATACGTCAGCGTCTGTTTGAACGTATGTGGCGATGTGCTGATGGATGGAAACCAGGCGCCGCATCAGTTCTGTGCGGACTTCATTGAGCGCTGCTTCTCCCTCGGTGCGATCAATGCGCCGTTGAGCCATTACATGCTGCCAGCGCGCCACCTCAGCGCAGAGTTGCGCCGTGGCTGCCAGCAGCCCGCCCGGAGGAGCTGCATCTGCCCTGTCGAGGCAGATCTGAGCGTGCTGCAAGTACGTTCCCGCCGCTCGATAGTCGCCCTGGCGCAATGCGATCAATGCCGCACGCCAGGCTAGCATGCCGCATGCGCGCGGATCATCACACTGCTCAACGATCGTCAGCGCCGCCAGCGCCCGCGCCATTGCCAGATGCGTATGCCCCTGATACAGATGGAGCTCTGCCTGCGCCGCCAGCGCTCGCCACTGTCCGTGCGCATCGTTCGCCGTCCGAAACGCCACTTCCGCCTCGGCCAGCAGACTGAGCGCACCATTCCACTCCTGGCGCTGCAATAAATCCAGCGCCTGGCGGTACGCCTGCCAGCCGGGTTGGTTCCGCCCGTTTCGCCGGGGTCGGCAGGGCGCACCGGAGTCGGGAGGGGTCATACGCCCTCTTTTCACGAAGTTCCGGGTCGTCATCGCTGGCAGTGACAACAATATCAACCACGCCTGCAGAGATACAGGCTGTGCGACATATGTATAGGTTATTTGGGCAAAGCAAGCGGCGACCGGAAACGTATCCTGGCTTCAGTACGCGCCTCGTTGCAGACGACAGGTAGAGAGGGGTGAGGTATCTGCAGCGGAGTAAGCGCACCGCACCTCCGCATGTAGTATAACGCAGCCCTTTGCAAAATCAACGTTGAGGTTTCGTTAGAAACACGGACGACGCAAGATCAAGGCAGCGCTTCTAACGACTGGCGATAACAAAATCGCTACTATTTCGCTCACATATTCCCCTTGTCATTACGATGCCGATATGCTATGTCACTACCAGTGCGCATATCTATGCGCAGCGCCAATCCCGTTTTCTCAAAGCTCGGCAGACGCCACGCATCCGCTCGTCGAGCTTTAGGGTGATCAACCTGAACCTGAACGCACTCAGCCGGTGGCGCGGTTGCATCAGTCATGACAGGCTTAGCTAACACCGGCCGCACGGCGGTCAACCCCGCGATCGTGTGCACCATCTGATTAGTCGCCTATTGAGAATGAGGCTCCGCCTACGCACTTTTTGTTACTGCGGCATCCATGGAAGACATTTGACGCAACCTAGTTCCGTTCCATCCATAGACGGCAAGGAGGCTGGCAATGCTGAACGCATTCTCCCCTACTCGCTCTCTGAGCGTTCGGATGGCGCTTTTCACCATTATGACTGCGCTAATCGCAATGCTGGCATTGACCCTGATGACCAACCGGGTTGCAACCGAGAACGCGATTGCAAGCGCGCGTCATCAGATCGACACACAGACGCTCAATGGCATTGAGCGGGTTGAAATGTACCTTCAGGACCGACGATCCGGCGTGGCGTTGACCGCGCAACTGCCGCTGGTGCGCCTCATGCTTTCCAATCAGGAAGATCCCGAAGCGCGCGCGCGGGGGCAGTCTGTGATCAACGCCGTGCAAAGCACGTTCAATTATGAGACCATATCACTGTTGAACACCGCCGGGCAGGTCGTGCTCAGCACCAACCCGGCGCTGATCGGAGCGGATCGGAGCCAGCGCCCGGAAGTGATCAGCGCACAGCGCGGTGCGTTGGGGATGTCCGATGTCACGACTGATCCGAACGAGGATCGGGTCTACCTCCATTTCACAGCGCCTTCCTACGGGTCGAGCAATCAGTTGATCGGTATTGTCGACGGACGTGTGCCGCTCGACGAGATCCATCGCCTGGTGGCAATGGACGCGAATCGCAGCGGCAAAGGAAGTTACAGCGTGATTGTTGACCGTTACGGTATTCGCCTCTCTATTCCGAATTATCCGCATCTGCTGTTTCACCCATCCGCGCCGCTTGATCCTGCCGTCGCCCAGGGAATGATCAGCGCTCGCCGTTTCGGTAACAATACAGCGACCCTTCTGCAACAAGCCACTACCATGCCCGAAATTGTCGAGGGCATCAATCTGTTGGACCAGCGCGCTGAAGAACGTCACTTCTTCTCGGGAACGCTCAACTCGGGCGAAGAAGGCGAATCAGTCATCCGCAAGTTGCGCTCGGCAGACTGGTATTACATTCATCGAGTGCCGATCGAGCAATTCTACAGCGTGGTGCGTGAGCAGACGAACTATGCCTTGCTTATCACCGCTGTCGCAGCGTCTGTCGCTGTTGCGGTCACGCTCTGGTTTGTGCAGAACTCACTACGCCGACCGTTGCTCCACCTGGTCGAAACCGCAAGCGCCATCGCAGGAGGCGATCTAAGCAAACGCCTGAAGATGCAGCGGCGCGATGAGGTCGGCGTCCTTGCTTCCAGTTTCAACGCCATGGCGGACGCACTCGAGGCGCGTATTACTGAAGCGCAGGCTGCGCAGGCGGAAGCGCAACGACTCCAGCGCATCGAAGCCGAAGGCCGCGCCGCGCTCGAACGCAGCGTTGCCGAATACCTCACATTCGTGCAACGCGTGGCAAACGGCGATCTGTCGCAAACGCTGCGCATCGACCGCGATGATGTACTGGGGCAGTTGGGCGAAGGGCTTAATCGCATGGTCGAAAGCCTGCGCGCAATGGGTCGTCAATCGCAAGAAGCAGCCAACGCGATTGCCGCCGCCGCTGCGCAAATCCTGGCAACCACCACGCAACAGGCGTCAGCCGCCAATGAACAATCTGCTGCCGTCGCTCAGACGATGGCGGCGCTCGACGAGGTACGCGCAATTGCGCGACAAACCGCCGATCAGGCGGATCATGTCGCGCGTGATGCGCAAGCGGCGCTCAACGTCGCCCAACAAGGGATCGCGGTGGTTGAAGAAACAGTGCAGAGCATGAGCGATATTCGCCAGCGGGTCGAGGGGATTGCCCAAACCATTCTCTCACTCGCCAGCCAGGCGCAGATGATCAACACCATTACTGGCACAGTATCAGAGCTTGCCGATCAGTCGAATCTGCTAGCGCTCAACGCCGCCATCGAAGCCGCACGCGCTGGCGAGCAGGGCAGAAGCTTCTCAGTCGTCGCGCAGCAGGTGCGCGATCTGGCTGAACGCAGCAAACAGGCGACGGTCCAGGTCCGATCGATTTTGGGAGACATTCAGAAATCAACGAACGCAGCAGTAGCGGTTACCGAAGAAGGCGCAAAGCGCGTGGACGCTGGTCATCGCCTGGTCAGCCAGGCTGGTGACGTCATCCATCGGATCGCCAGCGAAGTCGAGAACGGCGCCCAGATCAATGTGCAGATGGCAGCCAGCGCCCGGCAAGCCACGGCGGGCCTGGATCAGATCGGTCAGGCGCTGATCTCCATCCAAAAGGCGGCGAGTGAAACGCTGACCAGCACGCGGCAGGCGGAACGCGCTGCCCAGGACCTGAACGCACTGGCACAGTCGCTCCAGCGCATGGTCGCCGTGTATCGGCTGGCGTAATGGCATAACGAAGCAAGCGGGCGGACGGGAGCGCTGGTACATCATCAACTAGCCTCAGTGAAACGATTGAACCTCTCATTGCTTTCTCTTTGCCTCCCGCCGCTCGCCTTGCTGCACTTTCCACCCTCCTGCCAGCCGCCTGCACTTCCTATCATTTCCTGGTATACTGAGGTTATGACGACTGCTTCGACCAAACCGGTTGTTGCCGGCGACGACCTGATCGGCGACCCATTCCGCTACGGCTGGCGTTTCGTGCCGCGCCCTACGCCTGACGACCCCCACCACATGGAACAGGTTCCGCTCACGCTGGAAGATGTCCTGCATCCCGAAGTGGGAGACTTCATCGTGCACAGCGATCGCCACGAGACTGATCGGATGTACCTCACCGCCGTCCTGCGTGCGCGCCTGGAGCCATCAGGTGTGGCCATTGTCCTGAGCGACGTGCGCATTGCCTGGGACATCCCCGACCTGCGCCCGCACGGACCGGATGTGATGGTCATTCCCGGCATCTGCGAGCGCCAGAACTGGAGTACATTCGACGTGGCGGTTGAGGGAGCGCGTCCGGCGTTGATCATCGAAATTACGTCGCCGGAGACGCGCGAGAACGATCTGGAGCGCAAGGTAGAGCATTACGCACGGGCAGGCGTGGCGCAGTACGTGATTGTGGACGATCCAGGTCGCGGCAGGGAGCGCCGTCTCCACCTGCTGGACTACCGGTTGGAGGAAGGGAGGTATCGGCTGCACTCGCCAGACGCGATGGGGCGGGTGCATCTGGTCATTGCCAACCTGTGGCTGGGGACTGAAGGCGACCACGTCGTTTGCTACGACGAGCGCGGCGTGGCGTTCGGCGACTACACGACCGTCGTGCGGCAGGCGGCAGAAGCGGCAGCGCAGGCGCAGCGCGAAGCGCAGATGCGCCAGGCTGCCGAAGAGCAGGCGCGCCGCGCCGCCGAACAGGCGCAGCGCGAAGCGCAGATGCGCCAGGCTGCCGAGGAGCAGGCGCAACGCGCCGCCGAACAGGCGCAGCGCGAAGCGCTGATGCGCCGGGCTGCCGAGGAGCAGGCGCAACGCGAGGCTCAGGCGCGCGCCGAAGCCGAAGCGCGATTACGCGCCCTGGAAGAAGAACTGCGCCGCCTGCGCAACGGCGCATA
The DNA here is from genome assembly GCA_025062325.1 of Roseiflexus sp. Taxonomy (GTDB): domain Bacteria; phylum Chloroflexota; class Chloroflexia; order Chloroflexales; family Roseiflexaceae; genus Roseiflexus. The sequence continues at coordinate 7,812 of JANXAL010000110.1, forward strand.
GCTGGCGCTGCTGGCGGCAATGCTGGCGGCGCTTTTCACCGGAAGAAGAACTGCGCCGCCTGCGCAACGGCGCATAGCAACATCTGACGGTGATTGCGCTCAGAACAGGCAGAGTCAGGGGCGCGCCCCCTAATCCGTCTGAATCCGTCGCAATCTGCGCGAATCCGTGTGCTATTGCAGATTGTGTTCGCAGGAGCAACCTTACATTCTCAACCTTCAGCGGATGCGTTGTTAGTCTCTCCAAGGAGGTAGATATCCCAATCGTCCTCTTCCGCACCGCCGCCGGAACCGGGGTCGACCGAAGTGATCGTGGCGCCGGTTGTGATATTCCAATCGTCCCCTTCCACACCGCCGCCAAAACCATCGCGTCCTGTCTCCCAGATGACCAGGATCGAGGGCCAATCTGCCCGCTCATCCTGACGCTGCTCAGGCTCACCGCCATCTGCGCCGCCAGGAGGTGACGCAGACGGAGTCCGATCTTCCTGCCCATCCTGGCGTTGCTCCCGCAAGACTCGTCTCTGACGCACGTATGGTGGTAGTTGAGGTTTAGGTTTAATGGAGGAAAACCCCAAATTTTTACAACAGACCAGACAATGCCACGGAAAGACATGCCTGGCAAAGTCGCTGAAGGTAATGTAGTTCTGATTTTGCTGCACCACCTCAGCGCGCACCAGCCAGCACCCTGCGTCGATGAACAGGTTGAAGCACGCGGGCCACTGCGAGTGCGGTAATGCCAGAGTTGCGGATTGTTTGCTGCTTCGCGCAGGACAGGAACAGTTGAACGGCGATCCGCAACCATAGCAACAGCAGT
>JANXAL010000037.1 GCA_025062325.1 Roseiflexus sp.
AGAAATGTCGCATCCGGTATAACGACGCCATAGTGCGTGGCATAACCGATGGTGAGTCCAGTTGCCTGTCGAAGTGGAGCGCTGCAATTGATGCAGGGGTCTCCGGCGCGTGCCAGGGCGATGTCTGCGATAAGGTCGGCGTGCCAGTCGCGTCCGTAAATGACGTTGCGCAGATGGTAGCCGTGGCGATTGGCGCCGGCAATGAGCGGCGATCCGGCAGTTACCGATGGATCGGCGACAACGAGCACACGGTCGGGCGTGCGGTTCTGTAACCCGACCGGGGAGGCATATCCGGCGACCGCGCCGATTGCGTTGATCTGTTCAGAACGGGCTGGCGTGAGCGTCGAGATGCCTGCAGCGGTACAGAGTTTCTTCAGATTAATCTCGCGATCGCCGCGGATCACAGCGAAGATCAGCCCGCGTTCGGGCGAATCGAAAAAAACCGCTTTGGCGGTCGCCGACTCAGGTACGCCGCAAAAACGCGCCAGATCGGCAATTGTGGCGCAGTCAGGGGTGGCGATTTCTTCCGGATGATCCGATGTGTCGCCCGCTGGCAATGCGCCAGGCGCGCTGCCGAGAGCGGTTCGCGCCGCTTCCTGGACGGCGGCGTAGCCGCATGACTCACAGATCAGCAGATCGGTATCGCCATACCCGGAGATGGCGACATACGCGCGCGGGGCGCTACCATTTCCTTCAATAGAACCGGCTTCTACAGACATGAGTTGAATGTCGCAGCGGCGGAAGATGCGCTCAATGGCGGTATGCACCCGCGCACCGGTCTCCTCACGTTCAGATGTGCTACTGTTAAGCGTGTACACTGTCCAGGCGAGGCTTTCGCGCAGCCAGGATGCGCGGCAGTCGCTGCAGTACGCCGGGTGCATCTGGTGCAGCAGCACGGGAAGCTGGCGATACGATGCGATCTCGCCTGTGGCAAGACTGGCAATGATAGTCGGGTCGGCTGGCGCGAATGTCAGGGATCGCCTGGAGCGATCGGTGCATTCCAGTGTTGAAAGGGCAGGCGCAAGCGATCCCGGAGCGAGATCTAAAGCAATGAGGGGCCGAAACAACGGAAAGCGGATTTCCTGTGCGCCAATATGCGTTAACTCCTCGCGCACAATGGTCTCGAGGCGTCGCAGGACACGCACGCCGACAGGCAACCACGTGATAGCGCCGGGGGTCAGGCGTGCCAGACCAGCGCGCAGCATCAGGCGCAACGGCGGGTGATCAATATCGGCGGGCGTTTCACGCAGGGTGCGCCCAAACAATGCTGACATGCGCATAGCAGTCTCTATTCAGTTTTTGTCAGGCGGAGCGCGCAATGGCGCGCGAGTATGAGGGTTGCGGCGGTTGAACATTCGTCGAAGAGGCGTTTGTCACCGTCAACACAATCTGTTCAATAGCGGACTCGAGCACTGTCAGCCACGCGCGATCCTCGGTTGAGAGCGCGGCAAATGCTCGCGCCGCCTCAAAGTACCAGTTCACCTGTTGCAAGAGATGCGAACGCTCAACGCCGAATCGTTGCACGATGCCCCAGAGCCAGCGGTACTCTCGCTCAACGACTGCCAGGGTGCGGAAGCGCAATGCCGCCAGCAACATGATATGGAAGCGCTGCGGCGTTTGCTGAAACATGATCTGCTGCGAAAGTTCGGGATCTTCTGCCGGGAGGTTGGGACAGAGGTCTGGATAATTAGTCGCCAGTCTGCGCGTGACATAATCACAAATGATGTCGCGCTGCAGGTCGAGCGCCTGTGCCAGCATGGGACCGCGCGCGCCAAGCCATGTTTCTAGCGATTGCATGACCCTCCTCCTCCGGGAGGATGCGGACACGCGCATATCCGATCATCCCGGGTGACAGGTTGAGTATAGCACGGCAGATTGGCGTTGTGGAGTTGGCAAGGGTGTGACAGAACCTGTGGATTTGCTTGAAGTATGGTAGACTTTCGTTATGAACAATCCTGAGCAGGATACGCATCTATCCCAGGAAGCGAGCGATCATGGCAAATACTGAGCGAAACAGGCGACCAAACCGTTTGATCAACGAGACGAGTCCATACCTGTTGCAGCATGCGTATAACCCGGTTGACTGGTATCCGTGGGGTGAGGAGGCGTTTGCGCGTGCGAAGGCGGAAGATAAGCCCATCCTGCTAAGTGTGGGATACGCAGCGTGTCACTGGTGCCACGTGATGGAACATGAGTCGTTTGAAGATGAAGAGACTGCCGCCTTGATGAACCAGTATTTCATCAATGTGAAAGTCGATCGTGAGGAGCGACCGGATATCGACTCTATTTATATGACGGCGGTGCAGGCGTTGACCGGCAGCGGCGGGTGGCCGATGACGGTTTTTCTGACGCCTGATGGCGAGCCGTTCTTTGCGGGGACCTACTTTCCGCCCGAAGATCGCTGGCAGATGCCGTCGTTCCGCCGTGTGCTGCGCTCAGTTGCTGAGGCGTATGCGACCCGCCGCAACGAACTGCTGGCGCGCGGACGCGATCTGGTGGAGCGGATGCGTGAGGCGGCCAGTATGCAGATGCCCGGCAATGCACTCACGCCTGCCATACTTGATGCTGCATTTGTGGGTTTGCAGCAGGCGTTTGATCCAGAGTATGGCGGTTTTGGAAGGGCGCCCAAATTCCCGCAACCGATGACGCTGGAGTTTCTGCTGCGCTACGCGGTGCGAACCGGCAGGGGCATGGAGATGCTGGAAAAGACGCTGCGGGCAATGGCGGAAGGCGGCATGTACGACCAGATCGGCGGAGGATTTCATCGATATAGCGTCGATGCGCAATGGCTCGTGCCGCACTTCGAGAAGATGCTGTACGACAATGCATTGCTGGCGCGGGTCTATCTGGAGACGTTCCAGGCGACCGGCAATGCGTTCTATCGCCGCATCGCCGAAGAAACGCTGGAGTATATGCTGCGTGAGATGCAGCATCCAGACGGTGGGTTCTACAGCACGCAGGATGCCGACTCGCTGCCAACGCCGGATGCGACGCACAAGCACGAAGGCGCGTTTTTCGTCTGGACGCCCGCCGAGATTCGGGAGGCGCTCGGCGCGGACGCGACCGTTTTTTCGGCGCTGTATGGGGTGACGGAACGCGGCAATTTCGAGGGGAAGAATATTCTCCACGTGCGCCGTTCGCCAGCGGAAGTGGCGCGGGTGATGGGCATGACAGTTGAACGGGTGGAAGCCATCGCCGAACGGGGACGACGGGTGCTGTTCGAGGTGCGCCAGCGTCGCCCAAAGCCAGAACTCGATGATAAAGTGCTGACTGCCTGGAATGGCATGGCGATGCGCGCGTTTGCGCTTGGCGCTGTCGTACTGGACCGCGAAGAATATCGGACGGCGGCAGTGCGCTGTGCTGAGTTCGTCCTGCGCGAGTTGCGGCGCGCCGACGGCGAATTGCTGCGTTCCTGGCGGCAGGGCGTTGCCAACCCGACCCCGGCGTTCCTGGAGGATTATGCGTTGCTGGCGGATGGGTTGCTGGCGCTGTACGAGGCGACCTTTGATCCGCGCTGGATGCTGGAGGCGCGCAGGTTGGCGGACGCGCTGCTGGAGCGGTTCTGGGATGACGGGATTGGCGGGTTCTACGATACGGGATCGCAGCACGAGCAACTGGTCATCCGTCCGCGGGACACGGGCGATAACGCGACGCCGAGCGGCAATTCCGCCGCCGCCGATGTCCTGCTGCGACTGGCGCTGATCTTCGATGAGCCGCGCTATCGTGAACGGGCGCTGACTGTTCTCAGCTCGATGGTTCCTTTTATGCAACGCTACCCGACCGGGTTTGGGCGCTATCTGGCAGCGGCAGAGTTTGCGTTGAGCCAGCCGCGCGAAATCGCGCTGATTGGCGAACCGGACGCCGCCGATACGCGCGCGCTGGCGGCAGTCGTCCTGAAACCCTTTATGCCGAACCGGGTGGTTGTACTGGCGCGCCCCGGCGAGGATCCGCCGCGCGTCCCTTCGCCGCTGCTCGTGGGGCGTGGACAGATCGACGGTAAAGCGACAGCGTATGTGTGCCAAAACTATGCCTGCCAGTTGCCGGTGACGACGACTGCGGACCTGGCGGTACAGTTGAAGCGATGACGGAGTGCGCAATGAGTGGCGAGGTTCTGTTCGTTCTCCTGTTTTGCATCCTTCCGCTTGCCATCGTCGGATTGATGATCTTTGGGTTCATTCAGCGCATGTATCACTTCCAGGAAATCCTGGCGAATGGCGTCGAGACGGATGCAGTGGTGGTGCGCAAGTATCGAAGCGCAGTTAGAGAGGGCTTCCGGTATCGGCTGGTCTATGAGTATCGTGATGCGACCGGCAAGACCTATCGGAAGGATGAAGGGGTCTTTCCCTCGGAGTATGATCGTTTGCAGGAAGGAGATACGTTCCGGGTGGTGTATTCAGCAAAACGTCCCCACATCAGCACCACGAAGGAAGCGGTCGATCAGTCGCGTGCGGCGCAGGCGCGCGATGCAGAGAAGCGACGCGAGTGAGCAAGACGAATGGCAGAAACGCTGTGTTTCCATCCATACGGCATCGGGATCAGGTATACTGTAGCAGAACAGCGATAATGCCGCGGATAGGAGCCCGGAGGGTTTCTCTCCGGGCTTTGTTGTCATATGAAGCGGGAGAGCGGGTTGTACAGAAAGAGGTTTGCGATGAGTCAGGGACAGGAAGGAAGAACGTTTCAGAGTCCCGATGCGCGGGGACGGTCGGTATCGATGCTGGTCTTGCTTGGTTTGCTCGTGATCGTTGGCATTTTTCTCGGCAGCAACTCGGTCACGACGATCGAAGCCGGAACACGCGGCGTGCTGAAGACATTTGGCGAAATTACCGGCGTGCTCGAAGAAGGGCTGCATTTCCGTATGCCATTCATCACCTCGGTGACGGTCGTTGAAGTGCGCACGCAGCGGTATGAGTCGAACTCGAGCGCGGCGTCGCGCGACCTGCAGACAGTCACGACGCAGGTGGTGATCAACTATCGCCCTGATTCCAGCCAGGTGGACCGGCTGGTGCGCGAGATCGGCGTCGATTATGAGCGGCGGGTTGTCGATCCGGCGATCCAGGAGGCGATCAAGGCGGCGACGGCGCGCTTCACGGCGGAAGAGTTGATCACCCGCCGTCCAGAAGTGTCGGATCTGATCCAGCGCGGGTTGAGTGAACGATTGACTCCGCGCGGCGTGATTGTCGAAAGCGTGTCAATCACCGATTTCAACTTCAGCCCGGAGTTTGCGCGCGCTATCGAAGCAAAGCAGGTTGCCGAGCAGGACGCGCTGCGTGCGGCGCGTGAACTGGAGCGGGCGCGCATCGAGGCGCAGCAGCAGGTTGCGCGCGCCGAAGCCGAAGCGCGGGCGCGCCTGGAAATCGCACGCGCCGAAGCAGAGGCGTTGCGTCTGCAACGTGAGGTCATTTCGGCGGAGCTGCTGCAATTGCGCTTCATTGAACGATGGGATGGCGTAATGCCGCGCTTCGTCGGCGGCGAGAACAGTCTGTTGCCAATGTTGAGCATTCCGTCGAGCGAGGTGCTCGGCGACCGGTCGCCTGCGCCGCAGCGCGCGCCAGCCGCAGAACCGGCGACCGCGCCAAACACTGAACCGGCGGCATCGCCATGATTGAAGATTGAATGAATCCGGTACACTAGCGCCATTGCGTCGCACGTCTTTTGAGCGGGCTAACTGGTCTATAAAGTTAGTTTTCGGTGATTTACCGTTTGGGTACGGCGAAGCGTCTGCTTCGTCCTGATAAGGTAAACTTTCGCCGTGCTCAAAACCGTAAATTGAATTGTTTTCTCAAACTCCATCAGCCCGCAGCGCCCAGGAATGCCGGACTATTTTCTCAATTCTTCGCTCATGCGGACGCTCAACCGTCCACCTGCTGCGTGCGCAGGGATGTATTGTCGCTGCGCTCGTCCTGCCAAAAGTCACCTGATGGCAGGATAAGTCGGGTTGCAAGCTTTGCTAGACGGCAATGCTCGTCTGGCTGCGGTTCGCTCCTGCGATGCCTGACTAATTGGCAGCGCGCTAACTATTGCTTCGACACCGGCCCTGTCACAAACGGCGGTGGCTCCTGACGTGCGGATCCTCTGCCAGCGGCGAGTCATCTCATCACCCATACGACTTCCGATCAGTCCTGACGGTCGATGGTGGATGTGTGAGCGACAGAGCATACGTCTGGCTGATCGAAAAGCGACGCCCTGTGCTATAATCGCGCCGGTTGACGCATACCCTATCCGATGAGTGCGCGTCTCCTCATTTCACTGACGGGAATGCCTGTGAGAGCTGTCTGGTTCTCTCGCGTTAAGCCTGCCTTTCAGTTGAAAGTGCGCTCGCAAATGCTGCTTGCCTGGACAGTGGCGCTGGTGTGTGTAGCGTGCGGCGCGTGGTGGCAGCTTGACGCAGTTTCGTCTCAGCATGTATCAGTGGGCAGCCTGACCGACGGCAGCTACGTCGTCGGGTTTTATGATCGCGAAATCACTACAAGCGGCAGCAATGCGTTTCGCTGGGCGCCAGCGCAGGGCGGCGCTTTGCAGTTCTGGCCGCTGCCTGCTGGAGTTCCAGCCGTTCTGAGTCTTAATATCTATCGACCCAGCCCAGCAATGCTCACACTGCATGCCGGTGATCGGCAGGTTCGTTTTGGCGTTGATCCGGGAAGGCGCATGTACCGGCTACTTGTTAATTCCGGCGACAAGCGTATCGCGTTGACCGTGTCGCCGAAGATTGTCGTTGCGAATGATCCGCGCGCTCTGGGGTTTTCTCTCTCGAACGCCGGTCTGATGCGCATGGCGCGCGTGGAACTGTTGGATTTGATAGCAACCTTCTTTCTGGTGCCTTTTCTCCCATTGGCTCTGGCTGGTCTGTCCTGGTTCAGTGCAGGGCTCGACGGACGGTATTGTATTCTGTTGACGCCGCTGACCATGGCTGCCGTTATCGGTGCAGGAGAGATCTGGCCAGTATGGCGTCTGGAGATTGCCTGGCTGGTTACTCATCTGATCCTGATTGCTGTTATGAGCGCAATCATGTATCGACTTGCGCGACGCTGGCTCGCGTCGCGCCTGCATGACGACCGTACACTCGTAGCGATAGTGTTCAGCATGGGTATGTTAACATTGCTGCTGACGTTTGTTCCGCGAATTTCAAGCGATGGCGTCGGCTATTATGCCTATGCTCGATCTCTGGTCTACCGCGGCGATCTGGTAATGGATGAGACATTCGCAGAACTCTATGCTCCTCATTCTTTGCGTGTGACTGATAGGGGATTGCTGGCAAACCCGTGGTCCGTTGGACCGGCAGCGATCTGGATAGGTCCGCTGATGTTATACCGTCTGTTGTTTGGCGGCAATGGTCACGAGATTGGCGCATATGCTACCATCTGTCTGATCAGCGCGCTTGCTGGTCCCGGTACAATGATTGTTGCTTACTGCTGCGCTCGACGCTGGTTTAGTCCTGCAGCCAGCGCCCTGGGCGCTCTGACCGCTTTTTACGGCAGTACGCTCTGGTTCTATAGTATGCGCGAGGGCAGCTTTGCGCACGCCTTGAGTGCATTCGCCTGCGCTCTCGTTCTGCTGGCGTGGCTGCGTGTCATTGAGCGCCCCAGTCCTGGTCGCTGGATTATGTTTGGTGCGGCTGCTGGCATGATGGCGTTGATCTACTGGGCGACTACATTAATCCTGATTGCCCCGCTGTCTGGCATTGCGTACCTTGCGTGGAGAGCGCGCAACAACTGGCAGGAGGTAGCGCGTATTGCTGGCGGGTGTCTGGCAGCCGGTTTCACTGCACTCGTGGTATTCAGTCCTCAACTAATTGTATGGTTCCTCATATATGGTTCACCATTGATCAGACCGCCGGGCACACCGTACATTGTGTGGAATGATCCGCACATTCTTGAGCTCTTTACTGCGCGTTTCGGACTGGCGCGCTGGTCGCCAGCTGCAATGATCGGGCTGCTTGGTTTGCTGCTGCTCGTGCGACGCAATCCGGTTACCGGCGGCGCTCTGCTGGTTGCAGCGTTGGTTTACATTGCGTTCAACGGGTTGTTGAACAACTGGCATGGAAGCGGAACCTTCGGAACGCGCCGACTGACGAGCCTCGCTGTCTGGTACGCCCTCGGTCTCGCCGCAATTGCTGAGGCTCTCATTCGAAGCAGGCGTACTTTGCTGGCGCTCAGCGGCGTAGTCGCTTGCAGCGGTTGGATGCTCATGCTCATTGTGCGGACTGTGCTTGGGTATATGCCAAAGGGCGTCACTGCGTTTGGTCTTGAGACGATGAGCAGCGCTGACCTGTATCTGGTGCGTGACGTCTTACCAACGCTTGAATTTGGCGAATTTCTACGATCAGGCTTTGTGTGGGATACGCTGATCACCGCACCCCCCGATTTTTCCGTGCGCATATTGCCCTATCTGGCGCTGCTGAGCGGGCTGGCGGTTTGGGCTTTCTGGCGACTGGCCGTTAGCGATCTCCGCTCCTGCGATGCCTGCGTCCCACAAACGCCTGCATCCGAGACTCCTGCGTGATTGGGCGCATGAACAATCATGAGATAGCGCCGCCATTCATCACCACGCGCAGCGCAGTGCGAATGTCGGGCGCGACGTAGTCGGCGATGCCATCAGGGCTGTGCGCGCCCTGTTCGTCGATCAGAATGGTGCGCATGCCAAGCTCACGCGCCGGAGGGAGGTTTTGTGGCGTATCTTCAATCAGCAGGGTCTCGCTGGCAGCGACGCCGAGCGCGTCGAGTGCACGGGTATAGGAGGTTCGATTCGGTTTCGGCTGAAACTCGAAGAAGCGAATGTCGAAGATGAGCGGGAAGTGACGCGCTACGCCAAGGGTGCGCAGCACCCGCGCTGCGTGTTCAGCGGGCGAATTGGTGAAAATGGCGCGTCGAAGGTCAATCTGGTCGAGCAGCGCATCGAGTTCACGGTCGCGCGTCAGAAACGTGTCCAGACGAATGTCGTGAATGACGCGCAGGTAGTCTTCAACGTCAATATGATACTCGTGTTGTAATCCGGCGAGGGTCGTCCCGTAGCGAAGGAACCACGATCGGCGCAGCGCAGGCGCTTCGTCGGGGGCGCATCCGGTGACCTGCTGCACATAGACGTTCATCCGCTCATCCAGGGCATGCTGAACGCCTGTCGAGCGTGAGTAGAGCGTGCCGTCGAGGTCGAATAGGATTGTGGTCAGCGCCATTGCGTCATCCTGTAGAGCATACCCCCACATTCGTAGTATACCAGGTTTTTCTGGAAGTTTTTCTCAGATCAGTCCGGCATTCCTGGGCGCTGCGGGCTGAAGCCCTGGCTGAGATCGTGAAAGCCCCAAAGGGGCTTCCACGTCTTGAGCGAGGGCTTATGAACATTTACCAAATAATCCGGCATTCGCGCTGTGCCCGGCGCCTAAAGTCGCGGGCTACGGTTGCGAAGCCTGCCTTCGCAGGCTTTATCGGATTTAATTCTTAATGTTCATTAGCCCGCAGCTCTGAGAATGTGCAACCTGGCGGCACGAGTCTACCGATTGATGCTCATAAGGCGCGGGCTACGAGAAGCGAAGCCTGCCTGTGCGGGACAACCGGGCGATACCGAATTGTTTCCTCAAAAATCATCGGTTGCCAGGCAGTGCGGCGGGCTACCGCCAGACCTTCATACCCGGACCTGTGCGCGGTTTTGCCCGCCTGTCTCACACAAACGCCGTCATCGCATCGTGCATGTGCTGCTGGAAAGCGCGTTGCAGCACCGTGGCATCGACTGCGCCGTGGCGCAGCAGGATCTCGCCGAGCGGTTCGTGCTTTCCTGACACGCGGAGCCGGATCTGTTCGAGCAACGCGCGTTCGAGCTGATCAGGAGCGATGTGCCCGTTCGCAATCAGATACTCGCTGAGCGTGCGCGGCATCGCACCATTGGCGGCGCGGAGGCGACTTTGCAGCGTCAGCGCACGCGCCAGCGTCTCTGGCGCTGTCTTGTCCTGCAGAACGAGGAGATCACCCAGGAGCATCGGTCGCCCCAGGCGGCGGAGTCGTTCCTGTTCTTCCAGCGCCACTTCGAGGTCGGTGTCGCTGACGGCGCCGAGTGCGCGCAGGATGACGCCGAGCGGTTGTGAGGCGTCCTGATGGCGGAAGATGCGTGGCTTGTAGCGCGCCAGGACGCGCCGCGCCTTCGCTTCCCTCAGTTCCTCAGCCGCCTGTGCGTCCTCCGGGTGCAGCACGACATAATGTTCGAGGTAGGCAATGCGCAGGTTCTGATCGTCGGGGTCGATGGCGGATGCACGCTCCAGGCAATCCAGTCGCTGCCATGGTTCGCGCACCAGGTGTGCCAGCGCCACCCATGCATCGGCGCAGCGGTGTCCTTCAGCCAGGTGATCGCGGAGCCGGATCAGATTATGACGATGGCGATGTACAAACGAGCACGGTCGAGGGCAGGCGCGGCGCATAGCGACCTCGCGGTCATTGGCATGTACAGAACGTGATAGAGGCATCATGGCTTTTGTCAGACCCAGGGACATTATGTGATTGTATTTTTTGTTGATTGTATGCTAAAACGGAATCATAACCAACGCAAACGTGCATGAGGCAGATTACGATCAGCTATCGCACGAATGGACGTCGTACTGGGGTCCGGGTATGCAGTGGTCAGGTGAATGGCAAGCGCAGCGGAGCGTGCTGTCTGCGCCATGTGTACAACGAGCCATCGAAGAAGTAGGGGCGGGTCTCAGACCCGTCCTTCCAGGTCTCAGACCCGCCCTTCCAGGTCTCAGACCCGCCCTTCCGGGTCTCAGACCCGCCCTTCCGGGTCTGAGCCCCGCCCTTCCGTTGGTCATTGCCAGGATGATAGATCAGGCGGCGGCGAACCTCGCGTCTGTCGTCATTCTCTGACTGCGCTCATCGTACTGCCCGGATTTGACATGAGTTCCGCTTCGTGGAATCATTGCGCTATGACCGACTTTGTCGCCCTCCTGCGCGGCGCGCGCGGTTACAACAACCAGATTGTGCACGTTGAACAGTTGCCGGCGCGCGCCGCGCGCTATGCCGAACCGTCCGCGCCGCTGCCGCCATCGCTTGCCGCTGCGCTTGCCGCACGCGGCATTTCCCGCCTCTACACTCACCAGGCAGCCGCGCTTGATGCCGCGCGCGCCGGTCATCATGTCGGCATCGTGACGGCGACTGCCTCTGGGAAGACGCTCTGCTACCAGTTGCCGACGATTGAAGCGACGCTGTCCGATCATGCCGCGCGTGCGCTGTTTCTCTTTCCTACCAAAGCGCTCGCCGCCGACCAGTTGCGCGCACTGAAGGCGCTGCTGGAAGCGCTCGAAGCCGCAGGCGGTCCGGCGTTAACGGCGGCGACGCTCGACGGCGATACGCCACGCGCTGCACGCGATCAGGCGCGCGCCGGAGCGCATATCATCCTGTCGAACCCCGACCTGCTCCATCGCACGCTGCTGCCGGACCACGCGCACTGGCGGAGGGTCCTGGCGCAGTTGCGCTATGTTGTGCTCGACGAGGCGCATACCTATCGCGGTGTGTTTGGCACGCACGTCGCGCTGATCATGCGGCGGCTGCGGCGGTTGTGCGCCCATTACGGCAGCGCGCCGCAGTTCATCTGCTGCTCGGCGACCAGCGCCAATCCGCAGCAGCATCTGGCGGCGCTCGTCGGCGATGAGGTGCAGGTGATCGAAAACGATGGCGCGCCGCAGGGGGAGCGCACCTTCCTGTTCTGGAATCCGCCGGTGATTGACAATCAGCGCGTTCCGGCATGGATGCGCCTCCTGCTGCCGGAAAACGGTCAACGACGCAGCACAAACGTCGAGACGGCGAACCTCCTGGCGACCCTGGTGCGCGCCGGTGTCAAGACGCTCGCCTTTACGCGCACCCGGCGCGGTGCAGAACTGGTGCTGCGCTATGCGCGTGAGGCGCTGGAAAACAACGCTCCTGGAGAGAACAGCCATAATCCGTCAACGCCGCTCGCCGAACAGATCGCCGCCTACCGCGCTGGCTATACTGTCGAGGATCGCCGTCGTCTGGAACAGGCGTTTGCCCGCAGTGACCTGCGCGGGCTGGTGTCAACCAATGCGCTTGAGTTGGGGGTTGACATCGGCGGCGTCGATGCAGTCGTGATCGGCGGTTTTCCAGGAACGATTGCCAGCGCCTGGCAACAGGCAGGACGCGCCGGACGCTCACAGGGGAAGAGTCTGGCGGCGCTTGTGGCGCAAGACGATCCGCTCGACCAGTTTTATATGCGGCATCCGGCGGAATTCTTCAGCCGACCGCACGAATACGCACGGGTCGCGCTGGACAACCCCTACATCCTGAGCGATCAGTTGCGTTGCGCCGCCGCCGAACTGCCGCTGCACGACGCCGATGAGGTCTGGTTTGGCGCCGCCTTCGCAAAACTGCGCGACTGGCTGCTACGGCGCGGCGAATTGACGACGTTGCCGGATGGTCGCGCTGCGTATGCTGGCGCTGCCCGTCCTGCTGCGCGTGTGAACATCCGCAGCGCCGATGGCGATCCGATTGAACTGATAGACAGCGACTCGGGGCATCGGATCGAGCAGATCGCTGCTACTCGCGCACCGTTCGAGGTCTTTCCCGGCGCGGTCTACATGCACCAGGGCGATACGTATGTCGTCGTGGAACTGACCTCCCGACAGGCGCTGGCGCGGAGAGCGCGGGTCGAGTACTACACCCAGACCATCGACGAGACTGAGATTGCGGTACGGCAGGTGCGTCAGCAACGCCAGGTTGGAGCAGCAACCATTGTGCTGGGAGTAGTTGACGTAACGCGCCAGGTCGTCGGTTACAAACGCAAGAAGCACTACACCGACGAGGTGATCAGCGAGCACGATCTAACCATGCCGCCGCAGACGTTTCGCACCATCGCGGTCTGGTGGACAATTGCCGAACCGATCTGTCGCCAAGTTGCGCAGGTGTGCAACAATGCGCTCGATGCGCTGCATGCGATGGAACATGCTGCTATCGGACTGTTGCCGCTT
>JANXAL010000123.1 GCA_025062325.1 Roseiflexus sp.
GCGGCACACCACGCTGACCGGCGCCGGACGCGCCGCTGACAGCCGCACCGTGAACACCGCGTCGGTCACGCCGCCGTCGCCCTCCAGCACGGTCACATCGTTGATCGTCAACGCTGGCAGATCAGTGTCGGTAATGCGCACCGCCTGATCCGGCGCGGAACGAACCGCCACGATCAGGTCGTAGAGGGCGGTGTCCAGTTTAGCGTGCAGCGGATCGTCATCTGACGCTTTTGTGGCAATCCTGCGGCCCGGCTAAAGCGCACTGGCTGGGAGGGTCACGGTTGGTCACGGATCGCCTGCCTGTCTGGCAGGCGCAGCGTGACTGGATGCGGCGATCAGGAGCAGCGGGATGACGAGGAGCGCCAGCATCCGCGTGATCGTTGACTGTCGGTTCGGCTTCATCACAATGCCTCCTTTCCGTGGTCACTGCCCGGCGTCAGACGGCTTCGCGTGCGGAAATGCGGCACATGCTCCGCGTTCCTGGCTTCACGCGACGATACGGGGGATGCGGACGCGGGAGATGCGGCGCTGGGGAGGGTGCGGTCCGCATTGATGGCTTCACTCTACAGCGCAGCGGGCAGTGGTGCAGCCACGTGCGTGACAGTGCGCCAGCCTGTCATCCCGCGCCAATCTCACGCACACGCTGGAGATCCAGTTCCGGCGCCAGCCGCGCCAGCTCGTGGTAGTCACGCACAATCAGCCGATGGCTGGCATCCGTGGCAATGATCCCCCGCTGCCGCAGTTCGATCAGCGCCTGGTTGACACGGAAGCGCGACGCGCCGACCAGGTCCGCCAGGTCGCTCTGGGTCAGGCGGAGCGGCAACCGCAGGCCGCCATCAGTGGTAGGCTGACCAAATTCGTGAGCGAGCAACAATAACTGGCGCACCACGCGGGTGCGCAGATCGAGAGTCAGCATCGCCTGAAGATGGAGATTGGCGCGGCGCAACCGGCGACTGAGGATAAGCGCCAGGTTGTACGCCAGCGCCGGTATCGTGCGCAGCAAATGCTCGAATGCGCGCCGTTCGATTGCCAGCAGCGTGCACGGTTCCAGCGCCAGCGCGCTGGCGCTGGCGGGAAAGCCATCGACCAGGCTCATCTCGCCGAGGATCTGACCGGCGCCGAGCAGCGCCAGCACGATGTCGCGGCCATCGGGCTGGATCACGTGCACTTTGACGACGCCGTTGCAGATGATGAAGACCTGCTCGCCCGGCTCCTCCACCGTAATGAGCGTTGCGCCAGCGGCGCGCGTCACATACCGCAGCGCCGGAGCGACCCGGGCCAAATCATCGGGCGTCAGTCCATGAAACAAATCAAGCGTCGCCATCACAACCTGGACAGGAGGTGTCTGCATTGTCGTCCTCCTGAAATCGTGTGTTACCTTGCAGCGCCGTTCACCCCGCTGGCGCACACGGTCTGTCTTGGCGTCCTCCCGCAATCGTGTGTTCCGGCGTACTCAGACAGTACCTCTGAACAATGACAACCGGTTGAAATCCGACACGTTGCGTCATCGATTACTCTTAATCTTCGTGAGACCAGGACGGCGGATCCAAATGGCGCTGACAGGTTTGAGCGCGCGTTCACGACCACCTCCCCGTTGATCGTGGAGGCGGCAGGTCTGCCGGGCTGACGGCCATTTCGGTCCGTCGATGCGGACGAGACACGCATCTGGACCATCATCGCGAGCAGGTGGCGTCGATCAGCGTTGTGATGTCCGCCGAGTACACGGTTGTGGGCAGGCGCCGGGCGTTCTGCTCGAACATAATCTCCGACCAGTGCGGCTTTGCGGACGCAGCAGCGCCATCCACGGCACGCGACTGCGCCTGGGGAATGGCGGACTGGAGGACCGCCATCACGCCAGCGCTGCCGTGCCTGGTCGTGAACGGGATGCAGACAACAGCGTCGGCATCGTACCGTTCGTTAAGCATGCGGAGCAGACGCAGGCGGGCGGTCGCCTCAGCCGCTTCGAGCAAGGGGGCATACGAGCGTGCGCAACCATCGACCAGCACACCCTCGCGAATCCAGGCCGCCAGCGATTTGCCATAGCAGCAGGTATGGATCAGGAGCTGATTCCAGGTCTCGGGCGCATTTCTGGAGTTGGCGGTGTGATACACAACAAACATTGCCTGCGGGATGTACGAGACGTTCGTCTCTACCGTCATCGTGGCGTTCTGCTGCAGCATAACTGGTTCCTCCTCTCGTCTGGCGGTCCGTGTTTGATGCTTCTATTTCCTCATGCCAAAGCCCGACGTGCCTTCGTGCCAGCCTTATAAATAGCTGCAGAACGCTTTGTGAGGAGATCCGGGGGCGCGGGGCAGAGTTTTGCAGCAGCGAAGCGGGTTTTCCTGTTCCCAATGGCGAACAACCCCCTCGCGTTCCTGTTATTTACTTTGCGCCACAACGGTCAATCGTGCAGCCACCTGCGTGACAGCACGCTGCCTGTAGGAGGGGGCAACGTGAGATAGCGCATCCGCCAGTGTGACAGTACGCTCGCCTGTAGGAGGGAGCAACGTGATCTTAATTTCCGATGCTTGGTCGTTTGGCGGCGCCTGTGGTATATCGGTGGCATCAACCTGCCAATACGCCAATTCTCGCGCGCGTCCACGCCAGCCAGCGCCTTGCAACCACTGCGTCACCGGTGTACTCACGACCTGGAATCAGCGGCTCTTTCGCTGTGACAGATGGAGCGCTCTATGACCAGTCCTGTGAACTCACCGACTGCAAGCCGGATCGCTCACTCACAGCATCACGGCGCATCGCCCGAATATGCCGTTGTACTGGCGCATGTTTCCAAGACCTATGTCACTGCCAGCGAGGCAACGACCAGGCGCGCGCTCATTGATGTTTCCGTGCAGATCCCCAAAGGTCAGATTGTGGCGATTATTGGTCCGTCGGGGTGTGGCAAGACGACCTTCCTGCGCCTGTTGACCGGCGAGCATGCGCCTGATGCCGGAGGTTCGATTGCGGTGCTCGGGGTAAATCCTGCCTCCTCGCCAGCGACGCTGCGCGCACACATCGGTTATGTGCCCCAGCACTATCTGCTCTCGCGCCAGCTCACCGTGTGGGATGCGCTGCACTTTGTCGCATCGCTCTACGATGTACCGTACCGCGGGCGTCAGGAGCGACTTGAAGGCATCCTGCACAGCGTCAGACTTGAGCGCCGTGAGCACGGGCATAAACTGCCGCGCCAGTTATCGGGCGGTCAGCTGCGCCGTCTGGCGCTTGCCTGCGCCCTGGTCCACGAACCGGACCTGGTGATTGCCGATGAGCCCACTGCCGGGCTGGATCCGGTAACCCGCAAAGAGATCTGGGATCATTTCCGCGACATGCGCGATCACCGACCATCGCGGACCTTTCTGGTTGCAACGCAGCATCTCGATGAGGTTGAGCACTGTGACCTGGTACTGATGTTCAAAGCCGGGCGGGTGGTTTACTACGGTCCGCCGCCGGGGCTGCTCCGCCTGGCCGTCGGGGGGTATGCGCTGGTGGTGGAGGTCGAACGACCCGATGCCGTCAAAGCGTTCAGCGCACTTCAGACCCTGCCGATCGTCAGGGATATCCGCACCAGTGCCCGCTTTCCGGGGGTGCTGTACCTCACCGTTGACCTGGAATCGACCAGTTCGTCTGAGGGAAACCAGACGATGATTGCGAATGGTGCGCAATCGCGCACAACGATTGATGCAGGTGAGGCATGCCGCGCTCTGGTGCTGGCGAAACTCAAGGAGTCCGGTTTTACCAATCCTCAAGTAGTGCTTCAGGCGCCATCATATGATGAGGCTTTCTCAATCCTGACAAAATGAACCCGTTCCTCTTTGCGCGTACGCGGGTTGACCATAAGCGTGGGAGGATGTTATGGCCTTGCACACCGCTCATCCTGGCGAAACGGCGCAGGTCCGGCGTCGAACGAAGAGTCCCCTGCAACGATTGCTGGCGCATACACGCTATACTCTGGCGTTTACCACAAAAGAACTGCTTGAGATTGTGCAACAGCCGGTGCTGATTGCGATTCTGCTGCTCGGACCATTGCTGATTGTGCTGGTGTTCGGGTTCACCTACCAGGGAACGCAGGCGCGGTTGCGCGCCATCCTGGTGCTGCCGCCGGATCAGCCAGCGCATTATCCGGTGGCTGATATTGAGCGTGCTGCAAAAAACAGTTTCGCCTCGCTGACCACGATGACGGACCGGCAACAGGCACTGAACGACCTGCGCGCCGGGAAGGTCGATGTAGTTGAAATCTGGTCAGAGTCACTGGACGATGTGATTGTGGGCAAAACGCGCATTCCGATTGAGTTTCAGACGAACCTGATCAACCCGTTTGTCTCCGGCTACGCGCAGGTCGTCGCCTACGGTCAGATTAACGAGATCAACGAGGCGATCCTCGCCACTTTTTTTGAGCGCAGCAAAGCCGAGCTAAAGGAAACCGAGCGGTTCCTCCAGGAAGCGCAGGCGGAGATCGGTTCGATCCGCGCTGATCTGGCGGTTATTAAGACCATTGATATCGAACGACTAAAGACAGTTGAGACATATCTTGAGCAGTCATTGCAGTTTGATCTCCTGTTCAGCTCCGGTATGCGGAAGGAGCTGACCGAGTTACGCGACAATATTCGCACGCTGCGCGACACGGTGGAGCACGGGCGCCTCGAGGCGGCCGATGAGCGTCTGGCTGAAGCCTCAGATCGCATCACCCAGCTCCGCCAGCAGATTCAGGCGCTATCAGCGATTCCGGCGGATGTTATCATTGCCCCCCTCGAACACACCTATACCAATATCGCAGAGGTGCAACCTGCGGCGGCTGCCTTTTTCGCGCCGCGCCTGATCGCGTTGATGATGCAACATTGGGCGATAACGCTCGCGGCGCTGTCGCTGGTACGCGAGCGACTGGCTGAGTCTATCGAGATGTACCGCATCTCTCCCATCTCGCCTTTGCATATGATTGTCGGCAAGAGCCTGGGCCTCATCCTGGTAGTGGCGGCCCTCACAGCACTGCTGGTGTTGATTACCATGCTGTCGCTTGATGTGCCATTCCTCGGTGCGTGGTGGCGATTGGCGCTGGAAGCGCTGCTCCTGATCGTAAGTGCGCTAGGGATCGGGTTTGTCATTTCGGCGTTGGTCACAACCGACTCGCAGGCAGTTCAGCTCTCCATGCTGATCTTGCTGCTTTCGATCTTCTTTTCCGGTTTCCTGCTGCTCCTCGATAGTTTCATGCCAGTGATCGACGTTGTCAGCAACATTATGCCCCTCAAGCATGGCCTGATACTGATCGAGAACGAGTTCTTCATCAACAGCGCACAAATGACAATTCCGATTGCCTGGCTGAGCGGCCTGGCACTGGCCGGTTATGCTGGCGCCTGGTGGTTGACCCGGCGCCAGTTCGGCCGACATTAAGCCAGAGCGAACGAGCGTCGCCGTCAATCGTGATTACAATCTTTTCACACTGTTGTACGAATGTGCATCGCAGGTCTATAATCCGCGTAACATGCTTCGTACACGAACGTGCAACGATGAAGCAGGCTGCGCTCATTCTATGCCCCACGTGTGGACGCGCCGACATCCGCGCAGGTGACGTCTGTCCTGAATGCTGCACTGCCGCGAATGACCCGGACGCCGCCACACATGTGCGCTGCCACGCGCCGGACCGGCGCGTGACCGCTTCATCGTGCGCCACACCATCCGTCCGCATATCCAGACGCGGATCGCCAGGAGGCGGCAGCGACTCTGCGAACTCCGCACAGCCACGCGCGCCAGCCGACGCGCCCGCGCTGCCGCAGGTCGATCCGGCGGGGCGCTATGTCTGCAAATACCTCCTGGGCAGCGGCGGCTTTGGTGAGGCGTATTTCGCCATAGACACCTGGCTCAATCGTCCGTGTGTCGTTAAGCGGTTGGTGTTTGCGCCAGACTGGTCGAAACGGCGCCGCGCAGAAGCCGCGCAGCGTTTCGCCCGCGAGGCGCGCCCGCTGGCCTCACTGAACACCCCCGGCCATCCAAACATTCCCGAAATCTACGACCACGTGGATACCACTCATAGCCTGGTGATGAAGTATGTGGTCGGCAGAAATCTGATGAGCATTGTACGAAGCGACGGTCCCCTCGCCATCGACGAAGTCCCGCGCATTGGTTGCGAGATTGCGCATGCGCTGTTCTACATGCATAGCTGATCGCCGCACCCGGTGCTGCACCGCGATATCAAGCCCGGCAATATCCTGGTCGATAGCGAACGGCGAGTCTGGTTGATCGATTTTGGGCTGGCGCAGGAGGTGAGCGGTAAAGGCGGCTCTGAAGGGACGATTGGCTATACCGCGCCGGAGCAGTGGCGCCAGCGCGCTTCGCCCGCCTCGGATGTGTATGCCCTTGCGGCAACGTGGCGCTTCCTGTTGAGCGGCGCGCCGCCGCCAGTCCTGTCCCCTCGCCCGCTCATCTCCGATCTGCCAGAACAACTCGACGACATGATCATTCGTGGCATGGCCCCCGACCCGGACGATCGTCCCTCAGCGCGTGAACTGCTCGCGGAGCTGGAGCGATTGATGGGTCGGCAGAAGCTTCCCGCGCTGCCTACGTCACGTCCGCCCGACGGGACGCGAATGGTCGGGCGCAAAAGCGATCTTGCCTGGTATCGCGCGGAGCTGGGGTGAGCGCGTGATCGCCATTATCGGCGCCGCTGGCATTGGAAAGACGGCGCTGGCGGCGCTCGACCGCGCCGAGGCTCTGATGCCGCCTGGAGCAAGCCAGTTGCGCGTGAACATCCTGACCACACGCAGCACGCTGGCAAGTATGCGCGGCGATTTCACCAGCGGCATGGCGTACATCCGCCAGGGAATCGCCGTCTGCGAACAGATCTATGACCATATTCGCGCTGCGAAGTTGCGCAACAACCTGGCGCTCGACCGCATCATGGCAGGCGATCCGGCTGGCGCGCTGACCGAACTGGAGCAGGTGCTGGCATTCGCCGAACGGATCGGCGACCGCCAGTTGCAGATCATGGCGTTGTATAACTAGGGCTTTGCTGCGCTGCGCACCGGCGATTACGACATGTGTGAGCGCGTGTAGCGGGCCGGGTTGCAGATCGCCGAAGCGCTCGGCGACAGCTACTGGCTGATCGTTGGTCAGAACACCCTCGCTGATCTGATGGTGCGCACCGGCCGACTCGACGAAGCCCGCAATCTCCTGGAGTCGACCGGGGCGCTGATCAGGAAAACCGGCGCCGAAAGCGCCGCTTCAGAACTGGCGCGCATCCAGGCTGAACTTGCGCTTGCGTGTGGCGATACGCCAGGCGCGCTGCGCCATGCCGAACGTGCAGTAGAGTATGCCGCCAAACAGGGACAGGACATCGAGCGCGGGATTGCGTTGCGCGCGCTGGGTATGGCACAGCGCGCCGCCGGACGGACGAATGACGCCAGCGCATCCTTCGCTGAAGCCATCGCGCTCCTGGAGCGCGCCGACCCGTATGAAGCTGCGCGGGTGCGAGATGAGTGGGGAGTGCCGGCGGCGCCGAAGCGTGAGGGGCTGACCGGGGTTACGCGGCGGGAATAATGACACGAGTGAGTACAGCAACCTGAACGGTCGCTAGCCAGCATTCTTGCGGCCGCATCACCAACGATCACAGTTAGCCACCCAGGTACAGATGGCGCTGCCAATTTCTATTCCGTCGTCAACATCCAGAACACCCGTCTGATCAGCATCCCCTACACGCTCCACGATCCGGAAGGCGAACCCGTGCGTGAAGTCCGGGGGTTCTATTCGCTGAACTGCGGTGGCAACTGGCGTCCCGCTGTCGCTGCATCGATGCCATTGACTGAAACCTCTGGCACCGCCCTGCGTTTCGATGGCGTCGATGATCAGGTCTCGGTTGCGAACGTTGTTCGTCTACCAACCGGCACTACAGGTCTATCGGAATGGCGCGCTTGTTGGCAGTACGGCGGCTGCTTTCAATCTCCAGGTCATGCCGCTCACGCTCGGCTGGTCCGGTAGTGATGAGGCTTTCGCTGGCGCGATCGATGAAGTACGCATCTGGAATACTGCACGCACCCTGGCGGAGATCCAGGCCAATATGCGCGTAACCGCGACCGGGACTGAAGCAGGGCTGGCTGGCGCCTGGCGCTTTGATGACCGCATGGGCAGTACTGCCGCCAACGCGGTATCAGACGGGAGTCCCGCCATTCTGGGAGGCGGCAATCCTGCTCAACGCCCGACGTGGATTGGTGGCGCACCGACGGCGAGACGCCACACCTTCATCTGGGACACCTTCGCCTCCGGGGTGTTCGGCCAGTCGGATAACGTCGTCATCCGCCTGATTGCCTATCCCAGTTCGACCACCGGCCCGAACGGCACACCGCTCTTCCAGCGCCCTTACGCCTCCGCCGCCACCTTCCCCTTCCGCGTCCGCGGGACGCAGGTGCAGGTGGTGGATCCGGCCGGTACGCCCCAACGCGATGCTATCGTCTATCGCCTGCCGTGCGACCCGACCCAACCCCGCGGACTGATGGCGCCGTTTCCCGGACACCCCGCCTTCACCACCGATCAGAACGGCTATCTTGCTGGTCGCGGTGCGCTGGCTATCAGTGACACTCTCATTGCCCTTGCACCCGTGTCGCCGTCCGACCCGCGCTTCCCTGCTGCCATGCGGCCCTTTTCCGATACTGTCGATCTGTACGCCACCAACCTGAGCTTTACACAAAGCCCAAATGGTCTGCAACCCCAGGGACATGTGGTGCAGACCAGCGGCGTCCAGACGGTCACCGTCAGCCTTGCCCGCCTGCTGGCGCTCGTCAGTCTGATTGTCTCGCTGGAATGGGACGCGCGCAGCGATGAACGCTATACGACCCAACTGCGCTACAACCTGCAGCGCGCCTCGGAGCTGCTCTTCGACGCCACTAATGGCCAGGCGGCGTTGGGGCGGGTGGATATCTTCTTCGCCAAAGAGAACCGGGACCACGCGCATATCCGTATTGCCGCCTCCAATCGCGCTCGCCCAAATGCTGTCATCGGCGGCGTCGCCACGGGACCCTTCACTACCACCTACACTGTTGATGGTCAGCCCAATCGAGTAACCTATAGTCCTGGTCAGGTGATCATCGGCGCGACCTGGAACCGGTTTGGTGAACCGGGCGTCTCACTGGCTGATGACTGGTCGCGGGTGCTGGTGGATGAACTCGGTCACTACCTGTTCTTCCTCGACGACCATTATGTGGGCCGCGATAGCGACACGTTGATCACCATCCCATATGCCGCCTGTCCAGGCATCATGCACGACCCCTATGCCAGTATCGAGTTCCATCCGCAGGCCGACTGGCTGGATCCGGGCTGCACACCGAACTGCGCGCAAACCCTGGCGCACCGCGAGACCGGCGCCAGCGACTGGACGAACATCCACACGTCATTTCCCGGTCTTTACGGCGCCGTCCGGCGTGTTTGGCGCGCCGGGGAGCCTTGGTCCAGTGCGCCTGGACATTCCGTTCACTGAGTTGTATGAGTACGCGCCAATCTCGCCGACTGCAACGCTCGACTCGCCAGTGCTGGCGACGGTGGACGCTGCGACGAATGCGCGCCTGGAGTTAGGTGTGCGCTCGCGCGCTTACCTTCCAGGACGACGCTTCTGATGCCGACACTGAACCGAATAACCGGCTCATCCCGCCGGGGCGGGCGATGCTCGACCAGGTGCTGGCGCGCGGCGCGCGCGGCGACCGGGTGTACGTCTTCGCCGAACGACAGCAGTGGGTTGGTGCGAAGAGGTCCGCGCCGGAGACGAGCACCTGGCAGTGACCCGGTGAGGGGTCAATGGCCGCACGTCCTGGCAGCCGGATGTTCGCATCACGCTGGTGACCTCTGCCACTCTCGAGGTGCGGGTGAGCAATGTCACGCTCACCCCAGGGCTTACCCTCAAGGCGGCGCTTTACCCGGTGGACAACCCGCAGGCAGATCTGCTGCTCAGGTGGCCGCAACCGGTCACCCTCAGCGCAAGCGGCGGGGCATACGCCGGTAGATTCACCCTGCCCGCGTTCATGCCGACTGGTTTTGTGCATGTGTGGGTGGAAGGCGAGCAGCCGCGTCGTGAGACGGTGGCAGCGTTTGGGATAGAGGGCAACGCTGGCGGCGGCGCGCGGGCCACGGGCGGCGCACACGCCACCGGTGGCGGCGGCGCGCGGGCGACTGGCGGCGGTGGGGCGCGGGCGACCGGTGGCGGCGGCGCACGCGCCACCGCTGGTGGCGGCGCGCGGGCCACCGGTGGCGGCTTCATCCGCACTGGTCACGCGGCAGTCGCCACATCGGAGGGGGATGTGCTGTTCAGCGACCCGGCGCTGACATTTGGTGAAGGGCAGTTCCTGCTGTTGCAACAGGTTCCCTCGCCGCCGGATCCACCAGCCGGCACGACATTCGTGGGTACGAGTTATCGGTTCACCGCATCGACAATCAACCCACCGCTGATTGGACCGCAGGCGAGTGTAAGCTTCAGTTATCTGGGCGCTGAAGTACCAGCGGGGGAGGAGAGCGGCATCCGGGTGTACTACCGCAACCCGGACGCAGCCAGGCCAGCATGGGTGGAGTTGCCGACCCGACTGGACACAACCGTGAATGTGGCCTCAGCCCCATATCAGGGACCGGGGATCTATGCTCTGCTGAGCAGTCTCACCAGTGTATTGGATCCGGGCTGGAACCTGTACGGCTACCCGGCGCAACTGGCGCAGCCGCCATCGGAGGCATTCGCATCGATTGCCGGGCAATACAACCAGGTGGTGGGTTACGACCCGCGCGACACGACAGACCCGTGGAAGGTCTACAGCCCAGATGTGCCAGGTTGGGTGAACGACCTCAGTTGCCTCCACTTCAGTCGCGGCTACTGGATCTTCTCCACCAATCCCGCCACGACGACGCTGAAGCTGCGCAGCATCCGTGATGCGGGCGAAGCCAACCCGTGTGCCACGGTGCAGGCACGACGGGCATGGCCAGCCTGGCAAGCATGCCAGCAGGCGCCAGTCCGCCAGCGACCTACTACGGCCTGGTACAGGGTGGGCCCGGTTTCACGCTAGCAGCGGGACAGACCGTGGTTGCGCGGATCGCGGGACAGGTCTGCGGTCAGGGGCAGGTGCAGCAAGCGGATGGTCAATTAGTCTACAGTCTGAACGTGCGCGCCGCCACTGCAGTTGAGCCGGGATGCGGGATGGCGGGGCGGCAGGTAGAGTTGCTAGTGGCTGACGTGTTGAGTACACGCGTGGCGTGGGACAATCGCGCTATCCAGCGCCGTGATCCGGTCGTGGGAACAGGCTATCGCGTATTCCTTCCTCTGGTGAGGCGATAATTGCGGACGACCGACTCCTGGTTATGACGATGAAACTGCCCGGCGCTTCGTGAAAACTGATGTGGTCAACCGGTCGTCGCTGGCAGCGCAGCGGCTGGCGTGGCAGGTGATGGTCTTTGAGAAAATAATCCGGTATCGCCCGGTCTAGCCTGCGCAGGCAGGCTTTGCAACCGCAGCCCGTGACTTGCGATTTTTGAGAAAATAATCCGGTATTGCCCGGTCTAGCCTGCGCAGGCAGGCTTCGCAACCGTAGCCTGCGACTTTAGGCGCCGGGCGGATGAGCGGATAGCGGAATAATTATTCAAAAACCATATGAGAGCGATAACTTCAGGTATCATGGCGTCGAACCGTTGTAGTCATCCATAACGGCGCTAACAGATTGAAGGATCAATTGCGCCAGCGGTCGCTCGATGACCATGAACCTGCTCGATATCGTGATCGCCATCATTCTGGCGCTGGCGGGCATTGCTGGCTTCTACTGGGGCCTCGTGCGGCAACTGTTGGCGCTCGCCGGGCTTGCCGCCGGGGTTGCCGTCGCTGGTCGCTACGGGTCGCTGGCAGCCGATGCGCTGATGTCGTTCGTCGATAATCGCGCCATTGCCGAAATCGGCGGCGCCCTCGTTCTGCTGGCGCTCGTGAGCGGAAGCGCGAGCCTGCTCGCGTCGCTGCTGCAATTGTACGTCGGGCTGATCATCTTTGGAAAAACCGACTACGGGCTGGGGGCGCCGCTGGGGGTCATTCACGCTGCATTCCTGATTACTGCGCTTGCACTGATAATCCACGCTTATCCTATCGAACCGTGGGACTCGGCGCTGCGCGAGTCGGCGCTGGTGACGTTTCTGATGCAAACGGCAGGGAGGGCGCTGGCGCCGTTGTTGGGGGTTGGGGGGTGAGAACCAGGAACTGAGAACCGAGAACTGGAAACCGCAGGTGTCCTCAGCTTCAAGAGGAGCGCTAAAGTCTCACACAAGTCAGGGTTCGGGTATGAAGATCATCGTAACCGATGGGGTACCCAGATGTTCATGACGGTATACTCCAATAGTCAGCTTTGAGAACTCGAAAAAACCGAAAGAGAAATTGGCCTGTTCTTTTCCAATGGTTCCACCAATTGGATCATGCGGGTGAATACCCCACATTGATGGCGCGAGATAGTTTCCTCGGTTAGCGTAGGTTGCACCCACACGGATCATCGGCGAATGCGAGTCTCCTCCCGTAGTAAATGCACGGTGCCAATCAGCCGCAGCTCGATCAGCCTCCGCCTGCAACTCTGGACGCGACGCAAGCGGACGCTGAAGCGCCTGACCGGAAGCCAGCAACATCCGCTGACCGGCGGCACGCGCTTCATCGAGAGCATTGGTCGGCAGAAACGGCGCTTCTTCTTTGCGTTCAGATGCTATTTCACTTCCTAAAAGACCCAGTTGCACAACGTATGGCGTCCCTGCAAACTCAGGAAAATATTCAAAACGCGCCCGTTCAAACCACTGCGTCAGACGACCATTCTCAATCTGCGCTTCAGAGATCGGATACCCGAACAGTGCAAGACTTTCAGCGAAAGAAAAACCAGGCTTGCCGTCCATTTCTATTCCGTGGCGCGACCAGTATCCCCAAAACTCCGGCGCAATCGCATGACCTGTCTCGGCAAAGAAATGCGGTGCGGCGGGATCGCCCTTTGCAAATGATTGCCAGTCGCGTCCCTGGCGGTTCAGCGCCTCTACGCCTAGACGACCTAATCGCACACTTTGAGACAAAGGCAACCAATATTCAGCTTCTCGGCCGCTGTTCAAGATCGAAATCCGGTGTTCAGGATTGTCGGGATCATAGTGCCACTCGAAGCGCTGGCGTTCGAAGTACTGAACCATGTACCATCGTCCTTCAATCTGCTCCAGGAACGCCTCGCTGATAGGGTAGCCAAAGACAGGCAGACCACCCATCCGAATCCCAGTATTTCAGAAACGGAAGATAGAGATTATGCCCGGTCTCAGGGTAATAGCGCGTAAAATAAACGTCTTTCGTTCGGCGATACAAGTAGCAAGTAGTATGGTGAACATGTGACCCATCCGTCCGGATTATCGAAGGAACAAGGACGACGCGCCGATGTTGTTTGCGCAGATGACGAGCCGACAAACGGCGGAGTGAATAACGTTGCGATGGCAGCGATGACAAGCAAACACATGCGAACGCAGGAATACATAGCAATCCTCACTTTTGCAGCGGATGGCGATCTTCTGGCGCCCCGCAATGCAAGCGCTTGAGCAAGACCCTCTCTCGGCGCCGTGTAGACGCGGGGGGACCGAGTCACTGCGCGCCCAAGCACACGCTGGCATGAGATTATAGGTACAGCACCGATAAACAACCTGATCGTTTTGGCATCGGATTCCTCACATGTTTGCAATCAACGCAGACCGAGTCCCTGCTACAAAGCGCATAGAGCACGTCGCACGCCGGGCTGGTCGCATTAAGGGGCAACCACATGTTCTCGCTCAATGCACGCGGATGCCCAACACTGCTGCAAGCTGAGCTCACAAAAGTCGCTTCGGCGCTTCCACGCCTGAGCGAGGGTTGATGAAGATTGCGAAAATAGTCCGGCATTTCTGGATGCTCATAAGTCCGCAGCTTAGAAGGCATACAACACGGCGGCGCTGGCACACCGGATTTATCTCCATCAGCCCACAGCGATACGGCGTCTCCTAGCGCATTATGCCTGCACCGCACATGCACAATGCGTTGCACGCGTTCCATGATTCTGGTAGAATCCAGAGGAAGAGCTATCGTACCCAATGGGTATTGCTACCAACTTTTGGAGATGACAAAGGAGGCTGCTCTGATCCAGGAACAGGCCGTAGAGGCGACAGAAATTGCGCGGCGGGCAGTGGCGCTTGCCGAGGACAAACAGGCCAGCAACATTGTGCTGCTGGACCTGCGCCGACTGAATACTGTCGCGGACTACTTCGTCATCTGCACTGGCGGCAGCGAGCGTCAGCTTAAGGCGATTACCGAAGCAATTGACGAGGGGCTGGCCCGCGAGTATGACATTCAGCCGCGCATCGAAGGGACTGCCGACACAGGCTGGGTGCTCCTCGATTATGGGGACGTAGTCGTCCACATTTTTTCTGTCGAACTGCGCGACCGGTACCGGCTTGAACGGCTATGGAGCAAAGCAACCCCGGTCGTCGTTCTGCAATAGGATATCGTTATGAATGCCAGTAGACGCACTCACTACATTATCTTTGGCCTTGGCGCAGCCGTCGGCAGCGCAGTTGGCCTCGTTCTGGGATCGATCCTGACATACTGGCTAGGGGAAGGAACCGTGCGCCTGGTTCAGCGCACCTTCCGGCGCCTGAACGGTGGTGATCAACCGAATTTCGAGATGCTGTTGCAATAGGCATCTGCGCGTACAGACGTTGCAACACAGCGTCTACACGCGCAGAGCCTCTGAGACTGCCGTGTCGTGTTTTACAGGCTTTCCTTTACCAACTGCGCAATATCGGTCGGCAGCCGCGCGACACGCACGCCGACGGCTTCGAGCGCGGCGATTTTCTCCTGAGCCGTTCCCTCGCCGCCAGTGATGATCGCGCCAGCGTGCCCCATGCGCTTGCCCGGCGGCGCCGTTTGCCCGGCAATGAAACTGACGACCGGCTTGGTCACGTGCGCTTGAATGTACTTTGCTGCATCGATCTCTGCTGCACCGCCAATCTCGCCGATCAGGACAATCGCTTCGGTTTCGGGATCGGCCTGAAACATCTCCAGCACATCGACAAATGACGTTCCAATGATCGGGTCGCCGCCAATGCCAACAATCGTCGTTTGACCCAACCCGATCCGTGTGAGGGCATCGACCGCTTCATAGGTGAGCGTACCGCTCCGCGATACGACGCCAACCGGTCCGGGTGCGGCAATGTTACCTGGAATGATCCCCACCTTCGCCTGACCGGGAGTGAGCAACCCCGGACAGTTGGGACCGATCAGGCGTGCGCCGCACTCCCGAATGAACGCATATGTCGCTACCATGTCGTTCGCCGGAATGCCCTCGGTGATGCACACGATTAGGGGGATGCCCGCTGCCGCCGCCTCACGCATTGCATCCGGCGCAAACGCTGCTGGCACATAAATGACCGAAACATTCGCTCCCGTCTGTTTCACGGCTTCCGCTACCGTGTTGAAGACCGGCACTTTGCCGTCAATCGCAGTCTGTCCACCACGACCAGGCGTGACACCCGCTACCACATTCGTGCCATACGCGATCATCTGGCGCGTATGGAACTCCCCCTCGCGCCCGGTGATACCCTGCACCAGCAAACGGGTATTCTTATCGACCAGAATGCTCACAGGTCCCCCTCCTTGCAATCCTCTATGACTTTCGTGCTGTACGCGCGATGGTAGCACATTCTTGCCCGGATGACAAATCTCTATCGTTCTCCAAAGATCGCCCGCCCAATCCGCACCATGGTTGCTCCTTCCTCGATTGCGATTTCAAAATCGTCGGTCATGCCCATTGACAGTTCGTGCCAGACGGCTGCGGGGAAGCGCTGCGCCAGATCGTCGCGCAGGCGCCGCACGGCGCGAAAGACCGGGCGCACCTGCTCCGGGT
Source organism: Roseiflexus sp. (assembly GCA_025062325.1). Lineage (GTDB taxonomy): Bacteria > Chloroflexota > Chloroflexia > Chloroflexales > Roseiflexaceae > Roseiflexus. The sequence goes on from JANXAL010000123.1 coordinate 15,876, forward strand.
CGGGCGTCCAGGGGGCGATAGTCATCAACCCGCGCACGTCGAGGTGCGGCAATGCTAGGATCTGCTCGACATCGGCGCAAAAACGCTCGTAGACGTCCGGCTGCTCGTTCCATCCCCACAGCGCAAACCCGGACTTCGTCGCTTCGCCGGACACATTTACCTGCAGGAGCACAGGCAGACGACCCTGCGCCTCACGACGCACCTCGGCGGCATAACGATCAAGGATCTGTGCCAGGCGCAGGCTATCGACCGAATGCACGATGTCAAACAGCATCGCAGCTTTCTTTGCCTTGTTTGTTTGAAGATGCCCGATCAGATGCCAGGTCAGGCGATGGCGTTCCGCTGCAAGCGCCGCCATTTTGGCTTCCGCCTCCTGCACCCGGTTTTCGCCAATATCGCATAATCCTGCGTCGAGCGCCATGCGGATCACCTCTGCCGGGTGCGCCTTCGTCACCCCTACCAGGCGAATTGTGGCAGGATCACGGCCAACGCGGCGCGCAGCAGCGGCAATCCGCTCGCGCACTGCAGTCAGTCGTTCAATGAGCGTCTCCATCAACTCCGGTTATGGTATACTTTCCATCAATAAGAATGCAGCGTTTCCGACGCCATGATACATCAGGAGTGCAGGTGAGCGACGCGAACACCGGAGTCATTGGTGTGCTGTTTGTCTGTACAGGGAATATCTGCCGTTCCCCCATGGCGGAGGGCATCTTCCGGCACTATGTTGAGCAGGCAGGATTGAGCGGGCGGATCAAAACCGACTCCGCTGGCACAGGCGCCTGGAACGTTGGTGAGCCGCCGCATCCCGGCGTCATGGCGATTCTTGCTGAACGCGGCATCCGCTATACCCATCGTGCGCGTATCGTCCGTCTCGATGATTTTGCGCACTTCAATTATATCGTTGCTGCCGAACGCACACACCTCGAGACGCTGCGCCGCATGGTTGGCAGTTCACTTGTGCATCTCAGTCTGCTCCTCGACTACGCGCCCGATCTTGGTCTTCGCGATGTTCCTGACCCCTACTACAACGGACGCTTCCGTGAAGTCCATGACATGATCGACCGCGCCTGCCGCGGGTTGCTGGATCACATCATTCGGGTCGAGCGTCTGCTATGAAGAGCAATCGATGTTCTGCGAAGCTAGTATGCCTGTGACGCAGATTTGTTATCAGCACATCTTCGCATTGTCAGGAGGAACATACGAGCGTGTACGATGAACATGGGGACAGAGCAGGCGAGCGTGCGCCCGGTTGTCATCCTCCCGATTGATCGAGCCAGCGCAGTCGGCCCTCATATGATTATTGCTCCATTCACGACAAAGATCCGCCGCCCCCTATTGTCCTCACACGTATTTGTGCCAGCCAGAGTTGGTGGTTTGAGCCGGGACTCGGTCGTACTGTATGAGCAGATACGAGTCATAGACAAGCGCCGAATTATCCGGGTTCTCGGACACCTGGAAGATGCGTATATGCAGGAGATAGCAAAAGCGCTGTCTATTATCCTTAGTCTATGAACCAGCAAGAAGAGCCTCCATCATTGATCCGTCGCTCCACTCTCGCTTGCCTCGCCATTGCCGCAATCACCTGGCTCGTCGGCGCAATTGTCGTCTACATCAAACTAATGCGGCATTCGTTCGATCCCCTCATTTCTGCAGAAATTGACGGTTACTTTGTCTACCAACTGGCGCAATCACTGCCTTCATTGAATGCCGACCTCGATCTGCCAGCCTATCGTGCGCAGCGCATTCTTCTGCCATTCCTGGCTGCACCGTTCGGTGCATTCATCCCGTGGGCGATCATTGGCATCAACTTGTGCGCGCTGGCCACCGGATCGTATGCGCTGGCCCGCATTGCGCTGCAGCATCGACGGTCACCTCTGATTGGCATCGTGTTCGGGCTGTGGATTGGTTCACTCTTCGCGCTTCAGCTCAATCTCACCGAAATTCTAGCCTACGCGCTCGTCCTCTGGGGTATTGCGCTATATGAACCGCACCGGCCAGCGCCAGCGGCAATTCTCTTTGGCCTTGCCGTTCTCGCCAAAGAAACAGCAGTTCTCTATCCCACTGCGTTTATCATTTCGCATATGCAAACACAACCCTGGAGAAAGCAGGCACTGTTTGGACTGCTCTCCATAGGACATGGCGCACTCTGGCAACTAATGCTGATCGCCCTGCTTGGTCAGAGCGGATTGACTGCCGCTTTTCAGGCTGGCGCTCCCGCGGATCGCATGTTTCCTTTTACCGGTCTGCTCACGACCCCAATGCGGGCATCAGACTTCTGGATTGTTCAGATGCTCTGGGTCTTCACACCATCGCTCGGCGCGACGTGCTGGGGATTGATTGCGCTGCTGTACGGGGTGGAACGGTTCTCTCCTGCGAGTTGGGCGCTGCTCCTCAACGGTCTTTTCGTTCTCGCACTCCCGGCGCCATCGTGCGAATATATGGTGCATTCGGCGCGGATCGCCCTGGCCGTGGTCGTCGCCCTCACGTGGGCCATCGTTCGCGTGCAACGCCCAACAATCGCTCTAGCATGGTGCGGGTTCCTGCTGGCGCCGCTCGCGGTTTTCAGCCCCGATGCCTACTTTTAGACGTCACATCACGTCGCTCATACAACAACCACGACCGGATTGCCAGTTTTCAGCCCCGATGCCTACTTTTAGACGTCACATCCCCGCGTTCGCCAGCGCCTCGCGCACCAGGTCAGGCGTGATTTCTTTGAGCGCACGCTCGCGCGCCAGCGCCTCGACCTGCATCTGCATCTGGCGACTTGCCGAAATGCGCGGAATGTAGGGCAGTTTTTCCAGCGCCTCGTCGAGCACTGCCTTCGCTTCGAGCGACCAGGGAAGATTCCCCGGCGCCGACTCGATCTTCGGCGGACCGCCGCGCATCATGCTGTACGCCTGATCGACCGGCAGAAAGTTGAACAGGGTGTCGTACAGCCCGTTGACGATTTCCTGCACCACATACACTGCGCCACGATACCCCATGAACGGCGTGCCGACTGCGCGCCGCACGGTAGGTCCGGGAAACGACGCCATGATAAAGCGCGCAAACTTCGCTCCCGCTTCGGACAGATAAATCTTTTCATTGATCGAGCCGAAGACAAACGCAGGTGCGCGGCGGTGCAGCATCTGGCGGATCTCGTCGTTGTCCGGGTCGCCGGGGCGACGGGGGCGGGCAGACACAAAGGCAATCTTCATACCCAACTCATCTCCCAGGTAACGCGCCAGCCCTTCCGCATACGATCGCCCTGCAACAATGCCGATGTCAGTGGTGCCAAACCAGTCCCCCTGCGGTCCACGCCATAGATCCCACACAGCACGCAGCGTCGTGCGTTTTTCGTGGGCAATGAAGGCTTCCGCCTGTTCAGACGTTCCCAGCAGGCGCCCCAACTCACGCACGAACTCCGTTGTTTCGCGCATGCCAAACGGCGCGTAGAGCATCGGTTGACCGAGCATGCCCGCCAGTCCCGCGCCAAACTCACGGTACATCACCACATTGACCTGCGCGGCTGCCAGACGCGGCGTATCCGCCAGCGTCGCCTCCATGGGGTAGACCAGGTTAATCCGTCCGCCAGCGCCTGCGATCAGGCGTTTGACCTCTTCCAGATCCGACGGCGAGTTGAAACATCCGTAGGTCGGACCGATGATGTTGACCGTCCCCGGCGCTGGCTGGACGCCAGCGGCATGCGGGGCGCCAAACTGTTCCCACAGCCAGCGCAACACACGGTCGCGTCCTGCCCATTCGTCTTCCGAGAGCGAGTTGCTCCAGTAGAAGCGCGTTCCCTCGCCGAGCATCGCCACGACCGACGACAGATCGGCGCCGATCATCTCACTCTCGGCAGTCGAAATCACGATCACCTGTTTGCCGTCGAGCGCACCGCTAGCGCGGAGGTTCTCATACGTCCAGCGCACCTTGTCACTGGTTCCTTTCGCACCGACCTCCTGCTCGGTGATTGTCGCCGGAGTCATGTTTTCGATATGGGGGATAGCATCGGTGTAGTCGGGCACTGCCGTCGCTACCAGGTTGAAACACCCAATCGGTGCATCAGCGATAACATGGACGTCCGGCATGGTACACATGGTCCACACCGCCGCCCAGTACCCGGACGTATCAGACAGATCGCGAATCACTGCGGGAGGCATAGCTGATTACTCCGCAAAAAAGGCAACCATCTTACGGTAGCGGTTGGTGCGCTCCAGGGTTTCGGCCACGAAGCTAATCGTCGCAGCCATGCCGCTGCTGAGGAAGAAGGGGCGCGATGCCAGTTGATTGGTAAAGTACATCGCAGGGATGCCGCGCTCTTTCGCCGCAGCCGCGAACGGCGTCGTGCCCAGCACGAAATCGGGTGCATACCGATCAAGCGCCGCCATATCCTCTTCCAGCGCCTTGCGATAGACGACCTCCTGCGTCCCGCGCGCCTTCAGCCACAGTTCATCGGGGAGCGACAGCGGATCGACGCCAATCGAGGTGGAGACATACGGAACCTCAGCGCCCGCCTCAACCAGCAAGCGCGCATAGGCCAGTTCAGTGCCCTCGTAGCCGGTCACCAGAATCCGCGCCCCTTTGAGCGACTTCGCTGCCAGCACTGCCTGCGCTTTCTCGCGCTCCTCTTCCGCCACCCGATCCACCTGCACCGGGTCAAGGTCCAGCAGCGCACCGATCGACTTGAGCCAGGCATACGTGCCGCTGATGCCCACCGGCGCGCCGCCAGCCACCGATGCGCCCCATTCGCGGTACAGGCGCGTCAC